>JBCBTD010000009.1:0-102358 GCA_039818825.1 Pseudomonadota bacterium
GGCCGACGATCAGGTCGGGAACCAAATGCCCGCCTTTGACGATGGCGTGGTGCGCCGTGGCCGCCAGGGCCAACAGCACGCCATGTTCTGCCAAGCCGTCGTCTACCGGCACTGCGCGGAACCCCGGAACGACCACCGTGGCCGCGGCACCGCCGAACAACCCACGGACGTCGCCGAAACACCTAGCGCCCGGCACGAACACGCGCTCGCCGGACCGGCGTCCGGAGCGGTCACCCGCATGGCGCACGCGTCCGACGGACTCGTAGCCCGGAACCAGCGGATAGCCCATTCCGGGGAAGGAAGGCATGCGGCCGGACCACAGCAACCGCTCGGTGCCTGTGCTGATCCCGCTCCACTCGACATCGACGACGACGTCTTCGGCGCTGGCGTCGGCAAGATCGAGCTTGGTGAATGCCAAGCGACCTGGGGCCTCCATAACGACGGCCATCGTTTGCATGCAGGACCTCCCAAAGGCGGCATGTCAGCGGCGGACCGTCATAATGACCGCCGGCACGGCGCTTGTCAGACTATCTTTACGACTATGGCTGTCAAGTTGGACTTACAGTACCTCAGGTGCCGGCTGCGCCACCAGAACGCGGGTCAAAAGCGGCCTTGGCGCGCGCAGCCAGCGGGGCTCACCGAACCCGGCTTGACGTAGCAAAGACGCCAATGCGGCCGGGGTGCGCGGCTGTCCCGAGCCCATCGCCAACAAGTAGAATCCGAAGTACGCCTCGCCGATCGGTTCCGCGCCCGGCGTGTCGGCCATCGGCTCGGCCACGACCAAGAGGCCGTTCGGCGGCAAGGCACGGCGAACCGCGCGCAACAGCCCGAGAACCGCCTCGTCGTCGTGGTCGTGAACGACCCGAACCAACGACACGACGTCGGCGCCGGTCGGCAGCGAATCCTTGAGGAAATCGCCACCGACGGCCGTCGCGCGGTCACCCAGCCCTGCTGCAGCGAATCGCGCCTGGGCACGTGCCGCGACCGGCGGCAGGTCGAACAGCGTCAGCTGCAGGTCCGGAAGCCGCGCGGCGACGGTCGCGAGAAACGCGCCCTCGCCACCACCCACGTCCAGTAGGCGGCGACGGCTGGAGAGATCGACCGTGTCGAGGATGTCGTCGGCGATGAGCGGTTGCGACGTCGCCATCAACGTCGAGTACGCAGCGACCCGCTCGTCGTCGAGCTCGCGCGGCGACGATGCCTTGGCGTAGGACCAATAGGCTGCCAAGCGCCCCGGGCCCGCGTCGCCACGAAGCAGGGCGACGGGATCCTGGAGGTCCGCATAGAGCATTTCGTGGTGCTCGATCATCGCGAGCACCCCTGGGTTGCCCAAGAGCGCGGCACCGAGCTCGCCGAGCCCGTAGCGGCCGCCCCGGGCCCGGCGCAGCAAACGCAGCGATACCGCAGCGCGCGCCAGTCGGTCGACCGCCGCCTCGTCCAGCCCAAGCCGAGCCCCGAGTTCCGCCGCCGTCTGCGGCCCGCCCTGCAACGCCTGGAACAGGCCGAGGCGGACGCAGGCGTGCAGCACCTGCGAATAGACGAAGCCCGCGCAGAGATCGAACAGCTCGCGCGAGCGCCGGTGCGCGATCCACTTGGTAGGCGGAAACCGCGCCGCCCAACGCTGAAAACCGGCGCTACGCAGCAACCGATCGCGGAACGCGTACCAGCG
Organism: Pseudomonadota bacterium; assembly: GCA_039818825.1. Taxonomy (GTDB): domain Bacteria; phylum Pseudomonadota; class Alphaproteobacteria; order Geminicoccales; family Geminicoccaceae; genus JBCBTD01. The sequence goes on from JBCBTD010000009.1 coordinate 1,670, forward strand.
CTCCACCATCGAACCGCCCGTTACCGGCATGATCGTCGCCAGAGCCAGCGCTCCTCGTAGTTCCGAACGCAGGTCGTCGCCGACCTCGCTGCCCGCGCAGTCAGGCCGCTACGGCGGCGAGACTCTTCGGCACGAGGCGCTTGGCTTCCAGACGAACCAACGTCTCCAGGTCACCGCGTCGCGGGCAGGCCGGGATCGACGAGACTGCCGCTTCGACCAGCCCCTGCAGCCGGCGGACGGCGCCGTCGACGCCGAGCTCCTGAGCGGCGCTCGGCCGATGCAGTCGGGCGTCCTGGCCGGTCGGCTTGCCCAACTCGTCGTCGGCGGCCGCCGCATCATGGAGATCGTCGGCCACCTGGTAGGCCTCGCCCAACCGTTCACCGAGATCGGCCCATTCGGTACCGTCGGCACCGGCGGCGGCCGCGCCGCCAACGGTCGCGGCGACGAACAGCGAGCCGGTCTTGGCGCGCTGATACGTCTGAAGAACCGCCAACGGTTCGCTCTCCCACGCCTGGCCAGCGACGATCCCATGTGGCGCACCGACGCCCTCTGAAACGGCCGCCAGCATCAGCGCAACCCGATCCGGTGCCTCGGCGACGCACTGCCCGAGGCGCTGGAACGCCAGCACGATCAACGCGTCGCCGGCGAGGACCGCAACCGGCTCACCGAAGTTGCGATGGACCGACGGCTTGCCGCGGCGGGTTTCCGCATCGTCGAAGCACGGCAGATCGTCGTGAACCAGGGATGCGCAGTGCAGCAGCTCGATCGCGACCGCCACGGTGTCGGAAAGGACTGGGCGATCATCTCCACAGGCGCCGGCGACCGCGAGGCAGAGCCGCGGGCGGACCCGCGCGCCGCCAGGAAACACGGCGTAACGCAAGGCAGCGGACAACTTGGGCGGGCAACCGCTCGCGGTCGCGGTGCGAACAGCTCGATCGAGGGCTTGCTCGATCCGCGCAACGGCAACCATGGTGGCCTCCCTGGTGGCACGATCTCGATGAGACGATGCGTCAGCCTGGGCTGACATCGACTAATGTCATTTCATATAGACAGCATCCGCCTGATACAATTTGGCCTTTCGGTCGTGGGAGGTGATGTGGCGGACCGGGATCGGGTGGTCGTCATCGGCGCCGGCATCGGCGGATTGGTCTGCGCCGTGGACTTGGCCCGCCAGGGCGTTCCGGTGACGGTCCTGGAGAAGGCCCCCGAACCGGGTGGCAAAATGCGCCAGATCGCCATTGGCGAGACGCACCTCGACGGTGGACCGACCGTCTTCACCATGCGCAGCCTGTTCGACCGCCTGTTCGAGGATGCGGGCGCGCGGTTCGACGACCATGTCAAAACGCGAAGGCTGGAGGTTCTGGCACGACACGCTTGGCGGGACGACGCCAGGCTCGACCTGTTCGCTGACGTCAACCGGTCCGCCGACGCCATCGGCGACTTCGCCGGCGCCGCGGAGGCTGCGGGCTATCGCGCGTTCTGCGAACGCACCCACCGCATCTTCTCGGCCCTCGACGACACCTTCATCCGCGCCACCAAGCCGAACATGCTGCAACTGACGGGCCGGGTCTTACCGAAGGGCGTCGGCGCGTTGCTCGCCCTGAGACCGTTCGGCACGTTCTGGAGCGGCTTGACCAAACACTTCTCGGACCCGCGGCTGCGGCAGTTGTTCGGTCGCTATGCGACCTATGTCGGCTCGTCGCCCTTCCGCACGCCGGCCACGCTGATGCTCGTCGCCCACGTCGAACAGGCTGGCGTGTGGTCGGTCGACGGCGGCATGCATTGCCTGGCACGAGCACTCGCCGATCTGGCCGGCAGCCTCGGTGCGACCTTCCGCTACGATACGCACGTCGCCCGGATCGTCGTCGACGGTGGCCGTGCTGCCGGCGTCGAGCTGGCGTCCGGCGAGATCTTGGATGCTGCTGCGGTGGTCGCCAACGGCGATGTCGGCAGCTTCGGACGAGGTGCGTTCGGCCCGGCCGTGCGCGACGCGGCTCCCGCGGTGCCGGCACGGGCCCGCTCGCTCTCGGCGGCGACCTGGGCAATGACGGCGACGACGGACGGCTTTCCGCTGGTCCGCCACAACGTTTTCTTCGGGGCCGACTACGCGGAGGAGTTCGATGCGGTGTTCGCCGCGGACCGCCTGCCGCTGGAGCCAACCGTCTACGTCTGCGCGCAGGATCGGGACGACCGCGAGGACCCTGGACCGACCGGGCCGGAACGGCTTTTGTGCCTGGTCAACGCACCTCCCTCCGGCGACCGGCGCGCCTTCACCACCGCGGAGATCGATGCATGCGCCGAGCGGACCTTCAATCACATGGAACGCCTGGGTCTTCGGATCGGTCGCCGACCGGAACGGACGGTGGTCACGACGCCGGCGGACTTCGAGCGCCTGTTCCCGGCGACGGGGGGCGCACTCTACGGGCGGGCGAGCCACGGATGGCGGGCGTCGTTCCAACGACCGGGCTCGGTGAGCCGGGTGCCGGGCCTGTTCCTGGCGGGCGGCAGCACGCATCCAGGACCGGGCGTGCCGATGGCAGCGGTGTCGGGCCGACTGGCCGCAGCGAGCACGATCGCCGACCTCGCTTCAACACACCGGTGGACCCCGCGGGCTATCGCTGGTGGTACGTCGACGCCCTCAGCGACGACGGCCGTTCCGGCCTCACCGTCATCGCGCTGATCGGCTCGGTCTTCTCACCCTATTACGCTTGGTCGCGCCGGCGGGACGCCTTCGACCATGTCGCCCTCAACGTCGCGCTGTACGGCGACGGTGGCAAGCGCTGGGCAATGACCGAACGACGCCGCTCCGCCCTGGAGCGGGCGCCCGATCGGCTGCAGATCGGCCCGAGCGCGATGTGTTGGGACGGCACCGCTTTGACCATCGACATCGCCGAGGTCGGGGCACCTCTTCCATTCCCCATCCGCGGGACGATCCGGCTGGAGCCGACGGTCTTGACTGACGCCGCCGTCCTGTTGAGCGAAGCCGGCGGCCATCGCTGGCTCCCGATCGCGCCGATGGCGCGGGTCGAAGTGACGATGACCCAGCCGCAGCGCCGCTGGTCAGGTGAGGGCTATCTCGACACGAATTGGGGCCAGCGGGCGTTGGAGGTCGACTTCGCACGTTGGCATTGGTCGCGCGCGCGGCTCGCCGACGGCGCGGCTATCCTCTACGATGTCGTGACCAAGCAGGGCGACGACCAGGCCCTCGGATTTCGCGTCGACGAACGCGGCAACGTCAGCCGCTTCGACCCACCACCACGGGCGCAGCTACCCCGCACTGGCTGGCGCGTGGATCGCTGGACCCAAAGCGAAGGATCGGCGACCGTCCGCCGCACCCTAGAAGACACCCCCTTCTACGCACGCTCGGTGGTCAACCAACGACTGTTCGGCGCGTCGGTCGACGCAATGCACGAAAGCTTGATGCTGGATCGCTTCCGCGCCCGGTGGGTGCAGGTTCTGCTGCCGTTCCGAATGCCTCGTACCTGGAGTTGATGGTCGGAGGCGATGCTCAGACCCTGGCCATCGCCCGTTCGCTGCGCTTGCGCTCCTCCAACCTGGTGAGCAGGTCGATGACGCCGACCAAGCGACGATCGAACGATTGCCACGGACCGTTTGCGCCACTGGGCGGAGGTTGACCGTCGGCGACGGCCCTGACCAGAAATTGCACTTCGTCGAGCGAGGGAAACGGCTCGTGGCCGCCCGTCAGCACCGCATCGACGACGGCCTGGGTCATCAACCAAGCCTTGCGACGGCCCGACACCACGGCCCGCCGGGTGATCGAGTCGCGTCCTTGGCGCTCCAATTCGCGACCGATCTCCGCATAAAGCAGACGCGCGGCGTGGATCCCCGGGCGACAGGCGAGCGGCAGGTCGGCGATCCCCGATGTCGCCTGCTCGTAGAGCAGATCGGCCTCGTCCAGCAGGCGTTGGACCACCGCGGCGATCCGGTCGTCGAATTGCGGATCGCCGAGCCAATGGTCAGGCTCCACACCGGCTTCACGCAGCCAGACCAAAGGCAGGTAGATGCGGCCGGCACGGGCATCCTCGCCGACGTCGCGGGCGATGTTGGTCAGTTGCATGGCGACGCCGAGGTCGCACGCCCTGGCGATCACCGCGGGCTCGCGCACGCCCATCAAGAGCGTCATCATCGCTCCGACGGTCGCTGCTACCCGCGCTGCGTAGGCACGGAGTTCCGCCAACGTCTCGTAGCGGCGTCCGTCGGCGTCCCAGGCGAGACCCTCGATCAGCGCGTCGAGCAGTTGGCGCGGCAAAGCGAAGCGGTGAACCACGTCCGTGAGCGCGCGGTCGACGGCGCTCGGCGCCGGACGGTTCGCGTAGATGCGATCGAGACGTTCGCGGAGACGCTCGACCGCACCGTGACGGCCGCCGCCGAGATCGACCGTATCGTCGGCCATCCGGCAGAACGCGTAGAGCGCGTAGGCCGGCTCCCGGACAGGCTGTGGCAGTACGAGCGAAGCGGCAAAGAAGCTCTTCGAGCCGGTGCGGATCATCGCCCGGCAGTGAGCGCGGTCCTGCGCCGAAGCGTGCAGAAACTCAGACGAGGGCTGTGGCATCGGGAACCAATGCGTCGAGGACGCGCGCTGACGAGATGACACCAGGCACACCGGCGCCGGGATGCGTGCCGGCGCCGACCAAGTACAAGCGCTCCACGTCTTCGCTACGATTGCATGGGCGGAACCAAGCGCTCTGCGTGAGCAACGGCTCCAATCCGAACGCCGCGCCTTGAGGCGCATTGAGACGGTGCGCGAAGTCCAGCGGCGTGGAAACGCGCGACGTCACGACCGCATTGCCGAGGCCGGGGAGCAGTGTCTCTTCCAGATACGCTTCGATCTTGCGGCGATAGGGCTCGGCTTCACGAGTCCAGTCGACGCCGCCCGCCAGGTTGGGCACGACCGACAGCACATAGAACGCATCGCAACCCGGCGGCGCCACCTTCTCGTCCGTCGCCGACGGCCGATGCACGTAGAGACTGAAGTCGTCGGTGAGGCGTTTGTGTCTGAAGATGTCGCGCAACAACCCTTCGTAGCGCGGTCCCATCAGGATCGTATGATGGTCGACTTCGCTATACTGACGGTTGGTTCCGAAGTACCAAACGAACACACCAGGTGAGAAGCTCGAGCGGGCAACGCGCCGCGCGGTCCAGCGGCGGCTAGCGCCTGCCGGCAGCAGGTGCTGATAGGTCCAGGCGCTGTCGGCATTCGAAACGACGATGTCGGCGCGCATGGTCTCGCCGGATGCGAGCTGAACGCCCGTCGCACGGCGGTCACGCAAGGTGATCGCCTTGACGTCGTGGCGACAACGAACCGAGCCGCCCTGCCCCTCGATCAGCTTGACCAATCCCTGGACCAGCTGGCCCGTGCCACCACGGACGTAGCGGATGCCCCACTCCTTCTCGAGGTGCGCGATCAGATGGTAGAGCGCGGTCGCGCGCAGCGGGTTGCCACCGATGAACAGGGGATGGAAGCTGAAGGCAATGCGCAGCCGCTCGTCGCGAACGTGCCTCTTCACCAAACCGTAGACGCTTCGGTCGGCGCGCAACGAGACGAAGCCAGGGAGGACCTTGACCATGTCCCACAGCGAATTGAACGGGACGTGGGCAAACTCCTCGAAGCCGACCTTGAAGATCGCCTCGCTCTTGGCGAGCAGCCGTTCGTAGCCAGGCACGTCGTCAGGCGAGAGGCGTGCCACCTCGGCACGCATGTCGGCCGGGTCGTCGTTGCACGACATCCACGTGCCGTCGGCGAACCGCAGCTTGTAGAACGGGTCGAGTTTGACGAGGTCCACGTCGTCCTGCAGGCGCCGACCGGCCAACCGCCACAGGTCCTCGAGCACGAAGGGCGCGGTGATGATCGTCGGCCCGGCGTCGAAAGTGAAGCCGTCCTGACGGAACACGTAGGCGCGACCGCCGGGCGCATCGAGCTTCTCGAGGACCGTGACCCGGTAGCCGCGTGCGCCCAACCGGACCGCCGCCGCCAGTCCCCCGAAACCGCTACCGATGACGACGGCGTGGGGCCGCTCGTCGGAAACGGTGTCCGGATCGTTGCGGAGCGGCGTTTCTGTCAACATGCATTGACGTCTATCATGCCTGACGATCACGGGCCAAGCCGGACCTAAGGGTTTGAACCTAGCCTTTCGATAGCATCGACGATCACCTCGACGACCACGTCCGGCGCCTCCTCGTGAGCCAAATGACCAAGCCCTGGCAGGCGCTGTATGCGAACGTGGGGCAGCAGCTTCGCGACGACGTCAGCCTCGCTCGGCGCGACCGCCTCGTCGGCTTCGCCGACCACCAGCAGGACCGGAACGTCGACCAGAGGCAGCTGCGACTTGAGGCTCGCCAGGTCCCAACTGGCCATCATGCCCAAGGCGGCGCCGACATGCGCGGGTCGCTTGGCCAACCGCGTGTAGAGCTCGACGCCTTCCGGATCGATCGTCGAGCCTACACCGGTGATCATCCGTTCCGCACCGCGCCGGTTGGTCCCCCAGGCGAACAAGCGCGGCATGACCGGATTCATGAAGAGTGCCTTGGCAAGCGGCGACGCGATCGGACCCATGGCGCCGCCATAGGGCAAGAAGGCGCCGTTGAGACTGACCAGAAGTCTGGGCGAGAGGCGATCGTCGATCACCATCTTCGCGAGAATGGCGGCACCCGCCGAGTGGCCGACCACGACTTCGGGCGCCCGGCCCAGGGCCGTCAGCAGGGCGTCGACGGCGGCGGCCATGTCACCCAGGCCGAGTTGCCAGAAGGGCGGATGGCTCGTGAACCCGTGGCCGGGCAAATCGACCGCCACGACGTTGAAGCGGTCAGCCAACAGCGGCGTCACGTCACGCCAGGAATGGGTCGCAGCACCGGTGCCATGGATCAAAAGGATGGTGGCACCCTCGCCCATCTCCTGGACGTGCCAACTCAGTCCACCGGCGTCGACGAATCGGCTGGCGCTACGGTTGGGCCAGTCGCGACCCTCGCGTTCCCAGTCCGGACGTTCCGGTGCGCAGTACATCAAGGCCGTGCCTCCATGACGCCACTGGCCCGCACGGCGGCCGACACCGCCGTTGCATCCGCGTGCGGTAGCGCGAGGTAGCGCGCCTGCATCTTGGTGGCCAGCGTCGCAGCCTGCGGTTGCGGCTTGGGCGCGGTGTCGATCAACAGTGACGACGCGCCCAGCGCCGCCAAAGCGCTCGCTGCCAAGTCCGCGTCGGCCTGCGCGTGCGCCCGACCGCCGACGCCATCGCGCCCGACATTGGCGCGCCCGTCGGTCAAGAAGACCAGCACCGGCGTTTGCCCTTGTCGCCGGACCAGCTCGGCCAGCGCCATGGCAGCGTCGATGGCCGTCGCCAAGGGCGTGCCACCGCCGCCGGGCAAGCCGGCCAAGCTGCGCTTGGCGCGCACCAGCGACCGCGTCGGCGGCAGGACGAGTTCGGCGCTCTTGCCGCGGAAGGCGACGAGCGCAACGCGGTCACGGCGGACGTAGCAGTCGGCCAACAGGAGTTCGACGGCGCCTTTGGCTTCGGCCAATCGATGCAGCGCGGACGAGCCTGACGCGTCGACGACGAAGATCGCGGTACTCTCCGTGCGGTCGGCGAACCGCCGAATGCGGAAGTCGTCCGAACGGACGTCGACCCCAGCATTGGCGCGGTTCGGCCGCTGGCTCCGACGAAGCGGTTGCCAGGGTGCTGCGGCACGCAAGGTCTCGACCACGCTCAGCCGCTTGCCGCCGGTCGGCTCGCCACGCCTCGTGCCGAGCGGACGACCGCGCAGCTTCGACGTCTTCTTCGCACCGGCGGCGCCGTGACCGGCACTTTGCAGGCGCACCGGATCCCCTGCCCGCAACAGCGCCAGCAATCCTTCGGGAATGGCTGCCATCGCCGCTTCCAGCACCACGTCGTCGAGCGGCCGGTCGAGCTCTTGGGCGGGCGGCGCGCCCTCGTCGTCCCGTTCTTCGTCCTCGGCCTCGGGCTGTGGCTCGTCGGCCGGTGCTTCGTCGCTCGGCCACATGGTCGCGCGCGGGGCCAGGACCAGCCGAGCGGCAACGGCGACGTCGGCTGGCTCGACATCGGTGCGCCCCTCGCAGGCGGCTGCGGCCCGCGCGACACGTAGCGCCAGGATCGGGCCCCGCAGCGAGACGACACCCAGCGCCATTGCCGCCTTGCAGAGCGCCTCGACGATCTCGGGTGCCACCGCCACGTCGGGCACAAGCCGCCGCGCCGCCGCCACCTCGGCCGGGTCCACCCCGAGATCGACCGTTTCCCGCAAGGTGAGCGGCGTCAGATCGACATGGAAGGCCAACCGATCGGCCAGTGCCGCCGGCGCGCGTTCGTCAGGCTCGAGGCCCTCGTCCAACGCGACGACACCCAGCCGAGCCGGGAACCGCGAGGTCAGTCCGTCGCGCTCCAAGACCACCTCGCCCCGGTCCAGCGCTGCACCGAGCTGCGCCGTGGTCGAGGCTTCCAACCGCTCGGCCATGGCCGCGACGACGACCCCGCCGTCGCTTTCCGCGAGCAAGCCGCGTTCGGCGATCGGCCGCCCAGCCTGGAGCGTCCGGGTGAGATCGAGTCCGCCGAGCAGGCGGTCGTCGGTCACGTGAAGCGGCAACCGGCGCAGCGGCACGTCGTCGCCGAGCAAGGTGCGGAGCAGCGCCAGCCAACGGTCGCGTACCGGGCCGGACAAACCGCGCAGCAACACACCGCCGGTGCCCGCCGGGTCGACGGCAAACAGCATGGCCGCGAGGCACGCATTGCCCCAAGGCGCCAGTTCCAACGTCGGCTCGTCGCTCACGCGGCGAACAGCTCCGTAAGCGCTCGTTCGACGCGGGTCGTCGAGCCGGCATCGTCGAGCGGGTTGCGCCGCAGCCGGTGGCGGAGTGCCGGTGCTGCGACGGCGCGCAGGTGAACATCCGTCACCTCGACGTCGTTCTCCAAGCTGGCGAGCGCCCGGGCCGCTCGGATGAGCGTCAGCTCGCCGCGGAGCCCGTCGGTGCCGAGCGCCATGCAAAGCTGAGCCGCCCGCTCCAATGCGGCGTCGGCCACGCGCACGCTGCCCAGCCGCTCGCGGGCCCGTTGCAAGCGCTTGCGGACCGTTCCGTCGGCGCGCTTCTGTTTGGCGACGAAGACCGCAGGATCGCGTTCGAAGGCGTCGCGCCGGCGGACGACCTCGACGCGGGTCCGCAAGTCCGTAGGCGTTTTTACTTCGACCGACAGACCGAACCGGTCGAGCAGCTGCGGCCTTAGTTCGCCTTCCTCAGGATTGCCGCTACCGACCAGAACGAAGCGCGCCGGATGGCGGAGGCTGACGCCTTCACGCTCGACGACGTTTTCGCCGGAGGCCGCAACGTCCAAGAGCAAGTCGACGAGGTGATCCTCCAACAGGTTCACTTCGTCGATGTAGAGAAAGCCGCGATGGGCGCGCGCCAGCAGGCCCGGCTCGAAGGCCTTCTCGCCGTGGCTCAACGCGCGCTCCAAGTCGAGGGCGCCGACCACCCGATCCTCGGTGGCGCCGAGCGGCAGGTCGACGACCGGAACCGTCACCCGCGCGGTCTTGACGGCACCGGTCGCGCGCCGCCGCGGGCAGTCTTCGGTGCAGGATGCCGGGTCGGCAGTCGGATCGCAGCCGTAGCGGCAGCCTTTCACCACGGTCATCGGCGGCAATAGGGCGGCAAGCCCGCGGACGGCTGTCGACTTGCCGGTGCCCCGATCGCCGAAGACGAGCACGCCGCCGACCGACGGGTCGACGGCTGCGACCAGCAGCGCCAGCTTCATCTCGTCTTGGCCGACGATGGCGGAGAAGGGGAACGGATGGGTCATCGAGAAGACGAGGCAGTCGCCGCAGGCAGAGGTTCACGAAGCCGGCCGAGCGCCGGTGACGCTCTTCCTAGGCGTTGCCCAGAGCACACGCCAGAGGGCAGTTGGCCGGTTCGGACGTCAAGGACGGACGACGACCACCGAGCATTTGGCATGGCGCACCACGCGCGCCGCGTTCGGCCCCAGCAGGTAGTCCTGCAGCGCCGGCCGATGCGAGCCGATGACGATGCAATCGCAGGATCGCTGGACGGCCGCGCGGAGGACACCGTCGTAGATGCTGCCACGGGCGACTTCGCGGGTGACGGCCAAGCCGGCCGGAACGTGCTCGTCGACGAACGCCTCCAGCTTGCCGACGACGTCGGCCGCCACCCGGTCGGCGAAGCCGTCGTCGAAGAACGAGCCGACGATCGACATCCCGAAATCGGGCACGACCGTCATGACGTGGAGCTTCGCCTGCCAATGTGCAGCTAGGTCCACGGCAACGTTGAGCGCCCGCCGCTTGCCCGTCGCCGCCTCCAGGTCGACGGGCAACAGGATCGATCGATACATGGCCACCGCTCCTCAGAAGGGTGCTTGGGTCTTGCGCCGGTCTTGGACCAGGACGACGAGCCCGAGCAGCAGGAACGCGGGCAGGAAAAAGATCTCCTTCGGCATCCGGCTCGCTTCGACCTCGGAGCGGACGATGCGGACCGGTTGGTCGCCGTAGAAGTCGTAGGCGTCGATCAACTGCTCGAAGAACGGCGTGCCGGGAAAGGGCTCTTCGAGCAGCAGCATTTCGCCATCCTCGAGGACCGGAAGGCCGGCGGCGTCCAACCGCGCCAAGCCGTCACCCGCAGGCCCCAGCTCCGGCGCCAACGTCGTCCGCTGAGGCCGACCGGTATCGAAATCGGGGCCCTCGATCACCAGACGGATCGTTTCGTCGACGGGCTGCGCGGCGACGGCTTCGAGGGCGGCGGTACCCTGGGCAACCTGGTAGGGCGGCTGCACCCAATCCAACCAGTAGCCCGGTCTGAACAGTGTGAACGCAACCAGCAACAGCGCAACGACCTCCCACAGCCGACAGCGCGCAACGAAGTAGCCCTGTGTCGCGGCGGCAAAGCACAGCATTGCCACCAGCGCGGTGAAGAAAACGTAAATCGCCTGAAGCAGGCCGACGTCGATCAGCAGCAGGTCGGTGTTGAAGATGAACAGGAACGGCAGGAGCGCCGTTCGAATGTCGTACATGAATCCCTGGACGCCGGTCTTGATCGGGTCGCCCCGAGAGATCGCCGCAGCGGCATAGGCCGCGAGCCCCACGGGTGGGGTGTCGTCGGCAAGAATGCCGAAGTAGAAGACGAACATGTGAACGGCGATCAGCGGGACGACGAGGCCAGACTGGGCGCCGACGCTGACGATCACTGGCGCCATCAGCGACGAGACGACGATGTAGTTGGCGGTCGTCGGGAGCCCCATGCCGAGGATCAGGCTGAGGATCGCGACCAGGACCAAGAGGATCATCAGGTTGCCGCCGGCAATGGTCTCGATCACCTGACCGATGATCTGGTGGGCACCGGTCAGCGAGATCGTGCCGACGATGATGCCCGCGGCACCGGTGGCGACGCCGATGCCGATCATGTTGCGGGCACCAAAGACCAGCCCGTCGACGAAGTCGCCCCAGCCGCGCGTCGCCTGGTGAACGACGTCGGCGTCGCCGCGGAAGAGATGCTTGAGCGGTCGATGGGTCAGCATGACCACGATCATCACGATCGTCGCCCAGAACGCGGAAAGTGCCGGCGACAACCGATCGAGCGGGCCGGTGTCGACCATCAGATTCCACACCAGCACGAAGATCGGCAGCCCGAAATAGAGCCCGCCGAACAAGGTGGGCGTGAGCCTTGGCGCCTGCACGACCGGCGCGTTCGGGTCGTCGACGCGCAGGTCCGGGAACCGCGCCGACAACCAGACGAGAGCCACGTAGGCAATGGCGAGCAACGCCAAAGCGGCATAAACCGAATCGCCCGGCATCAAGGGTTCCAGCACCAACCGGACCAGGATGACCAACGCGGTGACCGCCGCCATCGCCAAGAAGCCAGTCAAAAAGAGCAGCAAGATCAAGGGAACGGTGATCGTCCGTCCCGGCTTCTCCAGACCCTTCAGCCCGAGCTTGAGCGACTCCAGGTGCACGATGTAGAGGAGGGCGATGTAAGAGACGACCGCCGGCAGGAAGGCGTGCTTGATGACCTCGATGTACGGAATGTTGACGTATTCGACCATCAAGAAGGCGGCCGCACCCATGACCGGAGGCGTCAGCTGACCGTTGGTCGACGAGGCGACCTCGACCGCGCCAGCCTTCTCCGCGGGAAAGCCGATGCGCCGCATCAGCGGGATGGTGAAGGTACCGGTGGTGACCGTGTTGGCGATCGACGAACCGGAAATCATCCCAGTCATCGCCGACGACAGGACCGAGGCCTTGGCCGGGCCGCCGCGCAAGGCGCCGAGCAGCGCGATCGCGACTTTGATGAACCAGTTGCCGCCGCCGGCACGCTCCAACAACGCACCGAACAGCACGAACAGGAAGATCATCGTCGTCGACACGCCGAGCGCAACGCCGAACACGCCCTCGGTCTGCATCCAGAAATGGCCCATCGCCTTGGTGAACGACGAACCGCCGTAGTTGGTGACGTTGCTGACCCATTCGAAGCGGCCGCCGAACAGCGTGAAACCCAAGAAGATCAGGGCGATGGCGGTCAGCGGGAGGCCGAGCGAACGGTAGACCGAGATAAGCAAAACCGCGACGCCTACCATCGAGACCGCGACGTCAGTGGTCGTCCAGAGGCCGGGGCGATCGGCGATCTCGAAACGGAAGACGATCAGATAGAGACAGGCCGCGACGCCAAGCCCGGCCAACGCCCAGTCGTAGAGCGGAATCCGATCGCGTGGCGCCGAGCGGAACAGCGGAAACGCCAAGCTGGCGAGCGCGATGGCAAAGGCGAGGTGAACGTATCGCGCCTGCGCGACGATGTTGGCGAAGTCGCTGATGCCGGTGGCGGTCGCTAGCGCCGAGGGCAGCTTGGACGCGATGTAGAGCTGAAAGATCGACCACGCCAAACAAAGGCCGAAGATCGTCCGTCCCTGCCAACCGGCAGCCGTGCGCGCGCCGGTATCGGCTTGGGCGACGAGCGTTTCGGCGTCGGCCGAACGGGCATCGCCCATGGTTCCTTCACTCGCCATGGCGTGCTCCCCCGGCCAAGATAACGGGCGGGGCCCTACGTCCCCGCCCTGACGGCTCTTACATCAAGCCCAGTTCCGTGAAGGCACGCTCGGCGCCCGGGTGCAAGGGTGCGGACAGGCCATCCTTCACCATCTGCTCGGCCTGCAGGTTGGCAAACGCGGGGTGCAGGTTGCGGAAGTCGTCGAGGTTTTCCATCACCGCCTTCGAGACCACGTAGACGACCTCTTCCGGAACGTCAGCGCGGGTGACGAACGTAGCGCCGACGCCGAAGGTGGTGACGTCCTCGTCGGTGCCCCGGTACATACCGCCGGGGATGGTCGCGACGCGATAGAACGGATTGTCGGCAACCAGTTGGTCGATCGGCTCGCCGGTGACGGACACGAGCACCGCATCGCAGGTGGTGGTCGCTTCCTGGATCGCAGCTGCCGGGTGGCCGACGGTGTAGATCATGGCGTCGATGTTGCCGTCACAGAGCTGCTTCGGCATCTCGGCACCAACGAACTCCGTCGCGAGCGCGAAGTCCTCCATCTCGATGCCGTACGCATCCATGACCACCTCCATGGTGGCGCGCTGGCCCGAGCCTGGGTTGCCGACGTTCACCCGCTTGCCCTTGAGGTCCTCGAAGCTCTCGATGCCGCTGCCTTCGCGGACGACGAGGGTGAAAGGCTCCGGATGGACGGAGAAGACTGCCCGGATCTCGGGGAACGGGTTGTCGGCGAAGCGCGAGGTGCCGTTGTAGGCGTGGTGCTGCCAGTCTGACTGGGCGACCCCGAACTCCAGTTCCTCGGCCTTGATGGTGTTGATGTTGTAGACCGACCCGCCGGTGCTCTCGACGGCACAACGGATGCCGTGCTCCTTGCGGTCACGGTTGACCAACCGGCAGATGGCGCCGCCGGTCGGATAGTAGACCCCGGTGACACCGCCGGTGCCGATCGAGATGAACTGCTGTTGGGCGTCGGCGCTGCCGCCGGCGACCAGCGCCGCGGCCGCGGTGATCGCCGCGAGGCCGAAGCTACGAATGCTCACCATTTGATGCTCCCAGTTTGGCAAAACGCGACTCACACGAAGACCGAGGTCCGCTTGCGCTCGACATCAGCCGTCGATGCGGCCGCTACGGCTGCCATGCAACGATGGCCCCGGCCACTGGTCAAGGATGGCTTGCAAACATGCAACGCCGGCGGCGTTCACGATCCATCGTCCAGCGACGAGCCGTAAACCTAAGATGGCGAAACTGAAATGACTGAAAAACCCATGTTGCTGCTCGGTCGTTGGTTGTTCGTCTCTACTGCTCTGGCTGTGCCAAGCTAGTTTTGGTTGATGTTTCTGGAGATTCATCCATCGAAACCGTTCTTGGTGATGCAGCCCCCCGGAATGAAAAATGCTGGATGCCATCGCGATGCCGAGGCGTGATGGGCGGCGCGTCGGCAGTTCGACGCAGATGACGGTGGCCAACACCGCCGCCAACGCTTGGGACGACCAGAGCCTCCCCGGCTCAGCAGGCCGCAGCGATCATTCGGGTAGAGGCTCGGGGCGCGCGACCTTGATTTCCGGGCCGTAGCGGGCAAGCCACCAGAGCAGCACCAACGCCGGCAGCGCGAACACCGTCGAACTGACGAAAAACCAGAACCAGCCGACAGCATCGGCATAGAAGCCCGACGACGGGACGATGACGAACTTGCCGAAGAGCTGCATGAACGACGTCAGCAGCGCGTACTGCACTGCAGTGTAAGCGACGTTGCAGAGGCTCGACAGGAACGCGACGAACACCGCCGTGCCGAGCCCGCCCGACAGGTTTTCCGCGGCGATCGTCAGCACGAACAGCGGCAGGTTCGGGCCGGCGAGAGCGAGCAATGCGAACATCAGGTTGGAGGCGGCCATCAGCACGGCCGCCAGAATCATGCTGCTCACGAGGCCCACCCGGAACACCACCAGACCACCGATCAATCCGCCGGCAATGGTCATCCAGACACCGAACAGCTTGGTCACGTCGGCGATCTGCGCCTTCGTGAAGCCGACATCGATGTAGAAGGGATTGGCGAGCAACATCAGCAGGACGTCGCTGGCCTTGTAGACCGAGACCAGCGTCAGCAGTACGACCGCGACCCTGAGCCCGTGGCGCGCGAAAAAATCGCGGAACGGCGCCACCACGGCGTCCTCGACCCAGGCGCGGACACTGCGCCGCGTTTCAGCTGGGCCGAAGCTCGATCCGGGTGGCTCGGGGATGGCGAAAACCGTGACCATGCCAACCAGGACGAAACCGGCCATCACCGTGTAGGCGGCTTCCCAACTTGCCGCGTCGGCGATGCGCAGCGCGCCCCACGTGGCGACGAACATGCCTACCCGATAGCCGAGCACGACGACACCGGCACCGGCGCCGAGCTTGCTTTCGGGCAAACTCTCGACGCGGTAGGCATCGATCACGATGTCCTGGCTGGCCGAGAAGAACGCCACCGCCACGGCCATCAGCGCCACCACGTAGAGGCCCGTCGCCGGATCGGTCTGCCCGAGCGCATACACCGAAGCGAGGAGGCCGACTTGCGCGGCCAGCATCCAGCCGCGCCGGCGGCCGAGCCACGTGGTCAACGGCGGCAGGGGCAGCCGGTCCATCAGCGGCGCCCAAGCGAACTTGAAGGTGTAGGGTGCGAAGGCGAAGGCGAAGAGCCCGATCGCAGCACGGCTAACGTCGGCCTCGCGCAGCCATGTGCTGAGCGTCCCGGCGATCAGCATGATCGGCAGCCCGGACGAGAAGCCGAGAAACAGGATAGCCACCACACGCCGGTCGGCGTAAACGCCGGCCAGATCGCGCCACGAAGCAGCGCGGGCCCGAAACGACGGCCCGACGCCGCTCGAGGCGGACCTCATCCAGCAGTCCCCTGAAGATCGATGATGTCGCCAGGGCGAAGCGCCTCGTCGACCGTGGCCAACCGTTCGACGCCGCCGCGGCGCAGGCTCAAGGAATCGGCCGTGCTCACCGAGCCGCCGGCACGATCGATCGCGTCGGCGAGGGTCATGCCGGCTTCGAAAGGATAGCTGCCGGGTTTGGCGACAGCACCCTGGATGAAGAAGGGCCGGTGCGCGAGCATCGTGACCGTCACCTGCGGATCGCGCAGATAGCCGTCGGCGAGTGCAGCAACCACGTCGTCTCGGAGTTGGCTGGGCGTCCGCCCGTACGCGTCGACGGCGCCGACCAACGGCAGGGTGACCATGCCATCGCGGTCGAGTTCGTGCTCGCCCGAAAGATCGGGCTCCCCCTCCACCTTGATCGCGACCCGATCGCCCGGCGCGAGACCGGCACCATCGACAGTGGTCGCGTCGACCGCGCCTGGTTCACTGCCCACGCTGACCGTGCAACCCCCGAGCACGAGAGCCACGAGGCCCACGAGCGGCAACGACCATCCCCTGGTCCGCGCGCGTGCCACTCAGTACCGCCCGAGGACCGAAAACAAGATCAGGTTTCGGTCGAACTCTCGTAGCGTCTCGTTGGAGGTGCGGCGGGTGTAGTCGTACGAGGCGCGGAACGAAAGATAGCGATTGACCGAGTATTGCGCGCTGACACCGGCGCTGACGGTGTCGTCGATGCGGGGGCTCTCGATGTCGTCGAGGCGGTCGTAGTCGACGAACGCCGACGTGACCAAGCGCCGGCTGGCGATGTAGCTCAGATCGGCCAAGGCATTGGTGCGCAGACGGCCGGTGCTCACAAGTGAGTCCGTCGGCTCGAACGCTTGCCCGCCCTGGACGTTGAGGAGCCAGCGCGGCGAGAGAATGAAGTCGAGGTCGGCGGAAAACGTGAACCCGAACTGATCGTCGACGCGCTCGTCGGCGAAGCTCCCGTACTCGACACCGGCGGCGAACTCGCCTTCGATCCGCCGATCCAGGTCCAGGGTCGTGCCGAGCAGCAGGCCGTAGCGGTCCGACGAGCGATCCCTGAGGCCAGGCGTATCGTCGAAGGTCGTGGTTCGGTAGCGGAACGTGGTGAAGAGGTCGTAGGAACGGCTGACTTGGTGGCCCACGCGCAGCGACGTAGCGACGTTGAGCCGATCGCGACCAGCGTTGAGATTGACGCCGGCGAGATCGAGCGGTGCGTACTCACGCCTGGCCGCTCGGCCGTCGAGTTGGACGAACGTACGCTGACTGCGCGCGAAGAAGCGGGCGGCGCCGCGGTAGACGTCGAACTTGGATATCCGCAGGATCGACCGTCGGTCGGGGTCCGTGGAGTCGTCGTGGCCGCGATCGAAACCAACCACGCCGCTGACGAACATGTTCCGCGTGAAATCGAACTGGCCGCCGCCTTCGACCGTGAAGTCGTCGTAGTTCTGGGAGGTGAACTCGTCGTACCGCGCGAGTTCCGCAGTCCCCTGGAGAAAGACGTCATGACGCTGGCTGTTCGATTGCACACGAACGCCAGGAGTGACGATAGCAGCATAGTCCGACTGCTTGGCGCGCAATTCGCCACCGCCCACAGGCACGCCGGTGCCTGGAACGGCGAAGATGTTGTCGGTGTAGAGCGCGGTGACACCGAACTCGCTGAAGACGTCGAACTTGCCGAAGCGCAGGCCGCGCTGCTCGAAGTCGTCGAGTTCCTGTGCAAGCGCAGTCCAGCCGACCCCGCACCAAGCGAGACCAGCGACCGCCAGAGCGGCCACACCACACCAGCGGTTGCGTCGACCGTAGCGCATAGGCGAATCCAAGAACGGGCTTGCCATCAAGGCTTTCCCGGTCATTCCTAACGCAGTTGTTTGCCGCACCCGAAAGCAAAAGGCCAGGGCGACCAGCGTCCAGGACGGAGTGGGAACGTGTTCGACTTCGGGCTCAAACGCCGGTCGGAGCGACATACCAAGGAGCAGGTGCCACAAACAAGGGGGACGCGTGCCGCCGTGGCGCCGGGCACGCGCGTGTATGCCGTCGGCGACGTCCACGGCCGCCTGGACCTGCTGATCGCCCTGGAATCGCGGATTGCAGAAGATGCGGCTGGCATTCGGGGCTGCGAGCGCCGGATTCTGGTGATGCTCGGCGACTACGTTGACCGCGGCCGCTGGAGCCGCGGCGTCCTCGACCATCTGTGCGATCCGCCGCCCGCAGGTTTCGAGCGAGTGTTGCTTTGCGGCAACCATGATTGGTGGATGCAACAGTTCCTCGACGAGGAGGGCGATCCACTCCCATGGTTGACGGCGGGTGGCGACATGACGCTGGAGAGCTACGGCGTCGACGTCATCGGCTCGCTGGCCGAACCGGGAGCGATCGGTCGCTTGCGCCAACGCTTCGCCCGCCGGGTGCCGCCAGCGCATCGTCGACTCCTGAACAAGCTCGTCTTCATGCACAACGAGGGCGACTACCTGTTCGTGCACGCGGGGATTCGCCCGGGCCTGCCGCTCGAACACCAGGAACGACGGGACCTGATGTTCATCCGTGAGCCGTTCCTGAGCGAGCCCGGCGATCTCGGCGTCGTGGTCGTCCACGGTCACACCATCGTCCGCGAGCCGGTCGTCACCAGCAACCGGATCGGCATCGACACCGGGGCTTGGCGCACCGAACGGCTGACGGCCGCGGTGTTCGAGGACCGTTCGTTTCGCTTCCTATCGACGGAAGCCTAGACGGCCATGGTCGGGATTGAACCGCGGCCCGCACCGGCCGATGGCGGTGCCATGTCAGGACACGGACGCCCACGGGCGCGATCGACCGCGCGCCGCGTCGCCGCTGCGCTACTCGCTGTCGCCGCGGTCAGTGCCTGTGCCGCCGACGGCCCGACCGAGTTGGAGAATGCCGCCGCCGCGCAGCTGAGCGGTGACCCTGTCCCCTACGAAGTACGCGTCAGCGGGAACGTCGACGAAGAGCTGCAAGCGTTTCTGGAGAGCGTGAGCGAAGCGAAAGCGGACGAAGGCGACCCGCCGCGATCGTTTCTGGCACTCCGCCGGCGCGGCCGCACCGATGCCGACCGCCTGAAGCAAGCTTTGGCGTCGAAGGGCTACTACGACGGCGCCGTGGTCGCTGACGTGACGGCGGCACCTGGCCGGCCGGACACGGATCTCGCCCTGGTGCAGTTCGAGGTCACCACCGGACCGGCCTACCGGTTCGCCGCACTCCAGATCGACGTCCAGGCCCCAGACGACGGGTACGTGCCGCCGTCGCTCGATGGCCTCGGCCTGGTCCGCGGCGAAACGGCGGCGGCCGAGACCGTGCTCACAGCCGAGCAGTCGCTGCTCGAGAGAGCGCTCGATGGCGGCCGTGCCCGGGCGGCGCTGGGCGAACGGGAAACGATCATCGACCGCGATACCAAGACCATGGACGTGACGCTGCGGATCGCGCCCGGGCCAGTGGTCGAACTCGCGGCGCCGACCTTCACCGGCGACGACAGCGTCGACCCCGCATATCTCGCCAGCTACGCAAAATGGGAGGCGGGAGAGACGTACAACCCGGACCTGATCCGCGACATGCGCCGCGATCTCGTCGGCACCCAGTTGTTCACCTCGGCAACGGTCGAGCTCGCCGACGAGCCCGGCCCGGACGGCCGGGTGCCGGTGATCATCTCGCTGGACAAGCGTGCGCGTCGCACCGTCTCCGCCGGCGTTCGCTACCAAACCGACGGTGGACCGGGCGGCTCGGTCTCGTGGGAGCACCGGAACCTCTTCGGCGCGGGCGAACGGTTCCGGATCAGCGCCGACGCGGACCTGTTGCGCCAGTTCTTCGGCGCCGATCTCCGCAAGCCCAACATCCTGGGCCGCGACAGCGCCTTGCTGGCCGATGCATCGATCGAGCGCCAGGACACCGACGCCTTCAAGAGCAACTCAGCGACGGCCGGCGTCGGCCTCGAGTACAGCTTCTCCACGGTCCTCAACGCAACGCTCGGGTTGCGCTATCGGGCCAGCGACGTCGACGACAACGTCACCGGACGCGAGCAGTTCGATCTGCTGTCCGTACCAGCGGTGCTCCGCTACGACGGCACCGACAGTCTGCTCAACCCGCAGCACGGGGCACGCCTGTCCGGCGAGTTCACCCCGTTCTGGGACGTTCGCAAGACCGACTTGCAGTTCAACCGAATGCTCGTCGAGGGTTCGACTTATCTCAAGGTGAGCCGGGCACCCAACGTGGTGCTGGCGTTCCGTGCCGCCTACGGCAGCATCTTCGGCGCCGATACGTTGTCGATCCCCGCAACCGAACGCTTCTACGCCGGCGGCGGCGGCTCGATCCGCGGCATCCCGTACCAGCGCGCGAGCCCGCTCGACGCCAACGGCGACCCGATCGGTGGTCGCTCGCTGATCGAGTTCTCGACCGAGATCCGCTACGACTTCACGGAGACCATCGGCGCGGTGGCGTTCGTCGACGGCGGCGCCGCATTCGATCAGCCGGTCGCCGACTTCGAAGACGACCTACGCTTCGGTACCGGCGTCGGTCTGCGGTACTACACGCCGGTTGGACCGCTACGCGCCGACGTCGCCGTGCCGGTCGATCGGCGTAGCGGCGACGACGCGTTCCAGCTCTACATCAGCCTTGGCCAGGCTTTCTGAGAGGAACCCCGACCGCCCGATGCTTCGCCTGTTGCTGTTCTTCGCTGGGTTGCTGCTGCTGCCGGTCTTGCTGGTGGCCCTCGTCCTCCTTGCGCTCCAGAGTCAGGCAGTCCGCACCCAGGCGGTTGCCGTCGTCAACGACCTCCTGCCGACCGTCGAGTTGCACGACCTAGGGCCCGGGCTGCCGTTCCAACTGGGCGTCGGCAGCGTACGGCTGAGCGACGACGATGGCGTGTGGCTCGAAGTCGAAGGCATCGACGTCGCCTGGAACCCATGGCCACTGATCGACGGTATGTTGGTCGTCGACCGGGTCGTGGCATCGACGATCGTCGTGCATCGAGCGCCACGAGCAGAACCGGCCGCAGAGGCACCACCGGACGCGGAGCCGGCCACGGAGCCGTTCGCTTGGCCCGCCTCATTGCAGGCGTTCCAGCTGCAGCGCCTCGCGGTCGAACGCCTGGTGCTGGATGAACCGGTGATCGGTCAGCCGGTGGAAGCGAACATCGACGGCACCGCCCAGAACCTCGACGGCACCACGATCGAGGCACGGCTGGCGGTCCGACGCATCGACCGCGAGACGCTGACGTTCGACCTCGATTTCGGCCTCGATCTCGCGGCCAAGACACTCGCAGTCGACGTCGCCTTCGACGAGACTTCGGGGCTGGTTGCCGGCCTCGCCGGCAATCCCGCGCTGGAGCCGACGACGCTCCGCATCAGCGGCCAAGGTCCCCTTGCCGCTTGGCCGGCCCGACTGGACGCCGCCGCCGGCGACGTCGCGAGCGCCGGCATCGACGTCGTGGTCGGCCTGGACGGTGCGCTCTCGCTGGACCTCGACGGCGTGGTCACCCCAGGTGCCGCACTCGGCGACGGGCCGCTTGCGGAACTGGTGCGCGAGGGAGTCACGATCGCCGTGCTCGTCGAGCCGACGGCCGACGGCGTCGCCCTCACCGATCTGGACCTCGAGACCGGGTGGCTCCAGGTCACGGGCAGAGGCGAACTCGCGGGCGAACAGGTCAGCGGCACGCTGGCGGCGAACTTGGACGATGCGTCACCGCTCGCGCCGTTGCTCGGTCAGCCGGTGTCTGGCGCTGCAAGACTAGCCGCCGACATCGAGGGCAGCCTGCCGTTGCCCACGGTCGAAGCCGCGCTCGAGGTCGACGATCTGGTCGCCGGCAAGTTGCAGCTCGAGGCACTTCGCCAGACCGTCGAGGTAACACCGGTCGACGAAGCGATGGCCATCGTCGTCGACGGCACCGCCTCCGGTCTCGCGCTCGAAGGTCCGTCCGGCACGTTCGAAGAGGAGCTGGAGCTGCGCGTCGAAGGCGTCATCGACCCCGCCGGCCCCTTCGCCTTCGAGACGGTGGAGCTAGCGGCGCGCAGCGCCGCGTTGCAGGCTTCCGTGGTCGGCGATCACCAGGAGGGTGCTGTCGACGCCGAACTGTCGTTGGAGCTTCCCGATCTGACGCGGTTCAGAGCCCTGAGCGAGTTGGCCCCGGCCGGCCGACTGGGGCTCGACACGACAGCGCAGCTGGCCGACGGCTTCGGCAATGGCGCGTTCGACATGACCGCACGCGGCGATGGTCTCCAAGACCTGCCAGCACCATTGGCGGCGCTCATCGGCAGCGCGCTGTCGGTCGACGTCGAGGGGGCCCTCAGCGGTGGCACGACCGCACGGCTCACGGAGCTGTCCATCGCCGGTGACAATCTCAGCGTATCGGGCGATGCAACGGTCGACTGGGCTGGCGGCCCGCTCGACGCAGGGCTCCAGATCGCGGTCGCCGACCTCCGCCCGGTCGGCGAGGACCTCGGGCAACCCCTAGCCGGCCGATTGGACGTCACGCTGGACGCTTCGGGCACACTGGCCGAGCCCGATGCCGAGGTCGAGATCGCGGTGGCCGGACTGGAAGCCGCTGGCTTGGTCCTGGGTGACGCCGCGGTCGAAGCGACCGCGAGCGGTGCGACGGACGATCTCGCGGGTCGGCTGCAAGCGTCGCTGACCAAAGCCGAGGGCGTCGTCGCCCTGGCGACCGACTATCGCTACACCCCAGATCTCGTCAGCCTGGCCGGACTGTCGCTCACCGCCCCGGGGCTCGCGTTCGCGGGCGATCTCGACGTCGCACCGGCGACGCCCGCCATCGACGGCCAGCTCCAAGGCGGATCGTCCGACTTGGCGTCGCTCGGCCGCTGGCTCGGCCAAGACTTGGCTGGTCAGCTCGATCTCGACGCCGAGTTCAGCTCGACCGCTGGCCAGGCCGTCGGCCTGACGGCCTCCGCATCGGCCGTTCGCGGGACATTCGGCAGGGTCAGCGACCTTGCCGTCGACGCGACGGTGTCGGACGCGTTGGGCGAGCCGACGATCGATGCCAGCGTGAACCTCGGCGGCTTCGAACAGGGAACGACGACGGTCAGCCGTGCTGCGCTGAGGGCGACGGGAGCGTTGAGCGGCCTCGCCATCGAGCTCTCGGCTGACGGCAACGCGCCGGACCCCTTCTCGGTCACCGGAACCGCGCGGGTCGCGCAGAACGACGCCGGCACCGCCGCGACGCTCGAAACGCTCGACGGCGCCTTCGCCGAGGTGCCGATGCGGCTGCGGGCACCTGCAACGGTAAGGCTGGAGGGCGCCACCGTGACACTCGACGGCCTCGATCTGGAGGTCGACACGGCGCGGTTCCAGGTGGAGGGTCGGCTCGGCAGCGACCGGGTGTCCGGCCAGTTGCGTTTGGCGGAGTTCGATCTGGGGACCCTGGAAGCGCTCGGCGGCCCCGAGCTCGCGGGGACCGTTCAGGCGACGGTCACCCTGCAGGGGACGCCTGCAGCACCGGCGATCGAAGGCAACGTCGACGTGGTCGACCTGGCACTCGATGCCGGCGACGACGCTGAAAAGCTGGGCGTGAGCCAGCGTTTCACGTTGAGCGGTGGTCAATTCGCCACCGAATTGCGAACCGACGGCCTCGGCGAGCCGCCTTTCGGGGCCAGCCTGACGGTCCCGCTGGGGCTCAGTCTGGAGCCGTTCGCCTTCGAGCTGAGAGACCCACTACCGCTTGACGGCACGGTCGACGGCACGATCGATCTGGCCAGGGTCGTTCGCTGGGTCGGGCTGGACGGGATCGAGGTCAGGGGCATTCTCACCAGTGACGTGACGATCGGCGGCACCAGCGCTGCGCCAGCGCTGAACGGTGGCGCCCAACTCACGGACGGGCTCGTCGAAGATGTCGAGCAGGGGCTCCTCTTGGCTGATCTCAGCGCCGATCTTCGGGCCGAAGGCGAGCGGCTGCGCATCGACCGTTTCAGCGCCACCGACGGTGGTAGCGGCACGATCGGCCTCACCGGGGACGTCGCTTTCGGCGGCGCCGACGGTGCACTGGTCGACGTCAGCCTGGCGCTCGATCGGTTCGCCGGGCCGCAGAGCGAGATCCTGTTCATCGAAACGACGGGTCAAGCCTCAGCGAAGGGTACACCGGCCGATCTCGACGTTGCCGGTCGGTTCACGGTCAATCGCGGCGAGATCGGCATACCGATGGGCGGCGCAGCCAGCTTTCCGACGCTCGACGTCACCGTGCGCGGCGCCGAACCCGAGCCTCCGCCGGTCGACGATGGCGAGCCCGCCGCCGTGCAGCTCGACGTCGTGGTCGAAATCCCAGGCGAATTGTTCGTCCGCGGCGGCGGCTTGGTGTCCGAGTGGCAAGGCTCGATCGAGGTGACGGGCGATGCCACTGAGCCGCGGATCGAAGGGCTGATCGAGTATCGCCGTGGCCAGCTCGATCTGCTCAGCCGGCGTTTCACCTTGCGCCGCGGCGAAATCCGGTTCGATGGCTCGTTCCCGCCGGACCCGACGATCGACATCGAAGCCGTCACCAATCTCGACGACCTGACCGGCATTCTTGCCATCCGCGGACCGGCGCTCGACCCCGAGATCGTTGCTACCTCGGAACCGCCGCTACCCGAGGACGAGGTGATGTCGCGCATCCTGTTCGGCCGCGACGCGGCGCAACTCAACTCGATCCAAGCGATCCGACTGGCTGCTGCCATCGAAGGACTGCGGAGCGGCGGCAGCAAGAACGTCCTCGAGCGCGCCGGCGGCTTGGTCGGGATCGACACCATCGACATCGGCGGCGACAGCCTCGACACGGCGAGCTTGAAGGCCGGCACCTACATCAGCGAAGGCGTGTTCGTCGAGGTCGAGCAAGGTCTGGACGCCGGCTCGGGCGGCGCGCGAGTCGAAGTCGACCTGACGTCGGACCTCAAACTGGAAACCAGCGCCAGCGAGCGGGGCGACACCGGCGTCGGCCTGATCTGGCGCTACGACTACTGAGCAAGGAGCCGCGTTGGCCGTCTTCCATACCTCGAATGAGCGCGATGCGCCGGCCGCCAGCACCTTCGGAACGTTGTTCGACGTCAACTGGCTCGGCTTGTGGACCCTGTACCGCAAGGAGGTCCTGCGGTTTCTCAAGGTCCTGACCCAAACCGTGTTGGCACCGATCGTCACGACGCTCCTGTTCCTCACGGTGTTCGTCCTCGCGCTGGGCAGCGACCGCCAGGTCGGCTCGCTGACCTTCGTCGAGTTCCTGGCGCCAGGACTGGTCATGATGGCGATCGTGCAGAACGCGTTCGCCAACACGTCGTCGTCGATCGGCATCGCCAAGGTCCAGGGCAACATCGTCGACTACCTGATGCCACCGCTCAGCCACCAGGAGCTGGTGTTCGGGATCGCCATGGGCGGCGTCACCCGCGGCGCCCTGGTCGGGGTGGTCGTCTGGCTGACCATGATACCCGCCGTGGGCCTGCAGCTCGAGCACCCCTTTTGGGCGTCGTTCCACGTGCTGAGTGCCAGCCTCACCCTGGCTCTGGCGGGCTTGTTGACCGCCATCTGGGCCGACAAGTTCGATCAGATGGCGGCGGTCACCAACTTCATCATCACGCCACTCTCGTTCCTCTCCGGCACGTTTTACTCCGTCGATCGCCTACCCGACGGGCTCTGGTGGGTTGCTCACCTCAACCCCGTGTTCTTCATGATCGACGGTCTACGGTTCGCCTTGGCCGGCCAGGCCGACACCAACCCCTGGGTCGGGTTCGCCGTACTCGTTGCCGTCAACGTGGCGCTCTGGCGGTTCTGCCTCTTCGTCGTGCGCAGCGGCTACAAGCTCCGTCCCTGAGGCGCCGGTGATCGGCGGTGCCGCACAGCCCAGGGAAGACAACCAGCGGCGGTGGCGTGGAGGATGGCGTGGCGGCGCGCCAGACGGTCGCGATCGGTGTCGTAGCCACCCCCGATCACGCCGACGAGCGGGACGCCCTTGGCCCTGACCGTCTGCAGCACGAAGCGATCGCGCTGCTCCAGCCCTTCGTCGGAGAGGGCAAGATGTCCGAGCCGGTCGTCGCGGTGTGGATCAACACCGGCATTGTAGAAGACGAGGTCGGGCCGCGAGCGGTCGAGCACGTCGGGAAGCGTGGCCGCCAGACGCTGGAGATAGCCAGCGTCGGCGAGCTCGCGCGGCAACGCCACGTCGAGATCGCTGGTCTGCTTGCGCGCCGGGAAGTTCGTCTGGGCGTGCATCGAAAACGTGAAGACGCGGGGATCGCCATGGAAGATCAGCGCAGTACCGTCGCCCTGATGGACGTCCAGGTCGACCACCAGGACTCGGCGCACCCGCCCCTCCGCCAAGAGCACTGCCGCCGCCACGGCGACGTCGTTGAACACGCAAAAGCCCGTGCCGGCGTCGGCGAACGCATGATGGCTGCCCCCCGCCGTGTTGCAGGCGATGCCGTGGACCAGGGCCAAACGCGCCGCCAGGACGGTGCCGGCCGTCGCGGCTCGCGCCCGCGTCGCCAGCTCAGGGCTCTGCGGCAGGCCGAGGCGGCGCTCGGCAGCTGGCGGCAGCGCCTGATCGATGATGGCAGTGACGTAGTCAGCCGTGTGCACCAACTCCAGCCAGTCTCGCGACGCCAGCTCGGGGCGGTGCTCGTTGTTGGCGCCGATCAGCCCCTGGCGCTCGAGTTCCACCCGCAGTGCTTGGAACTTCGGCATCGGAAAGCGATGGTTCGACGGCAGCTCGACGCTGTAGGCCGGGTGATGGACGATCGGCAGCAACACGGCATCGTACCGGTCAGAAATCGAAGCAGCGGCCGTCCTTCTCCCAGTCGCCGAAACGCGTCGGCTCCGGTCCCTTGGGCCCGCCACGCTCGCCAGACGGTTGCTTGGGTGGCTGGTTTTCCGCCGCCTTGCTCGGATCGGCGGGCGGCACCGCCTCGTTCGCGTCGGCGTTCTCGGTCGTCGCGTGGTCGCCTGGTGTGCCGTTTCGAGGCTCGGTCATTCCTCGTTCACTTGCGCTTGAGCTTCACCGTTGAGCTTGCGGAGTTCCCGCTGCAACCCGACCTCGTCGACGTCGAGGCCCTGGGCCTCCAGATCCGCGACGACTTTTTTGAGCATCACGGCATCGCCCGCGTGCTGCAGATCCTCGACGACCACGGTCTTGGCGTAGGCTAGCGCTTCCGGCGTCGCCATCCCCATCCGCCGCGCGATCTCGAGGCCGAACAACTTGTCTCGGCGCAGCCGTACTTTGAACGCCAGTTCCTGATCATGGTAGTAGCGGGCGAGTTCGGCTTGCAGACGATCGTCGAACGTTGTCATCGTGGTTCTTCCCCCTCCCGGGCCCGATGGCCCCCAAGCTGCTCAAAAGGTAGGACGAGGCTGGACCGGGATCAAACTGCGGCGGCGTCCCAGCCGCCGGGACGTTGGTTGGACGAAGGAAAGACCGCATGGCGCTGACTGCCACCTGCCCCCATGACTGCCCCAGCGTCTGTGCCCTGGAGTTCGACAAGACACCGGACGGGCGCCTCGGCCGGGTGCGCGGCAACCCGCGCCATCGCTACACCGACGGCGTGATCTGCGCGAAGGTCGCGCGCTACGCCGAGCGGATGCACCACCCCGACCGCCTGATGCAACCGCTCGCCCGCGTCGGCGCCAAGAACGACGGACGCTTCTCCCCGATCGGCTGGGACGAGGCCCTCGACCGCATCGCCGAGGCGTTCCTCGCCGCCGAGCAACGTCACGGGCCGGCGGCCGTCTGGCCCTACTACTACGCTGGCACGATGGGCCTGGTGCAGCGCGACGGCATCAACCGGCTGCGTCACGCCAAACACTACTCCGGCCAAGACGACACGATCTGCACGCGCATCGCCACCACCGGCTGGAATGCCGGCGCCGGCAAGCGCTGGGGGGTCGATGCCTGCGAGATCCCGAACTCCGAGGTGATCGTGTTGTGGGGCCTCAACGCCGTCTCCACGCAGATCCAGCTCAAGAACTTCATCGCCCAGGCGCGCCGCAAAGGCGCGCGACTGGTGGTGGTCGATCCGTATCTGTCGCCGACCGCAAAGCTGGCGGACATGCACCTGCCGGTCCGGCCCGGGACCGATGGCGCACTCGCCTGCGCCGTCATGCACGTGCTGTTCGCCGAAGGGTTTGCCGATTGGCCCTATCTCGAACGCTACACCGACGTCCCGCATGAACTGGCCCGCCACGTCAGGACACGGACGCCCGAATGGGCGAGCGCCATCACGGGCTTGGCACCGGATGCGATCCGGGCGTTCGCGCGGCTCTACGGCAGCACCAAACGGAGCTACGTCCGCCTCGGCTTCGGCTTCACGCGGTCGCGGAATGGTTCGGTCAACATGCACGCCGCGAGTTGCTTGCCGGCGGTGACCGGCGCCTGGCAAGTGGAAGGCGGTGGCGCCCTCTACAATCAGGGCGATCTGTTCGTCCTCGACGCCACGTTGATCCAAGGGCTCGACGTCCGCGATCCGAGCGTGCGGATGCTCGACATGTCAGCGATCGGCCGGGTGTTGACGGGCGACGAGGCAGCGCTCCAGGGCGGGCCGCAAGTGACGGCGATGCTGGTCCAGAACGTCAACCCGGCTTGTGTCACACCCGAGTTGGACCGGGTCCATGCCGGGCTCGGGCGCGAGGACCTGTTCGTCGCGGTGCACGAGCAGTTCATGACCGACACCGCGCGCTTCGCCGATCTGGTGTTGCCGGCGACGATGTTCCTGGAGCACGACGACATCTATCGCGCCTCGGGCCACACCATCCTGCAAGTCAGCCCACAGCACTTCGACGCTCCGGGCGAGTGTCGCGAAAACCACTGGGTCGTCTCCGAGATCGCACGGCGGATCGGCGCCGAGCATCGCGGCTTCGCGATGAGCGCCCGCGAACTGGTCGAAGCCACCCTCGCCCTGTCGAACATGCCTGACTTCGAGACCATCCTGGCGAATGACGGCTACGACCTCGTGCCCGACTTCCGCACGGCGCACTTTCTCGACGGCTTCCCGACCAGCGACGGCCGGTTCCACTTTGCGCCGGACTGGGCGGCGCTGGGCGCCGACGCCGCTGAGCTGCCGCGGCTGCCCGATCACTCGACGGTCATCGACGACCGCAACGCGGAGCATCCATTTCGGCTGGTGGCCGGTCCCGCGCGGGAGTTCTTGAACACGAGCTTTACCGAAACCCCCACCAGTCGACGCAAGACGGGGCGACCGACCCTGCTCGTTCACCCCGACGACGCCGACGCCCTCGCAATCGGTGACGGCGATCCGGTGCGGATCGGCAACCGGCTCGGGAGCGTGTTGCTCCACGCCGAACGCCGCAGCGGGGGCCTACCGGGGACCGTGACGGTCGAGAGCATCTGGCCGAACGCCGCGTTCGTCGAAGGGATCGGGATCAATCGTTTGATCAGTGCCGACCCCGCCCGGCCCGCTCGCGGTGCCGTCTTCCATGACACCGCCGTTTGGCTGCGTCGCGAGCCAGAGGTGTTGATGGCAGCCGAGTGATTTTCTTCTTTTGTTCTCATAATGTTCGATCTATGATCCTCTCAACGAGGAGGAAATCATGGATTGGTTGCGAAACATCTGCAGGTTTGGGCGGCACTGTCGCATCGTCCCGGGAAGCGTTCACGGCCCACTCTTCGAACTTCATCGGCCGCCGCCGGTTCGGCTGACGGTACGCCACGGTAGCCGTCGCGCCGCATTGGCACGCTGAACGGCGCCTCAGGCACGCTCCCCCGAGGCTACGGTCCCACCTTCGTCATCGCCTGGGTCCTCACCGAAGAGGTCCAGCTGATCGTCGGCCCGTTCGAAGCCCGCGACGGTCAGACCGAGCAACCGGACGGGCTGGTCCAGATCGGCAACCGCGAGGAGCGCACAACCACCGCGGTGCATCGCAGTAGCCGAAAGCCAAGGCGTGGCCGCCCGTCGTGCTCTGGTCTGCACACGAAACCGGTGGTCCTTGACCTTCAGCGTCAGCGTCCGGCCGCGCGCACCGGCCTGACGCACCCGCTCTTCCAGCTTTGCGGCGATCGGGACGAGCGCGTCCTCCATGGCGGCGCGACCGACCAGATCCATTCCGAAGGTTCGCTCGCAGCCCACCGATTGGCGGCGGCGGTCGGTCTCGACCTCACGGTCGTCGCGGGCGTGCGCGGCGTGCCATAGTCTAGCGCCCTGCTTGCCGAAGCGTCGGACGAGGTCGTCCAGCCCGGCGTTGCGCACGTCGCCGCCGGTGCCGAGCCCCTGGGCGCGCAACTTGGCCGCCGTCACCGGGCCAACCCCTGGAAAACGCTCGATTGCCAAGGCGGCGACGAACGCGCCTGCTTCCTCCGGCCGGACCACCGTGAGCCCGTCTGGCTTGTCCATGTCGGAGGCGATCTTCGCCAAGAACTTGTTGATCGACACGCCCGCCGACGCCGTCAGGCCGGTCCGTTCGCGGATCTCCGCTTTGAGCGTTCGGGCGATCGTCGCCGCTGAGCCGGCCCTGGCCCGCGCGCTGACGTCGAGATAGGCCTCGTCGAGGGACAGCGGCTCCACGCGATCGGCGTGGGCCGCGAAGATCTGCCGGAGTTCGCGGCTGACGGCGCGATACACGTCCATGCGCGCCGGAACGAACACCAAGTCCGGGCAAAGCCGTCGGGCGGTAACCGACGGCATCGCCGAGCGAACACCGAACGGGCGGGCCTCGTAGCTTGCAGTCATGACCACCCCGCGGCCGCTCTCCGAGCCGATCGCGATCGGCCGGTTGCGCAGGCTTGGGTCGTCGCGCTGTTCGACGGCGGCGAAGAACGCGTCCATGTCGACGTGGATGATCTTGCGCACGACACCGCCTGCGGCTTTCTGCCTATATGCTAGACGCTGCCTGGACGCTGCAACCGTGGCGCTCAACGCCCCGCCGGCCCGGCACGTCAGCCAAAGGATCGACCGCTTGGACGACCATCACGCGATCCCTTATCTGCGCGAGCTGATCGTCTTCCTGGTCGCGGCGGGCATCGTCGTCCCGATCGTCCACACCCTACGCATCAGCCCGGTCCTCGGCTATCTCGTCGTCGGCGGTATCATCGGCCCGTTCGGCCTCGGCCTCCTGGCCGACGATCTGCCGTGGCTGGCCCACGTCGTCATCGCCGACGTCGAAGGCGTGTCGACCCTCGCAGAACTCGGCGTCATCTTCCTGCTGTTCGTCATCGGCCTGGAACTGTCGCTCAAGCGCCTGTGGACCATGCGTCGACTGGTCTTCGGCCTGGGCGGGCTGCAGGTACTCATCAGCGGTGCCGTCATCGCCCTGGTCGCGTGGGAGTTCGGGAATTCGCCCCAGGCATCGATCATCCTGGGCGCCTGCCTCGCCTTGTCGTCGACCGCCATCGTCATGCAACTGTTGATCGAACGACGGCGGCTGGCGACACCGCTCGGGCGCTCGTCGTTCTCGATCTTGTTGTTCCAGGATCTGGCAGTGGTGCCGATCCTGTTCATGCTCGGCGTGTTCGGCGCCAAGATGCAGACTGGTGTCGGCATCGCTCTCACCTTGGCGCTGGCCAAAGCAGTCATGGTAATCGTCGGCATCTACCTGGTCGGCCGCGTCGTGCTTCGGCCGCTGTTTCAGATGGTCTCGCAGACCCGTAGCGCCGAGACCTTCATGGCGGCGATCCTGCTCGTCGTCATCGGCACCGCGTTGATCACTGACCTAGCGGGACTATCGATGGCGCTGGGCGCGTTCCTCGCCGGGCTGTTGCTGGCAGAAACGGAGTATCGGCATCAGGTCGAGGTCGACATCGAGCCGTTCAAGGGACTGCTGCTGGCGCTCTTCTTCATGTCGGTGGGGATGGGCATCGACTACCGGCTGGTCGGCCAGGAGGCGTTGTGGATCGCGCTGTCGGTGTTCGGGTTGTTCGCCGTCAAGTCGCTGATCACCGGTGGGCTCTGCCTCGCGTTCGGCTTGCCCCGCGACGTCTCGATCGAAACCGGCCTCTTGCTCGGCCAGGGTGGCGAGTTCGCCTTCGTGGTCGTAGGTCTGGCGATGAGCCTCGGCCTCGTGCCCAGCGACACGGGCCACTTCATGCTGATCGTCGCCGGCTTGAGTATGGTGGCCACGCCGCTGGTGGCCTGGACCGGCCGCCGTTTGGCCGCGGCGGTCGAGAAGCGCGAGCCGAACGGCGGAGAGGTCGCGAGCGACGCGCCGGTCGAGGAACTTGCCGACCACGTCGTCATCGCCGGCTTCGGCCGGATCGGACGCCTGGTCGGCGAGATCCTCGACGCCGAGGGCATTCCCTACGTCGCCTTGGAGACCAAGCCGCGCGTCGTTGCCGAGTTTCGCGCGGCCGCCATCCCGATCTACTACGGCGATGCCGCGCGCATCGAGATGCTGCGACGGGTCCACGCGGACCGCGCGACGGCGCTCGTCCTGACCATCGACGACGCCAACGCCAACGCACGCATCGTCCGCGTCGCCCGTGCCGAGTGGCCGGACCTGCCGATCCATGCCCGCGCCCACGATTCGCAACATGCGGCGGAGCTGTTGGCGCTCGGCGCCACCGACGTCGTCCCGGAAACCGTCGAAGCGACGTTGCAAATGGGGGTGCGACTGCTCAGCGGGCTGGGCCTGCCGGTCGAGTTGGCGCAACGTCGGATCGACGACCGTCGACTGGCGATGATGGAAGTGCTGAAGAGCTGACGATGTCGCTCGGTGCCCGCGTCGGCATGCGACAGCGCACCGGTTCGACAATGCATGCTAGGGGACGTTCGAGAACATGTCGTCGCAACCGGCTACCGGGAACTCGGCTTGGACCTTCGTCGCCACACCGACGTCATCGCGGAGAACCTGCCGCTCGACGGGGCCATCATCGTCGACGTCGGCTGCGGTAGCGGCGGCTTGGCCCGATGGCTCGCCAGGCAATGCCGGCTGGTCGTCGGCGTCGACCCGCAGCCCGGTCCCCTGTCGGTCGCCCGGCGCAATAGCGACGGTCACGTCCGGGTCGTTGCCGCCACGGCTGAAGCGCTGCCCTTGGCGACAGGCAGTGTGGACGTGGCGATCGTCTTCAACAGCCTGCACCACTTCGCCAATCCAGCGACCGGACTCGAAGAGGCGGCCCGCGTCGTCAAACCGAAAGGCAACTTGCTGGTCGCGGAACCGTTGGCCGCGGGAGCGTACTTCGAGCTGATGCAGCCGATCGACGACGAAACCGCGATTCGCGCTCGCGCACTGGAAGCCGTGGATGCGACGGAGTTGTCGCTGGTCAAGCGCATCGACTACGCCTACGAGGTCGTCGTCGCTGACCTTGAGGCGGCGATCGACGGCTGGTTGGCAGTCGATCCGACGCGTCGCACGACGATCGATGCGGCACGCGACGAACTCGCCGATCGCTTCGCCCGCGTCGGGCAGTCGCATGAGCGGGGTTGGCGCTTTCGCCAGCCGATGCGGATGTTCGTGTTGACGCCGAGCCGAGCCTGACACCTACCGAGATCGCCTGTGATGACCGAGCCGCCAGCGTCTCCGCCGATCGACGTCGTGTTGTTCGATCTCGGCGGCGTTCTGATCGACTGGAACCCACATCATCTCTATCGGAAACTGATCCCGGACGAGACGTTCCGGAACTGGTTCCTGACCGAGATCTGCTCGCCGGCTTGGAACGCGGAGCAGGATGCCGGTCGGTCGTGGCAGGACGCAATCGCCGAGGCGACGGGTCGATATCCGGAGCACCGCAGTCTGATCGAGGCCTACGCTGAGCGCTGGCCTGAGATGTTGGGGGGCGAAATCGGCGGTTCGGTGCAAGTGCTGGAGGCGCTTGCCGCGCGTCGGATGCCGCTATATGCACTCACCAATTGGTCGGCGGAGACCTTTCACCACGCTCAGGCGCGGTTCGCGTTTCTCGAACACTTCGCCGACATCCTGGTCTCGGGCGAAGTCGGGTTGAAGAAACCGGACCCGGCGATATATCGTTTGATGGCTGAACGAATTGGCGCCCCGCCCGAGACGGTGCTGTTCATCGACGACTCGGCGGCCAACGTAGCCGCCGCGTCGGCTCTTGGCTTTCAGGTCCTGCAGTTCCACGACGGGAGCCAACTGGCCAACGACCCGAGGCTGCAGCCGCTCATGGCCGTCGACCCTTGACGTCCTCGCGCGTCCGCGCCCTCTTTCTCTCGATCGCCAATGCGAGAATCGCATGCCCACTCTCGTCGACGTCCTCGCACCTGAGGCCGTAGCGCTCCACGTTCACGTGGCAAGCAAACGTCAACTGCTGCACGACTTGGCGGACGCTGCGTCTGATCTGGTCGGTGCCGAACCACGGGCGGTGTTGAACGCGCTTCACGAACGGGAACGGCTGGGTTCGACCGGCGTCGGCCAGGGAGTGGCCTTGCCTCACGCCCGCGTCGGTGGTGTCGAGAAGCTCGCCGGTCTGTTCTGGCAACTCGATGAGGCCGTACCGTTCGATGCGATCGACGACGTGCCGGTCGACCTCGTGTTCGTCCTGATCGTCCCCGAGCATGGTGACGTAGACCACCTCAAGGCGCTGGCCAGAATCGCGCGCCGCCTGCGCGACCCTGACATCCGCGCGCGGCTGCGGACCGCTGGCGACCGCGCGGAGGCGTGGCACCTCTTGACCGATACCGCTGCCCCGGCGCGCAGCGGCGAGGGCCCCCACCAAGGCGCCACTGGTCACGCCGCTGGCGCCGCCTGACAACCCAGCCGTAAGGCTGGAACCGATCCATGCTCCAAATCGTCATCGTCACCGGGTTGGCCGGTGCAGGTCGTAGCACGGCGCTCGGCGCGCTGGAGGATGCCGGCTACGAAGCGGTCGACAATCTCCCGCTCGCCCTGATCCCGAGCATCATCGAGGCGCGACGCGACGCACCCGAACAGATCGCCATCGGCATCGACAGCCGCTCGCGGCGGTTCCACCCCGACACCGTCGAAGCGTTGATCATCGACCTGCGCGAACGCGCAGACGTCGCGTTGCAGGTCGTGTTCCTCGATTGCGACGAGGAGGTCATCGCCCAAAGATTCACCGAAACCCGCCGCCGCCATCCGATCCACGATCGACCCGTCGTCGACGCCATCCGTCGCGAGCGGGAGGTCATGAAGGGGCTGCGCGAGATCGCCGATCTGCGCATCGACACGACGCGCTTCTCCGTCCACGAACTCCGGCGGCAGATGCTCAAGCGCTTCGGTAACGTGCGCGGCCACGACCTCCGGATCGAGCTCGTGTCGTTCTCCTACCGGGTGGGGCTGCCGCGCGAGGCCGATCTGGTGTTCGACGTCCGCTTCCTGCGCAACCCGCATTGGCAGCCGACCTTACGCGCTCTGACTGGGCTCGACCCGACGGTGCAGGCGTTCGTCGGCGACGACCCGCGAACCGACCCGTTCCTCGATCGGCTGGATGCGTTGTTCGCGCTGCTGCTCCAAGGCTACGCCGAAGAGGGCAAGAGCTACCTCACCATCGCCTTCGGCTGCACCGGAGGCAAACACCGTTCCGTCTTCATTGCCGAGACGGTTGCCGCCAGACTGCAGAACGGCGGGTGGCCGATCGTCGTCCGTCATCGCGAGCAGGGCCTGCTGCGCGACGTCAACGTTTCGGGAGAACGTCCATGATCGGTCTCGTCTTGGTCACCCATGGGCAGCTCGCTCTCGAGTTCCTGGCGGCGATGGAGCACGTGGTCGGCCCGCAGGACCAGGTCCGCGCCGTCTGCATCGGCCCGGACGACGACATGGAGCAGCGGCGCGAGGACATCCTTTCGGCCGCACGTGACGTCGACCAGGGCAGCGGCGTCGTGCTCCTGACGGACATGTTCGGCGGTACACCCTCGAACCTGGCGATCTCGGCGATGCAGCGGGGCCGGATCGAAGTCATTGCCGGCATGAACCTGCCGATGCTGATCAAGCTCGCCGAGGTGCGACGAAACGGCACCGTCGACGACGCCGTCAAGCTGGCGCAAGAAGCGGGCCGAAAGTACATCGCCGTAGCCAGTGCCTTGCTCGACGTCGGTCGTGGTGGATGAAGTGCAGTCGTTCGGTGAAGATTCGTAACCGGCGCGGGTTGCATGCCCGCGCCGCTGCCTTGTTTGCGAAGACCGCCCAGGGATACGATGCCGCGGTTGCCGTTGCTCGCCAAGACTTGGTCGTCGACGGCACGTCGATCATGGATCTCATGATGCTTGCCGCCGGCCCGGGCGCCGATCTCCGGATCGAAACCGATGGGCGGGACGCCGAGGACGCGGCGAACGCGCTGGCAGCGTTGGTGGGCGCGGGCTTCAACGAACCTGGGTGAGGCTGCGCTGCGGGCCGGGTTGAAGGTCGAGGAGGCGTGGTGTTTAACCGCGCGGGCCGATGCGTTGCAACACATGCCTCGCTCGCCCAATCGCTGAGGAACGGGAATGCCGGATCATCAAGACTACCGGGTCAAGGACATCGAGCTCGCGGGCTGGGGTCACCGCGAGATCGCGCTCGCCGAGCGCGAGATGCCGGGCCTCATGGCGTTGCGCGAGGAGTACGGCCGGAGCCAACCGCTCGCCGGTGCGCGGATCGCCGGCTGTTTGCACATGACCATCGAAACGGCGGTACTGATCAAGACGCTCGTCCATCTCGGCGCGACGATCCGCTGGTCGTCGTGCAACATCTTCTCGACCCAGGATCAGGCGGCCGCCGCCGTTGCCGACTTGGGCGTTCCGGTGTTCGCCTGGAAAGGCGAGACGGAAGAAGAGTACGACTGGTGCATCCGCCAGACGATCGACGGCCATCCCGACTGGCGGCCGAACATGATCCTCGACGACGGCGGTGACCTGACGCTCTTGATGCACGAAGAGTACCCGGAGCTGATGAAGGGCGTGCAGGGCATCTCGGAGGAGACGACCACCGGCGTCTTGCGGCTCTACGAAATGCAGAAGGCCGGCAAGCTGATGTGCCCGGCGATCAACGTCAACGACAGCGTCACCAAATCGAAGTTCGACAATCTTTATGGTTGCCGGGAGAGCCTGGTCGACGGGATCAAGCGTGCGACTAGTGTCATGCTCGCCGGCAAAGTGGCCGTCGTGGCTGGGTTCGGCGACGTCGGCAAGGGCTCGGCCGAGAGCTTGCGCTCGCAAGGTGCGCGGGTTCTGGTCACCGAGATCGACCCGATCTGTGCGCTGCAAGCGGCGATGCAGGGCTACGACGTGGTGACGATGGAAGACGCCGCTCCGGTCGCCGACATCTTCGTCACCGCGACGGGCAACAGGGACATCCTCACGCTCGACCACATGCGCGAGATGAAGGACGGCGCCATCGTCTGCAACATCGGCCACTTCGACAACGAGATCCGCGTCGCCGATCTGCAGAACTACAAGTGGACCGAGGTCAAGCCACAGGTCGACGAGGTCGAGTTCCCCGACGGCAAGAAGATCATCGTCCTTGCCAAGGGTCGGCTGGTGAACCTCGGCTGCGCCACCGGCCACCCGAGCTTCGTGATGAGTGCGAGCTTCACGAACCAGGTGCTGGCGCAGATCGAACTGTGGACGCACCCGGAGCGCTACGCCCGTGAGGTCTACGTGCTGCCGAAGAGCCTTGACGAGAAGGTGGCGCGCCTGCACCTCGGCAAGCTGGGCGTCAAGCTCACGGAGTTGAGCGCCGAGCAGGCGTCGTACATCGGCGTCGAGCAGCAGGGCCCGTTCAAAGCGGATGCCTACCGCTACTGAGACGCTGGAACTCGCCGACCAGGCGGCAACGAAGGCGTTCGCCGGCCGCCTGGCTCGCCTCCTCACACGCGGCGACGTCGTGACGCTCTCCGGCGATCTGGGAGCGGGCAAATCGACCTTGGCACGCGCCGCGATCCAGGCGCTTGCCGGTGCCCCGATCGAAGTGCCTAGTC
Source organism: Pseudomonadota bacterium (assembly GCA_039818825.1). Classification (GTDB taxonomy): domain Bacteria; phylum Pseudomonadota; class Alphaproteobacteria; order Geminicoccales; family Geminicoccaceae; genus JBCBTD01. Next base: position 39,348 of record JBCBTD010000009.1, read on the forward strand.
CGACGTTCACATTGGTGCAGATCTACGACCTGTCGACGCTCACGGTCTGGCACGCCGATCTCTATCGCCTGAACCACCCGAGCGAAGTCGACGAACTCGATCTGGATGCGGCCATGGTCGACGGCGCGCTGCTGGTCGAGTGGCCGGATCGGCTGCCGCATGGCGCGTTTCCGGACCGCCTGGCATTGCACTTCGATATCGTCGACGCGACCCGTCGATGCCTGTATCTCACACTCGGTTTCCGCTGGCTGGATCGCCGAAACAGCCTCCTCGACGGCGGAAACTGACCGCTAGCCTGACGCCCGCGCGCCGGTGCGCCGTCGGCATGAGTTCAACCCTTCGACCCAATGACGAATGCTGCCAGTTGGTTTAGCGTCCGCTGGCGCGCTTGGAGGAGAGGCAAAAATGGACGGCCCGAGTATCCAACACCCGACGACCAACGCTCGACTCATCGCCTGGGTCGAGGACATGATCCGCTTGTGCAAGCCGGACAAGGTCCACTGGTGCAGTGGCAGCGACGAAGAGTGGACACGGCTGACCGACGAGATGGTCGAAAGTGGCACGTTCATCCGCCTCAATGCCGAAAAACGACCCAACAGTTTCCTTTGCCGTTCCGACCCACGAGACGTGGCGCGCGTCGAAGACAAAACGTTCATCTGCTCGAACAATCCGAAGGACGCCGGCCCCACCAACAATTGGGCCGAACCCAAGGAAATGAAAGCGAAGTTGAATGGGCTGTTCGACGGCTGCATGCGCGGCCGGACCATGCACATCATTCCGTTCAGCATGGGTCCCTTGGGTTCGGACATCTCGGAGATCGGCGTCGAGATCTCGGATAGCGCTTACGTCGTCGTGAACATGCGGATCATGACGCGGATGGGCCAGGCGGTCCTCGACGTCCTGGGCGACGACGGCAACTTCGTGCCGTGCATCCACTCCGTTGGCCAACCGCTGGTCGACGGCCGCGAAAGTGTGGCTTGGCCCTGCGATCCGGCGAACACCTACATCGTCCACTTCCCCGAGGAGCGGACGATCTGGTCGTTCGGCAGCGGCTACGGCGGCAACGCACTGCTCGGCAAGAAGTGCTTCGCGCTGCGCATCGCTTCGGTGATGGCGCGGGACAACGGCTGGCTCGCCGAGCACATGCTGATCGTCGGTGTCGAGGACCCGCATGGCGAAAAGACCTACGTCGCCGCGGCCTTCCCGAGCGCCTGCGGCAAGACCAACTTCGCGATGATGGTGCCCCCAGAGGCTTACGAAGGCTGGAAGATCCACACCGTCGGCGACGACATCGCTTGGATCAAGCCCGGTCCCGACGGCAAACTGTACGCCATCAATCCCGAAGCCGGCTTCTTCGGCGTCGCTCCCGGCACGTCGATGCAAACCAACCCGAACGCGATCGCTTCGCTGCACAGCAACTGCATCTTCACCAACGTCGCGCTCACCGATGACGGTGACGTGTGGTGGGAGGGACTGACCAAGGAGCCGCCTGCGCACCTGATCGACTGGACCGGCAAGGATTGGACGCCCGATAGCGGCCGTCCGTCGGCCCACCCGAACTCGCGTTTCACCGCTCCCGCAGCCCAGTGCCCGACGATCGACTCGGAGTGGGAGAACCCGAAAGGCGTGCCGATCTCGGCCTTCATGTTCGGCGGCCGGATGAGCAAGAACATGCCGCTGGTGTTCCAGGCGTTCAACTGGTCGCACGGCGTCTACTCCGCCGCGACGATGGGCTCCGAGGCCACGGCGGCGGCCGTCGGTCAGGCAGCGATGCGCCGCGATCCGATGGCGATGCTGCCGTTCTGCGGTTACAACATGGGTGACTACTTCGCTCATTGGCTCGACATGGGTCGTAATCTGCCGAATCCGCCGCGGATTTTCCGCGTCAACTGGTTCCGCAAGGACGACGACGGCAAATTCATTTGGCCGGGCTTCGGCGAGAACATGCGGGTGTTGCGTTGGGTGGTCGACCGGGTGCACGGTCGTACCGCACCGGTCGAGAGCCCGGTTGGCTGGATGCCTCGCTACGACGATCTGGACTGGACCGGTCTTGACTTCCCGGAAGAAGCCTACCAGGACCTGATGGCGGTCGACCGGGTCGCCGGCAACGACGAAGCGCACGACCACGAGAAGCTGTTCGATCGCTTCCTCGATCGCCTGCCGAAAGAGTTCATCTTCGAGCGCGAGCTGCTTCGTTCCAGGCTCTGGCGGTCGCCCGAGCACTGGTTCCTGCACGCGGAGCGCTGACGGATCAGCTGGTCGTCGGCACCTTCCCGACATAGGGAAGGTGCCGCCACCGGTCCGCGTAGTCGATCCCGTAGCCGACGACGAACACGTCGGGAATCGTGAAGCCGACCAAGTCGGCCTGAAACGCCACCTCGCGCCGCGACGGCTTGTCGAGCAGCGCGCAGGTCCGCACCGGCTCGGCGCCCCGATCCGAGAGGATTCGTGTGGCCACCGCCAGAGTCCGGCCGGTATCCTGAATGTCGTCGACGACCAAGACCGGCTCGCCGGTGAACTCCCCGCTCAGCGACCCTACCACCTGCACTTCGCCGGAACTGGTACTGCCGAGTCCATAGCTCGAGAGCTGTAGGAACGTCACCTTCGGCTTCAGACCGCGGCGATCGAGTGCTCGGACGAAATCGGCAACGAACACGAAGCTCCCGGTGAGGATGCCGACGACGGTGAACGTTTCCGGCATCAACCGCGCGGTTTCGTCGGCAAGACCATCGACCCGGCGGGCGAGCGTGCCGGCGTCGAACAGAACCTCGACGTCCGCGGTCATGGCTCCAAGCCGCCAAGGAAGACAGGCTCGCGATCACTTTGGCCGACGTGCTCCGGCGCGCCTGCGGGCAAACGTCGTATCAACGCTTCGACATTCGACGAACGTCCAATGGCTGCAAGCTCGGGTTGGGTGTTTTCCACAGGTTCCGCGATGGATCCGATGGATCGCGCGGCTGCCGCATGAAGACGGCTGGGTGGCACATGGCAACGGACGCGGACGCCTACGGTATCGCCGAATCGCTGGTTCGCCTGCACGGCGACGGCGCGGAAGCCGAGGCGCGCGATCTGTGGCGGTTGTACCGCGACACCGGAGCCACGAACGCGGCGAGGGTTTGGCAGCGCGTGCTCCAGACCCTCGCGGCGCTTCGAGCCCAACGGCGAACCGTTCTTCACTGAGCGCGAAGCCCGCGCACCGGCGTCGGCCAGCACCAACCGCCTCCAGCGCAACTCAAGAAACATGCGCCCTCACCTTGCGCACGATGTCGCCGTGCACCTCGATGTAGCCGTCGCCGATCGCATCGACGTGCGGCTCGATGAGACCGTGGAACATGGGCAGCCGGTGGAACGGCACCGCCGGCGCGAAGTGATGGGCAGTGTGATAGGCCATGTTCCAGTTCAGGACCCGCAATGGCCACAACACCAGGGTCGTCCGGGTGTTCTGCAGGAAGTTCGGGACGAGCGGTAGGCCGACATGCTCGGCCATACGGATGACACGCATCCAAGGCTCGCCGAGCAGCCGCGGCACCAACCAGAAGGTCAGGGCTGCCGTGCTCCCGACGACCACGGAGACCACGGCGACTGCGCCGTAGAACGCCCACATCCAGCGCGCCCGCGCCGCCACCTCGCGTCGTTGGCAATCGTCGAGAAACGCCCGCTCGACCGCGTTGAACCGCCCGCGGGCATGATCGACCATGTTGTGAACGAGGCCCTGCCAATAGGGGACCGTCGACAAGTACCAGAGATAGCCAGCCAAGGTCGTCGGCAGCGCGATCAGTTCGGGGTCCTGCTCCGGATCCTGGGTGTGGGCATGGTGAGCGCGATGCTCGTAGCGAAAGAACGTCGGCGACAGGATGATCGCCAAGCCACAGATCCACGCCACGACGTCGTTCACCCGTCGGCTGGCGAAGGCGGTGTAATGGGTCGCTTCGTGGAGCGGGGCGAACAGGTGCACCAGGACGACACCCTGAAGCGCCATCGCCGGCCACAGCCACCAGGAGCCGAGGCTGAGGTGGACCAGCCAGGTGGTGGCCGCCAAGGTCGCCAGATGGCCCGCCAGGAAGACGACGCCCGGACCGTTCGAGCGGGCCAGCATGGCTCGGTAGGCCTCGCGATCGACCACGTCGGTGACGGCCACGCGTCCGCTCATGCACCGCTCCTCGATTGCCTGGCGCAAGGTGCGTCGGCAGCCGGAGCCGTCAAGACCGCAGCTTGACCCGCCGCCACCACTGGCGGCACCTTTCGGCAAGCCAGGAGCGGGAGACGGCGATGGCGCGTGCTGTGGACCTCGGCCGGCGGATCGACCAGGGACGTGGCCTGGAGCCGGCCGATCTCGTCATCCGCGGCGCCCGCATCTTGGCCGTGGCCGATGGTTCGCTGGACGTGGGCGACGTCGCCATTGCCGGCGACACGATCGTCGGCGTCTACGACCGCTATGCCGGCAAGCACGTGATCGAGGCCGAGGGGCGCATCGTCGCTCCAGGCTTCATCGATACCCACGTCCATCTCGAAAGCTCGATGGTGGCGCCCGCCGAGTTCGAGCGGCTGGTCCTGCCACGGGGAACGACGACCGCCGTCTGGGACCCGCACGAGCTGGCGAACGTGCTCGGGACCCGCGGCCTCGACTACGCTCTTGCCGCGGCCGAGCGCCTGTGGATGACCGTGCGGGTCAACCTCTCCTCCTGCGTGCCGTCGAGCCCGCTCGAGACCTCGGGCGCCCGGCTGGAGGCGGCGGACCTCGTGCCGTTCCTCGACCTTCCGCTCACCCTCGGCCTCGCCGAGGTCATGAACGTTCCGGGCGTGCTGGCGAAGGACCCGGGCCTCTTGGCCAAGCTGGAGGCGTTCGCCGGGCGCCACGTCGACGGCCATTGCCCGCTCCTCCAGGGGCCGGACCTCGCGGCCTACGTCGCGGCCGGCATCCGCACCGACCACGAATGCACGCGGTTGGAGGAGGCGCGCGAGAAGCTGCGGAAAGGCCTCGCCATCCTGATGCGCGAGGGCAGCGTCGCCAAGAACGTGACGACCTTGGCGCCGCTCTTGACCGAGCAGACCTGGATGCGGATCGCCTTCTGTACCGATGACCGCAATCCGTTGGAAATCCTCGACGAGGGCCACGTCGACCATGCGCTGCGCCTGGCGATCCGTGCGGGCACGCCGCCGCTGGCGGCCTATCGCAGTGCCACGTTCGGCGCCGCCCAGATCATGGGGCTGCACGACCGCGGGATAGTGGCGCCGGGCATGCGGGCCGATCTGGTGCTGCTTGACGATTTGGAAAGCGTCGCCATCGACCACGTCATCTGCGCCGGCCGGGTGGTCGGTGCGCTGCCGCCGGTGGGCGAGACCAGCCCGACCGGACGCGGCTCGGTGACGCGGCCACGGGCGACGGCCGCCACCTTCGCGATGGCCGACACTGGCCCGCGGCCGGTCATCGGCGCCCGGCGGTTCTCCCTGATCACCGACCGGCTGGAGCGCACGCCGCGGGTGGTCGACGGGCAGGCGGTTGCCGGCGACGGGCTGTTGCAGCTCGCGGTGCTGGAGCGCCATGGGCGGAACGGCGACGTCGGCCTCGCCTTCGTCGAAGGTTTTGGTGAGCTGGAGGGCGCCATCGGCGCCAGCGTCGGCCACGACAGCCACAACCTGATCGTGGTCGGCAGCACGCCTGAGGCGATGGCGGTCGCGGTCAACCGGCTGATCGACCTCGAAGGCGGGGCCGTGGTCGTCCGGGGCGAGGAGGTGGCGGCGGAGCTGGCGCTGCCGGTGGCGGGGCTGATGAGTGACGAGCCCTACGAGGTGGCGGCGGCGGCGATGACCGCGCTGCGCCATCAGGCGGCCGACGCCGGCTGCACCCTGCCGGAGCCACTGTTGCACCTGGCGTTCCTGCCGCTGGTGGTCATTCCGCACCTGAAGCTGAGCGACCAAGGCCTCGTCGACGTCGACGCCTTCGCCCTGCTGTGAGACCCACCGTCCGGCCGCAACCCTTTGCGATACCAAGAAAAAACGCCGATCAGGGTTCGTTTGGCATTTCCGGGTTTCGGCGATCCGCGGGTGTCGGCAAGCGCGCCGAGCCCGCTAGTCCAATCATAGTCCGCTCAGGGCGATTTTCCTAGCTGTCGTACGTGATCGAAGCCGACGAAGGCGCGCCTGCCCACCCACCAGCCGAACGACGCCACGATCAGGCGCTAGTCGCCCTCGAGACCAGCCAGTCGGCGTCGCAGATCGGCGGGCATCCAAGCATCGGCGGGAGCGAGTCGGCCAGCATCGGCAAGGGCATCGGCAACGGCCAAGGCAGCCTCTAGGTGGCTCTTCGCGGCCGTACCGTCGCCAGTCCGTTCCGCCATCTTGACGTTCGAGACGATAAAATCGCGCTGCCACTCAGCGTTGTTCGGGTCCATCGCCGCCAGACGCTCGCGGATAGCCAGACTTGCCCCGTGGATTTGCAGCGCGCCCTCGAAGTCGTCCTGCGCCCCACGCATGTCGCCGAGCCGCTCTAAGCTCAAGGCTAGATCGCGCTGCCGGACAGCGTTGACGGGGTCCGATGCCGCCAGACGCTCGACGATCGCCAACGCCGCCTGATAGGCCTCCAGCGCACCAGCGACGTCACGCTGAACCACACGCATGTCTCCGACCTTGTTCCAGCTCACCGATAGATCGCGCTGCCATTCGGCATTACTTGGGTCCAACGACGCTAGACGCTCAGCAATGGCCAGTCCTGCCTGATACGCTTGCAGTGCGCCCGCGCTGTTGCGCTGCGCACGACGCACATCGCCTATCCTGTTGAGGCTTACTAAGCGATCGCGCTGCCACTCGGCGTTCTTCGGGTCCGACAATGACAAACGCTCGGCGATGGTATGGTACTTCTCGAAGCTCTGAAGGGCCGCTTCGAAGTTGCCCTTGGCGAACTGGATCGTCCCGACCTCATGGGCCAGTACACCTCGGTTGCGCTCGTCATTGGCCCGAAGACCTGCCTGCGCCGTCTCGAAGACGGCTAGCGCCTCATCGACGGCGCCCGCGCGCCCATGCAGCCGCCCCAGGAAGATCGCGTCCCAAGGGTCGGTGGAGCCCAGCACTACCGCGCGGCCGTAGGCGGCGAGCGCTCGTGCCGTGTCGACGTCGTAGGCCAGCGCGCCGAGGCGCCGCCAGCGAGCGACGGCGTCGTCCGTCGCCGCTTCGGCCTCCGCGGTCAGAGCTTTGAGGCCGCCTTCGAGATCGCCCTCGGCGATCCGCGCCAGCGCCGCCCGCTCCGCCGCGTCGCCTTCCTCGGCGATGGCTTCGGCCGCCGCTTCCTCCGCCTCCCGTGCGTCTGCCTGGCGTTGGATGCCGTGCTTGGCGACGTCGGCGTCGATCGACGCCACCGCGCGCTCGCTGAGTTCGACCTTGTATGCGGCGAGCCTGGCTGCAGCCTCTTCGGTCAGATCGCCCTTGGCTTCGAGCGCCGCGATCTGGTCCAACAGCTCGAAGGCGTCCTTCGCCGGGTCGGCGAGAAACGGCAGCTGGTCACGCATGCCAGCCACATCGGCGGCGTCGGCGAGCACCTCGCGCCCTGCGGCCTTCAACGCGACGTAACGCTCGAGCAGCCAAAGGCCGCAACCACCGATCGCGACGATGCCAAAGCCGACCAACGGCCGGCCCGTGACCATCGCCGCAACGACGGCGACTGCGAGCACCACCAGCGCCACCACCAACACCGCCGCGAGCAGCGCCCAGCGGACGACGGCCGTCCTCCCCGTGGTTGGCTTCGTGGATGTCTGCAACGCTCACATCACCGCAACGAAAAACTCATCATGCGGCGCGACGGCACCCGCCACAAGCTGTTGCGGCCGAGCTCAGCCGCCCCGCGGGCGCTCTTGCTCCAGGCGCTCGTAATTGGCCTCGTCGGGGACGAGCGAGTAGAGAATCCGGACCTGGTTGCCGCGCTCGGCAGGAACACCGCCCACATTGTGGCTGAAGCGCTCGATGGTGCCGCGGGAGCCGGCGGGTATGACGGCGACGTCGGTCCGCTCGACGGCGACGATGCCCGGCGTGTCGATGGAGACGCTGTAGGGGACCTGCACCTGGCCCTGTGGGGCGGCGCCGGCGATCTGGATGGCCACGGCGCTCTCGACGGTGAAGCCCTCCGCGTCGTCGTGGGTGCAGGTAGCTTCGAGCACGTCAACCCTGACGAGGCTCGGCGCGTCGTTGCCGGGGTAGGTCACGGGCATGCGGTCCAGGCCCTGGATGGCGGCGACCCGAGGGCAGGCGAACTCCGGCTCGCTGGAACCGCTGCAGGCGCTGACCAGCAGGGCGACGCCGAGCCCGAAACCGAGACCTGCGGTGCGGCGCACGCCACCGCCCGATGTGGCGCCAGACACGGTCAGAGGCCCTTGTGGCTGCCGTCGCAAAGCGGCTTGCCGCCCGTGTGCTTACAACCGCAGAACCAAGCCTTGCCCGACTTCTCGGCGGTGTACTTCACCGGCTTGAACGCCGTCGGCTGGTGCGAGCCGTCGCAGAAGGGCTGGTTGGCGCTCAACCCGCAGGCGCACCAGAAATAGGTCTTGCCGGTCTCCACCTCGACGCCGAAGGGGGCTTTCTGGGCCACGACGGGCTCGCTCATCGACGCTTGCTCCACACAGGGTGTGACCGTCGCTTGGTTAGCGGTGCCTCGGGCGGCGGGCAAGGCCGGAGGCACCCGACCGACCTCAAACGACTTGAGGCCACGCGCGTCCGGGTTATCCTTGATAGATGAACGAACCAGGACATGGCCGCCACGCTTCCGCCACGGCCGGGATCGACAACCATGTCGACCCGACGATGCAACCCATCGCCGCGGTAGATCTCGGCACCAACAATTGCCGCCTCTTGGTTGCGCGACCCGACGCCGATTCCCTCACCATCGTCGACAGCTACTCGCGCATCGTCCGTCTCGGTGAAGGGCTCGGTCGCACCGGAACGTTGAGCGAAGCGGCGATGATGCGCGCGATCCACGCGCTCCGCACCTGTGCCCGGATCATCGCCCGGCACGACGTCGCACAAGCCCGCTGCGTCGCCACCGAAGCCTGCAGGCGGGCGCGCAACGGGACGGCGTTCGTCGAGCGGGCGCAGCTCGCCAGCGGTCTCAGCCTCGACGTGCTCGATCACGAAGAGGAGGCGCGTCTGGCGCTGCTCGGCTGCCTGAGCCTCGCCGATCCGCGCTACGCCCAGGTCCTGATGATGGACGTCGGCGGTGGCAGCACCGAGCTTGCGTGGCTGGAACGCGGCGGCCCGAAGGGCTACCAGCTCGCCAGCCTGTCCCTGCAGATCGGCGTGGTCACCCTCGCCGAGCAGTTCGGCGCCGACCCCGACGACGACGGCTACCGCGCCATGCAGGAGGTCGTCTGGGCGGCGCTCGACCGCCATCCGGGCAGCGAGACCATGTTGGCACGGGTCCGGCCCGACGACCTCCAAGGCATCGGCACGTCGGGCACGGTGACGACGCTTGCCGCCATGCATCTACACCTGGCGCGCTACGACCGCTCGCAGGTCGACGGCATCTGGCTGCCGCCGGACGCTTTGGCTCAAGCCGCCAAGGAGCTGCGGGCGATGGACACCGCACGCCGCGCCGTCCACCCCTGCATCGGCCCCGGCCGCGCGGATCTGGTCGTCGCCGGCTCGGCGATCGTCGAGGCGCTGTGGGCGCGGCTGCCCTTCACCAAGCTGCGGGTGGCCGACCGGGGCTTGCGCGAGGGCATCCTCGCGACCCTGGTCGGCGAGCGCCTGGAGACGGCCGTCGAACGGCACCTGGCGGGCGCCGTCCCGGACGCGTTGCCGGCGCTCTCCTGAGCCGCTCTCCATGACCAGGCGTAAAGAGACCAAGCAGCGGGTCCGGACGGCGCGGCAGCGCAGCAATGCGTCGACCCGGTGGCTGGAGCGCCAGCTCAACGACCCCTACGTCCACAAGGCCCGTGCCGAGGGCTACCGCGCTCGCTCGGCCTACAAGCTCCTGGAGATCGACGCCAAACACCGGCTGTTGCGTGAGGGCCGCCGCGCCGTCGACCTGGGTTCAGCACCCGGAAGCTGGAGCCAGGTGCTGGCGCGGAAGGGGATCAAGACGGTCGGGCTGGACCTGCTGCCCGTGGACCCGCTGGCGGGGGTGATGTTCCTCGAAGGCGACTTTCGCGACGATGCCGTGCTCCAGGCGCTGCGCGCTGCACTCGGCGGTCCGGTCGATCTGGTGTTGAGCGACATGGCGGCGAGCGCCACCGGTCAGCGGCTGGTCGACCGGCTGCGCGGCGAGGAGCTGGCCGAACTGGTGCTGGCGTTCACCGACGAGGTGCTGGCGCCGGGCGGCGACGCGCTGATCAAGCTGGTCAAGGGCGCTGAGCCCGTGGCGCGCGCGGCAGCGCTGCCGCGGTTCCGCGAGGTCGCCTTCGTGCGGCCGCCATCGACCCGCAAGGACAGCTCCGAGCTGTTCATGCTGGCGAAGGGGCGCAAAACGGTGGCCGAAGTGGCCTCGCCCGCGCGGTAACGCGCTGCCATATGAAGCATTGGCATGGACCAGGGGCGTCGAACGACCGATGCGACGACGTGAGGTTACGGCCGACGAGGCGGCGCTTTGGGCCCGGGCGACGCGACAGGTGCGCCGGCTCGGCGGCGAGGCGCCGGCGACGCCGAAGATTCCCGCGGACGTGGCGACGGCGCCGGCCGCCGTGCTCCCATCATCACTCCCGTCGCCGCCAACAGCTCACCCACCCTTGGCCCGCAGCGGACCGCAGGTGGCGGCACTCGACCGGCGGACGTCGCAGCGCCTGCGGCGCGGCCGGTTCACGATCGACGCGAGCTTCGATCTGCACGGCCACGACCAGAGCAGCGCACACCGCGCCCTGCTCGGCTTCCTCACCCACGCCCGGTCGCACGGCGCCCGCCACGTGCTGGTGGTGACCGGCCGCGGCGGTCCGGAGGGCGGCGTGCTGCGCCGGGCCGTGCCACGCTGGCTCGACGAGCCGGCGTTCGCACGCCACGTCGTCGGCCACGGCGAGGCGGGCCCGCGGCACGGCGGCGCCGGCGCACTTTACGTCGTGCTGCGACGAAGCGGTGCCGGCTGAGCTTGGGTCAAGCCGTTGCGCGCGCCGGCGCACCGGCCGCCGACGCATGGCGGGCGAGCGGTCGGTAGAGGCCGCGTTCGCCCGGCACGCCTTCGAACCGGTCGCACACCCCGAGCAGCGTTTCGGTGCCGCCGAGCACCAGTACGCCGTCCGCGGGGATGAACCCGGCCATGGTGTCGAGGACCCGCCGCTTGGTCGCCGCGTCGAAGTAGATCAGCACGTTGCGGCAGAAGACGATGTCGAAGCGGCCGAAGCCCGGCCGGAGCTCCAGCAGGTTGTTGCGCTGGAAGCGCACCCACCGCTTGATCGCCGGCTTGATCGTGTAGCTGTCGCCGATCCGATCGAAGCACCGGACGAGCCGATCCGGCGGGAGGCCGCGCTGAACCTCGAAGGTCGAGTAGATGCCGGCCTTGGCGCGCTCAAGCGCCGTCGGCGAGATGTCGGTGGCCAACAGATCGACCTTCCAGCCCTCCAGCTCCCGGGCGCGATCGGCCAGGCACATCGCCAGCGAGTACGGCTCCTGGCCGGTGGACGCGGCAGCACACCAAATGCTGAGCGTCCGCTGCGCGCGCCTCGCCTTCAACAGCTCCGGCAGGACGTGATCGGCGAAGCGGGCGAAGGGCCGGCCGTCGCGAAAGAAGAACGACTCGTTGGTCGTCATGGCGTCGACGACGGCCTCGACCAGCCGCGGCTCCGGGTTGCACCTGAGCACCCTCACCAAACCGGCGACGTCGCCGAAGCCGTTGGCGCGTGCCACCGGCGTCAGCCGGCTGTCGATGAGGTAGCCCTTGTCCGGGCCGAGCGCCAAGCCCGACCGCTGCAGCAAGAGGCCCGCGACGAAGCGGAAATCGTCGCCGTTCATGCCACGCGTCCAAAAGCTTGGCTGACCCGGTCGGCCAACCCTTCGACTTCGAGCACCTCGCGGGCGAGGCCGGCGCGAGCGACGGCGCCGGGCATGCCCCAGACGACGCTGGTCGCCTCGTCCTGGACCAGGACCGTGCCGCCGGCACCGGCGACGGCCCGGCAACCCTCCAGTCCGTCCTGTCCCATGCCGGTGAGGATCAGGGTCAGGAGACCCTTGCCGTAGACCCGTACCAGGCTCAGCAGCATCGGGTCGACCGCAGGCCGGCAGTAGTTCACCGGTGGCGTTTGCACCGTCCGCAACCGCGCACTGGCGGGCGCGCCGTCGACGATGAGATGCCAGTCGCCCGGTGCGAGATAAACGCCGTCGGCCACGACCCGTTCGCCGTCGGTGGCTTCGCGGCACGGCCGGCCGCTGGCCCTGGCCAGCTGCTCGGCGAACAAGGTGGTGAACGTCGGTGGCATGTGCTGGGTGACGAAGATCGGCCCGATCTGTCGGCCACGCAGGCGGTCGAACAGGGCCAGCAGCGCCTGGGGGCCACCGGTCGAGCAGCCGATCGCCAGGGCTTGCGGGGCGACCCGCGGGAGCCGTGACGCCGGGGGCGGTGCCGGCGGCGGTCGTTTGGCGACGGCTGGGCGCGTTGCCGGACCACGCGCCCGCAACCGGCCCCAGACCTTGATCCGCTCGACCAACGCGTCGCCGAACTGGTCGGCAGCGGCGGCATGGAGACTGGTTGGCTTGGGCAGGTAGTCGGCGGCGCCACGAACCAGTGCCTGGATGCTGACCGACGCGCCGCGGTGGGTCAGGGTCGACGCCATGACCACCTTCGGCGGCGGCTTCTGGGCAGCAAGGATCCGCGGCAGCGCCGCCAAACCGTCGAGCACCGGCATCTCGACGTCGAGCACCACGACGTCGACCGGGTTGGCAGCGACGGCGTCGATCGCCGCGGCACCGTCGCGGGCAGTGCCGACGACTTCGACGTCGGGCTCCGCACCGAGCCGGCGGGTGACGAAGGCACGGACCACGGCGCTGTCGTCGACGACCAGCACCCGGATCGGGTCTGCGGGGCGCGGCTTGGATTCGGAACGTGGTGGCGACAGCAGCGGCGTCGTCACGGGCGCGCCCTCCTCAGGTTGGGTTGATGCGGAAGCGTAGAGGCCGGACGAGCGCCGGCGACGATCATCTGGAGCCGGCGCGGACCGGCGCGACGTCGGTCAGCTGCAGCACCCGACCGACGTCGAGCACCACCAGCAACTGGCTGTCGAGGCGGATGACACCGGTGGCGACCTCCCGCCAGCCACCACTCAACGTGCTGGTGTCGGCCTCGTAGCGATCCATTGGCGCTTCGAGCACCTCGCCGACGCGGTCGATCAGCAAGCTGTAGTGCTCGCCCCGGTGCTCGACGACGATGCTCATGCCGGCGGCCGCCTTGTCCCTGGGTGGCATGCCCAGGCGACTGCGGAGGTCGATCGCCGTGACGATCCGGCCGCGCAGGTTGAGGACGCCCGCGACCTCCGTCGCCGCCTGCGGCACTCGGGTGATCGTCTGTGAGCCCAAGATGTCCTGGACCTCCGCCACCGGCAGGCCGACCAGCTGTTTGCCGAGCCAGACCGAGACGAGCTCCATGGACGTCGCAGGTGCCGAGGCCGACCCGCCGGTGGCTTCGTCTTGGGGCCGTTCGCGTACTGCCGTGGTCATGCCCGGACCTCCCCGAGTTCGAGTGTTTGCTGGATGGTGCGGAGCAGGGATTCGCGCTCGAGCTTGCCGACGTGGTTGTCGAACCCTGCAGCCCGACCCCGGGCGATGTCCTCGGGCGTGGTATGCGACGTGAGGGCGATCATCGGTGTCTGCTGCCAAGCACCACCGTCCCGGGCGCGCTCCGCAAAGGTGAAGCCGTCCATCTCCGGCATCTCGATGTCGCTGACGATGGCATCGAACACCTCGCCGCGGTCGCGGTACTGCAGCGCTTGTACGGCACTGTCCGCCTTGACCACCTGGTAGCCGTTGCCGGTGAGGATCGGGCCCAGCAGATTGCGGAAGAAGCTGCTGTCGTCGACGATCAGAATGCGCCGATCCTGTGGCTCGTCGTCCTTGAACGGCTCGGTCTCCTGGTCGGCGAACCAGCCGCCGAACACCGTCTGCACGAAGTGCGCGACATCGAGGATGTCGGTCGACTTCGCACCGATCACCGCCGAGCCGATGGTGCCGACGGCGACCGAGTTGACTTCGACGTCGACGATGTCGTCGGCGATGTCGATGATCTCGTCGACCATGAGCCCGAGGTTGTGGCCGTTGTCGGTGAACACCAGCGTCGGACGCCGCCCGCTGCCCGCGAGCTGGCGGGCACCGTCGATGTCGGTCAGCGGCATCAGCGCACCCCGATACTGGACGACGGCGCCGCCGCAGGCGTACTCGACGTCGGCGAAGTCGATCTCCTCGAGCCGCGTGACCAAGCCGAGCGGAACGGCCCGCGGGGTCGCGTCGTTGGCCCGGAACAACAGCACCGACGTGCTCTCGCCATGGCTCAGCTGGGCCGCCACCGTCGCGGCGTTCTCGTCGCGATGGGCCGGGACGATGCTGCTTGCCAGACTGTTGAGGTCGAAGATCATCACGACCGAACCGTCACCGAGAATGGTGTTGCCGGAGTAGCTTCCGACGTCCTTGAGGATCGGCGAGACCGGTTTGACGACGATTTCTTCGGTGTCGAACACACGGTCGACGATCAGCCCGACCCTGTTGGCACCGACCTGAGCGACGACGACGTAGGCTTGCTCGAAGTGGTCGAGTTCGTCCTGGCCGATGCCGAGCTGGCCGGCGAGACAGACGAGCGGCAGCAATTCGTCGCGTAGCCGGAGAATGGGCGCGTCGTCGATCACCTCGATCCGGTGCTCGCAGTTGGCGCCGGCGCGCACCAGTTCGACGACGCCGATCTGGGGAATGGCGAACCGCTCGCCGCCTGCTTCGACGATCAACGCAGCGACGATCGCCAAGGTCAGCGGGATCTTGATGGTGAAGCGCGTGCCCTTGCCGGCCTCGGAAGTGAGGTCGACGTGGCCACCGATCTTCTCGATGTTGGTGCGGACGACGTCCATGCCGACACCGCGGCCGGAGACGCTGGTCACCTTCTCGGCAGTCGAGAATCCGGCATCGAAGACGAACTGCATGATCTGCTGCGGCGTCAGGGCCGCCAGTCCGGCGGCATCGACGACGCCGCGCTCGACCGCCTTGGCTCCAAGCTTCTGGACGTCGAGACCTCGGCCGTCGTCGCTGATCTCGATGATGATCTGGCCGCCCTCGTGGTGCGCGTCGAGCAGGATGGTGCCATGCTCGGGCTTGCCGGCCGCCTTGCGGGTTTCCGGGCTCTCGATGCCATGATCCGCCGAGTTGCGGACCATGTGGGTCAGCGGGTCCTTGATCAGTTCCAGCACCTGGCGGTCGAGCTCGGTGTCTTCGCCGACCATCTTGAGGTCGATGCGCTTGTCGAGATCGACGCTGAGGTCGCGGATCAAGCGCGGCAGCTTCGCCCAGGCGTTGCCGATCGGCTGCATCCGCGTCTTCATGACGCCCTCCTGCAGCTCGGAGGTGATGTGGCTGAGCCGCTGCAGTGGGGCCGTGAAGCGGCTTTCGCCGTCGTGCCTGACCATCTGCAGCAATTGATTGCGGGTCAGCACCAGCTCGCTCACCAGCGTCATCAGGTCTTCCAGGAGGTCGACGGAGACCCTCAACGATTGCTGGGTGACCGACGGCGTCGGCTGGCCGTCGCCCGGCACGTGCGCGGCCGCCGTCGGGGTCGGCGCGGCTTTGGCCGGCTCGGTCGACGGTGGCGCGGCCGGCTCGGTCTTGGCCTCCGCCATGGGCTCGGCCTCTGGCACGACAGGTGTGGTCTCGGGCTCGCTGCCTTCGCTGGTAGGCGGCGCCTGGGGCGATTCACCGTCCGCAGCCACCTCGCTCTCGCTCGTGGCACTTTCGTCGGCGTCACTGACGGCGACCGCGCTCTCGCCGGCGGCGATACGGTTCAGATTGGCGATGAGGTCGGCGTCGTCGCCAGGCGGCTCGGCTTCGGTGCGCTCCAACTCGCCCAGGATCGATTTGATCCGGTCGAGGGCCTCCAGCACCAGCGTCACGGCCTCGCTCGTGACGGCGATTTCGCCGTCGCGGATGCGGCCGAGCACGTTCTCACCGGCGTGCGCAACCTTCTCGAGGCGCGGGAGCCCGAGGAATCCGCACGTCCCCTTGATGGTGTGGACGATGCGGAAGATCCCGCCGAGCAGCTCCGGATCGTTCGGATTCTGCTCCAGCCTGACCAGTTCGACGTCAAGAACGGTGATGTTCTCGAAGCTTTCGGTCAAGAACTCGCTCAGCAGTTCGTCCATCGGCAATGGGTCCTCGTGATGAAGCCGGCCGCCTGGGCACCGGCGATCGCAGGGAGCCAAGCTGCCCGATGCCGGTTAACAACCTTTGAATTCGCAGCTCGGGAGAGAGCCATGCTGGAAGCGGTGTTCGTCCCCGGAACGATGGTCCGCCACCCCGGCCAACCGGACTGGGGCGTCGGTCAGGTCCAGACCGCGATCAACGGCAAGATCACCGTCAACTTCGAGGACCGAGGGAAGGTGGTGATCGACGCGCGCACGGTCACGCTGGAGGTGATCCGTCCGGGCTGAGGCCCGCCGCGGCGCCATCGTTTCCGTCAGCGAAACAGAGCTCCGACGGGCTCGGGGCTCGTTCGGGCCCCTACCGACATCCACCTTGGCGGGTGTCAGCAACCCAGCCTGCCGGGAGGACCCCCATGGCCAAGCTGCTCGTGCTCTACTACTCGACCTACGGCCATATCGAGACCATGGCCGGCGCCGTCGCCGAAGGTGCCGGCGCTGTCGACGGCGTGGACGTCGTCGTCAAGCGCGTTGCCGAGTTGGTGCCCGACGAGGTGGCAAAAAGTGCCAACTTCAAGCTCGACCAAGCGGCGCCGGTCGCTCAGCCAGCCGAACTGGCCGAGTACGATGGCATCATCTTCGGCACGCCGACTCGCTTCGGCAACATGGCGAGCCAGATGCGCAACTTCCTCGATCAGACCGGGGGCTTGTGGATGAAGGGCGCCTTGGTGGGCAAGGTCGGCAGCGTCTTCACCTCGACCGGGACCGGTGGCGGCAACGAGACCACCATCACGAGCTTCCATTCGACCCTGTTCCACCAGGGTATGGTGGTCGTCGGCCTGCCTTACGCCGCAGCAGACCTCACCGACATCTCCGAGGTCAGGGGCGGCAGCCCCTATGGTGCAGGAACCATCGCCGGCGCCGACGGCTCGCGTCAGCCGAGCGCCAAGGAGTTGGGCCTCGCCCGGTTCCAGGGCCAGCACGTCGCGACCATCGCCAAAAAGCTCGCGGCCTGAGCCGAGGTAGGGAGACGATCATGGGTCTGTTGATCGACGGTCAGTGGCACGACCACTGGTACGACACCAAGAGCACTGGCGGTCGGTTCGTTCGCAAGGACAGCCAGTTCCGCAACTGGATCACCGAGGACGGCGGAGCCGGCCCCTCGGGCGAGAGTGGCTTCCGAGCCGAAGCCGGTCGCTATCACCTCTACGTCTCGCTCGCCTGCCCCTGGGCGCACCGAACCTTGATCATGCGCCGGCTGAAGGGGCTGGAGAACATGATCGACGTCTCGGTGGTTCACTGGCTGATGGCCGAGCAAGGCTGGACCTTCGCCGACGGCCCCGGTGCCACCGGCGACAGGCTCATGGGCAAGGTGCTGCTGCACCAAGTCTACAGCGCGGCGCTGCCGACCTACACCGGGCGTGTCACCGTGCCGGTGGTCTGGGACAAGCAGCGCCAGACGATCGTCAGCAACGAATCGTCCGAGATCATCCGGATGATGAATTCGGCATTCGACGACGTCGGCGCCACGTCCGGCGACTACTGGCCGGCGGACCTTCACGACGAGATCGCAGCGGTGAACACTCGCGTCTACGACACCATCAACAACGGTGTCTACAAGTCGGGCTTCGCCACCACCCAAGAGGCGTACGAGGAAGCGGTGGCGGCGCTGTTCGACAGCCTCGATTGGTTGGAGGCGCGGCTCGACGACACCGACTACCTGGTCGGCGACCGGCTGACCGAAGCGGACATCCGCCTCTACACGACGCTGGTGCGCTTCGACCCGGTCTATGTCGGCCACTTCAAGTGCAACGTCCGTCGCTTGCGCGACTACCCGCGGCTCTGGGCTTACCTGAAACGCCTCTACGCCATCCCGGCGTTCCGCGAGACCACCGATCTGCACCACATCAAGGCGCACTACTACGCCAGCCACAAGAGCATCAACCCGACCGGGATCGTGCCCGTAGGGCCGGACCTCACGGATCTGGCGGCCTGATCGGTCTCGGCGGCGTCAGCGCTGCTCCTGCATTTGCGCGGCCGGCTGCGCCACGACGTCTTCGGGGCCGTACACCAGATAGGCCTCGTTGATCGCCTTGGTCAGGGCGTTGTTGCGGTCGACGTACTCGGTCAGGAACTCGTGCATGCCGAAGGCGAAGACGTCGTCGACCGTCAGCTCGGCGAAGCGCTGCACCCTCGCGTCCGCCAGCTCCTGGCAGGCGTGGCGGCGACCGTAGGCGCCTTCGAGATCGGCCAGGTAACGCTGGGCCTGGCCGAGGCAGGCGGCGAGGGAGCGCGGCATCTCCGGGTGGAGAATGACCAGCTCGGCGACGTAGCGCGCCTCGATCGGCCGCTTGAACACGTAGCCGTAGGTGCGGGCCGCCGACAGCGCACGCAACAGCGCCGCCCACTGGAAATAGTCGACGGCACTGCCAACCGGCGCGTGATCCGGCAGGAGCACGTGGTACTTGACGTCGAGGATCCGCGCGGAGTTGTCGCCGCGCTCGATGTACGTCCCGAGCTGCAGGAACCAGTAGGCGTCGCCGCGGAGCATGGTTTCGACGGCGGCACCGCGGATGGTCATCGAGCTGGTAGTGATCCAGTCGAGCAGCGCCGCAATGTCGTTGTGGGCCACGGCCTCGGCGGCGCGGCGGTCGAACTCCAGCCACAGCGTGTTGAGCGCCTCCCACAAGACCGACGTGACGGCCGTACGGACGATGCGGGCATTGCGCCTGGCGGCGTCGATGCAGCTGACGATGCTGGACGGGTTCTCGCGGTCGAACACGAGATGGACGATGGCCGCCTGGGCGACGGCCGTGTTGTAGCGGGCGTAGTAGGTCTCCTCGCAGCCGGCGCTGACGATCGCCGAGTGCCACGCACTGCCCTCGCCTTCCGCCGGCTGGCCGCTCGGCGCGCTGGCCAGGCGAAGGGTCACGTCGACCAGGCGCGCGGTGTTTTCCGCTCGTTCGGCATAGCGGCCGAGCCAGAAGAGATTGTCGGCGGTACGGCTCAGCATCGGCTCAGCCCCCTGCGGCCGGCGGCATGACCCAAGTGTCCTTGGTGCCGCCGCCCTGGCTGGAGTTGACGACCAACGAGCCCTCGGGCAGCGCGACCCGGGTCAGCCCCCCCGGAACGATAGTCACCGACTCGCCCGAAAGGACGAACGGCCTGAGGTCGATGTGGCGGGGTGCGACGCCGTCGGCAACGAAGGTCGGCGACGCGCTGAGCGCCAGGGTCGGCTGGGCGATGTAGCCATCGGGATCGGCCTTGAGCTTGGCCGCGAAAGCCGCGCACTCGGCCTTGGTGGCCGCCGGACCGATCAGCATGCCGTAGCCGCCGGAGCCCTGGACCTCCTTCACGACCAGCTCCCCGATGTGGTCGAGCACGTAGGCCAGCGCCTCGGGGTTGCTGCAGTCGTGGGTGCGAACGTTGTTCAGGATCGGTCGCTCGCCGAGGTAGAACTCGATCATCTGCGGCACGTGGATGTAGGTCGCCTTGTCGTCAGCGACGCCCGTGCCGATGGCGTTCGCCAGCCCGAGATTGCCCGCGAGGTAGGCGCGGACGAGCCCAGGAACGCCCAAGATGCTGTCGGCGTTGAAGACCTCGGGGTCGAGGTAGTCGTCGTCGATGCGCCGGTAGAGCACGTCGATGCGCTTGGCGCCTTCGGTCGTGCGCATGAACACCACGTCGTCGTCGTCGACGAACAAGTCGACGCCCTCGACCAGTTCGACGCCCATCCGATCGGCGAGATAGGCGTGCTCGAAATAGGCGCTGTTGAAGAGGCCCGGCGTGAGCACCGCCACGGTCGGCTCGCCCTTGCAGCGCACGGGCGCCAGGGATTGCAGCGTGCCCAGCAGCGCGTCCGGGTAGTGATCGATCGGCAAGGGGCCGTTCTGCCCGCACAACTCGGGGAACAGCCGCATCATCATCTCGCGGTTTTCGAGCATGTACGAGACGCCGGACGGCGTCCTCAGGTTGTCCTCCAGAACGTAGAAGTCGTGCGGGCCGGTCCGCACCACGTCGATGCCGGCGATCGCCGAGTAGACAAGGTGGGGCAGATCGACGCCGACCATCACCTCACGGAAGCTCGGGTTGGTGCGGACGTGGGCGGCCGGGACGACGCCGGCACGGATGATCTCCGCATCGTGGTACACGTCGTGGAGGAACGCATTCAGCGCCGCCACTCGCTGCTCCAGGCCGCGGGTCAGAAGCGCCCATTCGTCGGCGGCGATGACCCGGGGAACGATGTCGAACGGGATGATGCGCTCCGGATCACCGCCAGCGCCGTAGACGGCGAACGTGATCCCGATCCGCCGGAACAGGAACTCGGCCTCTTGGCGCTTCAGCTCGACGACGTCCGGCGGCGTTGCCGCGAGCCAATCGGCGATGCGCCGGTAACTCGGACGGACGGTGCCGTCCTGGCCGTACATCTCGTTGAAAAAGACCCGCAGGGGCGCATCCACCATACCGGCCGTCCTCCTTGTCGATACGCCGCCGAGCAACATGCGCGCCATTCAGCCCGGACCACAACCCCAGGCTACGCAAGCAGCCCTGGACAACGGTAGGATCGGGCCACGCTCATGTCCTTGGAAGGCCGACCCGACCATGACCGACCGCCATCCCGCCGCCGCCCTCGTCGCGCTCGCCCGAGTTCTGTTGGAAGATGCGGGCCTGGAGCCGGCGAAAGCCGCGGTCGTCGCCGAGGTCCTCGTCGAGGCCGATCTCTTGGGTCACGACACCCACGGCTTGCAGCTCCTCCTTCCCTATCTCGGTGCCCTGGATGCCGGCACGATGACCGCTTCGGGAGCAGTGGACGTCGTCAGCGACCGCGGTGCCGTCGCCCTCTGGGACGGCCGCTGGCTGCCTGGGGTCTGGCTGACCGCCGCTGCGGTCGACGAGGCGGTGGCGCGCGCCGGACGCTACGGGACGGCGACGATCACGATCCGCCACAGCCATCACATCGCCTGCCTGGCGGCGTTCCTGGAGCGGGCGACACGCCACGGCATGATGGTGCACCTCGCCAGCTCCGATCCGTCGGCGGCGAGTGTGGCTCCCCATGGGGGACGGCGCGCGGTGATGACGCCCAACCCGATCGGTATCGGCATCCCGACGGCCGACGAGCCGATCCTGATCGACGTCAGCACGTCGATCACGACCAACGGCATGTCCGGCCGCCTGGCGAAAGAGGGTCGGCGGTTCGACCATCCGTGGCTGGTCGATGCCAGCGGCAACGCCACCGACGATCCGACGGTGCTGCAAGCTGACCCGCGGGGCGCCATCCTTCCGGTGGGCGGGCTCGATCATGGCCACAAGGGCTATGCGCTGGGCCTCTGGGTCGAGGCGATGACGCAGGCGCTCGGCGGCTTCGGCCGAGCCGACGCGCCGGACCGCTGGGGTGCGGCGGTGTTCGTCCAGGTGACCGATCCGAGGGCGTTCGCCGGGGACGAGGCGTTTCGTCGGCAGAGCGACTGGCTGGCGGCGGCCTGTCGAGCGACACCGACCGCACCAGACACGGAGGCGGTCCGTTTGCCGGGAGAGCGGGCACTGGCGCACAAGCGCGCCGCGCTCGTCGACGGGGTGGCGCTCTATCCCGGCATCCTCGAGGGGCTCCGCGCAGAGACCGTCCGGCGCGGGCTCGACTGGCCGTCAGCCCTCGCCGGCTGAAGGTGCCTCGAGCGCCACGACCCGCGCGCCCAACTCTTCGGCATCGGCGATGTCATGGGTGACCAGCAGGCAGGGGATGCCGGCATCGGCGACGACGGACCTGACGAACGCCCGGATCCGGGTCCGGAGCGGGACGTCGAGCTTGGCGAACGGCTCGTCGAGAAGCAGCGCTGCGGGCTCGGCCAGCATGGCGCGGACCAGGGCGATGCGTGCGGCCTGGCCGCCCGAGAGCGTCGCCGGACGGCGCTCGCCGAACGCCAGCAGCTCCGCCCGCCCCAACGCGTCGTCGATGGCCCGGGCACGTTGCTCTCGGCTGCGATGCCGCGGCACGGCAAAGGCGAGATTCTCCCTGACGGTCAGGTGCGGGAACAGCATCGGGTCCTGGAACAGCACACCGAGCCGCCGCCGTTCGGGCGGCAGGCCGGCCAAGGAGTGGCCGTCGAGCGTCACCTCACCGGTGAGGCGAAGCGGCGGGCGCAGGCCACCGCAAATGCCCAGCAAGAGGCTCGACTTGCCCTGCCCGCTGGCGCCCATCACCGCCACCGTCTCACCGGCGGCCACGGTCAGGTCCAACGGCCGGAACAGGTCACGGCCGACCAGAGAGACACCGACCTCTTCGAGAGTCAGGACGGCGTTCACCGCCGGCGCTCGGTGCGTCGGCGCACGACGGCGGCCGCAGCGAACGCGACGAGCGGGATGAGCGCCAGCACCGTGACGACGATGCCGGCACTCCGCCGATCGGCGCCAGCGAGGGCGACGGCCTCCACGGCCAGAGTCCGCACCCGGCCGCTGCCGGCGAACATGGTCGGCAGGTAGAGGGCGACACTGACGGCGACGCTGACCGCAAGAGCGGTTGCCAGGGGTGCCGCGAGCAGTGGCAGTTTGATCCGCCACAAGACCTCGCCCGGTCGTCGACCGAGGCTCCGGGCCGCCAGCGCCCATCGCGGATCGAGCGCCCGGAAGGGGCCCGCCAGGGTCAGGAACGCGTACGGCACCACGAACGCAAGTTGAACCACGGCAACTGCCAGGACGGTGCCGTCGACGCGGAGGCCCGCCAGCAACACCTGCACACCGAAGAGAAAGGCTGCCTGCGGAACGACCAGCGGCAGGAACAGCCACAGCACCGCGCGCGGCGGCACCGCGCGACGGCGGTGCGTCTCGGCCTCCAGGCAAAGCACGACGAGCGCCACGGCCACGCCGGCGACGACGACCGCAAGCGTCAGCGTCACGACGACGCTGCTCGCGAGATCAACCCCGAGTGCTGACCAACCATCGAAGCGGAGCCCGTCCGGCCAAAGGCCAGGAAAACGCCAGCGGCCGGCCACCGACCAGAGTGGCAAGGTGGCGAGCCCGAGGAGCGCCAGGGCGCTCGGCAGGACTGCGACGGTCAGGATCGATCGCGGGATCAGAGCGGGCATTGGCCGGCCGGGGCCGCCCGTGAGCCAGCGCCGGCCCAACGCCGCGGTGGGTCGTTCGAGCAAGCGCCAGAACCCCATGGCGAGGCACGCCAATGCCAACAGCAGTAGGGCCGCAGCGGCACCCACCGGCCAGCGCGCAAGCTGGGCGTCGCCCAGCAGCTCGACCACCCGGACACCGAGGATCGGCGGGACCGTTGGCCCGAGGATGGCAGCCATGTCGACGGGCGCGAAGCCGTAGGCGAGGACGGCGAAGAGCGGCAGGCGAAGCCCGGGGTAGAGGGTCGGGAGTACGGCGACGATCCACGCGACGAGCGGTCCGTGGCCGAGGCTGCGTGCGGCGATCAACCGGCGGTCGGCGTCGATCCCGGTCTGGCCGGCAAGGATCATCAACACCAGAAACGGCGTCTCCTTGGCGACCAGCGCAAAGACCAGCGCGAGGCCCCAGGGATCGCCAGGGAACAGCCAGGCGGGCGGCACCTGCCAGCCGGTCAGCCAAGGAGAAGCCGCCCGCACCAGCAACCCGCTCGGCGCCAGCAGAAAGGCAAGGCCGACGGCGACACCGACGTGCGGCGCCGCCAATAGCGGCGTCACCAGCCGCCGCGTCCAGGCCGACCGCGGCAACGCCATGGTGCCGGCGACGAAGGCCAGCGCCAGGACGAAGGCGAGCAACGTCGAGCCGAGGGCCACCCACAGCGCCAGCGCGATACTGGTGCCGAGGCCCGGTACCAGCCACAGCTCGCCGAATGCCGCGAGCGATACCCGGTCTAGGCCGAGCGCCGGCAGGTAACCGAATGCCGGCAAGAGGGTGCCCAAAAGGCCGCCGACGACCGGAGTGACCAGCACCGCCAGCGTCAACGGCGGCCACAGCGCGAACGGCGCCCGGCCACTCTCCGGAAGCCGAATGGCGGTCAACCCTGGACGCGTTCCTGCCACGCGCGTTCGATGATCTCGACCCAGCTCGGATGCGGCTCCGGCCGTGCCGGGCCGAGGCGGTCGGGTGGCAAGGTCGCGACGCCGAGCGGCAGCGCGGTGAACGCCGCGCGCTGGACCGGCGTGAGCGCGTCGAGGTCGAGCACCGTCGGGTCACCCCAGATCCGCGGGTCTTGCTTGCGCGCCTGGGCCTCGGGGGAAAGCAGAAAATCGGCGACGACCTTCGCCGCGGCCGTCGCGTCGCTATTGAACGGAATGGCGACGAAATGCGTGTTCGCGAGCGTGCCGTCGTCGAAGGTGGCCGTCCGCACCGTCTCCGGCAAACGCCCTGCCGCGATCAACTGTGACGCCTCACCCGGGTTGAAGCTCATCGAGATCGCGAGTTCGCCGTCGTCGAGCAATTGATGCAGCGCCTGGCCGTCGCTCGGGTAGCTGCGGCCGCGCCGCCACAGGTGCGGCGTCACCCGATCGAGCCATGCCCACAAAGGCGCCGTGACGGCCGCCACGTCAGCGGTGTCCGCGGGGCGTTGCAGCACGGCGGGATCGACGACGCTGTCCAGCAACACCTGTTTGAGCCAGGTCGTGCCGATGAAGTCCGGCGGTGCCGGATAGGTGAAACGCCCAGGATTGGCCTCGATCCACGCGCCGAGCTCGGCGAGTGACCGCGGCGGCACCGGCACCGCGCGGGTGTCGTGGAGCAACACCAGCTGGGCCATACCCCACGGGCTTTCGTAGCCCTCGGTCGGGACGGTGAAATCGACCAGCGTGGTCGGCTTGCCGACCGTGTCGACCAAGGCAAAGTTCGGCAGGTCGAACGCGAACGGACCGTGGAGCAGGTCCTGGTGGCGCAAGGTCGCGAAGTTCTCGCCGTTCAACCACAAGAGATCGACGCTGCCGTCGTCGGTCCGGCCGGCCGCTCGCTCCGCGACGATCCGCGCCACCGCGTCGCTGGCGTCAGCCAGCTTGACGTGCTCCAACGAGATGCCGAATCGGCGATCGACCTCGTCGGCGACCCAACCGATGAACGCATTGATCGCCGGCGAGCCACCCCAAGCATTGAACGCGACATTTTGTCCCTGTGCTTCGCTGAGGATGGCCTGCCAGGAGGAACGAGGTGTCGACGCCACGGCGGACGCCGTCGACAGTGTCAAGCACGTGAAAAGAGCCAAGACGAGAGCGGTCGACCGGGACATCGAGTTTTCTCCGCGAGCCCGCGCCGTCTAGCAGCGTGGGCGTCGACCGCCCAGATATGCCATGGCATCAACCCCATCACATGCCTGTCATGAGTGGTTTTGCTGGCATAGCGAGAATGGCTGCGCTATGCTGCATCGCAGCACGGACCTGCTATATCGTTCCGGCCAAAGGGCCCCTTCATGTCGGTACGCAACCTCGAACGCGTCTTCAAGCCAGCGTCGGTCGCGCTGATCGGCGCGTCGAACACCGCTGGCAGCCTCGGCTCCGTCCTCGCCGACAACCTCATCGCGGGCGGCTTCAAAGGACCGATCCTGCCGGTGACCAACGAGGATTGGGCCGTACGCGGCGTCATGACCTACTCGGCCGTCGACGAGTTGCCGGTCGCCCCCGACCTCGCGATCATCACCACACCGCCGGAGACGGCACCAGCGCTGATCGATCTCCTGGGCCGGCGCGGCACGCGCGGTGCCGTCGTCATCTCGCCTGGCTTCGCCGACCTCGGCGACGAGGGCAAGGCGTTGCAGCAGCAGATGCTCGACGCGGCGAAGCCCCATCTCCTGCGCATCGTCGGCCCGAACTGCATGGGCATCGTCGTGCCCGAGCATGGCCTCAATGCCAGCTTCATCCACCGCACGCCGCTTCCCGGCTCACTGGCGTTCATCTCACAGTCGGGCGCTGTCATGAGCACCGTCGTCGACTGGGCCACCTACCGGGGCGTCGGCTTCAGCCACCTGGTCTCGGCCGGCGACATGGCCGACGTCGATTTCGGCGATCTGCTGGACTATTGGCTCGCCGACCCGCGCACGCGTGCGATTCTGTTGCACATGGAGGGCCTCAAGGACGCCCGCAAATTCATGTCGGCCGCCCGCGCCGCGTCGCGCACCAAGCCCGTCGTGGTGATCAAGACCGGACGCAGCGCCGAGGGCGCGCAGGCGGCGGAGACCCACACCGGCACGATGGCCGGCGAAGACGACGTCTACGCGGCGGCGTTCCGCCGTGCCGGCATGCTGCGTGTCGGTAACCTGAGCGAGGTGTTCGCGGCGGTCGAGACACTGGGCATGGGCCTCCGCGTCAAGGGCGACCGGCTGGCCATTCTCTCGAACGGCGGCGGCATGGGTGTGCTGGCCACCGACGAACTGGTCGGTCGAGGCGGGCAGATGGCGCGTCTGAGCGACGAGACGCGGTCCAGTCTCGACGAGTTGCTGCCGCGGTTCTGTTCGATGACCAACCCGGTGGACATCGCTGCCGACGCTGACCCTGAGCGCTACCGCAAGGCGCTGGCGCTGCTGTTGGCGGACGACACGCTCGATGCGGTGTTGGTCCTCAACAGCCCGACGGCCGTCAATCGGCTCGACAAGTGCGCCGATGCGGTCATCGAGGCCGTGAAGGAACGCCGCCGGCCGACGCTGACCTGTTGGCTCGGCAAGGAGGGTCCGAGGGCCGCGCGCAAACGCTTTGCCGACGCCAAGATCCCGACCTACGACACGCCGGAAGACGCCATCCAGGGCTTCATGAACCTGGTCGCGCACCAGCAGAATCAGGACCTGTTGCTACAGGCGCCGATGTCGATCGACGTGGCGGCACGCACGGACGTGGTGAGTGCTCGACAGCACTGCCGAGACGCGCTGGACGCGGGCCGCGACTGGCTCACGGAGCCGGAGTCCAAACGGCTGTTGCACGCCTACTCCATTCCGACGGTCAGGACGCAGACTGCCGTCACGCCCGAGCAGGCCGGCAAGCTCGGCGCGCGGATGGGGATGCGCGTCGCCTTGAAGATCCTGTCGCCGGACATCCCACACAAGTCCGACGTCGATGGCGTGAAACTCGGACTGGAAGGCGCGGACGAGATCCGCAGCGCGGCCGAAGCGATGCTGCGACGGGTGCAGGAGCATGCGCCCGAAGCGCGCATCGAAGGCTTCAGCGTCCAGGAAATGGTGGCGATGCCGGACAGCCACGAGCTGATCATCGGCGCCAAAACCGACCCGTTGTTCGGCCCGGTCATCCTGTTCGGCGCCGGTGGCATAGCGGCGGAAGCGCTGCGCGATCGGGCGGTGGCGTTGCCGCCGTTGAACATGGAACTGGCGCAGGAGATGATCGCGAAGACGCGCGTGTTCCGTCTGCTCCAGGGCTACCGCAACCGACCCGGCGCGGCGATCGACCAGATCGCCTTGGCGCTCGTCCGCCTCGGCCAGCTGATGGCCGACGTCGACCTGATCGATGCGGTCGACGTCAACCCACTGCTCGCCAACAGCAACGGAGTGCTGGCGCTGGATGCGCGGATCAAGCTGGCGGAGCCGGACCGTACCGGCACCCAGCGGCTGGCGATCCGTCCCTACCCGCGCGAACTGGAGAAGCTGGTCACGATCCGCGACGGCACCCCCGTCCACCTGCGCCCGATCCGTCCGGACGACGCGGCCGCGGTCCAGGACATGATCGCCCGCAGCAATCTCGAAGACCTGAGGATGCGCTTCTTCACGGCGATGAAGCAGCTACCACCGAGCCTGGCCGCGCGCCTCACCCAGATCGACTACGACCGCGAGATGGCGTTCGTCGGCTACGCGGACAACGGGCAGAACGACGGCCTTTGGGGCGTCGGCCGCCTGCACTGCGAGCCGGACCGGCAGCGCGCGGAGTACGCCGTGATGACACGGAGCGACGTCGCCGGCCGCGGGCTGGGCCTGAGGCTGATGCAGGAGATCATCGAGCACGGTCAACGGCTGGGCGTGAAGGAGATCTTCGGCGAGGTCCTGGCGGAGAACGACCGAATGCTCAAGATGAACGAGCGGCTCGGCTTCGTCCGCAACCGCACCGACGACCCGGAGGTCGTCCACGTGACGTTGGCCCTGTCCGAGCACTGACGGCAGGCAGCGAGTGGCAGGCGATTGCCGGCCCGACCGCGATTCTGGTGGCGTCGGCCTCGTGTTCCGCTAGCCGTCGGAATCGTCAGAGACCTCGGCTGCTACACCCATGACGCGTGTCCAACTCGCTCTGTTCGCCGATGCGACCGACGTCGTGCTCGGCCTGGCCAAGGAGCTGCGAGCTTTCGAGCAGGCCGGCGTCGCGCTCGACGTTCGCCATGTCGCCGATGCCGACGAAGCGCACGCGGCGTTGTTCACTGGCACCGCCGACATCGCCGGCATGTCGTTCGACGACGTCCTGACCTGCGCACTCTCCGGCCACCGCGCGGCACCCGAGGTTCGCGTCCTCTTGCCGGTTCATCGCGGCTTCTCGAGCCTGATGGCCCGGCCCGACGTGGCTTCCGTCGAGGCCCTACGCGGCCGGCGGCTGGCGGTCGATACCTACACCGGATACGCGAGCGCCCTGTTCGAGGTTCTCCAACGCCATGGTGTCGACGCGGAGCGCGACTGCGAGGTCCTCTTGGCCGGCGCCACCGACCGCCGGTTCCGCGCGTTGCTCGGAGGGGCCTTCGACGCGACACTGCTCGGGACGCCTTTCGATCTTCTCGCCGAGCGCGCGGGCATGCGGCGTCTGATCCGGCCACGCCAAACACTCGACGGTTATCTAGGGGTCGTGATTGCGGCGAGAACCACGTGGTTGGCAGAACGTCGAGCGGCCGCCGATGCCTTCACCAGGACGTTCCGCGAAACGCTGCAGATCGCGATGGCCGACCCACACGACGCCCTGGTCCATCGTGTCCTGGATGCCCGATTCGGCAAAGAGCTCCAGACGACTGAAGCGCTCGACGGCTTGGCAGCCGCCCTCTTCGGTCCCGAGAGCGACTTCGTCGCGGCGACGCTGCCGGGCAACGACGACGTCGCTGCCGTCGTCCGGCTCTACGAACGCCATCGGCACGCGAAGATCGACATGGTCGACGCGCTACGGCTGTTCGACGTTCCGCTTTGACCTGAGTCGCCGGCGCAGGCGTCGCCTCGTTGGGCGGCCGGCGCGCGGCAGCTCGACGAACACTGTGACCGCCGCCTGCACGGGGCTCCCTGGGCATCACCTCGGAGCCTGCCAGCGCTCGCGGGCCCAACCATCCTGATCGCAATCCTGCTTCCGATGGTACCTCGGTTCGCCCCGGGCGGCAGGCGCTAGACCGACGACACGAGCGGCGGCGCCGTTCGGCGCGACGAGGACGTGCCGCGGGCCGACCTCAACGGGCCAGGGCAACGTCGGAGATCATGGAACGCCGCAATGACGAAAGAGGCTTGGCACGCCGTCATGGCCCGACGTCGCGGGCCGTGTCGAGGTAGCGACGCAGCGTCGCCAGCTGCGGCAGCAGCGAGAGCAGGGCCGGCAGGTCGAGGTCGTCGGCCATGGCATCGAGCGTCGGATTCAGCGACGCGATGGCCGTCTCGCGGAAGGCGCGGCCGGCAGCGGTGATGTAGACCAGCTTGCTCCTCCCGTCGGCCGGATTGGCGCGGACGTCGACGAAGCCGCGAGTGCCGAGCTGGGTGAGCGTGTGGGTCATCGTCGGCTTGGTGACCTGGAAGGCACTCGCCAGCTGCAAAGGCGTCCGCCCGTCGCCCAGCCGGCAGAGGTGGTTGATCACTGCGAAGTGCGAAACGTGGAGGCCCTCGGGAAGCCGTCGGTTGAACTCGGTCGTCGCCAGCTGCTGGATGATGTGGATCTCGTTGAACAGCTCGAAGAGGCGGGCACGCTGGTCGTCGAGATCCATGGCTCAGGCCGTCACGATCCGTGTCTTCAGGGCCCAACGCGGGCTCGGTCCGACGGTCGGCCCGTAGCCGAGCCGTGCCAGCATCTGCACGGTCCCGCCCCCCGGTGCCAGCCGGTCGTGGACTTCGCGGTAGAGCGGCGACATCTCGGGGAACTCCTGCAAGGCTTGGCTCAACGGCTGGGTGCCGAGCCCGGCGGCCGTGGCGGCAAGGTTGACCCTCAGCCATGCCCTACCGGCGCCGAGTTGATCAACACGCCGGTTTTCCGCCGTGGTCAACCACAGATGCGCCATTGCCGAATTCACGTTTTGCATCGCTGCATCCAACGCTCCCTGGAACGACCGGGAGGCGGGATCGAGGGCAGCCTCCTTCGAAAGCTGGCCCGTGGCAGCCAACAGCTCGAACATCGGGCCGCCGAGATCGATGCCATCGGGGTTGGCTTCGATCTCCGCCTTGCCGATCCGCAGCAGATCGATGCTTTCTTTCAAGGTGCGGCGGGTGCGGAACTCCAGATCGATGGCCCGGCCGGTGAGTGCCCGTAGCGCTGCGACCTCGGACGGCCCGCGCGTCGTACCCACCCCGACGTCAGGCCCGGCGCTGGTGCGCAACGCGACGAGATCGGCGGCCGGAACCACCCGCCGCGTATCGTAGGGCTCCTTCAACGAGCGCCGGGTCAGGACGTGCGCGAACAACGGATCGGTGACGGCCGCCGGATCCTCGATCAGCCGAACCGACGCGACCGGACGTTCGTCCAGCCGTTTCGTGCCGGCGCCATCGGGGAACGGAACGATCTCGGCGCGGTAGCCATGAGCCCCAGCAGCCATCTCCAGCAGTGCGAGGAAACAACCGAGGCCGATGGTGATCTGCCGGTCGAACGGATCGGTCTCGGGAAGCCGCCGCGCCTGGTCGGCGAAAACTCGGATTTCGCCCGGCGTCGCCAGGTCGACCAACCACGGCTGCCGGTTGTGGGGATTGGGTGCGAGGATCGCAAAGGAGAGCGCCCGGCGACGCGGCTCCTCGTAGAGCGACCCCGCCGCCTGCCAAGGTGCCAGCGCCCTGGCAGGGTCTCGCGTGGCCAAGAACCCCGCAACGCCGCCGGCCGCGAGGATGATACCGCCGCCAACGACGGCGAGAGCGTTGCGTCGCTTCATCGCGCACCTCGTTAGATGTCGAATTATTTGATTTGATATCTAACTATATGATTGCAGTCAAGGTCGCTGCCGGTGATCGGCCGGGCGCATCGATGCCGGCACGCACCGCCAAAGCCAACGCCAAGAAGTCGGCTGTGCGGGCGTCCATCGAGCACGTCTTCGCCGAGCAGAAGGCGCGGATGGGTCTCTTCGTCCGGAACATCGGCCTGGCGCGGGCCAAGACCAAGATCGGCTTCGCCAACCTCGTCTACAACATGCGTCGCCTGCTCTGGCTCGAACGCCAGACCAGTCCGGTCTGACATCCCCTTCCGTCCGTCCGAGCCCCCAACCACCAGCGAGCCCGGCAGCCACCGAGCGATCCCACGGCGTGATCGAACTCGAAGCCCTCAAACGGGCCGACTCAGCCGGTAGATGGAGGCGTCCAACTCGTTACAGCGTTCTGCCGGGCTTTGCTCACGCTGGCGGGAGTCGTCGGCTAAGAGCGACGTGCCCCAGCGCTGTCAGATCGGTCGACGATCTCCTTCAACAGCGCGTCAGGGTCAGCCTGAATTCTCTCGAGCAGTGCAGCCGGAAACTCCGATCTCTCGTCATACTTGGCTGACCAACGCGCAATCTCGAACAGGACAGGAATGAAGTCATGCGCCTTGGATGTGAGCTGATACCGTAGTTTCGAAGCGTTGGTCGGATCAGGCGATTTCGTCACCATGCCGGATGACATCAAGAGCGCAAGACGGTCGGCGAGAACGTTGGTCGAGATACCTTCGCCGGCTTGGTGAAACTCACTGAACGATCGAAATCCTTTGAACACCATGTCTCGTAGGATCAGGAGCGTCCACCGATCACCGATGATGCTCATTGCATAACGGAACGGGCAACCGAACGGCGGATACGTTTTTCCCAAATCTTTGCATCCATCAAGGCGCTTGCAAAAAACAAGCGCTTTGTTCAATATGTTAATTGCATCCAGGCAAACCAACGGAGGTTGCATGGCTGGGGTTCATCATCGCGTCGGTGTGGCTGGCGATATCAATCGAATCTACCGGGCAATGCACGAGCCCTCGGGGTTGGCAGGATGGTGGGCGTCAACGGCCGACGGGACACCGGAAGTTGGACAGGTTGTCAATCTGCACTTCGAAGCGTTGACTACCTTGTCCTTCGAAATCACCGCCCTCGAAGAGAACGCCTTGGTCCGTCTACAATGTGTCTCAGGCCCTGGACCGTGGCAGAACTGTCAATTGGATTTCACATTTCAACAAGGCGAAAAACAGATCTGGGTTGATTTGATCCATGAAAACAAATCAGTCTCTGAGAGTGATTTCTTGTACTTCAGAACGAAGTGGCCAATCTATTTGTTGAGCATGCGCGACCTCATCGAAACCGGAACGGGCACACCGTATCCGAAAGAAACGAAGATTCAAATTGACGACTGAGAGCCGAAACTGTCGGCGCAACCGTTTCACGGCCGAACACTGATCGCCCTGCGGATGTCCTGAATGCGCTCGTTCCGAGCCTTTCCGTCGTAGAGGTGCAACCGTCAAGTCAGGCCGTAGGCGAGATCAACCGTCAGGCTGGCTTTTCGTCTCTTGCTGGCGCCTGCGGGCTCGAGCCAGTCGAAGTGTAAAGAGGCGAAGGCCTTTCGACGGACCGCTTTCGCATCACGTGACACCGAGCCGGCATGTCGCGTCGGAGACGGTGACGGAGCAAGCTTCGGGCCGGAGCCAGCCCGACGATCACGTTCGGAGCGCTCATCTTCCAACGTCAGGATGAGCGTCCGCATTTCAATCCATGGAGCCGCACCAAACTCGTCGCGGTCGCTGTGGTCGCGGGACCGGACGCCGGCGTCCGCTCACTCGTAGTCCATCAGAACCTGCCCGACCTTGACGCCTTCGCCCTCGGCGACACGGAGCGCTTTCACCGTCCCGGCACGGGCGGCGGCGACGTTGGTCTCCATCTTCATGGCCTCGAGGACCATGATCAGGTCGTCTTGCTTCAGGGCCTGGCCGGGCTTGACGGCGATGCTGTTGACGACGCCGGCAACCGGGCTGCGGCAGACTTTGTCCTCGTCGACTGGACCTTCCTCCGCGGCCGCCTCGGCCACTCCCGGCGCCGCGGCCGCGGCGGGGCCGGCCGACGAGCGTACCGTCATCGGCGGGGCGTGCGGTGGCAGATAGCCGGGATGGCGCGTCGGCCGGTCTTCTTCCAGGACCTCGACCTCCAGGTCATAGGTCTTGCCGTCAAGATCGATGCGCAGTTTCAAGGCCGGAACTCCTTGCGAAGGCAGTAGGCCTGCAGGCGCGGGGCTGTCCGCAGCCGCGCCGGCCGGCCGTTGTCAGAAGCCCACCGGGTCTCAATGTCCCCGGTGTGGCTGATGCGAGGTCTGGATGGCGGCGCGACCGTGGCGGGCCCAGGCAGGCGCGCCCTCCTGACCCGGCCTCACCAGCCGCGCCGAGCGGATGCGCACCCGCTTTCCCAGATAAGAGGTCACCGCCGCAGCCAGCATGACCAGCGTTTCAGGACTGACCTCGGCGGCGTGCTGGGCATTGATCGCCTCGACATCCGCCTTGAGAGCGTCGATCTCCGCGCGCATGGCACGCATCTCGCCGCCGAGGGTCTCGACCGCGGCCATCACGTCTTTCAAAGTCGGTGCGCTCATGCCTGTTGCTCCTGCCGGCCGGTCCACGATCTGGGCGGGCGGCACATCACAGCGGGATCAGGCCGTGCTTCTTGGGCGGGCGCACCTCGCGCTTGGAACAGAGGCTCTCGAGCGCCTGCCCCAGATAGCGCCGGGTCTCCGCCGGCTCGATGATGTCGTCGACCAGGCGCCGTCCGGCGGCGACGTACGGGTTGGCGAAGGCCTCCCGATAGTTCTGGATCATTTCCGCCCGCTTGGCCGACTGGTCCGCGGCCTCAGCGATGGTCTTGCGGAAGACGATTTCGGCCGCCCCTTCGGCACCCATCACGGCGATTTCCGCCGACGGCCAGGCGATCACCCGGTCGGCGCCCAGATCCTTGCCGCACATGGCCAGATAGGCGCCCCCATAGGCCTTGCGCAGGATCACCGTCAGCTTCGGCACGGTGGTCGCAGAGTAGGCGAACAACATCTTGGCACCGTGGCGGATGATGCCGCCATACTCCTGCTCGACGCCCGGCAGAAATCCCGGCACGTCGACGAAGGTGACCAGCGGGATGTTGAAGGCGTTGCAAAAGCGGACGAACCGCGCCGATTTGTCCGACGCGTCGATGTCCAGTGCGCCGGCTTGCTCGCAGGGCTGATTGGCGACCACGCCGATGGACCGGCCCTGGATGCGCGCGAAGCCGATGACGATGTTGGCCGCGAAGCCAGCCTGGATCTCCAGGAAATCGCCTTCATCGACACAGCGAACGATGACGTCGCGCACGTCGTAGCCGGCCTTGAGGTCGGCGGGAACGATGCCGTTCAACTCGGGGTCCGCTTCGAGCGGCTCGTCGAACGGCAGGTGTGGCGGGTCTTCCAGATTGTTCGGCGGCAGGAAGCTGAGCAGCCGGCGGCACTGGTAGAGCGCGTCCGCATCGTCATCGGCGACCAGATGGACGACACCGGACCGGTTCATCTGCGCATCGGGGCCGCCCAGCGCTTCCGCACTCACCGCCTCACCGGTCACCTGCTTGATCACCTGGGGACCGGTGATGAACATCTGCGCCTGGCGGGTCTGGATGATGAAGTCGGTCAGCGCCGGGCTGTAGGAAGCGCCGCCAGCGCACGGCCCGCAGATGAGCGAGATCTGCGGCACCGAGCCGGACAACATGACGTTGTTGTAGAACACCTTCCCGTATCCGGACAGGCTGTCGATGCCTTCCTGGACGCGGGCGCCGCCGGAGTCGTTGATGAACACGAACGGCGAGCCGGTCTTGAGAGACAGCCCCAGCATCTCCGCGACCTTGAGGCTGTGCACCTCGCCAGCGGCGCCGCCGGAGACGGTGAAGTCCTGGCTGGCCAGATGCACCATCTTGCCGTCGACCCGTGCACAGCCGGTGACCACGCCGTCCGCCGGCAACTCCTTCTCGGCCATGCCGAACGAGGTGGCGCGGTGCTGGGCGAACAGGCCGAGCTCCTGGAAACTGTCGGCGTCGACCAGCTGCTCGATGCGTTCGCGCGCCGTCATCTTTCCGGCAGCGTGCTGCTTGTCGACGTGCGCCTGCCCGCCGCCCTCTTGCAAACGCGCCCGGTTGGCCGCGAGCATGGCGAGCTTCTCATCCATGCTCGGTACCGGCTTCGTGCCCTCGTTTTCGGACATCAAGCGTTCCTTCCCGTCGAAAAGCGTCTCCGGCTTGGCCGCGCCAGGAGAGGGCGGTGTCGTCCGCGGCCTCAGGCGGCCGGAGAAACCTTGACCTCGTGTTCCTTGCCGTAAAGCGTCACGACGTAGGTCACCGGGCCTTTGTCCGCACCGGTCTTGCCGGCGTCACTCGCAGCAGGGGCCTCGGCCGCCGGCGCGCTCACGGGGTCCTTGCCCAGATTTTTGGGCCCGTCGCTGCGGGTCTTGAAAAACTTGGCCGAGACCTGCGGGAACATAGCGTAGGTCAGGACGTCCTCGTCGCTGCCATCGCTGCCTTCCAGCGCCGAAGCGTCGGTCTTCAGCTGATCCCACTCCGGCTCCAGCAGATCCGCCGGCCGGCCCGTGATGGGAGGCTTCTTCTGCCGCGCTTCGGCCAGCGCCAGCACCTCGGTATCCTTCTCGCCCAACGTGCTGCCGTAATAGCCGAGCATGAGGTCGGCGAACTCGCTGGTCAGGGTCTTGTACTTGCCCATGATGACGTTGAAGACCGCCTGGGTGCCGACGATCTGGCTCGACGGCGTCACCAACGGCGGATAGCCGCTGTCGGCGCGGACGCGCGGCACTTCCTCCATGACCTCATGCAGCCGGTCGCCGGCTCCTTGGCCCTTCAGCTGGCTCTCCATGTTGGAGATCATGCCGCCCGGGATCTGGCTCTTGAAGATCTCGGTATCGACGCCCGTGAAGTCGCTCATGAAGTGGCTGTAGCGGGTGCGCACCTTGGCGAAATGGTCCCGGACCGGCCGGATGCGCTCCGGATCGACGCGCGTCTCGAAGCCGGTGCCTTCGAGCATTTCGACGAGGGCCTCGGTCGGGTTGTGTCCCGAGCCAAGCGACAGCGAACTCACGGACGTATCGACGATGTCGCAGCCGGCTTCGATCGCCTTCATGTAGGAGACGAGCGTGACACCGGTGGTAGCGTGGCAATGCACGTGCACCAGGGTGTCGTCGCCGCACTTCTCCTTGATGCCCTTGACCAGATCGTAGGCCGGTTGCGGCTTCAGGAGTGCGGCCATGTCTTTGATGCAGATGGAATCGACGCCCATGTCCTTGAGACGCTGCGCCATCTCGATGAAGGCGTCGATGGTGTGCAGGGGCGAGACCGTATAGCAGATCGTGCCTTGCGCGTGCTTGCCGGTCCGGCGCACGGCGTCGACGGCCGTCTTGAGGTTACGCAGGTCGTTCAGCGCATCGAAGATGCGGAACACGTCCATGCCGTTCTCGGCGGACTTGTCGCAGAAGCGCTCTACCACGTGGTCTTCGTAGTGCCGGTAGCCGAGCAGGTTCTGTCCGCGCAACAGCATCTGCAGCTTGGTCTTCGGCATCAGCTTGCGGAAGGTGCGCAGCCGCTCCCACGGGTCCTCGTTCAGATAGCGGATGCAGGCGTCGTAGGTGGCACCCCCCCAGCACTCCAGGGACCAGTACCCCGCGTTGTCCAGGTCCTCGCACACCGGGACCATGTCCTCCATCGCCATACGCGTGGCGAGCAGACTCTGGTGGGAGTCCCGAAGGATCAGCTCGGTGAGTTCGATCTGGCGTCCCATGGCGAAGACTCCCTGTTTCCACCGCCGCAGCGCCGGAACCGAGGCTCGGCGGCGTGCGTGTATCACTGGCAGCGGTTCGGTGCCAGTTGTAGGCCGACTTGCGTCGAGCGCCGCCGCGATGATCGCCCGCTTTCGTGCCGCAAGTGATCCGTCGGCGCCTGTCGGCTCAGTGAAAATCTGCAGAAGCGCCAGTCTTCTTGAGCTGAAAAAACTTCATCATTCGTTCATCTCTTCAATCTTCGATCAATTGAATCACGTATTTACTGTGTTCTTGGGTATCAATTATTCAAAAGACGATCTGTCGACTAATGACTGAGCCCAGCCAGCGATTCCCTCATATTTAGGCGCGGCCCTAGATCGTCCACCCCCATGACTCGACAAGCGCGCCGCGCTCGACGTCAAACGTCGTGTTACAGAGATTTTAGACAACGCCGATACAGCTTCTATCGAAAACACCGTACAGATATCCATTGCCGACCACCTTGAACAATCTTGATTTTGTCGACTATTCTTTTGTCTTTATATCTGGCTCTGGCACAAGGATCTGCATTTGCTTATTAACAGTCTTCAGCTTATCAAATGCGGCTCCTAGATCCTCGATGCTGTCCTTTTCATTTATTTCCTTATTCAGTGTAACCTTCGCATACTGAAGGCCGGCGACTAGGGAACAGCCTCCATGATACCTCTCGGCGTCGAAAATCGCTTCAGCGACAGAATAGGCGTTAGTACTCACCGTCTTACGGCGCTTTTTCCCCTTGTCCTCAGCCACGATGTATCGCCGACCATTGATTTCTCCCAGTATGTTGTCTCTGTAGCCAGCAACTCCGGCAGTGACGAGGCCAACGAATTGGCCTGCAAGCAGCGCGTTACTCGCGTCGCCACGAAGCCCCGAAGCAATGCCGGAGATGCCCGACGAGATCCGCGCGCTCGAGTTCGTCAAGAGCGCGCCCACGCCGCCAGCCACGGTGGCGAGGCTACCGAGGAAGCCTTGCGCTGACGAGTCCACGGTCTGAATGTACTGTTTCCAGACCGAACACCGTTGCTCCGACACGGCCAACAAGCGATCCTGTATCTGGTTGCGCCGGATCGCCTTCTGCTCGTCGCTGCCATCCGCGTTGAAAAACGCAAAGGCAAGGCCTATCGCGCGCTCGCGCTGGTCAGCGCCGTTGGCGCCCGGCGTCGCCTCGAGTTGCTTCTTGAAAGCGACGTTGCTTCGGCCGCCGGGCACGAGCAAATCAAC
Organism: Pseudomonadota bacterium; assembly: GCA_039818825.1. Taxonomy (GTDB): domain Bacteria; phylum Pseudomonadota; class Alphaproteobacteria; order Geminicoccales; family Geminicoccaceae; genus JBCBTD01. Next base: position 77,722 of record JBCBTD010000009.1, read on the forward strand.
CACGTCGACGGGAACGAAGTCGTTTCCCTGCGACACCTTACCTTCACCAAGCACCACGGTTCGGCTGCCGGCCACGGTGACGCCGGTGTTCCCCAAGACAGTCAGTTCACCGCAGCCGCCAAGGCCTGCGAACAAGAACGCCGCCCACACCAGTCGCCCTGCAGTCGTCAGCGTTCCTGCGGACGCATCGCCGTGACCCGTTCGCTTCCAGCAACTGCCAACCTTCAGTTGCTTGGATCGGCTGAGATTCACGACGGCGCTCATGATTCTCCACTATCAGCGGTATCGACTTTCTTTCGTTGTTCTATCAAATAATCTTTGTATTTTCTCTGATCCAAAATTATCGGCTTGATCTCTTCGGCCTTGTCGTTGATACTTTTGAGTTGCTTGATAACCTGTTCCAATTCGGTGAGGCCTACTGCCTCCGAACTTGCACCTTTGTCGCCAATTCCCGTGGACAACGAGCAAGCGGCATGGAATCGCTCGGCGTCGAGAAGTGCTTCACCAACTGAATACAGTTCCAAGCCGACTGGTTGCTTCTGTGGCGGGTCGGTGCCAGGAACCACCTCCAGGCGCTTGGTGTCGATGGCCGTTCTTATCTGTTTGCGCGTCGCATCGACATTACTCGTCACGACGGAGATGAACTGCCCGGCGAGCAGGGCGTTGTCAGCTTCCTTGTCGATGCCCGCGGCGATTCCGGCGATGCCGGACGCGATCTGCGCGCTCGCGTTGGTCAGCAACGCGCCGACGCCGCCCGCCACGGTGGCGAGAACGCCCAAGGCGGCGCCGATGCCGCTGTCGACGGTGCTGAGGTACTGCTTCCAAACGGCGCAGCGCTGCTCCGAGACCGCCATGATGCGGTCCTGCATCTCGTTCCGCCTCGCGCCGGGATTGTCGGGGTCGAGCTGCTCGAAGTAGGCGAAGGCCAAACTCTTCGTCTGCGCGTCGCTCAGGTGCATCGATTCGCGCTGGCCAACGGAAACGCCGCTGGTCGTCGTCTCCGCAACGAAACTGGCGAATTTCGGGTTCGCGAGGCCGCCGGGAACGAGGAGGTTGGTGATGTCGACCGGCGTGAAATCGTTGCCTGGGCCGCTCTTGCCGTCACCGACCAAGATCGCCTTTGCGCCGGATGGCTGAACCGCGGAGTTCGAGGTCCACTGCAGCTCGCCGCAGCCGCACAACGTCATAGTGAGCAAACATGCTAACAAATACTTCATGTTCTTCACATTCATTCGATTTTCATAACGAATATGTAGCACTTAGCCCAGGGTCAACCTGAGCGTTGTCAATCTTTAGTCTTAGAGCGCGTGACGCTGAGAGGCTGCGAGCGATGCCCCACAGCTCGTGGATCCAACCGTTCCGGCCGGAACGGACCGGGCGTGTCGGTCACCCAACGGAGTGGCTGCGCGTAGCTCGGCGGAGGCCGCGTCAAGCCTTCGCCAGCTCACCCCGTTCGACATGGAAAACCTTGTTGCAGAAGTGGCAGGTGACGCCGATCAGGCCTCGATCGTCCTCGACCATGTCGTCGAGGTCGGTGTCGGAGAAGGTCTGGAGCATCCGTTCGACGCGCTCCGGTGAGCAGCGACAGCCGACGGCGAGATCGTGGCGGTCGAAGACCCGAACGCCTTCTTCGTGGAACAGCTGGTAGAGCAACCGCTCGTCGCTGAGCGCTGGATCGGCCAGTTCCTCGGGCGTCAACGTGGCGAGCAGCAACATGGTGCGCTGCCAATCCTCGCGGGCCTCGTCGGCTGCGGTGCCGTGCGGGCTGTCCTCCGGCAGCTTCTGGATCACCAGCGCGCCGCCGCGCCAGCCCGTTTCGCTACGCTCGATCCCGACCCGAAGCCCGGTCAGCACCTGTTCCGACCGGCGGAAGTAGGCGAGCATGCAGTCGCCCAGCCGCTCGCCTTCGAGTTCGACGATGCCCTGGTAGCTCTCGCCGCCGACCGCGGACTGGTCGACGGTGACCGCCAGATAGCCCTTGCCCATGAGCTGGTCGAGCCGCTCGCCAACGGCTGCGGCGCCGTTGCGGGTCTCGGCGTAGGCGCGGATGGCGCCGGCGTTGGTGACGTCCGTCAGCACCACCGGGACCGGCCCATCGCCACGCGCCTGCAGACTGAAGCTGCCGTCGAACTTCAAGCCGCCGGCCAGGGTCGCGCCCAACACCACGAATTCGCCCACGAGTTGGGCCACGGGCTCAGGGTAATCGTGACGAGAGAGGATCGTGTCCACCACGGCACCCAAGCGAACCAGGCGACCACGCAGGCCGGAACGATCGAGCTGGAAGGGCAAGAGCTGGTCGCTCAGCTGAGACACCACGCAAGGATACCTTTCTGCACGTGCAGCCGGTTCTCCGCCTCGTCGAAGACCACCGACCGCGGGCCGTCCATCACCGCATCGGTGACCTCCTGGCCACGATGCGCTGGGAGACAATGCATGAAGATGGCATCTCGGTCGGCGCGGTCCATGAGCGTTGCGTCGACCTGGTAGGGCTGGAGCGCGCGGGCCCTAGCCTCGGCGTCGCCCTGGCCCATGGACACCCAAGCGTCGGTGACGACGGCGTCGGCGCCGGCCACCGCTGCCACCGGATCGCGGGTGACGGTAAGCCGCTGCCCGGCCCACTCGGCCAGGGTCCGGTCGGGTGCCAGATCCTTGGGCGAGGCCAGATGTAGATCGAAGCCGAACCGCACGGCCGCGTGGATCCACGAGGTGGCGACGTTGTTGGCGTCGCCGACCCAGGCGACCTTCGCACCCTCGATGCTGCCCTTGTGCTCCTCGAAAGTCATGACGTCGGCCATGATCTGGCAAGGGTGCGAGCGGTCGGTCAGGCCATTGATGACCGGGACGGTGCTCGGCTCGGCGATGGCGAGGAGCTTGCCGTGGCCGGTGGTCCGGATCATCACCGCGTCGACGTAGCGGGACAGCACGCGCGCGGTGTCGGCGAGGCTTTCTCCGCGCGCGAGGTGCATCTCGCCGCTGCTCATCACCACCGCATGGCCACCGAGCTGGCGCATCGCCACCTCGAAGGAGACGCGGGTCCGGGTCGAGTTCTTCTCGAAGATCATCGCCAGCTCTTTGCCGGCGAGGATCGGCTCCGGCTCGCTCTTCAAGGCGCGCGCCAAGTCCAAGATCTCCCGGAGGGTTTCGACGTCGAGCGCGTCGAGATCGAGGAAGTGTTTCGGGCTCATGCGAAGCTCTCCTCGGCGGCTGCGGCCAACGTCGCCAAAGCCTCGTCGATGGCCTCGTCGTCGACGACCAGCGGCGGCAACAACCGCAATACGTTCTCGGCGGCGGGCACCAGCAAGAGGCCGCGGTCGAACAGGCGGCGGTTGAACGCAGCGGCGTCGCCCTCGATCCTGAGCCCGAGCATCAGCCCTCGCCCGCGAACTTCGGCGATCACCCCCGGATAGCGCGCGCTCACCTCACGCAGACCAGTGCCGAGCCGCTCGCCGGCGGTCGTCACCCGGTCGAGGAACCCCTCGGCGAGCATGACGTCGAGCACCGCGTTGCAGACCGTCGAGGCCAACGGGTTGCCGGCATAGGTCGAACCATGGGTGCCGGCCGTGAGACCCCGGGCGGCGTGCGCGGTGGCCAGCATGGCACCGACCGGGAAGCCATTGCCGATGCCCTTGGCAACGGCCATCACGTCCGGCGTGATGCCAGCCTGCTCGTGGACGAACAGCGTGCCCGTCCGGCCGACGCCACATTGGACCTCGTCGAGCATCAACAGGATGCCTTCCTGGTCGCAACGCTCGCGCAGGCCCTTCAGGCAGGCGATCGGCAGCTCGCGGATACCGCCCTCGCCCTGGATCGGCTCGATCAGAACGGCGCAGGTGTTGGGGCCGATCGCCGCCTCCAGCGCCTCGTGGTCGCCCCAAGGCACCCGGTCGAAACCCTCCAGGAGCGGCGCGAATCCGTCGACCATCTTGGCGCCACCGACGGCGGAGATGCCGGCCATCGTCCGCCCGTGGAAGGCGCCCTCGAAGGTGACGATGCGATTCCGCTCCGGCATGCCGCGGACATGGAAGTGGCGCCTCGCCAGCTTGATGCACGCCTCGAGCGCTTCGGCGCCCGAATTGGTCAAGAGCACGGTTTCGGCAAAGGTGTGAGCGACGAGCCGGTCGGCCAGCCGCTCCAGTTCGCCGATGCGGTAAAGGTTCGAGACGTGCCAGAGCTTGTGCGCCTGTTCTGTCAGCGCACCGGTGACGCGGGGATGGCAATGGCCGAGCCCGACCACGGCGATGCCCGACCCGAAGTCGAGAAATCGTCGCCCGTCGGTCGCCCACAAACGGCAACCCTCGCCGCGGTCGAAGACCACGTCCTGACGGTTGTAGTTGGGCATGACGGCGGCGATCGCGGTGTTCCGCATCGGTCTGGCTTCCAGGTGGGTGGAGACCCGAAACAGAACGCGGCACGAACGGGTGTGTCAACGGGGTTGGCCGGCATCCGCGGCATCGCGCGACGAACGAGGTCGCCAGCTTGCAACACGCCGGGCAGCGGCCCCGGGACGGTCGCTCGCCGTTCGCGCCCTGGTCAACGTCGGCCGGGCCAATTGATGAGAATGACGCCGCCGATCGCAGCCACCATGCCGGCGCCGACCGGCGCGCTGATCGTCTCACCCAAGATCGCCCACCCCAGAAAAGCGCCGACCGCGGCTCGGAGATAGCTCTGGCTCGCCACGCCCATCGATCCGAGCGTCCGCACCAGGCGAAAGTAGATCAGCAGCGCAAAGCCCGTGCAGAGCACCGAGAGCACCAGCGTTGCGGTGATCGCGCCGAACGACGGCACGAGCGTCCACGGACGATCGACGACGAGCGCAGCGGGCACCAGAACGCCCGTGGCCCACAGCATCGTGCCTGTGGCGGTGGCGAGCGCCGAAAGATGCCCGAACCGGCGGCCGTAGATCGCGGCGCCGGCATAGAGGACCGCGCCGAGCAGGCAGGCGATCTGGCCGATCACGGCGTCGCCAAGGCCCCGCAGAGCATCGACACCAACGATGAGGACGACACCGAGCAGGCCGACAGCCGCACCTACCCATCGAAGTTCCATGTGGGCTTGGCGTTCCGTACCCAGTGCCGTGAACAGCAGGACGAAGACTGGCGACGTCGAATTCAAGACGGCCGCCAAGCCTGCATCCACGAACTGCTGCCCCCAGGCGAGAACCGTCCAAGCGCCGATGCTGTTGAAACCAGCCTGCACGAGCAGCATGCACCACGTCCGACCGTCCCGCGGCAAACGCTCGCGACGGCACGCCATGACGACGAGCAGGAAAGCCGCAGCGCCGGCGACTCGCAGGGCGATGAGGCTGAGCGGCGGCAGCTCGTCGACGGCAACACCGATCAGTACGTACGACGAGCCCCAGAGCAGCGCGAGGAGCCCGAGCAACAGAAGCTCAGGCCACGGCCGGCCTTGCGCCGTCATCCCACAGCGCCATCAGGCGCCGACACCAGCTTCAGGAAGCTGCGGTCCTCGCGCAGCAGGAACCGCTCCCGCCGCGCGAACTCGTAGTTCTCTCGGCCCAAGGGATCGGCGGCCAGCCGCGCGCGATAGGCCTCGTAGGCAGCGAGGCTCGGGACGTTGTAGATGCCGTAGGCGAGCGTGCTGGAGCCTTCGTGCGGCGCGAAGTAGCCGATCAGGTCGGCGCCGCAGCGGGGGATCACCTGTCCCCAGTTGCGCGCGTACCGGGCGAAGCCCTCGTGGTTGTTCGGGTCGATATGGTAGCGAATCACGCAAGTGAGCATGGACGCGGCCTCCGGGTTTCGGCCCCGGTGATAGGCCGTTGTCTGAACTCCATGCTTCGGCTAACATCGAACTATGAAAGAAGGCCCTGACATCGCACGGATCGCGGCCCTGATCGGCGACCCGGCCCGCGCCAACATGCTGACGGCGTTGATGAGCGGGAAGGCGCTCACGGCCAGCGAGCTGGCGAGCGAGGCGGGCGTCACGCTACCGACCGCCAGCGCGCATCTGGCGAAGCTCCACGACGGCGGCCTGCTCCGCCCGCGCAAACAGGGACGGCACAAGTACTTTTCGCTCGCGAGCGACGACGTCGCGCGGGCGCTCGAGGGCCTGATGGGTCTTGCCGCCGCCTCGGGCCATCTGCGGAGCCGAACGGGACCGAAGGACCCGGCGCTGCGGCGGGCGAGGGTTTGCTACGATCATCTGGCCGGCGACATGGGCATCCAGCTTTTCGACAGCCTCGTGCAGCGACGATTCTTGCAGATGGGCCCAGAAGCCCTCGAACTGTCGGACACGGGCCGCGCCTTCGTCGCCGAGCTCGGCATCGATGTCGCCGGCCTCGCTGCCCGCAAAGCGCCGCTGTGCCGCGAGTGTCTCGATTGGAGCGAACGGCGCTCGCATCTGGCCGGCAGCCTCGGCCGTGCCCTGCTCAGCCGCTTCGAGGCCTCAGGCTGGGCCAGACGAGGGCCGGGCACCCGCGCGGTCCGGTTCACAGGCGCTGGCGCCACGGCGTTCGAGCGCGCATTTCCAGCCGAATAGCGCTGACCCCGTCGCGACGACGGGGGTACTCTCCAGCAGATTGCGCTCGTCCGTAGCAGCGAAAAGCGCTGCCGACGTCCGAGCGACGGACGGGAGGAGAACCTATGGGCAAGCTATGGAGCGCCGGCGTCGGCGCCGCGATGATCTTGGTAACGACCGCCACCGCCTGGGCTTACGAACCCCTGGTCGAAAAGCAGGTCTTCGAGATGGGGCCGTACACCACCGTGGGTGGCGCGACGATCCCGGAGGTGCGGGTCGGCTGGGAAGCCTACGGCACGCTCAACGAGGCTCGGGACAACGTCATCCTCATCACGCATTTCTTCTCGGCCACCAGCCACGCGGCGGGTTCGTACGTCGAGGGCGGGCCCAAGGGCTATTGGGACTACCTGATCGGTTCCGGCAAGCCGCTCGATACCGACCGGTTCTACGTCATCAGCTCGGACACGCTGGTGAACCTCAATACGGGCGATCCCAACGTCACCACCACCGGCCCCGCCAGCATCGACCCCGCGACCGGCGAGCCCTACGGCATGGACTTTCCCGTGGTGACGATCCGCGATTTCGTGGAGGTCCAGAGGGCGTTGCTGGAGAGCCTCGGGATCGAGCGCCTGCACGCGGTGATGGGTGCATCGATGGGGGCGTTGCAGGCGTTGGAGTGGGCGAGCGCGCATCCGGAGATGGTCGAGCGACTGATCCCGGTGATCGGCGCCGGGGAGGCCGACGCGTTTCTGATCGGTGCGCTCGATGCCTGGGCTGCGCCGATCCGCCTCGACCCCAACTGGCAAGGCGGCGACTACTACGACGGCGAGCCGCCGCTCGATGGTCTGGCCGCTGCCTTGGCCCTGGTGACCCTCCAGGCCCAACACTGGCAGTGGGCGGACGCCGCCTTCGGGCGCGCTTGGAACGACGACGCGGTCGACCCAGCCGGCGCCGTCGACGCGACCTACCATGTTCAAGCGGCGTTGGCGGGCGCGGGCGCGGCGCGCGCCAAGACCAGCGACGCCAACCATTTCCTCTATCTGGTGAAGGCCAATCAGCTGTTCCGCACAGGCCACGGCGACAGCCTCGTCGAGGGTCTGGCCCGGATCGAGGCGCCGACCCTGATGCTCTACAGCCCGGACGATCTCGTCTTCCCTGCCGCCAAGGTCCAAGCGACCGCGACCCTGATCGGTGCCGACGGCACGCCGGTCGAGACCTACGCGATCGCCGGTCGCCGCGGTCATCTCGACGGTGTGCTCAACCTCCAACAGGTCGAGGCGGTGTTGCGCGCCTTTCTGGAGTAGCTCGCAAAGGCGACGCTCGGGCGTCCGCGTCTGGTGCAGGCAAGCCAGGATTGTGGCAGATATCTCGACACGACGTGGCCGCCAGGATTCGGTTCGCCGACAGACGTAGATCTGCGGTGAAAGAGAGGGAGCACCGACTCGATGCCGACCGCACCGTTCAACCTCCAGGACTTCGATTTCACCTTCGGTCCGGACGTCTTGCGGGTGGTGGAGCCGTCCGCCAGCCCCGTAGCGGGCAGCACCTTTCCCGCCATCTTCAATGGCGGGTTCGTCAATGCGCTTCCTGGTAGCGACGTCATCCATGGATCGATCACCGGGTTCGAGAGCGCCGACGACGTGGACTTCGTCGGGTTCTCCAACAGTGGGGTCTTGCTGACGTCGTTCGGAAGCGACCGCGTTTCGGGAACCGTGTCCTTCGAGCAGGCATTTCCGGGAGACTTCTCGGGCGAAGGCAACGGCATCAACGGCGGCGGCAACGGTCTGGTAGGCACCGGGTTCGGAGACGACGCGATCGCTGGAACGGTCAGCGTCCACGATACCGGCGACCAGAACCCGACACTGCTCGGCTTCGCCCTTCGCGGCATCATCCTGATGACCGGTCCCGGTAGCGACACCGTCGGCGGTATGACGAGCTTCTCCAGCAAAGGCCCGGCGAGCGTCGGCGGCCGAGGGATCAACGATGCGATCGTCTTTGCGGGGACGGGCGCAGACAGCGTCCACGGCGCAGTGGAAGCGAGGTCGCCCGCCGGCCTCGCGATCACCGAAGACGGTCTGACGGGGCTCCGAGCGAGCACGTTGATCATGGGTTTCGGCGACGACACCGTGTCTGGCGAAGCGACCGTGTCGGGCGCGCTCCAGGGAGCACCGAGCGACGTGGTCGACATCGGTGGCATTCGGTCGAGCAACCTCCTGCTTGGCGCCGGCGACGATCACGTGGTTGCCAAGGTCACCGTCGACAGCCACCCCACGGACGGCAGCAACGACGTCGACGCGGATGGCATTCGCTCCAGCACGATCGCGTGGGGCGCCGGCGCCGACAGGATCGACAGCAGCGTCGACGTCGAGAGCACCGGCAGCGCGTTCGTCAACGGGCTTCGATCGACCTCGATCGGCGACGGCCGCTTCGGACCGAAGACGATCGACGTCGACGTGAGTGCAACCGGCACTGGCCTGGGCGTCGAAGTGAACGGCCTGCTCAACACCACCGCCACCTTGGGTCGGGCGAACGACGACGTCACGGTCGATGCGGACGCCACGGGTGCCGGCCACAACGACGTCGTCGCGGCCGTCGGCATGTTCGGCGGCTCGATCGACAGCGGCAACGGTACGGACCACTTGACGTTTGCTGCCACGGCACGAGGCGACGCCAGCCTGTCGGTGACTGCGGCCGGTCTCTTGGGCGCATCGGTCACCGGCGGTTTGGGCGTCGACCAAGTCGAGGCAAACGCTGCGGCGAGCGGCGACGACGCTTTTGCCGCCGGTATCAGCGACAGCAACATCGATACCGCCGGCAACCGCGGCAACGCCTTTCCGTTCGGCGGCGACGACCTCGTCCTGGGCGACGCGACCGCAACCGGAAAGTCAGCAGCCGCGCGCGCCATCACCAACACCGACGTGCGCACCGGGAACGGTGCAGACGCCGTGACGGCGGAGGCCGACGCGACCTCTCACGGCCCGGGTGGCTCCGCGCTGGCGGCGGGCATCGTCGGCGAGATCGCCGTTGGCGTGGTGACGGGACGCGGCAACGACAACGTCTGTGGCATGGCTACCGCAGAGGCCTCGGGTCTCGGTGCCACCGCCGTCGCTTTCGGCATCGTCGGTTCGCCATTCATCGGCGACGTCCTCGTCTCGACGGGTGCCGGCAGCGATACGGTCATCGCCAGTGGCATGGCGTCGGCGGACGGAATCGGATCGTCGGCACGCGGTGTCGGTATCGCTTTCGCAAGGATCGAGACCGGCGCCGGCGTCGATGAAGTGCAGGCGCGCGGCTCGACCCTCGGCGTCGACGGCGTGCACATCGACACCGGCCGGGGCCGGGACTTTCTCGACCTGCAGTCGGGCAACGGCTTCGTCGACGGCGGCAGGGGCTTCGACACCCTGATCCTCCAGGGCAGTCGCGCTGACTTCGATTTCGACGTCATCGATTTCGACACGGTCGAGATCACCGACGCCGCCACGAATGGCGACGTCACCGATCTGACGGTGACCAGGGTCGAGCGGTTCGAGTTCGACGACGGTCTCACCAGCCTTGGCGACATCCTCATGGTTTGAGGCCGAGCGTTGCGCAGGCTTGCGCACTTCTCGAGAGAGCATCGCTTCGGCTTCACCGCGACCAGACCGGATGAGCGCCTCCGACGATAGGTCGCGAGCAGCGATACGACGCGGCGTTGGCGTCAATGCGTGCGCTACGCGGACGGGTCCTAGGCGACCGGCGGCGCGCGAAGCGCCAGCGTTCGGACCTGGTCGAGTTGAGCCTCGGCCGCCGCCCGGCCAAGGGCAATGAGCTCCTCGGCTTTGTGGAAGTCGTGGTTGGCGAGATGTCCGACCTCGGGGACGATGGTGACATCCGGTGGTGCCGTCGCCTGGCGGCGCCGGTTCAGTTCACGCATCACCACGGTGAACGTCGCGGTCAGCATCTCGATCGGACTGGCCTTGAAGGCTTGGCCCGGCTTGAGGTCGCGGGCGCGGGTGACCCCCTCGTAGTCGCCGAGAAGGTCCACGGCGATGACCCGTTCGGCACCGAGCTGGCGGCAGGCGGCGACCGGCAGCGGTTGGACGAGACCGCCATCCACCAGCACGGCGTCGTCGGTGACCACCGGCTCGAAGATGCCGGGCAGCGAGATCGCGGCGCGCAGCGCGTCGGCGATCGGCCCGGTACGGATCAGCCGCTCGCCGCCAGTCACCAGATCCAGCGCCACCGCTGCGAACGGCCGGTCCAAGTCTTCGATCCGCAGCTCGCCGAAATGATCGCGAAAACGGCGCAACAGCCGCTCGCCGCCGAGCAAGCCGGCGCCACCGATCCGCAGGTCGGCGAACTGGGCGAGGCGCAGCCAGCGAGCGTCACGCGCTTCCCTCTCCAACGCTTCGAGACGGCCGGTGAGGAAGGCCGCACCGGCGACCGAGCCGATCGACGAGCCGGTGACGACGTCGACTCGGATGTCGGCACCCTGGATCACCTCCAACACGCCGATGTGGGCCCAACCGAGCGCGGCGCCGCCGCTCAGAGCAAGACCCAGTCGCGGCGGACGGACTGCGGGTTCGGCGCTCATAGCGTGGATCCGTTCGTTGCAGCCATCGGCGCGGAGGAAGCCCAAGAGACGCCACCTCTGTCAATGGCGGACACCATAGCGGTTTCGACCATCGACGGAGGCGACCGTTTGCGCGGTTGACGGCTGTCAGGGTTCATAGACAGTTGAACTCGTCTAGGTTGCTTGTCGTGGACCGTGACGTGGTGTCACGACCCATAGCATTGGACCGCTGTCTCGGTTGCCGGTGCGGGCGAGGCGTCCCTAAATCACCGGATCGCCGAGGACCAAGGTGCCGCCAAGCGCGGTCGGGGAGAGGCAGGGATGCACTACGAAGCGTTCTTCGAAGAGTCGGTCGCCGCGATCCGTCGCGAGGGGCGCTATCGCGTCTTCGCTGACCTGGAGCGCCAGTCCGGCCGCTTTCCGATTGCGCTGCACCACACGCCCGAGGGCGTCCGCGAAGTCGTGGTCTGGTGCTCCAACGACTATCTCGGCATGGGCCAGCACCCCGCGAACCGCGATGCTGCGATCGATGCCGTGACGCGCCTCGGCACCGGCGCCGGCGGCACCCGCAACATCTCCGGCACGACCCATCTGCACGTGCTGCTCGAGGAAGAACTCGCCGACCTGCACCAGAAGGAAGCGGCGCTCGTTTTCACCTCGGGCTACATCGCCAACGAGGCGACCCTTTCGACCATCGCCAAGCTGTTGCCCGACTGCGTGGTCTTGTCGGACTCGATGAACCACGCGTCGATGATCGAGGGCATCAAGCAGGGCCGCTGCCCCAAGCACATCTTCCAGCACAACGACCTCGACGACCTCGAGCGCTTGTTGAAGTCGCTACCCCAGGACCGCGCCAAGCTGGTGGCCTTCGAGAGCGTCTACTCGATGGACGGCGACTTCGGTGACATCGAAGGCATCTGCGATCTTGCCGACAAGTACGGCGCCATGACCTTCCTCGACGAGGTCCACGCGGTCGGCCTCTACGGCCCCCGCGGCGGTGGCGTCGCCGAGCAGCGCGGCCTGATGGACCGCCTGACCATCATCCAGGGCACGCTGGCCAAGGCCTATGGCTGCATGGGCGGCTACATCGCCGCCTCGGCCGCCATCGTCGACGCGGTGCGCTCCGCCGCCCCCGGCTTCATCTTCACGACGTCCCTAGCCCCGGCGCTGACCGGTGCGGCTACGGCCAGCGTTCGCCATCTGAAGGTCAGCCAGACCGAGCGTACGTGCCACCAGGAGCGCGCCGCCAAGGTCAAGAAGAGCCTGCTCGACGTCGGCTTGCCGGTCATGCCCTCGCCGTCGCACATCGTGCCCGTGCTGGTGGGCGACCCGGTACGCTGCAAGCAGGCGACGGACCTGCTGATGGACCGCCACGGCATCTACATCCAGCCGATCAACTACCCGACGGTCGCCAAGGGCACCGAGCGCCTGCGCATCACGCCCAGCCCGTTCCACCACGACGCGTTGGTCGACCAGTTGACCGAAGCGTTGGTGGACGTTTGGGAGACGTTGGGGCTGGAGCGGCAACGGTCGGGCGCCATCGCCGCCGCTTGAGGCAACCAGAAGCGGCACCGAATGCGGCCGACGGGGCTCCGCCTCGTCGGCCACTCCGACGCCTTTGCATCAGGGGCCGTTGATGGCGCGCGCCGACCCACGGCAGTTCGTCGAGCACGTCTTCGCCGAGATCTTCATGCGGAAGGATTTCGACCAGGCGATCGACGCGTACTTCACCGACGACTTCGTGCTCGACGCCGACGGAACGTGTCTGGATTTCGCCACCTTCAAGCAGCACGTGAGCCACCTGCACGACGTCGTGGTCAGCATGTCCATCGAGGTCACGACCGTGGTGGCGGACGGCGATCGCATCGCCGAGATCCACATGGTGCGTGCGACGAAGCGAGACGGGAGTACGCTCACCACCAAGGTGCTGGCGTTTCATACGATCCGCGACGGCAAGATCGCGCGGATCGAGGAGCTGACGCACTTGGTCGAAGGCGACGAAGCGGACCGCCACCTCGGGAGCAGCGTGTAGGCGGGAGGCTGCCGCAGAGGGAACGCCGGCGCACGGCGGCCTGAGCTATCGCGGCTTCGCACCGCTCAACAGGATGCAAGACGGGTCGGCAAGGTAGAAGCCCAACACGTCCCTCACCTCGGAGGCATCGGCCGGGACGTCCAACGGGTGCCACCGGACGTCCACTAGTCCCGCTCCACCGAGGGCGTCTTCGTGCTGCGCCCGGCTCCACTGCCAGCAGTTCACCCGGTCACCGCCGATGACGAGCTGGCAGTGCTGGTTCCCCACCGGCGTGTACTCGAAGCCGCAACCTTGCAGCAGCCGTGGATCAGACCGGCCGAAATCGTAGTCGGGGCTCAAGGTGTAGGTGACGAACCGGCCGCCGGGCTTCAGGTTACGGGTGATCAGCCGCGCCATCTTCTCCAGGTCATCTACGCTAGAGGCGTAGTGGAAGAGATACATCGCGGTGACGACGTCCACCTGCGGCTCTAGTTGGAAATCGCCATCCGTCGCATCGACCAAGGTGAAACGCAGGGTCGGCCAGTGCCGGTGCGAGCCGGGCGGCGCCGTGCCCGGTTGGACGGCGTTCCGCTCCGTGGCGCGGCGGACCATCTCCGGCGAAACGTCGACGCCCAGCACGGACGCAGCGCCACGCTCCATCAGCATCCGCGACGTCCGCCCGGCGCCGCAGGCCAAGTCGAGCACGTCCAGCCCGCGCACCGAACCCAACACCTCGAAGAAGGTGTGCGTCTCGACGACGCCGTAAGGGCTCGCGGTCACGCTCCAGTGCTCGTAGGCCTCGGCGAACTCATCGTACTCGGGCATGGCGCAGGTCCCTGGATCGGCGGACTCGCTGTCGCGGTCGCCCAGTCAGGCTGCGCTGCCACGCCCCGAACACGATGGCAATGGTGGCCGGCACGTTCGACCATGGGGGTGCTCAGGGCCGGTTTCCGAAAGCAATGAGCAAACCGGACACCGTGGCGACGGCCACGACATGGGTGACGAGCACCACCGTGGACGATCGGACCACGTAGGTTTCGTAGCGCTGGGCCATGACGAACACCATGGTCGCCGTCGGCAGGGCGGCGGCGATGACGGTGCCCATTGCGGTGACCGGGTCCAAGGGAAGAACGAGGTACACGAACACCGCGACCAGCGCCGGGTGGGCCAGCATCTTGACGAGGCTCAAGGTCGCCACTTCGCCCACGGCCGCCGAGACCGGCACGCCGACCAACGAGCCGCCGAGCGCGAACAGCGCACACGGGATGGCAGCACCGGCGAGCAGATCGATCACGGTCTGGGCCGGCGTCGGCGGCACCAAACCGACGATACTCGCAGCGGTGCCGGCAAAGACGGCGAGGATCAGTGGATGAGTAGAGAGGTTCCGGAGCACCGACCGCAGCGTGCGCCCGAGGCCGACGCCGTCGCCGCGGGCGGCCTCCAGGACGAGGATGGCGATCGGCGCCAGAATGAGGTTGTCGAATGCGACGATCAGCACGGCCGGCAGCGCCAGGGCCGGACCGCCCAGGGTCAGCAGAAGCGGAATGCCCATGTAGCCGGTGTTGGCCCAGGTACCGGCAAGCGCCTGGATCAGTGCAAAGCGGCGCTCGGTGCGGAACAGCCATTGGCTGCCGAAGAACACGGCGGTGAACAGGATCAGGGTCGGCGCGTAGTAGGCGGTGAGCAACCGGAGATCGACCAGAGCTGCGAACGGCGTCTCGCGTACCTTGTCGAACAACAGCGCCGGGATGGCGACGAAGAAGACGAAGCCGTTGAGCCCGGCGACGGTGCCGTCCGGAACGAGCCGGGCGCGGACGATGACGTAGCCGATGGCAATGAGCGCGAAGAGCGGCAGCGCGACGTCGAGGATCACGTCCACGGATGACGGCTCAAAGCAGCTCGATCAGCGGCGCGATCAGCGGTTTGTCGGCCTCGGGCATGGCAAGGCTCGGCAGCTCCTGAGGCCGCACCCAACGGAGCGCTTGGCCGTCATGCCCTTTGGGCTGGCCCTGCCACACCCGGCAGACGAACAGCGGCATCAGCAGGTGAAAGTCGTCGTAGCCGTGGCTGGCGAAGGTCAACGGCGCCAGGCAGCTCTGGTGGGTGTCGACGCCCAACTCTTCCTGCAGCTCGCGGATCAACGCCGCTTCCGGCGTCTCGTCGGGCTCGATCTTGCCGCCTGGGAACTCCCAGAGCCCCGCCATCTTCTTGTCCGGCGGCCGCTGCGCGACCAACACGCGCCCGTCCTTGTCGACCAGGGCGCAAGCGACGACCAGCACCAGCGCCACAGCGTCAGGACCGGTAGTCGGCGTTGATGTCGATGTAGCCGTGGGTGAGATCGCAGGTCCAAACCGTCGCCGCCCCGTCACCCTGGCCAAGGTCGACCTCGATCAGCACCTCGCGACCTTGCAGATGCTCGGCAACGATCGACTCGTCGTAGCCCGGCGCGACGCCGCCGCCGGTGCTGACGGTGGTCCCACCGAAACGGATCTGCAGCGTCGCGGGCTCGATGGGCACGCCGGCGCGGCCGACGGCCATGACGACCCGCCCCCAGTTCGCATCCGCCCCGGCGATGGCGGTCTTCACCAAGGGTGAATTGGCGATGGTCTTGGCCACGCGCTCGGCACCGGCTTCGTCGAAGCCACCGCTGACCCGAACCTCCACGAGCTTGGTCGCACCCTCGCCGTCGCGAACCACCAGGAGCGCCAAGTCGAGACACACGGCGTCCAAAGCCGCCGCGAAGCCGGCGAGCCGCGGGTCAGCGGCGTCAGAGAGGGTCGGGTGGGCCGCTTGGCGCGTGGCGAACAGCAGCAGCGTGTCGGAGGTCGAGGTGTCGGCGTCGACGGTCACGCGATGGAACGACCGGGCGACGGCCCGCTCCAACAGCGGCTGCAGCACCGCTGCGGGCAGGTTGGCATCGGTCACGACGAACGCCAGCATGGTCGCCATGTCAGGTGCGATCATGCCCGAGCCCTTGGCGATGCCGGTGAGCCGAACCGGCACGCCGTCGATCATCGCCTCGGCCGATGCCGCCTTGGCGAAGGTGTCGGTCGTCATGATCGCCTCGGCCGCGGCATCGAGCCCCTCGGGATCGAGCGACTCGACCAACCCGGGCACGTGGCGGGCGATCGCCTCGCCGTCGAGCTCGAGGCCGATCACTCCGGTCGAGGCGACGAAGACCTCCACCGGCGAGCAACCGAGCGCCGCGGTCACCGCCTGGACTTCGTCAGCGACCGCAGCATCGCCGGAGGCCCCGTTGAAGACGTTGGCGTTGCCGGCATTGACGATCACCGCCCTCGCCCGGCCTCTGGGCAACACCCGCCGGCACCAGTTCACCGGGTGGCCGGGCGTCGTCGAGGTGGTGAAGACGCCGGCGGCGGCCGAACCCTCGGCCACCTCCAGCAGTGCGAGGTCGGGCCGGCCGCGGTAGCGCAGGCCCGACTCCGCAACGGCGGCCCGCACGCCTGGCACGGGCGGTGCCAACAGCGGTCCAGGCGGCGCCAAAGGCGAGCGCGTCGGCGCCATCGACGGCGGCCTACTCGGTCGCCGGCTCGGCCGGTTCTGCAGGCTCGGCCGGAACGGGGTTGCCCTCGATGTCGAACCGCTCGACCTCGGCCTCGTCGTTGAGGCGTTCCAGCAATCCGGTGACCGCTTCTCGACTGGCGCTCTCGCGAAGCTCCTCGACCGATTCCTCGAAGGTCGGCGTCACCATCCGGCGCTCCGCAACGCGGATGACGTGCCAGCCGAACTGGCTCTCCACCGGCGCCGCAGAGGTCTCACCGTCAGCCATGGCGAACGCCGCATCGGCGAAGGGTTCGACCATCTGCTCGCGGGCAAAAAAGCCGAGATCGCCGCCGTTGTTCGCGGCAGACGGATCGATCGAGCGTTCCGTCGCCAGCGCGGCGAAGTCGGCACCACCGTCGAGCTCGGCGATGACCGCGCCGGCTTCTTCCTCCGTCTCCACGAGGATGTGGCTCGCTCGAACCTCCTCGTGGCTGAACTCGGGCTGGTCCTCGAGATCGTCGTAGAGGCTGCGCAGGCGCTCGTCGTTCGACGCGTCCTCGACCGTCAGTGCCACGAGACGGTTACGAACCACGGCGCGGCGCAGCTCGGCCATCGTCGCTTCGACCTCCGGGTCGGTCGCGAGATCGAGGCGCTCGGCCTCGGCCGTCAGCAGCGCGTTGTCGATGGCGCGCGTCCGCAGCAGCTCGAACATGACGTCGAGCGGAACGCCACGGTACTGCTCAGGCAGCGCCTGCTGGTCGCGCTGCAGATCGCTCAGGCGGATGGTCTGGTCGTCGACCTTGGCAACGACGGGATCGTCGGCGGTGTCTTGCGCAACGGCGGGCGCCGCGACGGCGATCCAGAGCAGGGCAACGACGGCGGAAAACAACGGCGCCAAAGCGAACTCCTTCCGGCGATGTTCTGCGCGCGTGGTCGGCGCGCCATCGCCGGCTGTCAAGCTCCGCGAGCGGTCCCGGAGCGCTGCCACTCGACGAGCCGGAGCACCTCCGCCGTTTCGTTCCGCAGCGTTCCCTCGTCGCCGGCTGCGACGCGGAGGCGCACCGCGCCTCGGCCGTCGACCCATTCGACGTCGGCACCGTTCGCAGCCGTCACCACCGCAGCCGCGCCCGGCTGCACGATGATCTCGGCGACCGTGACCGCATCCACTGCCAGGACCAGCCGACGCTCGCCCCAGCCGAACGCTTCCCGCGGAAAGTCGACCGCCTCGGGCCTCCCGGCCTCACCGAGACGTCCGACGATCGCCTTGACCGCAGCGGAGTCGTTGCGATCGGCGACCATCACCGCGTCGGCAGTGTCGATGATCGCCAGATCGCGCACGCCGACTGCCGCCACCAGTCGGTCTCGCGCCACCAACAGACAGTCTTGCGCACCCTGGACCCAGCCGTCGCCGAGCACCGCATTGCCCGACGCGTCCTTGGGCGAAACCTCCCAGACCGCGTGCCAGGAACCGACGTCGGACCACCCGGGGTCACAAGGCACGACGGCGATCCGGTCGGAACGCTCCATGACGGCCGTGTCGACCGGCGCCGACGGCACGCCGCCGTAGCTCGCGCCCGGGACGAACGGCGCGCCGCCGCCGCCCGCAACCGCCGCCACGGTGGCTTCGTGGATGTCGGGCGCATGCCGTGCCAGCTCATCGAGGAAGGTGCCCGCCCGGAACACGAACATACCGCTGTTCCAGAGGTGACCGCCAGCCTCGATCATCGCCTGGGCGGCGGCGACGTCGGGCTTCTCGACGAAGCGGGCCACCTCGGAAACGCCGGGCGTCTCGGCTAGCGGTGCGCCGGTGGCGATGTAGCCGAAACCCGGTTCCGGATACGCCGGCTCGATCCCGAACGTCACGATGCGGCCGGTTCGGGCCGCCGCCGCAGCGAGGGCCAGCGCCGTATAGAGCGCGTCCGGCATCGTCATCAGATGATCGGCCGCGCAAACCCAGAGTAGCTGGTCCGGTCCGAAGTGCTCCTGTGCGACCAACGCCGCCGTAGCGCAGGCGGCCGCTGTATTGCGCGCCGCCGGCTCCAACACCAGCCCCCTCACCAGCGCCGGATCGACAGCGGCCAATTGGGCTTGGAGCAACGCCGACTGGTCGACCGCGCCGAGTGTGAAGACCGAGCCCGGCGGCGCCGTCCGCAGGACACGGTCGGCGGTCGTCTGGAGCAGGGTCCGGTCGCTGTCGAGACCGATCAGGTGCTTGGGAAAGCGCCGCCTGCTGAGCGGCCACAGGCGTGTGCCAGAGCCGCCGGCGAGGATCACAGGCGACAGGTCGGTGAACGGCATCATCGGAGACATGCGGCGAACGCCCGGTCGTTGAACGCAGTTCCGCATCGCCGAACACGCTTCGCGTGGCAAGCCTCACCAATACCGTTGCGACCAAGTGCCAGTCGGCGGCAAAAGTCAGGCCGGGGGCTGTCAAAGTTCGCGCGCCGCGCGTACAAGGCGGTTTCAATATCTGCGGCAGTGCTGCGAACAACCGACGAGGTGCCGGACGTCATGCACAGGTGGTTAGCGATCGTGGTGTTGGTGTTGGCAGCGGCATGGGCGGCGCCGACGACGACCGACGCGCAAGTCTTGCCCGAGTACCGACTCAACCCCGGCGACGTGGTGCGCATCTCGGTTTGGCGCGAGGAAGAATTGCTACGCGAGGCGCGGATCCAGCCCGACGGCAGCGTCTCCTATCCGCTGGTCGGCAGTGTTCCAGCCGCCGGTTTGACGACCGGCGAAGTGAGTGAAGAGATCAAAGTCAAGTTGGAGCAATTCATTCCCGACGCGGTCGTCACGGTCGAGCTGCTCGAAGCTCAGGGTTACCGGGTTTACGTGATCGGCGAAGTCAATCAGCCCGGCGAATACCAGCTCGCACAGCCGATCACCGTGATGCAGGCGCTGAGTATTGCCGGCGGCCTGACACCCTTCGCCGGCACCCGCGACATCCGGATCCTCCGAACCAATGTCGAAGGCCAAGCCAACATGGTGTTCGACTACCGGGCGGTCGCCAATCGCGGGGAGATGGACAAGAACATCTTCTTGATGTCTGGCGATACGGTGATCGTGCCCGCCAGCTTCTTCTGAGTGAGAGGCCCCTTCACCATGGTGTGAGCCGCCGCCAAAGCGGCGGCACCGCACGACGATAGGCGACATAGGCTGGGCCGTAGAGACGTTCCAGCCGGCGTTCCTCGATGTGTGTGCCGATCACGAGATAGGCGGACGCCCAAATCGCCGTCGCCAGGCTGAACGGATCGTCGACGAGGCCCCACAACAAGAGGTACGCACCGACGTAGAGTGGGTGGCGCACCCATCGGTGAAGGCCGCCCGTGACCAGCGGCTCCGGCACGTCGCCGAGCGCCTCCGGCCGCAGGCCGACGAAGCGCGCGGCATCGTAGCGACGGCCGCCGAACCAGAAGCAGCCGAGCGCCGCGACCAGTGCCACCACCTGCGCGGCCGCCAGCCAATGCGGCAGGTCGAACGGCACGGTGCCGTGTGCCAGCACGAACCGGCCCACCACCCAGATCGCCGCGAGGTGGATGACGGCGATCAGGTTGTAGGCAAGCCGATGCCAGCAACCGACCCAAGGCGCCAGCAAGCCGCGCCCGAAGCTCCCTGCAAGCAACGAATGCAGCGCGCCGAAGCTCAGCCACGACAGCGCGTACGCGAGATGATCGACGACGCTCATATCGTTGCTCCGCACGTTACGGCGCCCTTGGGGATGCCTGAAGCCCCGGAGAGCTGCGCGCAGTGATGCCTGCAACCAATCCTTTACGGCTAAGCTCGTACGCTCGCGAGACTGCGGCTCCCGTCGGGCTGCGGAGTACTCTCGGAGCGCTGAATGGGCCTTGCGGTCATGCGCCGGATCTCGCTGCGCCAGGTCATCATGCTCTCCAGCCTGATGGCATTGACGCTGTTGGGTTTCCTCATCGCGTCGCAGGCGATCGACAGCGGCCGGCGCGAAGCTCAGGCTTTGCAGCAACTCAAGGCAGCGCGGTTCCTTCTCGACAACGAGATGCGCCGCAGTACGGAACTCGACGTCTCGACGGCGGCCGGAGCGGACGCCCGCACGTCGGCTGCGACCCGCCTCACCGCAACCTGGGAGCGGTTCGAGACCGTCGCCGAAGCCAGCATCGGCGGCAGCCGGACCATCGAAACCGATCTCGACAACGCCCGCGCCGTCGTCCGACTGCGGGTCCACCAGCTCCGCGAGAACGAGCCCGCACCCGCGTCGGCCCTGCTAGAGAGCGTGAACCGATTCGCCGTCGCCGTCGACGCAGTGGTCGCCGATCAGAGCGACCGGCTGGAAGCGGCCCAGCGCCACGCGCTGCACCGTGGCAAGAGCCTGGCGATCCTGACCTTGCTGGTTCTGGCGGCCGAAGCTGCCATGTTGATCCGACCGCTGGCCGGCCAGCTGGCCATGGCCGAAGCGACGGCGGTCGAAGCGACCGAGCGGCTCAGCTATCTCGCCTCCCACGACGAGCTGACGGGTCTTGCCAATCGGCGGGCACTGGAGAACGAACTGCAGCGCCGGATGACCACGGCCGCGCCGTTCGGTCTCGTGCTCTGCGACTTGGACGGTTTCAAGCCGATCAACGACGTCTACGGCCACGCCGCGGGTGACACCGTGTTGCGCGCGGCAGCCGGGCGCCTGGATCGCGCGCTTCGCCCCGGCGACATTGCTGCCCGACTAGGCGGCGACGAGTTCGTCCTGGTGGTCGGCGGCGATCCAGAAGGCGACCCCGTCGGGCTGGTTGCCCGGCGCGTCCAAGCGGCATTGGCCATGCCGATCAGCCACGAGGATCATCAGCTCACGGTAGGCGCGAGCGTCGGCACGGCCGTCCATCCCCAGGATGGCGCAACGCCGCACGCGCTGCTCGCCGCGGCCGATGCCGCCATGTACGAAGCGAAACAGACTGGCGGCGCAGTGATCCGTTCGTACACGAATCGCCTGCGGCAGTATCAGAACGAACGCGAAGCGATCCGCCGCGACCTGCAACTCGCGCTGAAGACCGGCGCCCTGTACGTGGTGTTCCAACCGCAGATCTCGCTACGCGACGGCCGGCACCAGGGCTTCGAAGCGTTGGCAAGGTGGCACTCCGATGAGCGCGGCGCGGTGGCACCAGGTGTCTTCATGCCGATCGCCGAGGAAGCGGGGCTGATGGCGCCGCTGACCGATCGGTTGCTCGACTCGATCGCGACCGCGCTCGGGGCCTGGCTGGATCAGGGGCTCGAGCCGTCCCGTGTGTGGCTGAACGTGTCGGGCCCTAGTCTGGCTCGGGACGACGTCGTCGGCAGGCTGCGTCGGCTCTGTCGGCGTTGCGGCCTGGAACCGCGCCTGCTGGGCGTCGAGGTCGGCGAAGAGGGCGTATCGGGCCGCGGCGCCGAAGCGGCCTTGGAGACGCTGCAAGCGCTCAAGGACCAGGGATTCGGTGTCGCCATCGACGACTTCGGCACGGGTTGCGCCTCTCTCACCAGTCTGCGGACCGTCCCGTTCGATCGCCTAAAGCTTTCGGGCGCACTGATCGCCAGCCTGGGTGAGGACCGAACGGCCGATGCACTGGTCAAGACATTGGTCGAATTGAGCAGCGACGTTGGCGGTCGGGCCGTGGCCAGCCAAGTAGAGACCGCAGCGCAACTTGCCGCCCTGGCGCGCCTCGGCTGCCACGAAGCGCAAGGCTTTGCCTTGCAGCCGCCGCTCGCCACCGTCGAAGCGGCTACCTACATGCAACAACGGACACGTCGCTTGGCCGCCGTATCCCAGCACTGATCATTGCGCCACCTGTGGCTTCCCGGTCCTCGTCCCAGGCCTCTGCTCTGCTATCTTGATGTCCAGGAGTTGGGGAGGTGGGATGTATCCACGTGACTTGCTGCTGGCCGGCTATGACGGCGTAGTCGTCGACCGCGCGGCCATTCGCTCTCGGTGCTGGGCGGAAGCGCTGGCAGAGATCGGGTTCGAGCGTGACCAACGCTGGCTGATGACTCGCTTCGACGGTGTCAGCGACCGCAGTGTCGCCCGGAGCGTGACCAGCGAACTCGGTCGGGCGCTGCCCACTGGCTTCGAAGACGGGCTCACCGCCCGCTTCAAGACCGGCGACGAACGCGAATTGCGGCCCGTACCAGGTGTCGAGGCCGCTCTCCGCCGGCTCGGCCTACCGGTCTGCGTGGTCTCGGGTGCCAATCGCGCCGTCACGCGCCACGGGCTCGAGGTCGCGGGCCTCTGGTCGCGCGTCACCCCGCACCTGTTCCTCGCCGAAGAGGTCGAGCACGGGCCACCTGCCGGCGACCTGTTCCAGCACGCCGCGGCCGAGATGGGCGTGCCCGCCAGCCGCTGTGTCGTGGTCGAAGCATCGGTCCATGGCGTCCGCGGCGGGAAAGCCGCCGGCATGACGGTGTTCGGCTTTGCCGGGAGTAGCCACGTCCTCGCCGACGTCCAGGCAGGCAAGCTGCGCGCGGCCGGTGCGGACATCGTGTTCGATCGGATGGCCGAGCTGCCCCGTCTGTTCAGCGCCCGCGCCGCCTGATCGCTCAAGCGGGCGGGGTCGCGCCCGTCTGTGCGGTGATGCGGCCGTAGTGCTCGATGCGGCGATGTCTCGCGAAGTCGAAGATCGTCGTCTTGCCGAACGCGCAGGCGTCGAGATCGCAGTCGTGGACCAGCAACTCGTCGGCCTCCGTCTCCGCCTCGGCAACGATCTCGCCGTTCGGGTCGACGATCAGCGAGCCGCCGATCAGCGGATGGCCGTCTTCGATCCCGGCCTTGGCGACGGCGACCGCCCAGGTGGCGTTTTGATAAGCACCCGCCTGCACCGAGAGGCGATTGTGGAACAATCGGACCCCCGGCCCTTCGTCGGCGCGCTGTGAGTTCACGCTCGGCGTGTTGTAGCCGACCATGACGAGTTCCACGCCCTGGAGGCCCATGACCCGCCATGTCTCGGGCCAGCGGCGGTCGTTGCAGATGCACATGCCGAGCACGCCGTCCATCGTCCGCCAGACCGGGAAACCGAGGTCGCCAGGTTCGAAGTAGCGCTTCTCGAGGTGCTGGAAGGCGCGCTTGGGATCGTAGTCGGCGTGGCCGGGCAGATGCACCTTCCGATACTTGCCGACGATCACGCCGGCGCGGTCGACCAGGATGCTGCTGTTGAAGCGCCGGCCGTCCGGGGTCCGTTCGGCGTAGCCGAGGCAAAAACCGATACCAGCGGCACGGGCGTCGTCGAACAATGGCTGCGTCGCCGCGTTCGGCATCGACTGCTCGAACCAGGCGTCGACCTCCGCGTCGTCGGTCACCAGCCAACGCGGGAAGAAGGTCGTCAACGCCAGCTCTGGAAACACGACCAGGGTGCAGCCCTCGGCCTTCGCCGCGCGCAGCAGCCGGCGGAGACGCTCGACCACGACGCTGCGATCGTCTGCCCGCTGAATGGGTCCCAGTTGTGCCGCGCCGACCCTCACGATACGCATCGCTCGTCTCCTCCAGGCTGAGTGGTCGATGGCGGCCGGCCCGGTGCCGAGCGCAGTCCGAGTAGAGCCGCCCAGGTCAGCACCAAGAAAACGTTGCGCGCCACGGGCGGCGCCCCGAGCGAAAACGCGGTGCCAAGCATGCAGGCGACCAGCGTTGCCGGCCAGCCGGGCAGGCCGATGTCGCGGCAGCGCTTGGCGATCACGTTGAGAAACCCGAAACCGATCGCCGGCCCAATGAGAAAGGCGAACCCCGCTACCGCGAACAGTATGGCCTGCGCCGCGATCGCCAGAAAGCGCGCCGGCCGCTCCAACCAGGCGACGTGAACGTCCGACAGCGCTTCGGCCATCCAGAACAGCCCCCCGAACACGACGGCGAAGGCGACCGCGGCGGCGGCTAGCACCAACAGCGCGCGGACGAACGACGACCGACCCAAACGTCCGTTCCTGGGCTCGCCCAGGAGCAGCCGGAGTTCGGTCCGGAGCCACGGCGGCAGGGTCAAGAGGCCGCTCCCGCGCGCGCCAGCAGGACGGTCGCGAGGGCGCTCCCGACCGCCGCCTGGGTCGGGTCGACGACCGGCCGACGAAGAAGCGCCTCCAATCGGTCGCGGTACCGGGCCATACCGGCGCAACCGAGAACCACG
>JBCBTD010000010.1:0-93804 GCA_039818825.1 Pseudomonadota bacterium
GCCTGACCAAGTCCGCTTCGACGACCTCCCGGATGGCGTCGTGCCGGAGTCCGCGGCGACGCTGGCGCGTCTGGGCCAAGGGGCGTCGATGTTCCTCGTCGGCCGCGCCTACCTGTTGCGCGCCGAGGCCGCTTCCGCCGATGACCCGCTCACTCCGCGTCAGAACTACACGCGGTGCGTCCTGTGGCTGCGTCGAGCCGCCCGCGCTGCGTCGCCGTTCGCGGCCAACCTGCTCGCTTCACTGTTGTACGAAGGCAAGTACAAGCCGCCGACGACACGGACCGACCGTGTCGCTTTCGCCTTTGCGCGGAGCGCCGCCGCCGCCAACCATGGCGGCGGCCTCCTGCTACTCGGGACGATGTACGCGGTCGGCCGCGGCACCGCACAGGACAGCGACCTCGCTGCGGATGCCTATGGCCGGGCAGGCGATGCCGGCGATCCGTCAGGCTATCACTACAAGGGCATGATGCTCAGCCACGACGCCATCACTGTCGAGGAAGGCCAGCGGCTGATCCGCTTGGCCCGCAGTCGCGGCTACGACGCCCCGGACTTGGCTGCGGCCGGCTGACGGGCCGCAGGTGGCGCCTTGTGCGTGCCAGTTCCCCTCAATAGTCCCTCGCCGCCAGCTTGCTGGTAAGGCGGCGCGCCGCTGTCCACGCGCGCGCTGGCGAAACCACGGCAGCCGAACACGCTTGGAGCGTGGCCGCGGCGTAGTGGCGGCGGCGGAGGGAGGCGTAGGCGCGCTCGATGTGCAAGGTCGAGCGGAAACGCCGGCGCGCCCGCGGACCCAGCCGCTCCTCGATCCACCGACCACGGCGGTCGAGCAGCACCCGCGCGGCCTCGGCGACCGCGGCCGGTGCCGGGTAGTCGGTCTCGTGCACGCTGGCGAGGCACTCGGGCACTGCGACGATCCCATGCTCGGCTAGGCGGAACAGCACGTCCCAATCCTCGAACCGCCGCAGGTCTTCGGGATAGCCGCCGATCGCCAGCAGCACGTCGCGCCTGACCAGCAGCGTGGCGCCCGGGCTCAGATCGCAGACGTCGAGCAGCCGGCCTGTGATGTCGCCGAGCCCTTCCGCCCGCCGTTCGACCACTTGGCCACTCGCTGCCCGGACCAGCCGGTAGCCGGTGATGCATGACGGCTCCGGCCCTTGGCCGACACGTTCGAGCTGCCGGGCGAGCTTCGGGCCGTCCCAGGCATCGTCGGAATCGAGAAAGGCAATCCAGGGCGAGGTGGCTGCGGCGACGCCCGTGTTCCGCGCACCGGCGGCACCGCGGTTCTGTTCGTGGCGGACCAGTCGCACCCGGGAATCCGGGTGGGCGAGCACGCGCGCGGCGGTGTCGTCCGTGGAGGCGTCGTCGACGACGACCACTTCGAGATCTGCCATGGTCTGGGCGAGGGCGCTGTCGATGGCACGGCCGACCGTCGCCGCGCGGTCGTAGACCGGGATCACGACGGCGACGGCGGGTGGCGTCACGGCCAATCGAGGCGGCGCACGCGATCGCGCATCAGCCGCCGCACCCGGAGCTTCTGGGCCACCGACAGCCAGCAGGTCAGCGGCCAGCGGGCGTCGTGGCGCCAACCGCGGCGCGCATAGTGCCAGGCGCGCCGCGGTTGGCGCCAAGCGAGAGCCGTGGCCGCGCCGCTGACGGTGACGTCGCGGTACCAGCGGCGGATGGCCCGTCGAATGTCGGCATCGTCGGCGGCACCCTTGGTCTGCCAGCGCTCGGCCATCGTCAGGTTCTCGTCGACCAGCACGAAGGCGTTGTGTTTGGCCGGGTCGATCGTGCTGGAGCGCGCGTGCGCCCGATACTCGTAGAGCAGGCTATCGACGAAGCCGTGGCGCGGATTGGTGACGGCCATCCGCAGCAGGTAGTCGCGGTCCCCGGTGAGCCGATAGCCGTCGTCGACCGGGCCGAGCCGATCGAGTAGCGACCGGCGGAAGAACCGCGCGTTGACCACGGGCACGTTGCAGGCGATCGCCTCGAACGTCAGGTCGTTGTCGCTGAGCGGGTGGTGGGCGATGGCGCGCTCGCCGTCCGGACCGTCGACGAACACCACGGCTTCGCCGGTCACCACCTCGATCGACGAGTCAGCGGCGAACGCCGCTGCCACGTCGGCCAGTGCGTCGGCTGGATAGCGGTCGTCGCTGTTGAGGAATGCCACGATGTCGCCGGTCGACGCGGCGACGCCGGCGTTCCAAGCGCCGTAGATGTTGGTGCCCGGCGCCTCGACCAAGCGCACCGTCGGGTAGTCGGCGAGTAGCGCGACGGTGCCGTCGGCCGACCCACCATCGACGACGATCGCCTGCACGTCGACGGTTTGTGCGGCGAGGCTATCGAGGGCGGCCGCAAGGAACCGTTCGCTGTTGAGGGTCGCGATGATGATCGAGAACGTCATCGGTGGTGTCGTTTCCGGCAACGGCGGGTTCAGGTGACCGCGGCCTCAGCCCCGCTCTCAGGCGCAACCGCGAGCTCGCCATAGGCGTCGAACACCTCGTCGACGCTGCCCTCGGCCATCAGCCGGCCTTCCTTGAGGAGGATGGCGCGGTTGCAATAGGCGCGGATCAGCGCTTCGGAGTGCGACGCCAGCACCAGCACGTGGGATCGCTGGATCAGGTCACGGATCCTTCCCGCGGCGCGTTCGGTGAACCGCGCATCACCGGCGCTCAGACCCTCGTCGAGTATCAAGATCTCCGGATCGACCGCAGTAGCGATGGCGAAACCGAGGCGGATCAACATGCCGGTGGAGTAGGTGCGGCATGGCAGTGTCAGATATTCGCCAAGTTCGCTGCACTCTTCGATGTCCGGCATCTTCGCCTGGATTTCGTCGAACGACATGCCCAGGAACATGCCGATGGTGATGATGTTCTCATAGCCGCTGTCGTCGAGATCGATGCCGGGGAAGGTGGTGAGTAGTGAGGAGATCCGGCCCTCGGAGATGACCCGACCGCCGGTCGGCTCGTAGACGCCGGCGCAGACCCGGAGCAGGGTCGTCTTACCGGCGCCGTTGTGGCCGATGATGCCGAGGCGGTCGCCGTGGCCGAGGCTGAGGTTCAGTCCGTCGAGTGCCCGCACCGTGACCCTCGAGCTGCCTGCACCCTCGCGCCGGACCAAGCCGCCGGTGGCCCCCCGCAGCGCCGAACGGAAGCTGCGCGACGAGCCGTAGACCACGAAGTCGACGGTGACGTTGTCGAAGACCAGCGATGCCAAGCCCGGTGCTCCTTCACAGCCAATAGGGGAGGCGGCGGCGGAACCGCGCGTAGAACGGCAAGGTCAGCGCCCAGCCGCAGACCGCGATGGCGATGCTGCCCAGCCAGATCTCCGGCGGCGCCACTTGACCGAGCAACGGCTGCCGCACCAGCTCGATCATGTAGTAGAGCGGGTTCAGATACACCAGTGCTGCGAATTCGTCGGTGATCTGCTCCGGCCGCCAAAACACTGGGGTGACGAAGATGCCCACCTGCAACAAACTGGATATCAGTTGTTGCAGGTCGCGAAAGCGGGTGCAGAGCAGCCCGAGCAACAGCGTGAACCAAACGGCGTTCAACCCGACCAGCACGAGCGCCGGTACGACCGCCAGGGTCGCCAAAGACGGGACGATCCCGGCAAAGACGGCGACGGCGATGAAGATCAGCATGTTGTGCAAGAAGACGATGAAGTTCCGCCAGACCAGCGAGTACACCAGGATCGAATAGGGAAAGCTGATCTGCTTCAGCATGAATTCGGCTTTGATGAAGCAGTCGCAGGCTTCCAGCAGCAAGGCGGTGATCATCACCCAGGTGATCATGCCGGCGGCAAGGTAGGGGAGAAACACCGTGAGGTCCTGGCGCCAGAGTGTGCTCCAGACGAGACCCGCGGCGAGGATGAATATCCCCATGCTGATCGTGGTCCAGAACGGCCCGATCACCGTGCGCCGGTAGCGCCGGCGGGTTTCCTGGATACCGAGCCGACCCCAGATGCCAACCTGCTGTAGGCCGCCGACGAGATCGCGATAGGCGGCGGCATAGTCCGGCGCCATCACACCCATTCCCGGCTCCCCGGCTGCAGGCGCCGCCTACACCACCAAGACGTCGCTGCGGTGGTGCGGGTCGTTGGCACGATCGTCCTCTTCCTCGGTTCGACGGGCGGTCGGCGTCCGCCATGGCAGCTGGGGCGCCAAGCCGGCTCCGAGCCCCGTCCGGGGTGGACGCAACGGAAGGCACTGGCCGCGGCTTTGACGTTGCGGCGAAACGCCGGGCTGGGTCTTAGTCCAGCCGCGCAACGCATGCAACGGCTGGCGCGGTGCCGCGCCAGAACCACTCGAGGCCGGACGAGCCGATGCGGATGGCGTCGAACCGCCGGCGCGGCGACGCCGCGAGCCTGCGGCCCGACGAGGATCAACGCACGATGTCGACCATGGCCGAGCGCCCGCGTTCCCTGGCGTCGTCCTTGGTGACCGCAGCTTCGGCACTCGCGGCTGCTCGGCGACGCCGCCGACAGCCCGATCGTCAGCGACCGCGGCGATCCGAACCAGGTCATCGGCAGCTTCGATGTCGCCTACACTTGGCAGGAGCGTCGACCGATCTGCTGCCGTTCAGCGCTCGTCGGCCGTCGACGTCGCCCCGTTCGGAACCTCCGAATGTGCGGCCGGCGCGTCGCAGGCCCAGCCGTCGCCGTCGCGCTGCGGGTCGTAGCCGGGTTCGCCGCGGGCCGAAGGCGCGAGCCCGACGAGGCGTGCCGCGGCACAATCGGGTGCAGCAAACACGTGCTTCAGCGCCGTCGACAACTGCCAGGAGCTGAACCACGCGGCGCCTACCAGGCAGAGCGCCAGCAGGACGGGCAGGACGAACGCCATTTCCGCCAGGACTGCTGCGCGGTTCCAGTCCCAGTGGCGTGTGCCGCGCGAGTCGTTGGCGGCGAACCGCACGTAGGACGGCGTGAACCGGCCACCGGAGCCCTTCCGACCTGGAGCTTTGCGGTGGGCGCGGATGAAACGCATGGGGCTGCTCGCGCGGACGAACGGACGCCGAGCATGGCGCCCGAACGACGAAGATTCACTTAACGCATGACGTACGATCCGACCGGTGGACGATCGCCTGTCCACGGCACCCGCGCGCGTCCGGCGACGACCGAGCGCATCTCGCGTCGTCGTCGCGCCTCGCTGGCCCTTCAGACCGAGGCTCTAGTATCCATTGCGTGCCTATATGCTGAAAACCTGCGTACTTGCCCATTTGTCCTCGCCGTTCCACATGCCTGCACCAACCGTGGCAGTGAAAAGGAGTGCACAACATGGCGCTGACGATCCTCGCGCAGATTGCCGCCGCCAAAGGCAAAGAAGACCTCGTGAGAGCGGAACTACAGAAGCTCGTGGACATCACCCGCGCGGAACCGGGATGCGTCCAGTACGATCTCCACGTCGACAACGAGACACCCGGCTTTTTTGCGTTCTACGAAACGTGGGAGAGTCGTGATCTTTGGCAGACCCACATGAACGCCCCGCATCTGGCGGCCTACATGAAGGCCACCGATGGTGCGGTGACCAGCTTCGTCCTCAACGAGATGACGAAGATCGCGTGAAGTCGTAGGTCAGGCCGGAAGCCCGTCGTTGCTTCCGGCGAAGATCCTCCTCGCCGCGGCGAACCGCTAGCTTCGGTCGCAGTGCGTTGGCCAGCAGCGGTCGTCGACGCGATCGATAGGTGCGAACGCTGATCCGAGCGGCAAGCACCACGATCGTCCGATCGGCGGAGCGCCAAGCTAAGACGCAGCAGTGTCGGTACGGACGGCAACTCGATCCAGCGTTTTGGGCTTTCCGAACAAGTCGATATGGTCATCGCCCCACGCTTTCAGCGCCACCAGAATTGGTCCCAAGCTGCGGCCCATCTCGGTCATGCTGTATTCGACCTTGGGTGGCACCTGCGGGTAGACCTCCCGGTGCACGAGCCCGTGGTCTTCCAGCTCGCGCAGCTGATTGGTCATCGTGCGTTGGGTCACGCCCGGAATGCGGCGGCGCAGATCGCTGAATCGCAGCGTCCCTTCGGTGTGAAGATGCCAAAGCAACACGCATTTCCACTTGCCGCCGATCAGGCTCACGGTCGCCTCGACCGGGCAGCCCGGCGAGCAGTCGAAGCGCGGATGCCTTACTTTGCCCATGCGGTATCCTTTCTGACACTACCAGTCGACTTTGTCAGTATGACGTCTCGAGAAACTTAGGCTATCGCCATCTCCCAAGCAAACGGAGACCTCCGATGAAAGCCGTTGGTTACACCACCGCCGGGCCGATCGACCGCGACGACGCCCTCATCGCGCTCGAGCTCGAGAAGCCTGCCGCGACCGGGCGTGATCTGCTGGTCCAGGTGCAGGCGATTTCCGTCAATCCGGTCGACTTCAAGGTGCGGACGCGCCGCTCGTCGGAAAGCGGCGTGCCGATCGTTCTGGGCTGGGATGCGGTGGGCGACGTCGTCGGGGTCGGCGACGAGGTCACGGCTTTTCGACCCGGCGACAGGGTGTGGTACGCCGGGGCGATCGACCGGCCCGGCACCAACGCCGAGTTCCATCTGGTGGACGAGCGCATCGTCGGGGCGAAGCCGTCGAATGCGTCCAATGTCGAGGCTGCCGCCTTGCCGCTGACCGCATTGACGGCCTGGGAGATGCTCTTCGACCGCCTCAGGGTGGTCGATCCGGTGCCGGGCGCGGCCGCGGCCGTGCTGATCATCGGCGGTGCCGGCGGCGTCGGGTCGATCGCGATCCAGCTGTTGCGGGCTCTGACCGATCTGACCGTCCTCGCGACGGCGTCGCGCCCCGAGACGCGGGCCTGGGTGACCGAACTGGGCGCGCATCACGTGCTCGATCACGCCGAGCCGTTGGCTGCGCAGATCGATTCCCTCGGGATCGGTGCACCGGGCTTCGTCTTTTCCACGAACCACACCGGCAGCTATGTGGGTCAGATCGCCGAACTGATCGCACCGCAGGGGCGGTTCGGCCTGATCGACGACCCCGATGCGCTGGACGTCATGCCGTTCAAGAGCAAGTGCGTCTCGACCCATTGGGAGCTGATGTTCACCCGGTCGCTGTTCCAGACGCCGGACATGGACCGCCAGGGCCACATTCTGAACGAAGTCGCTCGCCTCCTCGACGCCGGCAGGATCCGGTCGACGGCGACGGAAACGCTGGGGAAGATCGATGCAGGCAATCTGAAGCGCGCGCACGCGGCGCTCGAGCGCGGGACGGCGCGTGGCAAGCTGGTGCTGGAGGGGTTCTGATCAAAGCGCCCTGCCGGCTTACCACCAGGCAAGCGGGTCGACACCGAAGACCAGGGGATGCAGCACCAACGCCAAGGCATAGGCGAGAAGACCGCAGCCCGCAGCGATGACCTGGGTCCGACCGTCGTCGTAGGCGCCGCGCTTTTCGAGCAGGGCGGCATGCGCCGCCGCCCCGAGGTCGCGCACCCGGCGACGGTCGACGAGCCGCTGGCCCGCCAGTGCGAACACCGCGAGGCCGCCGAACAGCATCAGCGATACGACGTCGCCATTGGCGGGGACGTGCAGGCCGGCCCAGAGCGCCAGCGCCAGCAGCAGGGGATGGCGAACGATGCGCAAGACGCCGGAACGATTCCAGTCGGGCGGGGTGCGACGAAGGCTGATCGAGAGCGGGTTGGGCACGGCGACGGCAACGGCACCGAGCGCGAAGGCGATCGGCATCAGCACGACCGCCAGCCAGTATTGCCACGGTGCCGGTCCCCACAAGCCGACCCACGGCGCCTCGATCGCCGCCGCGAGCAGCCAGCCGAGCGCTGCCAGCGACAGGAGCGAGTAGGCGACCTGAAAGCCGCGTTCGCCCAGCACTTGGACCAGCCGCCGGCGCACGGTCGGCCGGGTCGGCAGGCTGTGCGATACGACGAA
This sequence comes from Pseudomonadota bacterium, assembly GCA_039818825.1. Lineage (GTDB taxonomy): Bacteria > Pseudomonadota > Alphaproteobacteria > Geminicoccales > Geminicoccaceae > JBCBTD01. The sequence goes on from JBCBTD010000010.1 coordinate 7,881, forward strand.
GAAAGCGAAGGCAAGAGCGAACGCGGACATCGAACGCTCGATAGCTGGGCTTGCTGGCCCACGGAACCCATCGTCGTTCGTCTCGACGCTCCCGCTCAGCGCCGCTCGCTGATCCTGGTGCTGGCGGCTGCCGCTTCGAACATCGAGAGAGCCGCACGCCGTCGGCCGCCGCCGTTCGGCGTCGATCGACGAGGTGCCTTGTGACGGGCGATCGCTGCATCGTCGATGATCCCGCCGGCGGCGGCTTGCGTATCTGGATCATCCAACCCGCCTGGAGACACCTGCCGATGCCGTCGTCGCGTTCATTCGCCACCGCAACGTCGATGGTGGCATCGGCTGCGCGCCTACCGTTCGGCATCTTCACCAAGCCGGCCAAGCGCCATCCGGCAGAACTTCTGGTGCTGTACGAATTCGAGGCCTGCCCGTTCTGCAGGCTGGTTCGCGAGGTGCTGACCGAGCTCGACCTCGACGCCTTGATCCAGCCTTGCCCGAAAGGCGGCACACGCTTTCGGCCGCGCGCGGTCGAGCTCGGCGGCAAGGCCCAGTTCCCACTGCTCGTCGACCGGGAGGCGGGCGTGACGCTGTTCGAATCGGCGGCGATCATCGAGCATCTGTTCCGGACCTATGGCGAGCGGCCAGTGCCGTCGGCTTGGCGGCTGCGCTCGCTCAACGTCATGGCCTCGGGCATCGCCAGCGCCGCTAGGACCGGTGCCGGCAACCACGCGCGCCCGAGCCGCGGACCCGACCAGCAGCTGGAACTCTACAGCATCGAAACCAGTCCGTTCGTTCGCCTGGTTCGCGAGCGGCTGTGCGAGCTCGAGCTGCCTTACGTGCTGCACAGCCTCGGGCGCACCAAAGTCAGCGAATCAATCCCGCCCTTCGTCCGCGCCCGGCTGGGTATCCGGGTCGAGCCGGAGACGCCGCGCCGGCGCGAGCTGTTGGTCCGCGCCGGCCGGGTCATGGTGCCCTACCTGATCGATCCCAACACCGACACCGAGATGTTCGAATCCCGAGACATCTGCCGGTATCTGGATGCGACCTACGCCGCCTGAGTGTTGGGCGGCTCAGCCAATGATCAGGGTCGTGTCGTCCTCGAAACGGTGGGGCGGGATTTCCAGATTCCGGGGTGCTGGGCCTTTGCGAATGCGCCCCGCGCTGTCGTAGTGGGAACCGTGGCAAGCGCAGAAGTAGCCGCCGTAGTCGCCCTTCGTTTCGCCCGGTTTCTGACCCAGCGGGATGCACCCTAGATGCGTGCAGACGCCGATCTGCACCAGCCATTCGGGGCGCTGGACTCGGGCCGCGTAGGTCTCGGGATCGCGATACCTGCTCGGGTCGACGGCTGTGGCACGTGTGATGTCCTCAGGCGTCTGGTGGCGGATCCAGACGGGCTTGCCGCGCCACATCACGGTAACCGCCATGCCGGGCGCGATCGGCGCGAGGTCGATGCGCACGGTCGACAGCGCCTGCACGTCCGCCGACGGTCCGAGCGAATGGACGAGAGGCCAGGTGCTGAGCGCGGCACCCGCCGCCAACCCGCTCCAGCCCGCGATTTCCAGAAAGTCGCGGCGCTCGACGTCATTCATCACCATCTCCATGGTCAAGCTGAAAGTCCCGCCCGCGTCGTCCGGTCCGGGCTGGCACCGGAGGACGCGCCTGCGGGCAACGGCGCTCAGCCCTGTTTTGCGGTAGAGCCGAGCTTGCAAGTGCGGGTGCCGAACAGGCTGTAGGCCGGGCAGACACCGACCAACGCCGTGAACAGCGGGACCAGCCCGACCCATCCCCAAGCGGTCTGGGGGCCGACGAAGACGAGGCTGATCAACAGGAGGCCGATCGAGGCACGCGCGAGCCGATCGACCGTTCCGACGTTCTTCATGACGGGGTTCCTCCATGGGTTCGTTGGAGGAACAGGTTGCGCGAACGGCGGGACGGCTGTCGGTGACAAAGGCACCGTCAGGACGAGCCGGCGAGGCCCCCCAGAGCGGCTGCGTCCAGGATGTCGATGCGGCCGCGGCTGCGCCTTATCCAGCCATGGCGCTCGAACTCGCGCAGCTGCCGGCTGACGACCTCGCGTGCCGTTCCCAGCTCGACGGCGAGGTCTTGATGGGTGACCGACAGCGCGTCCGACGAACCCTTGAGCGCCAACAACCGCTCGGCGAGCCGAACGTCGACGTGGCCGAACGCCACCTCCTCGACCAGCAGCAGGAGATCGGTGAGCCGGCTGGCGTAGGCTTTGAAGACGAAGTTGCGAAACGCGGCGGATTCCGCCAACAAACGGTCGAAGCACGCGCGCGGGACGACCAACGCCGCGACCTCGCTTTCGGTGATCGCTTCCGCTGCGTAGGCCTCGTGAGCCAACAGGCAGGCGGTGGTCAGCACGCAGGTATCGCCGCCACCGATCCGGTAGAGCACGATCTCGCGGCCGGACTCCGCGATCTGTTGGACGCGCACCTGACCGCGGGTCAAGATGATGTAGTGGTCGCAGGGCGTGCCGGCCTCGAACACCTTGGCTCCAAGCGGCAGGATCAAACGCTGCGCGGATTCGGTGAGGATCCGCAAGCAAGGCGCGTCGAGCGCGTGCAGGGCAGCCCGTTCGTCGTCGGCTTCGTCCGGCACGGTGCTCACTTTCATGCTGGTTACTCTACGCCATGTCTCGCCGATCGGCATGTCCTGCACGAAACCCGCAGATCGATTCTGACCCCAAGAATGATGTCTGGGGCGGTTGACACCGGACGGGCACCCTACTGGCCCGCTTGGGCAGCGTGGTGGCGCTGCATCGATCGGCACGCTACATCGAGATGCCGGTTCTCGATCGGGGAAGCGGGTGACAGGCGGCCGGGTCAACGGGCGCTGGGGGCTCGCGGGGCAATGAGCATGATGGTGCAGCGCTATGGCCTGATCGGCTGCGGCATGATGGGCCGGGAGCACGTCCGCAACCTGCAGCTGTTGCCGGACACGGCCGTCACGGCGATCGCGGATCCCGACCCCGAGCAGCGGGCGCTGGACCTCGAGCTGGTACCGGGAGCGGTCGTCACGGGCGATCACAAGGCGCTCTTGGACCGCGACGACGTCGACGTGGTGATCGTCGCCAGCCCCAATCACGTCCACCGCACGGCTCTTGCCGACGTCTTCACCGCACGGCCGCGCCCGGTGCTGATCGAGAAGCCGCTCGCGGCCACCGTCGACGATGCCGCCTGGATCGCCAGCCGCGCCGCTGCTTGGCCGGCGCCGGTCTGGACGGCGATGGAGTATCGCTACATGCCGCCCGTGGCGGCGCTGCTCGACGCGCTTGGCGACGGCACCGCGGGCCGGGTCCGAATGCTCACGATCCGCGAGCACCGGTTCCCGTTCCTCGACAAGGTCGGCCACTGGAACCGCTTCAACCACCTGACCGGTGGCACCCTGGTCGAGAAGTGCTGCCACTTCTTCGACCTCATGCGGCTGATCCTCGCCGACGAGCCGGTCAGGGTGTTCGCCTCGGGCGCGCTCGACGTGAACTACCAGGACGAGCGCTACGCCGACGGCGTGCCCGACGTCATCGACAACGCCTACGTCATCGTCGAGTTCGCAAGAGGCGCCCGGGCGATGCTCGAGCTCTGCATGTTCGCCGAGGGTGCCTGGTGGCAGGAGGAAATCCAGGCGATCGGCGATCGCGGCCGGGTGACGGCGCGCGTGCCGGGGCCGGCGCGCTTCTGGCCGGGTGGCGTGGAGCGGGCAGGCGAAGTGGAGATCGCCCTGCGGTCGCCCAAGGGACCCGTGACCCGCACCATCGACGTCGATCCGGCGGTGCTCCACGCCGGTGACCACCACGGGAGCACCTACTTTCAGCATCAGCGCTTCCAAAGGACCGTGCGCGACGGCACCCCTGTGGAAGTGAGCGCCGCCGACGGTCTCGCGGCCGTGGTCATGGGCGCCGCCGCCGAGCGCTCCGCGCGGACTGGCATGCCTGTCACCATCGCCGAGGTGGCGGCCTGATACCGTGGATCGGCCCGCCACGGTAGCGAGGGTGTCTGCGGGCGCGCCGCACTGGCGCAATCAGAAGATGTCGATGGGGCATGCGGCGCGCTGGCAGGTGGGAGGCCATGCGTGACAAGAATGCGAACGGTTCCTTCGCCATTGCGCCACGATGGACGTACGCAAGACCGCGATGCCTCACTCACCCGCGCTTCGAGATCCACATATCTGAACAGCGCTCCCGCCTTGGTCTCCCCGCCCCGCGTCACTCCTCCAGACCCGTCGTACGAGACGGATCGAATCACGGCCAAAGCGCTCCGAACAGGGGTTTTCAGCGACCTGTAGGTGTTGCCCACCGCAATGTATGTCTCGGAGATCCCCATGGATCTGCCCGACGGCGAACGCTTCGGCATTCGGTGCCGCGAGGCTACGACCCGGACCGGTACGAAGTCATCTCCACGCAACCGGAGCTTGGCGCAGGCGCTTCGGGCACCGATCAGTTGCTGTGGTACGCGACGAACAAGCACGCGCTGATCGAGGTCCACGTCGATCTGCCTTCAGGCGCGGCGGAGGCGATCCTGCCCCCGCCCGAGAGTCCGTTCTACGCCGGCCGTCAGGTTCCCCTCTTCTGACACCAGCAAGGACGTCGGCCTACGCTAGACGACGTCCTCCCGGAGCTTCGAACCGAGCGTTGCCCTCCCAGCTGGGCGCGTCACGTCCGCCATCGGGGGTGTCTCGGTCGAGCAAGCACCACCACCCCATGGCTCGAAAAGGCCGACTTCGGCCATCCGGCTTGCGTCTTCGGATCGCGCCGGTGTACGAGCGGCCCGGCGAACGGCGTGTGGGCGAGCGCTGTGGGAGGGGCTGAATGGGGCTGGAGCTAGGGTTGTTCGGGATCGTCGTCCTGCTGACGACCATCTACGCGCTGCTGCACGTCTTCAGCAGTACCAGCACGATCTTCGCCAAGTCGCTCTGGGCGGTGGGCATCCTGGTGTTCCCGATCGTCGGCTTTCTGGTGTGGCTGGTGGTGGGACCGCGGGCGCCGCGCCGGGCCTGAACAGCCAACGGGCAGCAGAGGTGGCGACATGACGGATCGGGTGGCGATCAGCGGTGCCGCCGGTGGCATCGGCGCTGCGCTGGCGCGCCGCCTGCACGCCGAGGGCCTCGAGCTGCTGCTTTTGGACCGCCCCGGGAGCGGCCTCGGCGACCTCGCGGTCGAGCTGGCGGCGCCGGCCTTCGCTGGAACGTTCACCGATGCAACGAGCTGCCGCGAGGCGCTGGCGACGGTCAGCGGCCCGATCTACGGCTTCGTCCACCTAGCCGGCGTGTTCGAGTCCGACCCGGCCTTGGCCGACGATCCGACGGTGTGGGACCGGGCGATGACCAACAACCTGCAGAACGCTTATGCCTTCGCCACCGCCATGGTGGAGCGCTGGCCGGCGGGCCGCATGGGGCGGTTGGTGTTCACCTCGTCGCTGGCGTTCCGCCGCGGTGCGGTCGACTACGTCGCCTACTCCAGCGCCAAGGGTGGCCTCGTCGGCATGACCCGGGCGCTGGCACGCCGCTTTCGCCACGTCGCGACCGTCAACGCTCTCGCGCCCGGCATCATCACCACGTCGATGCCGGCGCCGGTGATCGCCAAGTCCGAAGCCAAATTGCTGGCCGAGATCCCTCTCGGTCGCTTCGGCGCGCCCGAGGAAGTTGCTGCCGTCATCCGCTTCTTGTTGAGTGATGATGCAAGTTATGTCACGGGTCAGACAATCAATGTCGACGGTGGGCAAGTGATGGCCTGACCGTTGCCTCCGGGTCCGCAAACGATCGGCTCCGGAATGCGGATCGGGAGGCTCATGGTTCGCTTGCTCACGGGCGTGATCGTCGCGCTTCGCGCCGTCAACCGCGCGGTGGAATGGGCGTTGAAGCCGCTCGTAGCACTCTGCGTCACCGCGATGCTGGCGACCGTGGTCTGGACCGTCGCCGCCAGGCTGAGCGGCATCTCTGCGCCCTGGACCGAAAAGGTCATGCTGATCCTCTTGCCGGCGCTGGCGTTCCTGGTCGCTCCCATCGCCTACCGCCGCGGCGCCAACGTCAGCCTCGACATGTTGGTCAACGCCATGCCGGCGCGTCTGGCCCGGGCCCATCTCCTCGGCGTGCACGTGCTGATCGGCGTGATCTTGCTCGTGGCGCTCGACCTCACCTTGCGAAAGGTCGGCGTCGCACCACTCTACCTCGATCCGCTGCTCGCAGCACTCGGCATCGATCTCACCTCGATCCGCCCCTTCCGCGCGCCGATCAAGATCCCCGTGCTCGGCATCGAATGGCGCACCGTCTACCTGATCATGCCGGCCAGCGTCGCCCTCATGCTGCTCGCCAACGTCGAGCTGATCGGCCGCTATCTCCTCGGCCTGTTCGATCCGCACGACCAGCTGGTCAGACCGGTGCGGAGCTTCGATCAGGCTCACGCGAACGTCGGGGAATAGGCTCGTGCAGACCGCCTTCCTCTGGCTTTTTCTCACCTCCCTGTTCATCGGCATTCCCGTCGTCTTCGGTCTCCTCGCTGCTTCGGGCGTGGTGCTGTTTTGGGACCTGGGCGACAGCTTCGAGCCGCGAGACCTCAACTCGATCCTCTCGCAAGTCTTCTCGGGCATGTCGTCGGTGCCGCTGATGGCGCTGCCGATGTTCATTCTTGCCGGCGAGATCATGAACCGCGGCGGCATCACCCAGCGGTTGGTGCACTTCTCTCAGACCCTGGTCGGCCACGTCCGCGGCGGCCTCGCCCACGTCAACATCATGTCGTCGATCCTCTTCTCCGGGCTTTCGGGATCGGCGGTCGCCGACACCTCGGCCCTGGGCTCGATGCTGATCCCGGCGATGGAGAAGAACGGCTACACGACGCGCTTCGCTGCCGCCGTCACCGCCGCCTCGTCGGTGATCGGCCCGATCATCCCGCCCTCGGGCATCATGATCATCTACGCCTTCATCATGGGCGTCAGCCCGGCGGCGCTTTTCGCCGGCGGTATCGTCCCAGGCCTGATGATCGGCGCCGGCCTTATGGCGATGAGCTATTACTTGGCGATCCGCAACGACTTCCCGATCGCCAGCGAGCGGGCGACTTGGTGCGACGTCGCCGCCGCGGGCCGCCAGACCCTGTGGCCCATGCTCACGCCGGTCATCCTTCTGGGCGGCATTCTCACCGGGTTCTTCACCCCCACGGAAGCTGCCGGCATCGCCGCCGCCTACGCGCTGATCGTCGCCCTCTTCGTCATCCGCACGCTCCGGTTCGACGAGCTGCCGCGCCTGTTCTTCAAAGCCGGCGTCGCGTCGGGGATCATCCTCTTCCTGATCGGCGCGTCCAAGGCCTTCTCCTGGGTTGCCGACCAGGTCGGTGCCGCGGCGATGCTCTCGGAGTTCGTGCTGAGCTTGACCGAGAACCCGTATCTGCTGCTGTTTTTCGTCAACATCATGTTGTTCGTCGTCGGCATGTTCCTCGACGCCGGGCCGGCGATCCTGATCCTCGGGCCGATCCTCTCCGACGTGTTCGTCGACGACCTCGGCCTGGACCCGGTGCACTTCGCGATCATCATGTGCGTCAACGTCACCGTCGGTCTGGCCACACCGCCCATGGGGCTGGTGCTGTTCGTCGCAGCATCGGTATCGGGCGAACGGGTGGAAGCCATCGCCAAGGCGATGCTACCGTTCCTGGCAGTGGAGATTGCGATCATCTTTCTCATCACCTTCGTGCCAGACTTCGTCCTGGTCCTGCCGCGCCTCATGGGTTTGCACAACTAGAACAGGGAGCCTGACCTCATGACCCGTACCGCCCCGGCGGCGCCCGCCGCCAAATCCGTCGTCACCGCGGCGCCCGCCGCCGCACTCGTCAAGGCGGCGCTCGCCGCCGCACTCCTCGCCACGACGGCGTTGCCCGCGTTGGCCGAGGCCGAGCACACCATCAAGATCGCCTTTCTCGGTTCCGAGGACGACGAGGACTTCGACGGCTCGTTGGTCTTCAAGAACTACGTCGAGAGCGCGTCCAACGGCGCCATCGAGGTCGAGGTCTACCCGAACGGCCGCTTCTGCTCGAACGCCGATGAGTGCTCCGAAGCGCTGCTCGATGGTCGCCTCGAAGTTTACATCACCACCAATGGCGGCCTCGCCGGCTGGTATCCGCCAGCCCAGTTTCTCGACCTGCCCTATCTGTTTCCGGGCGATCGCGTGGCGGAATGCGTGTTCGACGGCCCGCTGACGGCCAAGCTCCGTGATGCCGTGCTGAACGATGTCGGTGCTGCACGGCTGATGGCCGTGTCCAACACCGGCGGCTGGCGCAACATCGCGACCACGAGCACGCAAGTGAAGTCGCCAGCCGACGTCCAGGGTCTGAAGCTCCGAACCATCGGCGCCGACATCCAGATCGAACTCGTGAAGGCCATGGGTGGCAGCCCGACGCCGATCGCCTGGCCCGAGGTCTACACCTCGCTCGGCACCGGCGTGGTCGAGGGCACGAAGAACGGCATCACCGACATCGTCAACATGCAATTCCAGGACCACCTCGACTACATCGTCCTCGACGGCCACGCCTACATGGGTGCCTTGTGGTGGATGAACGAGGACGCCTTCCAGGGCCTCGACGACGACCAAAAGCGCATCGTCTACGACGGCTTTCAGGAGCTGAAGCACACGGCACGCGTCATGCCCAAGCGGAAGGCGGTCGAGGCGTTCCAGGCGTTCACCGATGCCGGCGGCACGGTCTACACGCCGACCGCCGAGGAGCGTGCCGCCTTCCAGGAGGCGGCACAGCCGGTGTGGGACTGGTACGCCAGCAACTTCGGCGACGAGTGGATCACGGCCGCGACCGAAGCGGTGGCAGCTTGTGAGGCGCAGCTCGACGAAGAGTTCCAAGCGGCGAGCCAGTAGCAGGGGAGGGGCTCGGTACCGTCCGAGCCCCATGCCGTTGGGTGCGTCGGCACGTGCACACCGCGCCGAGCGACGTTTGGAGTTGGACGGGCGACGAGGCGGGACGAACGATGAGCCAATGGCCGGACATCCCCTACGCCCGCTGGGCACCGAGCGGCGCCAGTCTCCACATGTGGGCGCAGATCGTCGGCAAGTTCCGGATGAGCTTGGCGCCATGGATCAACCACTCGTGGCAGGCGACGTTCTACGTCAACGCACGCGGCCTCACGACCTCGCTGATCCCGGGGCCCACCAGGGGCTACGAGGTGGTCTTCGACTTCGTCGACCATCAGCTCGTCGTCATGACGACCGATGGGGTCACGAGACGCCTGCCGCTGCGGGACGGTTCGGTCGCCGACTTCCACACCGCCTTCATCGAGCTGCTACGCGGCCTCGGCGCGCCCACCGATCTTCACGACCGCCCGAACGAAGTGGCCGATCCCGTGCCCTTCGCCTACCAGACCGCTGCCGGCCGTTACGATCCGGATGCGGCCCGCGATTTCTGGCAGGCGCTCGTCGCCATCGACGCCGTCTTCAAGACGTTTCGAACCGGTTTTCTGGGCAAAGTGAGCCCCGTGCATTTGTTCTGGGGCAGCTTCGATCTGGCTGTGACCCGCTTCTCCGGACGGCCCGCACCGCTCCATCCGGGCGGCATCCCGGCGCTGCCGGACAGGGTCACGCGCGAAGCCTATTCCCACGAGGTCAGCTCGGCCGGCTTCTGGCCGGGCGGTGGTGGCATCGACGAACCTGCGTTCTACAGCTACGCCTATCCGGCGCCGGAGGGCTTCCGCGGTGCGCCGAACGTCCCCGCGGAAGCGTTCTACAGTGACGCGCTGGGCGAGTTCATCCTTCCCTACGACGCCGTGCGACGCGCGGCAGAACCTGAACGTCTCCTCTTGGGCTTCTTGCAGTCGACCTACGAAGCCGCTGCTGTTCTCGCCGGATGGGACCGGCCGGCGTTGGAGTGCCCGTTGGGTGAGCCGGGCGTGCCGCGACCGCTGTTGGGCGACCTCAACACGTGAACGGCCGCTTGCGATCGATGTGCTCGGCGGTGACGCTGGCCATCGCGCTCGTTTGCGGCGTGGGCGCAGCGCCCGCGGGTGAGCTGTTCGACGATCGCACCGCACGGAGCCCGGCGCTCGGCCGAGCGCTCTCCTATAGCATCTACCTGCCGGAGGCGGCGAACGACGACGCACGCTTACCGGTGCTCTATCTCCTCCACGGCTTCGGCGCCAATCAGCACGAGTGGCGTGATCTGGGTGGGATCGCCGAGACGCTCGACGACCTGATCGAGCGCGGCGAGATCGCACCGCTCATCGTCGTCATGCCCGACGGTGCCAAGAGCTGGTACGTCGACAGCGCGGCATTCGGCGGTCCCGGCGACTACGCGACGGCGATCGCCCACGATCTCGTTGCCGCGATCGACGGCACGTATCCGACGCTCGCCAGCGCCGCGCACCGCGGCATCGGCGGCCTCTCGATGGGCGGCCACGGCGCGCTCAGGCTTGCCTTCGCCAACCCGAACGTCTTCGGCGCCGTCGCCGCGCTCAGCCCCGCCATCTGGAAGCCGGACGGGGTCTCCTGGCAGACCAGCCCCCTCGAAGGCCTTGCCGCGTATCGCGACGACTGGTTCGAGCGAACCACCGGCGAGGCGTTCGACGTCGAGGTCTTCAACGCCCAATCGCCCTTCGCGCTGGTCGCCGACCTCGAAGCCCTCGAAGCACCGCCAACCGTGTTCCTCGCCACCGGCGACGACGACGGCTTTTGGATGCACGACGGCACCGTCGACCTCTACCTCGACCTCCGCGCCATGGGCCTCGCCCCGGAACTCCGCGTCCTCGATGGCGGCCACGATTGGACCCTTTGGCTCGCGGTGACGGGCGACATGCTGCGCTTTTTCGATGAGGAGCTGCGTTCGGAGCGGTGACGCCGTCGCGACGCCCTTACCGTTCGGCCCGCCTCCACAGATGCATCTCCAGCATCTTGGCATCTCGTAGCCACCGTCCGATTGCCTGCGTGCCGGCAAAGGCGAACCCATACAGCCCACCGCGCCACAGACCGCGAAGCACGTAATGCTTGAAGAAGTACACTGGCAGGGCGGCCACCACGCGCAGGGCCACCACGGGAAACGGCTTCAACCGCCCGTCGCGGGCCCGGTTGGTGGACACTTTGTTCAGCTTCTCCATGACGTGAGCGAGGTCGCGAAAGGCGTGATGGTCGATGGCACCTCCCAGCCGGCCGACCACTGTACCGGCATCGAGCTGGAGCTGGTCCCAGGCGCGGTGGTCGGGCATGCGGTGCTGGCGGCGGTCGTAGAGTTTGGCGCGCCACGCGAGGTAGAAGTCGTGCCAGGGCTCGCCGAAGGGCGGCACGGTGACGAGCTTCAGTCGATGGACCGAGCGCGTCGGCTCGCCGTTCGCGAACAGTGCCCGCACCTCGTCCGCGAGCTCGGGCGATACGACTTCGTCGGCGTCCAGGTCCAACAGCCAATCGTGGCTGCACGCCTCCTCACCGACGCGCTTCTGCGGTCCGTTGCCGAGCCAGGGCTGATGGACCACCCGTGCACCGGCGGCCTCGGCGATCGCCACGGTCTCGTCGGTCGAGCCCGAATCGACCACGACGACCTCGGCCGCCACCGCTTTCGCGGCGAGCACCACGCGCTCGATTCGCGTCGCCTCATTCAGCGTCCGGATGTAACAGGAGAGCCGATCGACCGGCGCGCCTCGGCCGATCGCCTCAGCCGTCATCGTTTGCCCGACGCATGGCGCCTGCCCATGGGATGCACGTGGACACGTCCTTCACTCTGGTCGTCACCAGCTGCGGTCGCTTCGACCTGTTGCGCCGCACGCTGGAGTCCTTCGCTGGTCACGCCGACATGGCACCGGCCGATGTGATCGTCGTCGAGGACTCGGGCGATGGCGCCGTCGCCGACGTCGTCCACCAGACCTACCCGCGCGCACGGGTGCTGATCAACGACGAGCAGCTTGGCCAGATGCGCTCGATCGACCGTGCCTACGCCAGCTTGACTCACCCGTTCGTCTTTCACTGCGAGGACGACTGGGCGTTCGAGCGCACCGGTTTTCTCGCCCAATCGTTCGCGCTTTTGGAAGCGCTGTCCCAGGCGAGCCTGGTCGGGCTGCGGCCGCGTCAGGAGCAGAACCCGCGGGTCCGCGACGCCCGCACCGAGACCATCGCCGGCGTCGCCTGCTACCGCCTCGACCCGTCGCTGCACCCCGAATACTTCAGCTATTCGTTCAACCCGGGCCTGCGTCGGCTCGCCGACTACCGGGCGCTGGCGCCACTCGCCCGGCTCGGCGGCGAGGCGGACGTGAGCTACGCCTTCAAACAAAAAGGCTTCTTCATCGTCAACCTGGAAGAGCATGCCGTCCGCCACATCGGCGACGAGCGGCACGTCGACGACCCCGCCCAGCCCAAACGCGCCCGCACCTTGCCGGAGCGCTTGGTCAACTCCGGGCGCAAGCGCATGAAGCGCCTGCGTCGCTGGTGGGCCCTCTGAGTCTGGCTCGAGCGCTGCGGCGTCGGTCTCACAACATGAGGAAGTCGATGACCTGGAGCTGTGTTGACCCGACCAGGATGCTCTCGTCCGCGATCGCCGCGTTCATGTCGTCGGCGCTCACGCCCTTGACCAGGGCGACCGTCTGCAACCCGTCCGTGGTGTTGGCTACGAGCCAGCTGTCGTCGGGGTTGCCGCCCCACACGGAGAACGCGCCGAGGAGGTCGCTGAGTTCGACGCCGTTGCCGGGCGCCTGGGCGAAGAACCCGTTCCCGGCGAATTGCAGGCGATCCACGCCGAGCTCGAAGTCGTGGATCGTGTCGATCCCGAAGTCGGCGTAGCCGAAGTGGGCGGTGTCGGCACCAGTGCCAAGCCAGACATCATCGGCGCCCGGGCCGCCACGAATCCAATCGTCGCCGGCGCCCCCGATGACGTCGTCGTTGCCCGTGCCGCCTTCGATGACGTCGTCGTCGGCCCCGCCGTGGGCCCAGTCGTTGCCGCTCCCGCAGACGATGTAGTCGTCGCCGCCATAGCCGGAAATCTGGTCGTTGCCGGCGTGGCCATTGAAGAGGTTGGCGAATGCGTTGCCCTTTAGCTTGTCGTTGTAGTCGCTGCCCCGGGCACCCTCGAAGTTGAGCAAGATGTCGGGAGCGTACTTTACGCCGTTGCCGGCGACTCGCCAGGCAACGCCGGTCGTCAAGTTGACGTCGACGGCGGTCGTCGCCAGCTCGTAGTTGACGATGTCTTCATCACCGTCGCCACCATCGAAGTAATCATGATAGTAGCCGACGGGCCCCGGGCCCAGATAGAGGTCGGTGGCGTGTGCCGTGACGACGTCGTTGCCGCCATACGCGTAGATGAAGCTGGAGCCGGCGCCGTCGCTCAGGAAGGAGTTGTAGCCGTCGTCACCGTGCACGAAGGTGGGAAACTGTGAGTAGGGCATGTCAAAAGTCCTCGATGATGTCTCGTGTTGAGACAGTGATTCCGTTGTGGCGGGCCTTCGCGGTCACCCGCTGAGGCTGTGCAAGCTGTCGACCCGACCGTTCGTTCCGGTGCATCGGACGCCGCGGCCAAAGCTCTCCTCGATCGTCTCGGCGTCCTCCGCGACACGTTCTTCGGCATGGCCGGCGTCTCCGCTCTCGTGAACCAATCTGACTTAGCGACGTCAGGCATAGTCTCCTGTAATCGAAAGCGGAAGCCGAGCTCATGCACAATCGTCATGTGAGAATTCTCGTTGTTTGAGTGATCAGAGTCATAGCAAACGATGGAAGTTGTTATGAGAAGCCCACAGATTTGGCGCATGAATATATGGATTTGGCCTGAGTACCGATGATTGAACAGTGTTCACGGTGCCGTACACGCCGCGACGATTTGGATCAGATGGCGGTTGTCTGGCCAGAGGGGAGTCCGCGGCGCAGCACGGTGGTTCTGCGCGACGACGGCATCGGTAGCTGATCCGTCGTCGCTGGCTCTGGAGGCTCGACGTCAGTCGAAGCGATCGGTGCTCAGCTAGACGAGGTCGAATCCGAGACCGAGTTCCGGGGGCGTGCCGAGGATGCTCTCGTCGGCGATGGCCGCGAGCATGTCGGCGGCGCTCACGTCCTTGACCACGGCAATGGTCTGGAGCCCCTGCGTCGTGTTGGCGATGAGCAAGCTGTCGTCCGGATCTCCACCCAGCCACGCGGCGGAGAGCGCGCCGAGCACGTCGCTCAGTTCCACCCCGTTGCCGAGCGGTTCGGCGAAGAAGCCGAACTCGGCGAACGCGAATCGGTCCACGCCAAGCTCGAAGTCGTGGATCGTGTCGGTGCCGGAGTTGGCGTTGGTGTAGGCAAAGGCATCGGCGCCCGTGCCGCCCCAGACGTCGTCCGCGCCCGGGCCGCCGTTGACGACGTCGTCGCCGGCCCCGCCGATCACGCGGTCGTCGCCGGCGTTGCCTTCGACGAAGTCGTCATCTGCCCCGCCGTTCACGAAGTCGTCGCCACCGCCGCCGGAGATCCAGTCGTTGCCGTCGCGACCCCATATCTGGTCGTCGCCGTCGAAGCCGTTGAACTGGTTGGCCAGGGCGTTCCCCTTCAGCTTGTCACCATGGTGGCTGCCCCAGGCGCTCTCGATGTCGAACAAATGGTCCGGCGCGTACTTTGCGCCATTGCCGGCCAGCCGCCACGCAGTGTCGAGCGCCAAATCGACCTCGACGGCCGTCGTCGACAGCTCGTAGTTGACCACGTCGTAGTCGCCTTCGCCGCCATCGAAGTAGTCGTCATAGAAGCCGATGGATCCAGGCCCGAGGTAGAGATCGGTGGCGTGGGCCGTGATGACGTCGACGCCGCCATACCCGAAGATGAAGCTGGAGCCGGCAGCGTCCTGCAAGAACCAGTTGGAGCTGTCGTTACCTTCGACGACGACCTGAAACGGTGAGTAGTTGGGCATTTCGAACGTCCTCGATTCTGTATGGCATCGAGTGGGCGCCCCGCATCAGGCGGAGCCCGCGCCGCGGACCGATCGGGCCGCGCAAGCCGTCGACCAACCGCTACGCGACGATGCGTTGGACGCCGCGGCCGAGGCCGTCCTCGATCATCCTGGCATCGTCCGCGACACGTTCGTCGGCATGACCCGCGACCGCGCCCTCCCGAACCAGCGTGGTTCAGCGAGATCAGGCCTAATCTCTGGTAGTGGAACGCGGAAGCCGAATCGGTGCACAGTATCGATGCAAGATTTCAGGTTTCGCTAGTGATCGAGCTCACAGCGAGCTGGCAATTCTGGATATGAACGGTCTCGTAGGCAGGTGTGCGGCTATTTGCATCGCGCCGAACTCGATGCGCCCATAGCGAATTCTTGTTGCGGGATTGGTGCCACAGGCTGCGTCCGCATTCGCGGACGACGCTCTACGCGCTGGCGGCTCGTGCTGCTTCGAGCTTTTCGGGACGAGCTGCCGGACTGCTCGGGTGAGCCGCCTGCGGCCGCAGGCTACATGCACTTCTCGTGCACGATCCCAGGGCCATGCTCCACATACTCGTCGCGTGTGATGAACATGGCTTCGAATTGCGGCATGGCAGCCAGCTTGGCCGCGCCCGTCCACGTCAGGTGCGGCGCTGCGGCGGGCACCTCGACCACCACTTCCGTGCCCTGCGGCGCGTGCGTCTCGATCTCTTTCTGCATGCGTTCCCGCAAGCCCGGCAGCGCCGCCAGCGGCCCGGCGAGGACGACGTTGCCGTAGAGCGTCGGGTGCACCGCCGTTGGGCAGTTGCCGATGGCACGCACGGTCGTCGCCGGTAGGCCGCCATCGGCGACTTCGATCTGTTCGGGATGGAACAAGGGCTCTGCGGCGCGGAACCGCTCGCTCCCGATCTCCGCCGTCATTCCGTCGGTCAATTCCACGGTATGGGATGTCCGGGCGTCCGCCATCGCCTCGGCCATGTCCTCGGCGACCGACCCGTGCTCGTGCAGCAGGTGCGTGACCGCGGCCCGTTCCTCGGGCGTCCGCACACCAATCCCGCGCTTGGCCAAAAGCTCAGCCAAATGATCGACCAGGTGGCGGTCACCGAAATCCAGCCGCAAGGTCGCGTGCGGTACGGGATAGCCGCCCGCCACCGGCGTCACGTGCGTCGCGTAAGCGCCAATGTGGGCGACGACACCGGTCGTTCGCCCGGTTCCGAGCAGCGCGGTCATGGCGTCCACGGCCAAATAGCAAGCGGGCACCTCGAAGGTATCGAACATCAGTAGGATGGCGCGTTCGCGGTCCTGGCGCGACTGCAGCGGCGGCGTCGCCAACAGCACCGCCCGCTCGGTTGGATCGACCGCCAGCCGATCGATCAAGGCGTGGCGCCACAGCTGCTCCATGGCGTCCCAATCGGCGACGCCGTCGCCGGCAGTGGGGTGGCTGACGTCGAGGTCGGACCGGTGGTCGGCATCGTCGCCGACGATCGACCCCGCCACTGCTTCGGCGAAGACGGCCTGAGGCTCGGCGTCGCCGGCCAGGCCAGCACGCGTCACGCCGGAGCCGCTGTCGATCACGACGGCTTGGTTCATGGCGCACATGGTGCGTCCTCCACGCGCTGATCTTCCCTCGGGCACCTCTACGATGCCCATGTCGCTTGCGCGTCTTCGGGAGAGCATCGGCGTGGTCGGGCCGGCGCGCAGGGCTTCTGGTGACGATGCCGTAAGCCTGACGTGCACAACCTACATCAGCGGTACCGCTTTTCGCATTGCGGCACCATCGGCAATCGGTCGTTACGATTGGCCGGCCCCTGAAGGTGTGCCCTCATAGCGAGGAGATGCGTAGGGTTGCATCCGGCCGTGTCTCCAGATCAGGCAGCAGTTCGACACCTAGGCCCGGCCCCGGCGCGACCGTGACCTGGCCCTTGGTTACCGGAGGAACCGCGGTCACCAGCTCGTTGTACCAACCAGTGTAGAACGCCCGGACGCTCTCCTGGATCAGCGTGTTGGGGGCGTACAGGGAGAAATGGCAAGACGCGGCGTAGACTACCGGGCCGGTGCAGTCGTGGGGCGCTATCGGCACCTGGTAGGCCTCGGCCATGCCGGCTATCTTGCGCGCTTCTGTGAGGCCGCCGCACCAGGCAAGGTCGAGCATGACCACGCCGACCGCTCCCGTCTCCAGCACCTCGCGGAAGCTGTGCACCGAAGCCAGTGTTTCCGAGGCGCACACCCAGGCATCGCAGACCGCCTCGTAGTCCCTGAGGTCGGCGATGTTCTGCAGCTTGAACGGGTCCTCGTGCCAGTAGGTGTCGTAGTCGGCGAGGGCAGAAGCGAGCTTCTTCGCCATCGGCAGTGACCAGAGCGAGTGGAACTCGACCATGATATCCACGGCATCGCCGACCGCATGGCGGATCTTGGCGAAGGGCTCGAGCGCCGTTTTCAACTCGTCCGGGCTGATGTCCCAACCTTTGCTTCGCTCGGCGGCGATGTCGAACGGCCAGATCTTCATTGCCCGGATGTCTTGGGCCAACAGCGAATGGGCCAGCTCGTCGGCGCGATGGAGAAAGCCCTTCAGGTCCTCGTAAGGTCCATCGGTGGCGCCGACGCCCCAATTGGCGACGCTCTGGGCCCGGGCGTCGCGGACGTACTGGTAGCCGGCGCAGGTATTGTAGGTGCGGATGGCATCCCGCGCTCGGCCGCCCAGCGCATCGCAGACCGGCAGGCCGGCCGCCTTACCGAACAGGTCCCAAAGGGCGAGGTCCAGCGCCGAATAGGCCCGGGTCTCGACACCGGCGCCGCGCCAGCCGAGATAGTCGGTCAGCTCCAGCCGCCGTGCGGTGATGCGCAACGGGTCCTTGCCCAAGAGCTTCGGCGCGCACCAGTCGTGAAGATGGGCTTCTACGGCCGAGGCGCCCATGAAGGTTTCGCCCAGGCCGATGAGCCCCTCGTCGGTGTGCAGCCGCACCCAGACCAGGTTGGGGAAGCTCTCGAGCCGCAGGGTTTCGAGCTTGGTGATCTTCAAGGCCGCCTCCGCCGGTTCGACTGGCGTGGGCGAGGTGCGCTCACCCGCACTGCTCACGCAAGCCCCGAAGCGCCTGTGCCGAGCCCTGCAGGGACAGCTCCAGCACCGGCTCCGCCGCCGCGGCGATGCGGACGCGCTCGCCGCGGGCGAGGCCGTCGACCAACGCCTCGGGCACGATGGAGCCCTCGACCGGTTCGGTCGGGGTCGGCGACGTGCGATCGTAGACCGGCGCCACGAGCATGGCCGCCTCGACCTGCAGTCGCAGCACATGTGCACCGAAGCCCGGCACCTCGAAGCGCAGTTCCACCGGCTCGTGCTCGCGCGTGGGCGAGTCCGGCCAGCGGACGAACAAAGTGACGGGGCCGTGGCTGGCGCAAGCGAGCGCCAACAGCACGTCGCCGCCGCTGCTCAAGGCGGCCGGAGCAATCTCCAAACCGTCGTCGAACTCGAACCGGTCGAGCCGCCAGGTCCCCTCCCACGTCGTCGTCGCCGTCGCGGACCCGGCGGCCACCGCCACCAACGACGCCAGAGTGAGGGGGGCGACGCATCCGAGGCGGAGGCGGCTCATCTCACGGGGTGACCAGCCCCGGCCGCCCGGTGAGCCAGGGGAACAGGATCAACATCGCTACCATGAACGCCTGCATGCCGATGAACGGCAGTAGGGCCTTGAAGATTTCGCCGAGTGAGATGTCCGCGGGCGCCACCGACTTCAAGTAAAATGCGGCTGGTCCGAACGGTGGTGACAAAAACGACATCTGCATGTTCATGCAAAACAAGACGCCGAACCAGATCGGATCGAAGCCGAGATTGGTCACGATCGGCACGAAGATCGGCATCGTCAGCAAGGTGATGCCGACCCAGTCGAGGAACATGCCGAGGATGAAGAGAATCAGCATCATGAACAAGAGCACGACGACCGGATTGTCGGAGAGCCCGGTGAACAGGTTGGAGACGAAATCGATGCCGCCCATCAGGTTGAAGACGCCGACCAGCGCCGAGGCGCCGATGCCGATCCAGACGATCATGCCGCAGGTGGCCAGGGTCTGTTGCGCCGCGCCGCGCAAGAGCGTCAGCGAAAACTCGCCGCGAATGACGGTCGAAAGCAGCACGCCGGCGACGCCGACGGCCGAGGCTTCGGTCACCGAGGCGATACCGCCGTAGATCGAGCCGAGGACGAAGGTGACGACCATCATCGGCAGGATCAGGCCCTTCAGCAGGCGTAGCTTCTCGGCCAGCGGCACGTGCTCGCTCTGCTCCGGCACCGGCGCCTTCGACGGGTCGAGATATGCCCGTGTGAGCACGTAGCCGACGTAGAGCAGCGCCAAGCAGAAACCCGGCAGGAAAGCGGCTGTGAACAGCTCGGCGATCGAGACGTTGGCCGAGAGGCCATAGATGATCAGGACGATCGACGGTGGCACCATCGTGCCGAGCGCGCCGCCGGCACAGACCACGCCGATGGCCAGCGAGCGGTCGTAGCCGAGCCTGAGCATCTGCGGCAGTGCGAGGAGACCCAGAAGCACGACCTCGCCGCCGATGATGCCCGACATCGCCGCGAGGATGACCGCGACGATCAAGGTCTGGATGGCGACTCCACCCCGGAGCCGACCGCCGACGAGGCGCATCGCATCGAACAGGTCGCGGGCGATGCCGGAGCGGTCGAGAATCGCCGCCATCAGCACGAACATCGGCACCGAGACGAAGACGAACGAGTTGACGAACGAGTAGACGCGGCTGGTGATCAGCGGCACCGCCATCGGCCCGAACCAGCCGAGCGCGAAGATCAATGCCACCAGCAGGGTGACGAAGGCGAGCGGCATGCCGGTGAGCAGGAAGCCCAACAGCATGGCGAACATCAAAAGCGTGCCGGCTTCGATCCCGAGCGACGACAGATCGAACATCGGCGCTCAGTCCTTCGTGGACTTGGTCGCGTGGTTCCAGGCGAGGATCAGGAACTGGACGCAGAGGACGAGGAGCACGAACAACAAGAAGACCTTGACCAGCGCCGGTGTCGGCGGGTTCCAGGCGGAGCCGGTGGTCTCCAGGCGAAATGCCCCATCGGGCCGCCAGACCGCCCGCTCGACCATCAAGAACGAGGCGTAGGCGAAGAACCCGGCCGACAGGGCACAGGTCAGCGAGATCACGACGTCGAGCCAGCGTCGCACCCGCGGCGACACGTAATCGTAGATCAACACGACACGGATGTGCCGGTCCTTGGCGGCGCAGTAGAGCCCGCCGAACACGAAGTTGACCGCACAGATGAAGATGGTCGTCTCATGCGCCCAAAGGGTCGGCGCGTGGAAAACGTAGCGGAGCACGATCTCGATGATCAGGATCGCCATCGAGACGACGAAGCCGGCGGCGAAGAACGGGCCGACCCGATGGATCAGGCGGCCGAGCGCGCCGCTTTCGGGCGGTACGTAGGCCAGCCGCCGATCGTTCTCGGTCATCGGCGCGTCGCCCGCGGGCGCGGTCGGCTCGGTCATCGGCTCAACTCCGATCGTCGTCGAGGACCGTGGCCGGCGCGACCCGAGCCGCGCCGGCTGGGTCGATCAGAGCAGGCCTTGCTCGTTCAGGTAAGCCACGAGCCGATCGTAGACCTTCTGGGCGTTCTCGGATCGGTCGGCGACCGACTGCCACTGCTCGACGGCGACCGCACGGAACTTGGCCAGCTCGTCGTCGGACCACGTGTGGACCGTGATCTCGGGGTTGGCGCGAGCCTCGGCGACTGCAATCTGGTCGCGCATGGCCAGTTGCGAGGTCATGTCGCGAGCGAAGTCGCGTACGGAAACCTCCAGGATCGCCTTGATGTCGTCGGGCAGGGCGTCCCACTTCGTCTTGTTCATCGATACCTCGACCAGCGGCATCGAATGGAAGCCCGGAAAGACCGGGTGATGTGCGACGTCGTGCAGGCCTTGCGCCTGGTTGGTCGAGAACACCGAATAGTCGGCGGCGTCGATCACGCCTTTGTCGAGTGACGTGAAGACCTCCGAGCCCGGCAGGTTCACCGGTGCAGCGCCGGCGGCGGCGAACACCTGCTGCACCAGCCCTTCGGGTGCCCGCATCTTCAGACCATCGAGGTCGCCGACGCCCTCCAGCGGCACTTTCGAGACGAACGCTTCGAGCCCCGGCGTGGTCGCGCCGATGAAGTGCAGGCCGTAGGGCTCCAAAAGCTCGTTCATCAGCTCGTTGCCGCCACCGTACTCCAAGAAGCGGAGCATTTGGTCAGGGTCGGACCAGGCACCGACCGGATTGGCGATCAGACCAAAAGCGGCGTCTTTGCCGGTGAAGTAGCTGGTGTCGGTGATGTGGCCGTCGAGAATGCCTGCGGCCACGGCGTCCTGCGTCTCGTTGTGTTCGACGATCGAGCCGACCGGCAGCATCTGGATCTCGACACGGCCACCGGTCATGTCGCCAACCCGCTCGGCCCACGCCTGCTTCAAGATGTAGTTGGGATTGCCGGACGGATCACTCGACTGAAACTTGAAGCTGTACTCTTGAGCCAAGCCTGGCCCGGCCAAGCTCACGAGCGCAACGGCGGCGCCCAGCAGACTTTGGCGAATCCGGATCATTGGTTACTCCCCGACTTCTACGAAACGTTGCCCGATTCGACGGTCGGGCGATGGCGGCCCAGCGGGTACGCCCCGTTGTCGGCATTTGGCAAGCCTTTTTCATTTCGATCTCGTTGGTTCGGGCACGGCAGCACTTGCCTGACCGGTCATCGACGATGCGCCGGGTCGCTGCGGCCACCCGACTCTCCGTTCAGCGGCCCCCGAATTCCTCTGCGATCTCGCGCACCCGTTGCCAGCCCTCTTCGACGTGCCGCCGCTCGGTCGTCCGGGCGCCGATCGACCAGCGGATCACGGCACGACCGCCATGATCGTGGGGTGTCAGGTACACGAACCCCTCGTCGTTGATCCGTTCGATCAGGGCGCGGTTGTGGGCGTCGACGTCGGCCACGCCGGACGGCACGTGGCGGAACGTCAGCAGCGAAAGCGACGGCGGTGTCGCCATCTCGAAATCCGCCTCCGTCTCGATCCAGGTGGCGAGTTCTTCGGTCCAGGCGATGTGGTCGCGCAGCATGGCCCGAAGTTGGTCGAGGCCGTAGGCGCGCAGCACGAACCAGAGCTTCAGCGCGCGAAAGCGGCGGCCGAGCGGGACGCTCCAGTCGCGGTAGTCGATGACGTGACCGGTCTCCCGCGAGGTCAGGTAGCTGGGCTGGATGCCGAGGGCTGCGGTGAGTACGCCGGGTTCGCGGACGTAGTGCGCCGCGCAGTCGAACTGCACGCCTAGCCACTTGTGCGGGTTGAAGACGAAGCTGTCCGCCAGCTCGACGCCGTCGATCATCCAGCGCCATTCGTCGAGGAGCAGCGCCGAGCCGGCCCAGGCGGCGTCGACGTGCAGGTACACGTCCTCCGAGCGCGCGACGCGCGCGACCTCGGCCAAAGGGTCGACCGCGCCGATGCCGGTCGAGCCGAGGGTCGCAACGACGACGCCAGGCAACAGCTCGGCGGCGCGGTCCTCGGCGATGCGGACGGCGAGATCGTCGGCTCGTATCCGCCCCTGATCATCCGTGGCGACGCGGACCAGATGACCCGAACCGATGCCGGCGATGCGGCAGGCCTTCTCTACGGACGAATGGGCTTCGTCGGTGGCGTAGACCCTGACCGGCGGCGCCCCGGCCAGCCCCTTGGCGTTGCCGGCGCCCTGCAGCGCTCGCTCGCGGCCGGCGACGATGGCGGCGAGCGTGGCGCTCGACGCGCTGTCCTGGATCACGCCCGAGAAGCCCGCCGGCAGGCCGATCGCTTGGCGCAGCCAGTCGAGCACGCGGGTTTCCATCTCGGTTGCCGCCGGCGACGTCTGCCACAGCATGCACTGGGCGGCGATGCCGGCGGTCAGCACCTCGGCCAGCACCGAAGGCGGGCTGCTGTTGGCGGGGAAGTAGGCGAAGAATCGCGGATGCTGCCAGTGGGTGATGCCGGGCATGACGATCCGCTCGAAGTCAGCGAGGATTGCGTCGACCGGCTCGGCCGTCGGCGGTGCCGCGTCGGGCAGTCGTGCGGCGATGTCGCCTGGCGCCACTTGGGCGCGAACCGGATGGCGTTCGATCGTCGTCAGATAGTCGGCGACCCAGTCGATCGCCCGATGACCGTGGAGGCGGAACGTGTCGAGGTCCATCGCAGCGTGTCCTTGTTGCCGACCCGTGCTCTTGGCAGGCTCGAGGGCGAAAGGGAACCTCGGGGCTGTGGCCGCGAGCGCGCCGGTCGGCTATGCACCCGACTTGGCCTCCCGCGTCCCTCGACGAGACCGCCCATGAGTCCACCCGACGTCATCACCACCGTCGCCGCCCTGCGCGCCACCGTCCGCGGCTGGCGCGACGCCGGGCTCACCGTTGCGGTGGTCCCGACCATGGGTGCCTTGCACGATGGTCACCTGCAACTGGTCCGCGTGGCTCTCGAACGGGCAGCGCGGGTGGTCGTCACGATCTTCGTCAACCCGGCGCAGTTCTCGCCGAGCGAAGATCTCGATCGATACCCGCGAGACGAAGCCGGCGATCTGCGCAAGCTCGCCGCCGTCGGTGCGCAGGTTTGTTTCATGCCGGACGTCGGCGAGATGTATCCCGATGGCTTCGCCAGTGCCGTCCGCATCGCCGGCCTCAGCGAGGGCTTGTGCGGTGCAAGTCGGCCGCACCACTTCGGCGGCGTGGCGACGGTGGTCGCCAAGCTGTTGAACCAGGCCGGCGCCGATTTCGCGATGTTCGGCGAAAAGGACTATCAGCAACTTCTGGTCGTCCGGCGGATGGCCGCGGATCTCGACATCCCGACCGAGATCGTCGGCGTGCCGACCGTTCGCGAGCCGGACGGCCTCGCCCTCTCTTCACGCAATGCGTACCTCGACGAGGCGCGACGGCGGGTTGCGCCGATGCTCTATGCCGAGCTGGGAGCAGCGGCGCGCGACCTCGGCCGCGGCGCCGCGGCCGGAGCACGGCTCGGGCAGACCCGTGCTGCGCTCGAGGCCGCTGGCTTCGACGCGGTGGAGTACGTGGAGCTACGCGCGGCCGAAACCCTGGAAGCCCTGGACCTGATCGCCGATCGACCCGGCCGCCTGCTGGCGGCGGTCATGCTGGGCGGTGTGCGATTGATCGACAACGTGCCGGTCGACGCCGCCCGCTGAGGCGCCCGACCAAGCCATCGGTGCCGCTCGACAGGCGGCTGGTCATCCGGCATCCACATGGGGCCGGCGGGTACCTGCGCCGCCATGGGAGGCCTGCTCATCGACCTGCACCTCTACGCGCCACCTCGAGGCGACCGTCGTTGACCACCGAAGGCACCTTGCTCTCGCACTTGCGCACGATGGCGAACTACGGCCGTTGGGCCAACGCGAAGCTCAACGACGTCGCGTCGACGTTGACGGATCGCGAGTGGCGCGCCGATGGCGGGGCCTATTTCGGCTCGTTGCACGGCACCTGGAACCACTTGCTCGTCGGCGACCGGATCTGGTTCCAACGGATCACCGGGACTAGCCAGGGAGACGTGCCGAGCACGCTCGACGCGGTCCTTTACGACGATCGCGCCGAACTGATCGAAGCGCGCTGCCGCCACGACGACTTGGTGGTGGATTACATGACTGCCCAGGACGACGACACCATCCTGGGGACCGTCGCCTACCACAACATGGCGGGCGAACGCTTCGAGATGCGCGTGGCCGACATTCTCGGCCACGTCTTCAATCATCAAACCCATCACCGCGGGCAGATGCACGCGCTGGTCACGACGCTTGGCCGTCCGGCGCCGAGCCTGGATCTGATCTACTACTTGCGGGAGATCGGAGCCGGGCGGGCCTAGGCCGAACGACCCGCCGGCTCGATCGGTCCTGAGCGGGCGGTCAGGCCTGCGCGTTGCGTCGGCGCCGCAGCACGCCCAGCGCCACGAGACCGGCGCCGAACAACGCCACGCTAGCTGGCAGCGGCGTGTGGACGTCGATCGCGACGTTGCCCGGTGCTACGGTGAAACTGCCGAGCAGCGCCGTCGGGTTGCTGAGGTCGGCCAACGCGACTGCGAAGGCGAGGGTGTCGAACGCCCAGAAGCCGGGCAGGTGCCTTGGCAGCCGCTCGTCGGGCGTGAACACGCTGCCGGCGTCCGTCAACACGAACGACATGCTCAGCTGCAGGTCGCCGTCGTCCGCGACGCTGTCGAGCGTCAGCGTGCGGGCCTTGCCGGTTACCTGCATGGTCGTCACCGGCTCGTCGATGGTCGTGTCGAACGTCAGGCCGAGCAACGGGAACGCGAAGTTGAGCTCGTTGTTCGCGGATGGGTAGACACCCAGGCCGGCGGTCGGGTCGGTGTCGTCGGCATCCACGTCGATGGTCACGCCACCGGTGTATGTCGCGCCGTCCAGACCCTGGAAGATGCCGGAAGCGCTGGCGAAACCTGAACCGGCAAAGGTGATGTCGGCGACTTTGACCTTGGCGTCGGCGGCGCTGCCGCCCGCGACGAGACAGCCAGCGACGAGCAACGTCGTGAGCGCAACGCGCATCGGCATACTCCACTACAGGGGGAACCCCCGTCGTCTTACCTAATACGCGATTTCAATCAAGTCATTTTCTACCTGTGCGTGATGCTGTGGCAAACCAGATGGATCGCGGCGCGTACAGCGTTGGGCGGCTCAGGTCGCGTTCATGCCGGAGCGGAACGCCCAGCCGGTCATGCGTCGCTCGAGCACGGCGAACACCGCGTACATACCGATGCCCAGAACGGCGAGACAGAGCAGGCCGCCGAACACCAACGGCACCTCGAAGTTGGCTTGTGCGGTCAACAGCAGGTGGCCAACGCCGGCGTTGGCTGCGACCGTCTCCGACACGACCGAGCCGACGAAGGCCAACGTGATCGCGACCTTCAACGAGCCGAAAAAGTACGGGAGCGAACGCGGAATGCCGACTTTCAGCATGATGTCGAGCTTCTTGGCACCCAGGGCGCGCAGCACGTCCTCCAACTCGGGCTCCAAGGTGGCGAGGCCGGTGGCGACGTTGACGACGATGGGGAAGAACGAGATCAGGAACGCCGTCAGGATGGCCGGGATCTCGCCGATGCCGAACCACAGCACCAGGATCGGGACCACGGCGACCTTCGGGATGGCGTTGAAGCCGACCATCACCGGATAGAGGCCGGCGTAGACGGTCTTGGACCACCCGATCGCTATCCCGAGCAGCAGCCCGAACGCCACCGCCAGCACGAACCCGGCCAAGGTGGTCCACAAGGTGACCATGGAGTTGGTCCATAGAGCACCGCGGAACACCCACATCTCCTGGAAGACCAGGGACGGCGGCGGCAACACGTAGATCGGGATCGTGAAGGCGTGACAGGCCGCTTCCCAAAACACGAACAAACCGATGGTCACCAACCACGGGGCCGCCCTTTGCCAGAACAGCGCCGACCGGCTCATCGGCCGCGCACCTCGGCGATCTGGCCACGTAGGCGGTGAACGGTGTCGACGAATTCGGGCGAGTAGCAGACCTCCAGATCGCGAGGTCGCGCGAAGCCGATCTCGTGGCGGTAGAGGATCCGGCCCGGCCGGGCACTCATCACGTGGACCGTGTCCGCCAGGAACACCGCCTCACGGAGGTCGTGCGTCACCAGGATCACGGTGAACCGCTGCGCTTCCCAAAGATCGCGGAGCACGCACCAGAGTTCCTCGCGGGTGAACGCATCGAGTGCGGCGAACGGCTCGTCGAGCATCAAGAGCTTCGGCTCGTGGATCAACGCCCGGCAGAGCGAGACGCGCTGCTGCATGCCGCCGGAGAGTTCCCACGGGAACTTGTTGCCGAAGCCGTCGAGCCCGACGGTCGCGAGCAAGGCTTCGGCCTTGGCGACGTAGCTGGCTTTCTGGCGGCGGAGCCGCGAGCGGTGCGGTTGGACGATCTCGAGCGGCAAGAGCAGGTTCTCGATCACCGTCCGCCAGGGCAGGAGTGTGGCGTTCTGGAACGCCATGCCGACGAACTTCAGCGGGCCGGCGACTTCGCGGCCGTCGACGATCACGTTGCCGCGCGTCGGCGGGCGGAGGCCGGTGACCAGCCGCATCAACGTCGACTTGCCGCAGCCGGACGGACCGACCACGGCCGTGAATTCGCCCGCCTGGATGGAAAGATCGGCGTGCTCCAACGCCAGCACGTCGCCCTCTCGCGTCGGATAGGCGAGGGCGGTGCCTTCCAGGCGGACGAAGGCCATCAGTCGATCTTTCGGTCCTCGGCCGGCGGCAGGTAGGCATCGGTGAACACGGCGTCGGCGTTGGGCTTGTCGGTGTAGTCGTAAGCGGTGGCGATCTGATCGATCGACCGCTGCAGGCGGTCCATGTCGACCCCGCCGATCCCCTCGGCCTGGACCGTCGGTGTCAGCACGTTGTCGCGGAGCACCATCGCCAGTCGCTGCTTCTCGATGTCGGCGCGGGCGATCTCGTTGCGCTCGAGAACGGCAGCGATCGCGGCTTCCGGGTCGCTGATCGTGTCGCGCCAGCCCTTGATCGTCGCGCGGATGAAGCCGGCCACGGCGTCGGGGTTGGCAGCCGCGAAGTCGGTGTTGGCCATCACCACGTTGCCGTAGAGCTCGAGCCCGTGGTCCGCCATCAGCATCACCACCACGTCCTCGGCCGCGACGCCGGCGTTCTGCAGGTTCAGGTGGCTGGAGAACGAGAAGCCGAACACACCGTCGACCTCGCCGGCGGCGAGCATCGGCTCGCGCACCGGGAAGCCGACGCTCTCGATCGTGACCGCACTCTCGTCGAGATCGTTTGCCGCGACGAAGATCGGCCATTGCGCGAACGCCGCATCCGGTGGCGGCGCTCCCAGTTTCCGGCCTTCGAGGGATGCGGGATCGGCAGGATCGATACCGCGTCCGGCAACCGAGACGATCGCGAAAGGCGGACGCTCGTAGGTCATCATCACGCCGATGACCGCGGCCTCGGGGTTCTGGTCCTTGAACTTGATCAGCGAATTGATGTCGCCGAAGCCCATGTCGTAGTTGCCGCCGGCGATCCGCGGGATGGTCTGGACGGAGCCGCTACCGCTGTCGATCGTCACGTCTAGGCCTTCTTCGGCGTAGTAGCCGCGGTCGAGCGCCAAGAAGTAGGGCGCGGAAGGCGCCTCGAACTTCCAGTCGAGAGCAAAGCGCAAGGTGGTGTCGGCCGCGGCGGTGGTCGCCGCGATCGCGCCTGCGGCGGTGCCGAGGCAGAGGGTGAGGGCGCGGACCAGCATGGCGGAGGCTCCGTTGAAGGTCGTTCTGAGAATGGACGGACCAGTTGGACTATCGACACTCCACGAGCAAACGCCATGCCTCACCGATCGTAAGCCACGCCCGGCGGGGCTGTGACCGAGCCTGTTTCCGTCCACCGCCTCCGGCTCGAGCACGATGCTCACGATTCGTGCGTGCGCTTCCGGTCGGTCACCCACGTCAGCCGCCGGTCCACCGTCTGGCAGCGCTCAAAATCTGCCTAGTTGAAAGGAGTTGGCTCCGCGGGTTAAAGTCGTGAGGTAGTTCGACCCGCGTGTTCGGAACCGATGCTCAGTCCGCAGATCGCCCAGTTGGAGGATTTCGCCTTCGCCCGTCTCGCGCGGTTGCTGGGTGACGTGCGTCCGGCGACGGCTGGTGTCGATCTGGGGATCGGCGATCCGAAAGGTGATCCGCCCGACTGGCTGGCGGATGTGATCGCCACCCACAGAGCGGATTGGCGCGGTTACCCGCCACCGGCCGGAACGCCCGGCCTGCGTCGGGCCATCGCCGCGTGGTTGGAGCGGCGCTACGCCGTCGCCGTCGACCCGGATCGTGAGATCCTGCCGGTTTGCGGCACCAAGGAGGCCTTGCACCTGATCGCTGGGATCATCGTCGACCCGATGGCGGCGGATCCCACGGCCGTGCTGGTGCCCAACCCGCTCTACCAGACCTACGTCGGCGGTGCCGTCATCGCGGGCGCCGAGCCGATTGCGTTGCCGGCGACCGCGGAAACCGGGTTCCTGCCAGACCTCGACGCTTTGGTGCCGGCCCTGCTCGACCGAGCGGCGATCCTGTTCCTCTGTTCGCCGTCGAACCCGCAAGGTGCCGTCGCGGAGCGAGCATATTGGGCGCGGGCGTTGGAGTTGGCCCGTGCTCACGACGTCGTGCTGGTCGCCGACGAGTGTTACTCCGAGATCCACCACGGCGTCCCGCCGCCGGGCGCACTCGCGGCTGCGGCAGCAACGTCCGACGGGCTCCGCAACCTGCTCGCGTTCAACTCCTTGTCGAAGCGCTCGAATGCCGCCGGGCTACGGTCGGGGTTCGTTGCAGGCGACGCAAGGCTGATCGAGGCCTTTCTGAAGGTCCGGCGCTATGGTGGCGCGACCCTGCCATTGCCGATCCAGGCGGCATCAGCGGCCCTGTGGGCGGATGAGGGCCACGTCGAGGCGATTCGTGCGTCCTACACCGCGAAGCTCGATGCGGCGTTGCAGCTGCTCCACGGCCGCTTCGGCGCCTACCGGCCGAGCGGTGGGTTCTTCCTGTGGCTCGACGTCGGCGACGGTGAGCGTGCTGCGGCCGCCGTCTACGCCAAGACAGGCCATCGCATTCTCCCCGGCCGCTACGTCTGTACCGCCGCCGCCGACGGTTCCACCCCTGGCGACCGCTACGTCCGCATCGCTCTGGTCCACGACCCGGCCATCACGTCGACCGCCATCGCCCAGGTCGCCGACGCCCTCGAACACTCCTGAAGCCCGACAGAGAGAAACTCAGCGCCATGGCAACTCGTTACGACACCCAGCTCGTCAGCGACGGCACGGTTCATGCCTTGCGCAAGATCGGCGTGTCGGCCCTCGGGATGGGCATCATGGTGTTGGCGTTGGCCATCGCCGTCGCACTGTTGTTCCACAACCCGGCCGATCCGAGTTGGAACCAGGCGACCGGACGTGCCGTCGAGAATCCGCTCGGGATGCGCGGCGCCATATTGAGCGACCTTCTCTTCCAGGGCTTCGGGGTAGCCGCCTGGCTGGTACCTGCGGCCGTCGGCGCTTTCGGTCTGCGGTTGGCGCTCGGGCTGCCGCATCCGCGCCCGATCGTGCCGCTGACCGGACTGCCTCTGGCGCTGCTGGCCGTTCCGGCAGCACTTGCCGACCGGTCGTCTCTGGTCTCGCTCATGGATCACGGTCTGCCAGGCGGGCTGGTCGGCTACGAGCTTTGGACGTGGTTCGCCCTGTCGCTCGGCGACGGCCTCTACGGTGTGGTCACCTTGGTCGCCGCGGTCGTCACGACCGTGGCCGCGCTCGGCCTCCTGCCGCGCGAAAGCCTGCGTATCGGGAGCCAGGCCGGCCGCGTCGGCGCTCGGGCCGCGGGTATCGTCGGCGGCATGGTCGGGCGCGGCAGCCGTTCCGCTTGGGCGTCGGCCATGGCGAGCGTCGCCCGACGTCGGCCAGGCACCAGGCAGCCCGAGCGTGCGCCGTCACGGCGAGCCGGACGACTGGTCGACACGCTTCGCCGCGCACCGGCCGAAGCGTCGATCGACGACGCGGCGGGCGAGACCGTCGCTGGGGCTCTCCATGATGACGAAGTCGGCGACGTGCCGCCGTCGCCGTTGGCCGGCCCAGCGGGCGGTGCGGCGCGGTTCGCCACCGAGATGCCGGTGGCCGCGACGCCAAAGCCGACGTTCGAGCGCCGGCCGGGTGCGGGCGTGAAGACGGCCAGTGGCTTCGAGCTACCGCCGCTGGGGTTGCTCGGTGTGGTCAAGCACGGGGTCCGCGCCGACCTCGACCCGGATCAGCTCGACGAGGTCAGCCGCGAGCTGGAGAAGGTCCTCGACGACTTCGGCGTGCGCGGCGCGATCGTCGACGCCAAGCCGGGACCGGTGGTAACGCTGTTCGAGCTCGAGCCCGCACCCGGCACCCGCGCGGCGCGGGTGGTCAACCTTTCCGAGGACATCGCCCGTTCGCTGTCGGCCGTCTCGGTCCGCGTCGCCGTGGTGCGCGGGCGGAGCGTCATCGGCATCGAGCTGCCCAACCCTGTCCGCGAGACCGTGTTCCTGAAAGAGATCATGGCATCGGAGGCGATCACCAACCCGAAGATCCGCCTGGGCCTGTGCCTAGGCAAGGACATCTCCGGCGAGCCGGTCGTGGCCGACTTGGCGCGGATGCCGCATCTGCTGATCGCAGGCACGACCGGCTCGGGCAAATCGGTGGCGATCAATGCGATGATCCTGTCGCTGCTCTATCGCCACACGCCGGACGAGGTTCGGTTCATCATGATCGATCCGAAGGTCATCGAGCTTTCGGTCTACGACGGCATCCCCCACCTGCTCTCGCCGGTGGTGACCGAGCCTGCCAAGGCCGTCGTCGCTCTGAAATGGGCGGTGCGGCAGATGGATCACCGCTACCGGTTGATGTCGCATTTGGCGGTCCGCGACATCCACGCCTACAACCGCCGCCTCGCTGATGCGCGTGACCGCGGCGAAGACCTCAGCCGGCGGGTGCAGGTCGGCTACGACCCGACCACCGGCCTGCCGCAGTTCGAGGAGCAGCCGATCGACACGCGGCCCCTGCCGCAGATCGTCGTCGTCGTCGACGAGGTGGCCGATCTGATGCTGACCGCCGGCAAGGAGGTCGAGGCGCAGATCCAAAGGCTCTCCCAGAAAGCGCGTGCCGCCGGCATTCACCTGATCGTCGCCACGCAACGGCCGTCGGTCGACGTGCTGACCGGGGTGATCAAGGCCAATCTACCCTGCCGCATCAGCTTCCGCGTGAGCTCGAAAGTCGACAGCCGCACCATCCTCGGGGATTCCGGCGCCGAACAGCTGCTCGGCCAGGGCGACATGCTGTTCGTCAATTCGGGCGAGCCCGAGCGGCGTGTGCACGGCCCGCTGGTCACGGACGCCGAGGTCGAGCGCGTCGTCACCCACTTGAAGGCACAAGGTGAGCCCGACTATCTGGGCGACGTGACCGCCGACGAACCGAGCTCGACCGGTTCGCCCAGCGCCGGCAGCGCGGTTGGTCCGACCGGCGATCTCTTCGGCGGAGGCAGCGACGGCGGCGATACCGACGTCGCGCAGTACGACGAGGCGCTGAGGATCGTCGCCCAGGAACAGCGGGCGACCACGAGCTTCCTCCAGCGAAAGATGCGGATCGGCTACAACACGGCAGCAAGGCTGATCGAACGGATGGAGGAGGACGGCCACGTGTCGGCCGCCGATCGGGTCGGCCGGCGTCAGGTGTTGATCAGTCGAGAGCCGGCCGACGGTGCTTGCTGACCGCCGGCGCCGGCAGGCGCCAGACGGCCAGCGGATGAAGGGCTCCGGCGACGTGACCGTCGGTCCGAAAGCCGAGGGAGTGCATCAACCGCTGTGAGCGTTGGTTGGGCTCGTCGACCAGCGCGACGAGTTCCGACAGCCCGAGGTCGTCGAAGCCGTGGTCGACGAGCCGGCGCAACGCCTCGGCCGCGTAGCCTCGACCCCAAGCCTCCGGTGCCAGGGCGACGAGCACCTGGATCGCGTTGGCGAGGTCGGTTCGCTCGGCCGCTTCGGTCGGGCGCACCGGATGTAGCCCGACGACACCGCAGGGCTCGTCGTCCGTCGTCGCCCGGCGGCGCAGCCACCAGAGCCCCAGCCCCCGGTGCCCGTGCGCGAGCATCGGCGCCAACACCGCCTGGAACTCGGCGGGCGTCGGCACCTCGTCATCGAGGAGGAACCGCCGCACCTGCTCGCGTACGAGCATCGTCCGCAGGCGCTCGGCCTCGACCCAGGCCAACGGCTCGATGGTGAGGCGTTCGCTGTCGAGAACGGCAGGCGCTTTCATAGCTCACCTTCGTGCGCGGGGCTGTCCATCCGCATCCAGTCTTTTCCCAGGCCGGCCCGACCGGCACCACTCTCGCGCATCCGACCAGGGCTCGCAAAGCTGGATCGGCAGCGTGCTTGACAGACGCGGCCGAGGCGTGTGCGCATCGTCCCATGCAGTCCCTTGGTTCCTGGCCCCGCCTCCATCTCGCCGGCGACAGCGCTTGGCTCGTCGACTTCGGCGAGCGCACCGATGACGCCGTGAACAACGCCACGATCGCGTTCGATGCGCGGGTCCGTGGCGCGACGATCGAGGGTGTGTCCGAGACCGCGCCGACGATCCGTTCGGTGCTGGTGCGTTTCGATCCGTTGGTCGTCGACGCCGAGGCGCTGCGCGGCAGGTTGGCGGATTGGTTGGCCGAGCGGGATTGGCTCGCCTCCCAGCCTCCAGCAGGTCGGAAGCGCTGGCACGTGCCGGTCTGCTACGGCGGTCCGCACGGTCCCGATCTTGGCGAAGTCGTCGACCTCCTGAAGACCGACGAAGCTTCCGTCGTCGCCGAGCACGCGGCGACGTTGCAGCGCGTGCGGATGGTCGGATTCGCGCCTGGGTTCGTCTACGCGGGCCTGCTCGGCGAGCGGTGGAACCTGCCCCGGCGCACCGAAGTGCGGGCCGAGGTGCCGCCCGGCTCGCTGGCAGTCGCGGTGCGTCAGACCGTGTTCACGTCGACCGCGATTCCAACCGGTTGGCGGGTCATCGGCTGCAGCCCGTTTCGTGCCTTCCAGCTGGAGCGCGAGCCCACCTTCGTGCTCGCGGCCGGTGACGAGCTCAGCTTCGAGCCGGTCGATCCGGCGACGTTCGACGCGCTGGAGAAAGCCGCCGCGGCCGGCGAGGCGGTCGCCCGCGCCGAGGTGCTGCCGTGACCGAGATCTTCCTCGATGTCGACGACGGCGGCTTCCGCACCACGGTCCAGGACCTCGGTCGGCCCGGCTTCCAGCGGAATGGCGTCGCCGAGGGGGGCGCCGTCGATCCTGTGGCGGTTTGGGAGGGCGCGGCACTCCTCGGTCAGCCACCTGAACTTGCGGCTTTGGAGATGGTCGGCCTCGGCGGTCGCTACCGGGCATTCGGAGGGGCGGTTCGAGTCGCGCTGACCGGTGCGCCGTTCGCCGCCGAGCGCGGCGGCGGCCGTGCGGCGCCCTGGCGTGGCTCGTTCGTGTTGGAGGATGGCGAGGTTCTGACGATCGGTGGCGCGCTGACCGGGGGCTACGGCTACCTCCACGTCGGCGGCGGTGTCGACGTCGCCCCGGTCTTGAGGTCGCTTTCGACCCATCTTCGTGCCGGGTTCGGTGGGTTCGGTGGGCGTGCGCTTCGCAAGGGCGACCGGCTGATCGTCGGCGTCGACGACGGGCAGCCGGGCGAGTTGGAGCTGAGTGACCTGCCGAACGATCCGCCGAACCGGATCCGTGTGTTGTGGGGTGTCCAGGCCGAAGAGTTCTCCGCCGCCGAGCGTGAGCGGTTCTTGGCCAGCACCTTCGAGGTCACGCCGCAGCGCGACCGAATGGGGGTGCGGTTGGCCCACGACGGCGAGCCGTTCGTCACCGAGCGCAGCCTGACGTTGATCTCCGACGCCGTGGTGCTCGGTGACGTACAGGTTCCAGGCGACGGCCGTGCCGTGGTGCTGCTGGCCGACCGTCAGCCGACCGGCGGCTATCCGCGGATCGCAACGGTGATCTCCGCCGACCTCGCCGCCTTTGCCCAGTTGCCGCCCGGGGCCGCGTTTCACTTCGTCGCCGTCGATCATGCGACGGCGGTCTCGGCGCTCCGGGTGCATCAGGCTCGACTCGACACGCTCACCGAGCGGGTTCGTCCGCGGCTTCCGCAAGGCGCCGATCTCGAGCGTCGTTTGTCGACCACCAACCTCGTCGACGGTGTCACCACAGGAGGCTTGACCGGGCCATGACCTTGACCATCGATCTCAACGCCGACCTCGGTGAGAGTTTCGGGCCGTGGCGAATGGGCGCCGACGAGGCGCTGCTCGACATCATCACCAGTGCGAACGTTGCCTGTGGGTTCCACGCCGGCGATCCTGTAGTCATGGATCGCACCGTCAAGCTGGCGTCGGCGAACGGCGTCGCCGTCGGGGCGCATCCTGGCTTCCGCGATCTCGAAGGGTTCGGCAGGCGGCGGGTCCAAGGTCTCGACGCTGACGACGTCCGCACCTTGGTCCGCTACCAGCTCGGTGCGCTCCAGGCGATCGCCCGCTCGCACGGTACATCGGTCGGCCACGTCAAGCTGCACGGCGCGCTCGGCAACATGGCGAGCGAGGACGAGGCGCTCGCGCGCACGTTCGTCGAGGCAGTGAGGGCGGGCGACCCTGGCCTCGTCGTGGTGACCATGGCCTCTACGGCGCTGGAGCGTGCGGCCGGCGAGCTCGGCCATCCCCACGTCCGCGAGATCTACGCCGATCGGGCCTACAACGACGACGGGACGCTGGTCGGCCGCGGTCAGCCTGGGGCGATGATCGACGACGCCGACGAGGCCGCGGACCGTGTCTTGGCGATGCTGGAGGACGGCGCCGTGACGGCGCTGAGTGGCCGCAAGATCGAGGTCGTGCCCGAGACCGTCTGCGTCCATGGCGACGGTCCCGACGCGGTGGCGATGGCGCGGACCATCCGCCGGCGTTTGGAGACGGCCGGCGTGCGCGTAGCGCCGTTCGTCCAACAGGAGGCCCGCTGATGGCCGATGACCTGCTCGATGCGCTGACACGTATCTCGACGGCAACGTTGACGACCGTGCTGTTGAAGAAGGGGCTGCGCAACGTGTGGATCCGGGGTGCCATGCCGCTCACGCCCGGGGTGCAGCGATCGGCCGGGCCTGCGTTCACCTTGCGCTTCGTTCCCGCCCGGGAGGATCTGGCGACACCGGCGAGCTGGTCGTCTCCGACTTCGACCCGGGCCGCCATCGAAACGATGCCGCCGGGCTGCATCGTCGTCGTCGATGCGATGGGTGCCGCCGACGCCGGCATCTTCGGCGACATCCTTTGCGCGCGCATGGCCAAACGCGGGGTGAGGGCGCTGGTGACCGATGGGGTCGTGCGCGATCTGGTCGGTGTCGAAGACGCCGGGCTGCCGGTGTGGGCAAAGGGGACGGCGGCGCCGCCATCAGTTGCAGCACTCACCTTCGTCGGTTGGCAGGAGCCGGTGGGCTGTGGCGGCGTCGCGATCTTCCCGGACGACGTCATCGTCGCCGATCGTGATGGCGCCGTGTGCATCCCTCAGGCGCTCGTCGCGGAGGTCGTGGAGCTGGGTCTGGAGCAGGAGCGGTTGGAGGCCTGGATCGTCCGCGAGGTCGAGAGGGGCGCGGCACTTCCAGGCCTCTACCCGGCGAACGAAGCCAATCTCGCGCGCTACCAGGAAGCCAAGCGGCGAGGCGACGCCTGAGGCGCCGGCCGGCCCGTCACGATGGCCAGACCGGCGCCGGTTGGTCAGCGCGGTTTGCGAAAACGAAGGATGCCCCAAGCGAGCAGCCCGTCGTCGGCGGCTCGCACCCAATGGCCGAGGCCGATGATCATCCGGTCGAGATAGTCCTTCGAGACGGTCTCCACGAGGCCATCGTAGTTCGCTTGCAGCTCCTCGCGAACGCGGTCGTAGTGGGTTCGGAGGTTGGCCGTGAGATCGATCTGGTCGAGCACGTCGAAGCCGGCAGCGGTCGCGGCGTCGTTGTAGAACCGGAACGACGCGAGATCGTTCAGCCCGATCCGATCGTAGACCGCTTGGAGGGCGCCAGCGGCGACGTCGTCGGCTTGCATCGGATCGGTGAACACGAAGGTGCCACCGGGCTTGAGAACACGAAACACTTCTTCCAGGACCCGGTCACGCTGTTCCGAGTGCAGGATCGCATCCTGGCTCCAGACGACGTCGAAGGTTTCTGCGGCTGCCGGAATGTCCTCGAAAACCCCGTGGACCACGTCGACTCGGTCCGTCAACGCCGCCTGCCGGGTCTTGAAGCGATTCGTGTCGTTCTGCACGTCGGAGATGTTCAGGCAGGTGACGTTGCAGCCGAAGCGCGTGGCGAGGCGTCGAGCAGAACCACCGTAGCCGGCACCGATGTCCAAGACGGCCGTTTCGGCGCCCAGGTCCGGAACCAAAGCGGCCATCCGATCGACGGTCGCAGCACTGGCGGCAGCGATGTCGCGCGTGCTGTCGTAGCAGCCGATGTGGAGGTCTTCGCCGCCCCAAACCGTCGAATAGAACAAGTCGGCATCATCGCTGTTGTAGTACGTCTCGGCGGCGGCGCGTGCGTCCGGCTTGCCATCGGCCGTCGTGCTTTGACGCCACGTCGCTTGGTGTTCGGCGGTTTTTTCAGCAATGTGAACGAAGAAATCCGGGTCGCTTTCGTGGTAGGTTTCTTGGAAATCACCATAAGTGCTGACTCGAGCAAAACCTGCTTGATGCAGTAACTGGCGCATATAGTTTTTGCGCAACGGATGGAGATTGAGCGTGTAGTTTTCGCCGTCGGGGAATGTGTACCGAAAGCGGACGAGGCCATCGTCGATATGCTGCGGAATGGCAGTGACGCTTTCGCCGCAATAGTAATACTTGTGTTTTGTCTTGAAGCCATGATCCAGCATGTGATCGTAGTTGCGTTGGTCGATGATCAGCATGCCGTCATGGCGCAAGGCGGCGTAGAATTCGGCGAGCGCGCGCCGCCTGTCCATTTCATCGTGCAAATGAGTAAACGAGTTGCCGAGACAGATGATGGCGTCGTATTTGCCGTGGATCGAGCGGTTGAGCCAACGCCAGTCGGCATGCACCGACTTGAGGATCAGCCCGCGACGCTGACCATTGGCAAAAGCCTTGGCGAGCATTGCGGCCGAGCCGTCGGCGGAGGTAACGTCGAAGTCCGCCTCCAACAACCTCACGGAATGAAAGCCCGTGCCGGTGGCGACGTCGAGCACCGTCTTTTTGCCACGAGCCCGCAGCACGTCGATGAAAAACTGCCCTTCGGTCCGCGCCCGCGCATCCCAGTCGATCAGTTCATCCCACTTCTCGACGAAGCTCTTGACGTACTCACCGCGATAGAGGTCGGTCTGCCGGTCTTCGAGCGGATCGGTGCCGTACTGTTGCTCGGTCAGCGACAGCTCTGGGTTGCGTAGCTGCACTTGCAAAGGGCTCATCGTGTCTCCTCGGTGCTTGGGATGCGCACGGCAACGGCACGCTCGCTTCGAGTAGCGGATCGTCGTTTCGAGCGGAGCGGCCGATGCCTCGGGAAAGCG
The DNA here is from genome assembly GCA_039818825.1 of Pseudomonadota bacterium. Classification (GTDB taxonomy): domain Bacteria; phylum Pseudomonadota; class Alphaproteobacteria; order Geminicoccales; family Geminicoccaceae; genus JBCBTD01. The sequence goes on from JBCBTD010000010.1 coordinate 45,793, forward strand.
GCATGGAGATCGGCCGTGGCGGTCTCAGCCTCGGACGTCGCGCTCGCCACCACGGCGACCACAACGATGGACCCGAGTCCGCTCGTTCACCCATGAAGTAAGCTGGCTACAGAAAAACGACAGCGCTGGTGAATATTGATACGCCTAGCATGTCGCTGGGTTTTCTTCTGCGCACACCACTATAGCTATTTTTTCGTACATGCTAAGTCCGGTGAGGCGATTTTTTTCTCGATGGGGAAAAATCTGCCGCCAAGTCATTGATGTTGATCCCGAATTTCAAGAGTTTTCCTTTCGACGATCACCCCGAAACGCGATTGTTCCAGGCGGTGAGTTGCTGCGCCGGGAAGCCCGCTCGATGCCGATCGATCCTGTCCGAGACCCCTCGCCAATGGACGGACCGGGGGCCCCGTGGTACCCGCGCTTCCACACGGAATTCGCGATAGAGGAGGCACGATGCCAGCGTTCCAGACGCTCGACGACGTTGCGGTGAACGGCAAACGAGTGCTCGTTCGCGTCGATTTCAACGTGCCGATGGCCGATGGCGAAGTGACCGATGCGACTCGCATCGAGCGCGCCGCCGCTACCTTGCGCGACCTATTGGCGAAGGGTGCCAAGGTCGTCGTGCTCTCCCACTTCGGGCGTCCGAAGGGGAAGGTTCAGCCGTCGATGTCGCTGCGGCCCCTGATCGCGCCGCTGGAGCGGGCGCTTGGCGGAACGCCGGTCGCTTTCGCCGACGACTGTGTCGGGCCGGTCGCCGAAGCGGCAGTGGCGAAGCTGGGTGACGGCGAAGTCGTGCTTCTGGAGAATCTCCGCTTTCACGCCGAGGAGGAGGCCGACGATCCGGCCTTCGCCGATGGCCTCGCCAAGCTCGGCGACGTCTACGTCAACGATGCGTTCTCCTGTTCGCACCGCGCCCATGCTTCGATCACCGGCGTCGCCTCACGGCTGCCAGCCGTTGCGGGCCGCTTGATGCAGGCTGAGCTGGAAGCGCTCGCGGCAGCACTGGAGCAGCCTGAGCGGCCAGTCGCAGCGGTCGTCGGCGGCGCCAAGGTCTCCACCAAGCTCGACGTTCTCGGGCACCTGACCGACAAGGTCGACGTGCTGGTGATCGGCGGCGGTATGGCCAACACGTTCCTGAACGCCAAGGGTGTGCCGGTCGGCAAGTCGTTGTGCGAGCGTGACCTTGCCGACACGGCGAGGAAGATCCTGGAAGGCGCTGCCGCCAAGGGTTGCCGCGTGCTGCTGCCTGAGGACGCAGTCGTGACCAAGGTGTTCGAGGCGCAGGCCGACAACCGGGTGGTGGCACCTGAGGGTGTGGCCGACGACGAGATGATCGTCGACGTCGGGCCGGCGACCGTGAAGTCGGTCGAGACGGCGCTCGGCACCTGCAAGACACTGCTTTGGAACGGGCCGCTCGGCGCGTTCGAGCTGGAGCCGTTCGATGCCGGGACCAACGCCGTGGCCCTCGCAGCGGCCGACCTCAGTGACGGCGGCAAGCTGAAGAGCGTTGCCGGCGGCGGCGACACGGTGGCGGCGCTCGCCAAGGCCGGGGCGCTGGAGCGCTTCAGCTACGTATCCACCGCGGGCGGCGCTTTCCTCGAGTGGATGGAAGGCAAGGAGCTGCCAGGCGTCGCCGCACTCACGAAGTGATCGACACGACCTCGGCGTCGGCGTCACCGACCTCGTTCAGGCTCGGGAGGTCCTCGCTTGGGCGGCCGCTTCGCGCCGGCCGGTTCGGTTGTTCGCGCTCGGTTCGAGCTTTTCGGGCGCCGGTTTTTGGGCGGCCGCCGAAGCCGCGCTGGGACGGCCGATCGTCATGCTGTGCGGCGCCGACGCTGGCGCCGTGCTGGCGTCGTTGCGCGCCGGCTCGCGGTCGATCGGGCACGACGTCTTGCCACCTCAACGAGCCGCACTCGATGCGCTGATCGCGGCTCACGGCGGCGAAACGGTCGTTGCCCGCCCGGACGTTCGTCTCCGCGGACTGCAGCCGGCGTCGCCCCAACTCGCGCGCTGGCGCTTCGAGGGCGGTGACCGGTCCGGTTTCGCCTGCTAGAGAACGACTGCGTTTGTCGAACATCGTCTGCCACGGGAGCTGAGAATGCGCGTGACACCGAAGGTGAAGGAGATTCTCTCCTGGTACGAGGGTGAGAACCCTGGCGTCAAAACCAACATGGCGCGTCTGCTGATGCAGGGCCGCCTGGGCGGTACCGGTAAGCTCGTCATCCTCCCGGTCGACCAGGGCTACGAGCACGGCCCGGCGCGTTGCTTTGCGTCCAATCCGCCGGCCTATGACCCGCATTATCTCTACCAGTTGGCGCTCGACGCTCAGCTCTCGGGCTACGCCGCACCGCTCGGCAGCATCGCCGCCGGCGCCGACACCTTCGCTGGCGAGCTGCCGCTGATCCTCAAGGTCAACAGCGCCAACAGCCTGCACACCGGCATCGGCGACCAGGCCATCACCGGCAGCGTCCAGGACGCGTTGCGGCTCGGTTGTGTCGGCATCGGCTTCACCATGTACCCCGGCTCCGAAGCCCAGTACGGCATGATGGAGGAACTGCGCGAGCTGACCGCCGAGGCCAAGTCGTACGGCCTCTGTGTCGTCGTCTGGTCGTACCCGCGGGGTGGCAAGGTCCACAGCGAGACCGCGTTCGACATCGTTGCCTATGCTGCGCACATGGCGGCACTGATGGGCGCCAACATCATCAAGGTGAAGCCGCCGTCGGCCGATCTCGACCTGCCCGAGGCCGCCAAGGTCTACAAGGAGCAGGACATCGACGGCTCGACGCTCGACAAGCGCATCGCCCACATCATGCAGGTTTGCTACTCGGGCAAGCGTGTCGTGGTGTTCTCGGGTGGTGAGGCCAAGGACACGGCGAGCCTGCTCGAAGACGTCAAGAGCATCGCCAAGGGTGGTGGCTCCGGCTCGATCGTCGGTCGCAACGCGTTCCGGCGTCCGAAGGCCGAGGCGCTTGAGCTCCTCGACAGCATCTGCCGGATCTATCTCGGCGAGCTTTGAGTTCCGAAGTCGCGATCGACGACGACCGCTGCCGGCTGCTGGTCGAGCTGCCGGCAGCGGTCGATCGTCCGCTTCGTGAGACGTTGCGGCGCCTGACCGAACGGGATCGGCTCGGCGGGATCGTCGTCGGTCGGTCGACCGCGGACGTGCGTGACATCGCTTCCAGCCTCTCGGTGGCGCTTTTGTCCCGCGACATGGCCGATGCCGACATCGCGGACGGGCTGATGCAGCCGTTCGCCACCGCCGGACGAGCCACCTCTGCGGCCGAACTCATCCGCATCGCCGAGGTCGGTACGTCGCGCCACGCGGCGATGGAAGCCGGCGAGAATGGTGCCGACGTGGTGCTGTTCGCTGCGACCGACGGTGACGCACCCGACGTCGCCCTGGATTGCGTTCGCTGGTGGCGGCAGCTATTCGTCCTGCCCGTCGCGGTCGCTGCCGAGCCGACGTCAGCGACGGAACTGGCCGGTGCTGGTGCCGATTTCCTGTTGATCGCCGGGCAAACGATCGGATCGGCCGAAGTCGCCGATCGGATCCTCGCCGAACTAGATCGTACCGTCCCCGAGCCGCCGCTGCTGACGGGCTGACCGCCCGACCGTTTGGATCCGAGACCGCACATGAAAATCAACGGCAACGAGATCCGGCCCAACATGGTGCTGGAGCATCAGGACAAGCTTTGGCGCGTTGTCCGCACCGAGCACGTCAAGCCTGGCAAGGGCCCAGCCTATCTGCAGGCCGAGCTCAAGAGCATCGTCGAGGGCACCAAACTCAACGAACGGTTCCGTGCCGCCGAGACCGTCGAACGCGTGCGGCTGGACGAGGCCAAGTACCAGTTCCTCTACGAAGAGGACGAGCTCCTGCATTTCATGGAGCAGGAGAACTTCGAACAGGTCATCTTGGCGAAAGCGATGGTCGGCGACGCGGTGGTATTCCTGCAAGAAGGGATGATCTGCACCGTCGAGACCTACGAGGGGCGGCCGCTCGGGGTGACCCTGCCGGAGACGGTCGTCCAGGAAGTCGTCGAGGCCGATCCCGTGGTCAAGGGTCAGACGGCGGCCGCGTCCTACAAGCCCGCCCGGCTGGACAACGGCGTGCGAGTCATGGTGCCGCCGCACATCGAGACCGGCACGCGCGTCGTCGTCAATACCGTCGATTCAACCTACGTCGAGCGCGCCCGCGACTGACGTCGCCGCGTCGACCACACGGCAGCGAGGCCATGCGACGTTCCCCCAATCTCCAGCTGATGGTGCAAGCGGCGCAGAAGGCGGCGCGGTCGCTTGCCCGCGACTTCGGCGAGGTCGAGCAGCTGCAGGTCTCGATCAAAGGACCTGGCGACTTCGTCTCGGCCGCCGATCGTCGCGCCGAACGGATCATCGTCGACGAGCTACGCCGGGGGCGACCAGCGTTCGGCTTTCTCGCCGAAGAGGGCGGGAGCGAAGGTGACGACGCGGCCGGTCGATGGATCATCGATCCGCTCGACGGCACCTCCAACTTCCTCCACGGCCTGCCACATTTCGCGATCTCGATCGCACTAGAGCTGAACCAGGAACTGGTCGCGGGCCTGGTGCTGGATCCCGTCAAGCAAGAGCTCTTCACCGCAGAGCGCGGGCAGGGCGCTTACATGAACGACCGACGCCTTCGGGTTTCGTCGCGGCGCGAGATGCACCGCGCGATGATCGGCTGCGGCCTTCCGGTGCTCGACTGGCCAGGACGGGAAGGGTTCGCCGGCCAGCTCGACCGGGTCAGCGACGAGGTTGCCGGCATCCGCCGCTATGGCGCAGCGGCGTTGGACTTGGCCTACGTCGCCGCGGGCCGGCTCGACGGATTCTGGGAGTTCGGCCTCAAGGCTTGGGACGTGGCTGCCGGCGTCGTTTTGATCCGCGAGGCGGGCGGCGATGTCGCGACGTTGGACGGTGGCGACGTTTTGATGGGCGGCACCTTGCTGGCCGGCAACCCGCAGATCTACCCACGACTGCGCGAACTCGTCGGCGGCCCGGCGTCGGCGACCTGAACGATATCAACGAGCTCTGGCAGCCTGCTCTTGTAGCGTATCATCGCACCGGCCTATGCTGGTGTAGGCTCGACGTTTGCGGTGGCCCTGCCGCCGCCGGATACCATTGCCGATGATGCGACCGCAGCATTTCATCAACATCATCCTGCTGGTTCTGGTCGCTATGGGCGTCGTCGTGGGGCTGCTCGCTGACGTCCTCTGGGTCACGTTCCTCTACAACCCCTGGCTGAACGGCGCGATCGGTCTGGTTTTCGTCATCGGCGTGATCTACGCGCTCTCTCGGATCTGGCGCCTGCGGCCGGAACTGCGCTGGATCGAGGCGTTCCGCACCAACGCGCCAGGCTTCTCGACGGCGGCGCCGCCGCGGTTGCTGGCGCCGCTGGCAACGTTGTTGACCGAGCAGGAGCGGCGTGGCCGCAGTTCCCTGACGACCGTCTCGGTCCGCTACCTCCTCGACAGCGTACAGTCGCGGCTCGACGAGCAGCGCGACAACGCCCGCTACCTCACCGGTCTGCTCATTTTCCTCGGTCTGCTCGGCACCTTCTGGGGGCTGCTGCAGACCATCGACGCCGTTGGCGAAGTGATCGCCGGGCTGTCGATCGCCGGCGACAGCGCGGCGACGTTCACGGAACTTCAGGAGGGGCTGGCGGCCCCGCTCGGCGGCATGGGCACAGCGTTCAGCTCGTCGTTGTTCGGGCTCGCCGGGTCGTTGGTGCTCGGCTTTTTGGACCTGCAGGCAAACCGTGCGCAGAACGAGTTCTTCGACGACCTGGAAGAGTACCTGTCCAGCCTGACGCGCCTTTCCGCTGGAGCCACGGCTTTGGATGCTGCGGATGGTGGCCGTTCGATGACGACCTACGTCCAGGCGCTGTTGGAGCGCTCCGCCGAGAGCAGCGAGACCCTGGTCCGCTTGCTGAGCGAAGGGGAGAGTGCCCGCAGATCGACCGAATCTGCCGTGCTCAAGTTGTCGGAGCAGCTGGAGCGCCTCGGTCGGCAACTGGCCGAGGACCGCGTCCAAACGGATCGCTTCGCGGCGGCGGCCACCCAGATCGAGCGTGCCGTCGGCCAGCAGTTGGCGGATGGCGTCGTGCTGGACGCCGCGACCCGGGCCCATCTCGCCAATCTGGATGCGGTGATGCAGCGGGTCGCTGACGAACTCGCCCGGTCCCGCGGCGAGGCCGTCGAAACGCTTCGCCAAGAGATCCGCCTCGTCACCCGTACGATCGCCATCGCCTCCGGCGAGGCGGACCCGGGCACCTAGGCCGGTCGGCGCCCATGGCGAGAGCGCGCCGCGACACCCGACCGTCGAACGACATCTGGCCCGGCTTCGTCGACGCTCTGTCGACCTTGCTGATGGTCTTCATCTTTCTGCTGACGGTGTTCGTGCTCGCTCAATTCTTCCTCAGCCAGCTCATCGCCGGCCGCGACGAACGCCTGCGCACGCTCCAGGACGAGCTTGCGGTCGTCGAGGCCGATCGTGAGGAAGGACGCCTGCGCCTCGACGACCTGCGCCGGACGGTCGCGCGGCTGAGTGCGGAACTGGGCATTGCCCGCTCGGAGCGTGACGACGCCGAAGCCGACCGTGATGCCGTGCTCTCCGAGCGTGACGAACTGTCGTCCAGGCTCGACCGCCTGGGTGACCAGAACCTACTGCTGCAGCGGACGCTGGCCAATCTCGAAGCCGACGCGGACGAGGCGGAGGCAGCGCGCCAGCGCATCGAACAGGCGTTGCTCGACGCCGAGCGACGGCTCACGGCCGACAGCGCCACGATCGAGGCGCAACTGGACGACCTCGTTCGGCTGCGTCAGGACATCGAAGCGCTGCAGACCCTGCGCGATCGGCTGGAAGCGGAAATCGCCGGCGTCGTCGAGGCGCGAGACGATCTGCTCGTCCAGCTCGGTGTGGAGCGCGACCGGAACCTCGCGCTGGCCGACGAGTTGGCCGACGCGCGGGAGCGTACCCTGCTCACGCAAACCGAGTTCGACCGCGAGGCCGCCCGCGCCCGGATCGCAGTCGAGGAGGTGGCGGTCCTGAACGAGCAACTCGCCGAACTCCGCGCGGGCCTCGCGCGCCTGGAGGCGCTGTTGGCCTCGCGTGAGGACGTGATCGAGGCCCAGCGCATCCGGATCGACGATCTCGACGTCCGGCTGACCGCGGCGCTCGCCGGCCAAGTCGACGAGCTGCTGCAGTTCCGCAGCGAGTTCTTCGGTCGGTTGCGGCAGGTCCTGGGTGGGCGCGAAGACGTGCGGATCGAGGGGGATCGCTTCGTCTTCCAGTCCGAGTTGCTGTTCGCGCCGGGCGAGGCGACGCTCGGGCCCGACGCACGCGTACAGCTCGCCGCGCTGGCCGAGACGCTGCTAGGGCTCGCGGCCGATTTGCCGACCGACCTGCCCTGGATTCTGCAGGTGGACGGCCACACCGACGTGACACCGATCGCCACGGCACGTTTCCCGTCGAACTGGGAGCTGTCGGCGGCGCGGGCGATTTCGGTGGCCCGGTACCTCGTCGGCCAAGGCTTGCCGAGCGATCGGGTCGCCGCTGCCGGCTTCGCCGAGTTCCAACCGTTGGACGACGGCGACGACGAGGAGGCTTACCGGCGCAACCGGCGTATCGAGTTGAAGCTCACCACTAGGTGACGATCGACCCGGCGCGTTGGGCACGCCTCTGAATGCTACTGCGCTGAAATGTCGTGAGTGAGCCGCCGTCCCGGTGAGGGTCAGGACCGTGGGCCAAAAAACGTCGGTCAACGGGCCGCTCTCAGCATGCTCTTGCGTGATGTACACATCGCCGTGGCACGTATAATGAAATCATGGTAGCCATTTGCTCTGCTGTCATGACGTCGATGCTACGGATGGAGCGGTGCCATGGTCCTCACACGCGTCGCAAGGACGACCGTCTTGGCGATCGTCCTACCGCTCGGTCTTGCCGCTTGCGCTGCGGATCTGCTGCGCGACGATTTCGAGTCCTATGACGACGGGGCCGCGGTCGGTGGCGGTATCGATGGTGAGCCCGAGGGCGACACGATCGTGGCACTCGGGTCGCCGGAACTGTTCTCGGTGCGTAGCGGCGGCGCCTTGTCGGGTGCCCAGAGCCTCGTCCTGGAGATGGGGTTCGACACCGACCCGTCGACCACCGAGTGCCCGCCGCCGGGCCAGGAGATCTGTCAGCAGCCGTTCGTCCTGTTCTTCGTACCGCTGGCCGCGGACCCGGATGGCGGCGACCGTCTGTACTTCTGGAACGGCCGTCTGGAACAAACCTCCAGCACCACGACGTTGACCGCAGGACTGTTCGAACCCGGCCAGTTCTTCGGAACGAAACTGGCGCTCGACATCGCAGCCGATCAGCTCACCGCCCGTCAGGGCCTCGACGTCGACGCCGTGTTCGAGCACGACTTCACCGACCCTCACAGCATCTTCGTTCGCATCTCACCAGGTCGCGGCACGTACGCCGTTCAGATCGCCGGCGGTGGCATCGACGCACCGGCGAACGATCAACCGGCCTGTGCAGCGTCCAACGTTCTCTGCGGTTCGCTTCCGGGTGGCACCGACTTCGCCTCCGCGGCATTGTTTCTGCGCCTGGAATTCACGCCGACGACCAATGTCGGTGCTCGCTATCGCGTCGACAACGTACGCATTTGGCAGTTGCCGGCGTGATCGGACGTCGACTTGGGGTCGCCGCTGCGGACGGCCGCCGTCACGACCGGTTCTCAATCGGTTCGACGGGCATCAGCGTTTGCAGGAGCACCGCGCAGCGGTGTCGATCGCCCTGGCGAACGACGTCGACGTCCACCGTCGACACCAGCACCCGGCGCCCGGGCTTCACGCAATGGCCCGTCGCCTCGAGTAGCTCGCCGACGGCCGGTGCGAGAAAGTTCACCTTGTACTCGACGCTGACGATCTCCTGTCCCGCATCCAGCAAGGTCATCGCGGCGTAGCCGCCCGCACTGTCGCCCAAGGTCGCCACGACGCCGCCGTGGAAGAAGCCTTGCTGCTGCGTGACCTTGGGCCCGTAGGGCAGGGTGAGCCGCACGCGACCAGGCTGGACGTCCTCGATCCGCGCGCCCCACGCTTCCAGCACGCCCTGCCGGTGAAAGCTCGCATGCACCGCTTCGGCGAAATCGGTGTGGCGTGGTTCCAACGGTTCGGGCACGTGCCGATCCTAGCGCGTCAGGTGGCCGATGATCGAGTCGAAGGCGTTGATGTTGAACTCGTCGAAGAGGTTGCTGGAGGAGACCGGTTGCGAGGACTATTTGACGATGGCGACGTCGCGGTCGACGTCGATGTAGATCCATTGCCCATGTACGCCGATCGCCATGAACGCCTCGCGACCGGTCGTGTGGCGCACCCACCACTGGGCGCGATAGCTCCAGTCGCCACCGCCCATGACACCCCCGGGCTCGGAGCCGTTGGTGAAGGCATCGACGTCGCCGCCTGCCGAGAGATCGTCGATGACCGATACCGGCACGACCTCGCGACCCTGGAACCGACCGTCGTTCGACATCATCCATGCGAAGCGGGCGAGATCGTTCGGGGTCGCGTTCAACCCACCGCCGGCGAACAGAGTGCCGTTCCGGTCCAAGAGCACGTAGGTCTCGCCGTCGGTGCCGAGCTTGGACCACAACCGATCGTAGAACAGGTCTTCGAAGCTCCTGCCCGTTGCGCGGTTGGTCACCCAGTTGACGACGTCGGTCTTGGGCGTCTGGTAGTGAAAGACCTCGCCGTTGGCGTGTGCCGGATCGGCGGGCAAGGTGGCGAGGTAGTCGTAGATGCTGGCTGCAGGGATCTCGTCTGCAGGCGCGTCGATCAGGCCCAGCACCTTGCCGTAGGCAACGATGCCCGAGGCGGGGTCGGCGTAGTCCTCTGAGAAGTCCATCGACGCGACCATGTCGAGGGCATCGTGGAACGTCGCGTCCCCGAATGCGCCGGAGGCCTCGAGTTCCGGGACCCAATCGGTGACCGGATCGCCCTCCGCTAGTCCGCCGTCCGCGATCGCAAGCAGGCCGAACAGCCCGGCGAACGACTTCGTCACCGACATCATCTGGTGTGGATGGTCGGCGTGCATGCCGTTGAGATAACGCTCCCAGACGATCCGGTCGTCATGGATGACCACCACGGCGTCGCTGTACGACTCGCGCAGCCACGTATCGATGCCCACGACTTCGCCGCTCTCACGGGCGACCGTCAGGGCGTCGATGCCGCCGTCGATGTCGCGGCGGATCGGCACGGGCGTCGGTGCCGTTGGGATGCCGGCGGAGGGGTAGACCTCGCGCATGTGCAGGTAGGACCAGCGATTGAACGGCGGGGTGAACAGCGCGTTCGACCGGTCGACCCGCTTCCCCGCCGGCGGCGGAAAGCCCTGCATCAATCGAAGCTCGTCAGCGGTTGCGAACTCGTCGGCCACGGCGATGTCGACTGCCGCCAGCAGCGCGAGCCCGGCCGCGATCGTCGTCGATGCGTTGCGGACGAGACGGCCCGACGACTTGCTGCTCATCGATCGTCTCCCGGCGAAGGCACCGATGGAGCGCCGAGTGGACGACGCCTCGTCGGCCAACTTCCGGTCACACCGAGCGTCGTGGGCGCGAGCCTACCCGTCTTGGTCATGATCAGTCGAGGCGCGCGCCGGTCGTGCGGTCGAACACGTGAACCGCGTCGAGATCCGGCGCGAGATGCAGCCGTCTACCGCGCTCGTAGCCCACCCGCTCCGGCGTTACGAGATTGACCTGCACGCCGCCGACGTGGAGCACGATTTGGGTCTGGGAGCCTTTCGGCTCGACGAGATCGACGGTAGCGGGCACGCCGGTTTCGGCCACCCGCACGTGCTCGGGGCGGATGCCATAGGTCACCTCGGTTCCGTCGCCGGCTTCGCCGCCCGGCGGCAGTGGGAGGTGAATGCCCGCGGCGGTCTCGACCGCCGCCGTTCCGTTGCTGCGCACGATCCGGCCGTCCGCGAAGTTCATCGCCGGCGAGCCGATGAAGCCGGCAACGAACTTGTTGGCCGGCCGGTCGTAGAGCTCCAGCGGTGGGCCGATCTGTTCGACCCGCCCGTCGCGAAGCACGACGATCCGATCGGCCATGGTCAGCGCCTCGTCCTGGTCGTGGGTGACGTAGATCGAGGTCGTGCGCAGTTCTTCGTGCAGCTCCTTGATCTCCGTGCGCATCTGCACCCGGAGTTGGGCGTCGAGGTTCGAGAGCGGCTCGTCGAACAGAAAGAGCTGTGGGTCGCGGACGATGGCACGGCCCATGGCGACCCGCTGGCGTTGGCCGCCCGACAGCTGTTTCGGGTAGCGGTCCAGGTAGTCGAGGAGCCCGAGGATGCGCGCAGCCTTCTCGACCCGGGTTCCGATTTCGGCTTTGGGCGTTCGCCTCAGTTTCAGGCTGAACGCCATGTTCTGGCGGACGGTCTTGTGTGGGTAGAGCGCGTAGTTCTGGAAGACCATGGCGACGTCACGGTCCTTGGGCGGCATGTCGTTGACCCGGTTGCCGCCGATCTGGATCTCACCGCCGGTGATCGCTTCGAGGCCGGCAACCATCCTCAACAACGTCGACTTGCCGCAACCGGATGGACCCACCAGCACCACGAACTCTTCGTCGGCCACGTCGATGTCGACGCCATGGATCACCGGGGTCCGATCGTAGACCTTCTCCACCTCGCGCATCGTCACCGACGCCATCCGCCGTCCTCCCCTGGCGCCACTGACGGGCGCCTTCGTCGTTGGTGTCGATCATGGCCGACCGGCACCGGGGCTGGCAACTGCTGCTCGCTTGACTTGCTCTCCCGGTTGATCCTAGCGTCCGACCAACGGCGTAGCAGCGCCGGGATCAGGGAACCACGAAGCGTCGACAAGGGCGCTCGACAGGGAGGCTTTCATGCGAGCGGTCCATAGAGCCTGTTTGCTGGCATCGGCGGCTGTGTTCGCGGCGGGCGGCGCCGTGGCGCAGAACACGGATCATGTCACCTGGAACGACGACGGCACCGTGACCTTGAAGACGCCGGCCGAGTACGAAGGCGAGTTCACCGTTCCACAGGAGATGCTGGGGGGGCTGTTCGCTCCCGGCGAGCGACCGTTCGATGGCGAGGAGATCACCATCCTGACGCTCGACTCCGGTCCGAAAGGCGGCATCTCCGGTCCGCTCTACGCCTTCCGCCCGATGTTCGAGGAACTATCCGGCGCTACCGTCAACATCGCGCTGACACCGATCTCGGAGCTCTACACGAAGACGTTCCTCGATCTGCGCAACGGTACCGGTGAGTACGACGCGATGATCGTCGGCGCGTTCTTCTACGGCGACCTGATCGATGGCAACTACGTGCTGCCGGTGGACGACTGGCGCGAGAGCGGGGACTTCCCCGAGTGGTCGTATGATCCCATGCCCGACAGCCTGCGTGCGATCCATACCTGGGACGGCGTTGGCTACGGCGTCCTCAACGACGCCGACGGACAGGTGCTCTATTACCGCCGCGACCTGTTGAACGATCCGGAGCACCACGCCGCGTTCCAGGAACAGTTCGGCTACGACTACGCCGTACCGCCGCGCAGCCTACAAGAGCTGAAAGACGTCGCTGAATACTTCAACGGCAAGCCCCTCGGCGAGAACGGCGAACCGATCTCCGGGGCGGTGCTGCACCTCAAGGTACGCGAGCAGGGCCTCTACCACTTCACAACTTTGGCGACGTCGTTCGCCATGACACCTGGCGAGCTTACCGAGTGCCAAGGCGTCTACTGGTTCAACCCGGCCGACATGACCCCGCTGATCGACAGCCCGGGGCATGTTGCTGCTCTGGAGTACCTGAACGAGTTGGCGGCTTTCGGCCCGGATGCGCAGATCTCCTGGTCGCTGGGCGAGGCCTGGGACTACTTCCTGCGCGGCAACGCCGTCTTCAACTTCTCCTACGGCGACGTCGCGCCCTTGGCTCAGGACGAGGAACGCTCGAAGATCCGCGGCAAGATCGGCTCGGCAGTGCTGCCCGCGTCCGACACCTATTGGGACATGTGTCAGGAGACGTTCGTCGACGCCGAGGTCCCGCGCACGGTCGGCAACGTCACCGGCGGGTCGTGGCACGGTGTGGTCTCGTCGCTGGGCGACGCGCCGGAGGCTGCCTACTCGTTCCTTTCGCTCATGGCCATGAAGCCGGTCTCGAAGTGGCTCGCCACCTATGGCTGGAATGGTGTCGATCCCGGCTACAACTACCAGTTCCTGGAGCCAGTCGGGGAGGCGAAGCTCGACGACTACATCGCCGCTGGCTGGGATCCTGAAGATGTCCAGCTTTACCTGCAGGCCTACCACGAGAACTTCAACGCGCCGGTCATGCTGCCCTATCTGCGGATCACAGGAACCCAGGAGTACTACGACGCGCTCGACAGCAACCTGTCGGCGGCCATGGCGGGTTCGAAGTCGCCGGAAGAGGCGTTGCAGGACACGGCAGCCGCTTGGGAGGGTGTGACCGACCGCTTGGGTCGCGATGGCCAGCTCGAAGCGTATCGTTCGGCCATCGGCTATCAACAATAGGCCGGAGCCCGGGGCGCGGCTTGGCGCTGCGCCCCGGCTCGGTGCCCACCGCCCATGCGCTGGACCGGACGTATCCGTCTGCTCTTCCTGCTCCCGGCCGTCATCTGGGTGCTGGCGTTCACCATCTTTCCGCTCGGTTACTCGCTCTATGCGAGCTTCCACAAGATCGAGAGCACGACGGCCGTCGAGCGGGTGCAGGTGCCACGGCTGAACGCTGACGGCAGTCCTTCACTTCGCGCCGACGGCACGCCGCGGATGCGCACCGAGGTCCAGCGGGAGAACGTCACCACCTGGACCTGGGTGGGCGGCGAAAACTTCGCCCGGGTGTTTCGCGACCAGCAAGTGCGCGAGGCCGTTCGGGTCACCTTGATTTTCGTCGTTGCAGCCGTGTCGATCGAGGTGTCGCTCGGTCTCTTTCTCGCTTTCCTGTTCCACCGCAACTTGCCGATGCGGCCGCTGCTCAGAACGGTGATGATCCTGCCGATCTTCGCCACCCCGGTGGCGGCGGGCTATCTGTTCTTCACCATCTTCTACGAGGAGGGCGGCCCGCTGGGCTGGACCGGCATCCGGTGGTTGAGTGATCCCGACTGGGCGCTCGTGTCCATCATCATCGTCGACGTATGGCAATGGACGCCGTTCTGTTTCCTCGTCTTCCTGGCAGCGTTGCAGAGCCTGCCGGACGACCTGCTGGAGGCGGCACATCTCGACACCAACTCGGCCTGGGACATCTGGCGCGAGGTCGTCATCCCGATGCTGATGCCGGTGATCGTCATCGTCACGCTGCTGCGATTGGCCGAAGCGTTCAAGGTGTTCGACGTCGTAGCCTCGTTGACCGTGGGCGGCCCCGGCAACGCTACCCAGTCGCTCAGCTATCTGGCGTTCCGCACCGGGCTCAGATTCTTCGACGTCGGCTACGCTTCGGTGATGGCCTATTTGCTCCTGGCCTTCGTCATGGTCGTGGTGACGCTGTTCTTCAAACGCGTGAGGGCCGTGTATGGCTGACAGCGCCAAAGCCCGTCCGCGCGAGACCCCGCCGGGCCGGACGATGAACCCGGTCACCCAGTTCTTCGTTGCCGTGTTGGCGATCTTCGCCGCACTGGTCTTTTTCTTTCCGCTCTTTTGGGCAATCTCGACTTCGCTGCGCAACCCGGCGGATACGTTCACAGTCACCGGCCTCGGCATTCCGTTCCTGCAGTTCCAGCCGACCTTGCAGAATTTCATCACCGAGCTGTCGACACCCGAAGGTCTGCGGGCGCTTTGGACGAGCATGGTGGTCTCGTCCTGCGCCACGCTCTTGGCACTGGGCCTCGGCATCCCCGCGGCTTACGCGCTCGCCCGCTTCCGCTTCTTCTCCAACGCCGACATCACCATCTGGTTCTTGTCGCAACGGGTCTTGCCGCCGGTGGCGACGTTGTTGCCATTCTACTTGATCTTCCGCACGTTCGGTCTCTTGGACACCAAGCTGGCACTGATCCTGGTCAACGCGACGTTCATCCTTCCATTCGTCGTCGTGATCATCCGCCAGACGTTTTTGGACCTGCCGGTCGAGTTGGAGGAAGCGGCGCTCGTCGATGGTGCGGGCCACATCCGCGCGTTTCTTCTGGTGGCCCTGCCGCTGGCGGCGCCCGCAATCGCGTCGACCGGTCTGATCATCTTCTCGTTCGCCTGGAACGAGTTTTTGTTCGCCATCAGCTTGGGCATCACCGAGACCAAGACCATGCCCGCGCACATGGCAGGTGCGGTGGACACGCGCGGGGTCCAGTTCTGGTTCATGGCGACCCGCGCCCTGATCGCCATGGTGCCGCCGGTGATCCTCGCCCTGTTCGCCCAGCGCTACATCGTCCGCGGATTGACCCTCGGCGCGGTCAAGGGCTGAACCGGAGCCGAAATGAGGTCGCCTCGGCTTGGCCGCAGCCGCAGTAGTGGAGTATCCGAGCGCCCGTGCCGTGGCGAGTCCCAACCAGTCACAGGAGGAAGGACCGTCAATATGAAGCCGTACGTCATCGTCCACCCTTTGATCGCAGTCGTCGGACTACTGCTGTTGCCAAGCGGTGCCAGCGCGCAATCAGGTCAGGCGTGCGAGGGCTTTCAGATCACCGCGATTGGGGAAGGACGTGTCGTCAGCTACCACCAAGCGGGACCGGAGGGGGAAGGCCCCGGTGACTTTCGGCCGGGGGTGCGCAATTTGGTGGACGCCGAAGGAAACGGTGTCGGCACGTTGCGGTGGTACGAGATCTCGATCTCTCCCGTCGGCGATCCGCAGGGTAACGTCGCCTCGGCATTGCGGTACTACTGGGTGCTGCACGATGGAATGCTCCTCGGCGAGACGCTCAACTTTGCGCCAGCCGATAGGAGCGACACCTCGAACGTTCCCATCGAGAACGACACCCTCGTCATTCTCGGCGGTACTGGTGCTTACAGCGGCGCCCGAGGAACGATCGAGCAGCAGGTTGGCGTCGACGGGGACCCACTGAAGGTTACCTACGACGTCGAGTTCGTCTGTTAGCCCGGGTCGCGTGCGCCGCGTGTTCGTTACCTAGCGTTCCGGGGACGCCCCGATGACCACCACCACCGAAGTCCGGAACTGGTGTAATGAACTCGTGTCGATGCCCACGGCGAGCCTGAAGGACGCCGAAAAGATGGCCGAACATCACGTTCGCCGGACGCAATCGGCTGCGAAGCTCCGCGGCATCGTCGAAGCTGCGCTCTACACTGACGATCTCGACGCGTGCCGACGTTTCTGTACCGGCGTGCTCTGATTGGAGCCAACCTTGGAGAACGACGCGATGCTCGCGTTCGACGCCGGCATGTCGCAAGTGCTCCTGGTCTTCCGCCGCGACGGGTCGTCGAACGACAAGCACGTGCCCGACGGCCTCATCCCCGGCCACCGTGGCGACGGGCCGGCACACATGGCGTTCCACATCTCGATCCGCGACTACGACGACTGGAGGGCCGAGTTCGGGAGGCAGGGCATCCCGATCTTGAGCGAGCTAACGTTTCCTGCTGGCGGACGAAGCCTCCACGTCAACGATCCAGCCGGCAACGTGGTGGTGTTGGCGACGCCTGGACACTGTCGCAGTTTCTGAGCGCCCACTCCAGCTGGGAAGCTCCGCGCGCCCAAACCGGTCGAACCCGACCGTCAAGTGCTGTGGGAACCGTGTCCCGGAATGCTGAGCCGGATCGATGGAGGAGGCTGGATTGCCCGAGGTTCGCTTCACACAGGGGATTGGGGTGCTGATCGTCGAAGCCCATCCGCTCGAAAAGTACCGCGGCGATTGGCGCTCCCTCGCTGGCACCGTGATCGAGGTCGGACGGCCGTGCCGTCTGGTCGAGCAGGATCAAGCCGACGCCGATCGTAACCGGTACAACCTCGCACACGTTCGTGATCTGTGGGCACGCGATCACTGACGTCTTCGGAAAGGAGGCTCCGATGCCCGACTTCGCGATCGTCGACACGCACGTCCACTTCTACGATCACGACCACGTTCCGATCCCGTGGACGCGTGGCGTGGCACCCCTGAACCGCGCCTTCCGACCGGCTGACCACGACGCCGATCGCGCGGGCGTGGAGGTGGAGGCGATCGTGTTCGTCGAGGTCGACGTTGCTCCCGGCCTACACCTGAAAGAGGCTGAGTGGGTTGCGGGCCTCGCCGAGTCCGATCCGCGGATCCAGGCCATCGTTGCCCATGTACCGTTGGACAGGGGCGAGGCCGTCGCGCCCGACCTGGAGGCACTGGCGTCGCAGCCCCTCGTCCGTGGCATCCGTCGGCTGATCCAGGACGAGGCGGATGCTCCAGCGTTCTGTGCGGCGCCGGCGTTCCTCGACGCGTTGCGTCTGTTACCGGCGCACGGCCTGCATTTCGAGATTTGCATCCGCCATCACCAGATGCGCGCGGCAATCGATCTGGTCGCACGGCTGCCCGAGGTGTCGTTCGTCCTCGATCACATCGGCAAGCCGGGCATCGCCGCACGGGTCCGCGAGCCGTGGTGGGAGGAGATCGCGGAACTCGCTGCGTTGCCGAACGTCGTCTGCAAGCTGTCGGGGGTGGCGACCGAGGCGCATCACGATGCCTGGCAGGAGGCCGATCTCCGGCCCTATGTCGACCGTGTGCTGGAGCTGTTCGGCGCCGACCGAACGATGTTCGGCAGCGATTGGCCGGTGATGCGGCTGGCCATCGGCTATCCGCGTTGGGTCGAAATCGTCGACGCCGCTTCGTCCACGTGGAGCGTCGCTGACCGCCGCAGACTCTACGTCGACAACGCGAAGCGGGTGTATCGATTGCGTTGATTGGCTCACCGGCTTTGGCCGTTTGCCTTCGGCCGGCGCCTTTGCCATCCTCAGGAACGACGGTCGCCGGAACCTGTCGGCGGGTGTCTCGTCCAGCAACGAACGGTCGCGCGCCGGACACGGCAGCGCGACGGAGATCGGGGAAGAACCATGCGTCGAGACTGGTTGAGCCTGGCGGCCTTGTTCGGGCTGCTCGGCAGCACGGCGGTCGCCGCCGATTTTCCGGAGCGCGAGCTCCTCGGCGTGGTGATGTGGGGCGCCGGCGGCGCTACCGACACCGTGGCCCGCGCCATCAATCCTGCGGCCGAGGACGCGCTCGGCAAACCCATCGTCGTGCTCAACAAGTCGGGTGGTGCCGGCGCGATCTCCACCGCGTTCGTCAACACCGCACCAGCGGACGGCTACACGTTTCTCTACGGTGCCGAGAACCCGCAGCTCCATCCGGTGATGGGTGTCTCGACGCTCGACTATTCGAGTTTCTACCCGGTCAGCATCCTCGGCCGTGGCGTCGCCGTGATCGTCGTGCCGGCGGATTCTGGGTACGCGTCGATGCAGGCATTGCTGGACGACATCGCCCAGAACCCCGGCACGGTGAAGATGGGCTCGACCGGTCCTGGCGGCTTGCCCAGCACCGTGGGTGCGCTGATCGCCAACTCAGTGCCGTTCGACGTCACGGCCATCCCGTTCGACGGCGAAGGCCCGGGCCTGACCGCGATGCTCGGCGGCGAGGTCGACTTCATGCCGTCGGGTATCTCGGCCGCCGCCGAGCAGATCAAGGCGGGCACGATGCGCGCCCTGGCGGTCGTCAACACCGAACCGGTCGACACCTTGCCGGACGTTCCGGCGATCACCGAGACGATCCCGGACATGGCGCGTTTCCTGCCTTGGGGGCCGTTCTACGGCGTCTTCGTCCGCGACGAAGTGCCCGACGACGTCAAGGCGACCCTCGTCGATGCGTTTGCCACCGCGGCCGAGAGCGACGCTTTCCAGACGTTGATGGCCAACCGCGGTAACGTCGTGATGGGGCTCTCCGGCGACGAGGCCGACGCCTTCCTGACCAAATGGCAGCAGGTGACGTCCTGGGTGCTCCAAGACACCGGCGCCGCCAAGGTCGATCCCGAAACGCTGGGCATTCCGCGCCCGTGAGCGAGACGAATGCGCCGGTGGCGGACGCCGCTGCCGGCGACCAGCCCGACGGTCACTCACAGTGCCGCCGGCGGCCGGGGGAGGGCGTGTTCCTGCTCGTCGCGCTCGGCTTCGCCGGCTGGGCACTGGTCGAGGCGTACGGCATAGCGGGGTTCACCAGCCTGTCTTCGCCGGGCGTTTTCCCGATGCTCGCCGCCGCGTCGATGGTCGCATCGAGCCTGTTCGTCCTGCTCGACGTCCGGCGCCGGCCGCCGGCTGGCGCCTCCGGTTGGGCGATTGCGGCACAGTTCGTGCGCCACGTCGTGCCAACCCGCCACGTGGTCGTGTTGGCGTTGATCGTCGCCTACCTCGTGGCGATGCCGGCGCTCGGCTTCCTGGCGAGTTCGGCCGCCTTTCTGTTGCTTGCCTTCCTCTATTTGTGGCGTCGTCCCTGGTGGCAGGCGCTGCTACTGACGATCACGTTGACGGTAGCGGTCCAGGTCGTCTTCCGCGTCGTCTTTCAGGTGGTGTTGCCGACTGGCAGTCTCGGCTTGACGTTGCCCGGCCTCTCGTTCTGACGCCGATGGAAGTCGTGGCGCAACTGGCGACGGCGTGGCTCGACCCGTGGCTGTTGGCGCTGACCGGGATCGGCACGCTCGCTGGCATCTACGTCGGCGCCATCCCTGGCCTCTCGGTCACCATGGCTGCATCGATTCTCATTTCCTTCACCTTCAAATGGGAGGTGGATGCGGCGTTGGCGTTGATCTCCGGGGTGTTCGTCGGCGGCGTCTACGGCGGTGCTCGCACCGCGATCCTTTTGAACATCCCCGGCGCGCCGAGCGCCATCGCCACGGCGATCGACGGCTACCCGATGGCGCAGCGCGGCGAGGCTGGCGAGGCGATCGGGCTGACCACCACCATGTCGGTCATCGGCGGCATGGTCGGCGTCGCCGCGCTCGCTGCTTTCGCGCCCGCACTCGCCAGCTTTGCGCTGCAGTTTCAGTCGCGCGACTATCTCCTCCTGGGCCTGATCGGCATCTTGCTGGTCGGCTCGTTGTCTGGAGAGAGCTTCGCCAAAGGCGTGTTCGCCGGCGCGCTTGGCGTCCTGATCGGCATGGTCGGCCTCGATCCGATGACCGCCGAAGGACGTTTCACCTTCGGTACCGTCACCCTGATGGGCGGCATCCACTACGTCGTGGCGATGATCGGCTTTTTCGGCGTGGCCGAGGCGCTGGTGCAGCTCCACAGCGTGGATCGGGCGGCCGTCAAGCAGCGTATCGACCGAGTGATCCCCCGCCTGCGCGATGTCCGTCGCCAGCTCGGCTTGACCCTGCGGGCGTCGGGCATCGGCACCGTCATCGGTGCCTTGCCGGGAACCGGCGGCGACATTGCGGCACTCATGGCCTACGACCACGCCCGCCGCACGACCCGGCACCCCGAACGCCCGTTCGGTCAGGGCGCCAAGGAGGGCTTGGTTGCCCCCGAGGCCGCCAACAGCGCCGCCGTTGGTGGCGCGTTCATCCCGATGTTGACGCTCGGGATTCCCGGCGACGCCGTGACCGCGGTGATCATCGGCGCGTTGTTCATCCACGGCCTCAAGCCCGGCCCATTGCTACTGACCGACACACCCGACCTCTTTTGGTTCCTCGTCGGCAACCTGGCGCTGGCCAATCTGTTTCTTTTGGTGTTCGGGCTCAGCGGCATCCGCCTCTTCACCAAGATCATCGAATGCCCGCGCGCCGTGCTCATCCCGATCATCATCGTGCTCTCGGCCGTCGGCGCCTACGCCATCCAGAACAATCCGGTCGACGTCTATTGGATGCTGGCGTTCGGCGTGATCGGCTATTTCCTGAAGGTCTACGGGTTTCAAGTCGGCCCGGTGATCCTGGGTGTGATCCTCGGGCCGATGATGGACGCGAACTACCGTCGGGCGATGATCGGCGCCCGCGGCGACGTCGGGACGTTCCTCGTGGATTTCGTGACGCACCCCATCTCGCTGGCGCTCAGCACCGCGTTGCTCTTGCTACTGATCGCACAGATCCCCGGGTGGCGGCGCGTGTTCCACAGGAGGCCGCCAGCCGATTCTGGCTGACGGCCCCATGGTGGCTGGCCGCTGGCTACTTCCAGCCGGCGCGATCGTAGACCTGCTGCGCCTCGGTCTGGTTGGCGCCCAGCACGGCGACGTTGAGGTCGTCGGCAACGAACGCGCCCAGGGTGTCGAGTGCCGGATTGTCGACCTCGACCGTGTCGACGACGGCATACTCGTTGTTGCCGTTGGCGAAGTAGGCTTGGGCCTGGTCGCTCGCCAGGTACTCGAGGAACTGGACCGCCGCGTCACGATTCGGCGCGTTGGTGAGAACGCCCGCGCCCGAGATGTTGACGTGGGTGCCGCGGTCTTCCTGGTTCGGGAACACCACGCCGACGGCCTCGACGACCTCCTTGTCGGCGGGGTCGTCCGAGCGCATCAGCCGCGCCATGTAGTAGGTGTTGCCGACCGACACGCCGCACTCGCCAGCCGCAACCGCGCGGATCTGGGCAGTGTCGTTACCCTGCGGCTCCCGCGCGAAGTTCGCTACCACGCCTTCGGCCCACTGTTCCGCCGCCTCGGCGCCCACATGATCGATGAGCGAGGCCATCAGCGACAGGTTGTAGATGTTGCTGCCGGGGCGGATGCAGACTTCTCCGCGCAACGCCTCGTCGGCGAGGGCCTCGTAGGTTTGCAGCAACGCCGGGTCGATCCGCTCCTTGTCGTAGTAGATCACCCGGGCACGCTCGGAGAAGCCGAACCAGAGGCCGTCTGGATGACGGAACTCGTCGGGGATGCGCGACGCCAGAACCTCGGACTCGACCGGCTGGAACAGACCCGCCTGCTCGGCCCGCCAAAGGCGGCCGGCATCGACCGTGAGCAGAACGTCGGCCGGGCTGTTGGCGCCTTCGGTCTCGATCCTGGAGATCAACTCGTCGGCATTGCCCTCGATCCGATTGATCGTGATCCCGGTTTGCTCTTCGAACTCGGCGTAGAGGGCCTCATCGGTGTCGTAGTGCCGCGAGCTGTAAAGGTTCAGCTCGCCTGCGGCGTGCGCCACCGACGTCAGTGCGACCGGCGCAGCGGTCGCGAGCAGGACGAACAAGGCGGTGCGATGCATCGGTTTCTCCCAGCAAACAGACAGTGAACCGTGATGTGGGCGGCGCTTGTGTCGCCAGCCGCGGATCACGCGCTTGTGGTGTTGGTAATGGTGTGGGCGTTGATCGTCAAATACACAAAAAGAACATCGAAAACATTGGAGGCATTCTATTTCTATTCTTGAAATAGAATTGTTCGAAGCTTGCTCAAGCTTTGAGACGATAGCCCGTGCGGAGCATCCGGTAGGCAACGGCACCGCTGGCGACGACGAACAGTGAGGTCATCGCCAAGCTGATGCCGACGGGCACGTCGGCGACGCCGTAGAAGCTCCAGCGAAAACCGCTGATGAGATAGACGACCGGGTTGGCGAGACTGACCGCCTGCCAGAACGGTGGCAGCATCGTGATGGCGTAGAAGGTGCCGCCGAGGAACGCCAAGGGGGTGACGATCATCATCGGCACCATCTGCAGCTTCTCGAAGCCGTCGGCCCAAAGCCCGATGACGAAGCCCATCAGGCTGAAGCTGAGGGAGGTAAGGATGAGGAAGCCGAGCATCCACAGCGGATGGTCGATGCCGAACGGCACGAACAGCCGGGCGGTGGCCAGCATGACCGCACCGATGATCAGGGACTTCACCGTGGCGGCGCCGACATAGCCGATCATCAGCTCGAGTGGCGAGACGGGCGCGGAGAGCACCTCGTAGATCGTGCCCATGAACCGCGGCATGTAGATGCCGATCGAGGCGTTGGACAGGCTCTGGGTGAGGATGGCCAGCATGACCAGACCAGGGACGATGAAGGCGCCATAGGCGACGCCGTCGACCTCGGGGATGCGCGAGCCGATCGCCGAGCCGAACACGACGAAGTACAACGAGGTCAGGATCACCGGCGAAGCGAGGCTCTGCATCAAGGTGCGCCGCATCCGGTTCATCTCGAACCAGAAGATCGCGGCGATGGCACGGTGGTTCACGGCACGCCCCGTACACGAGGTTCGCGGCGCGCGGCGTCACCTTGGTTCCCGCCTCGTCCGTGCGCCATGCCGATCGGGTTCCCGCTGTCGATGTTCGCGAGCACGACGACCATCGCGGCCGCCATCGTCCGGAGCCTACGCCCGTCGCTACTTCGCGGCCAGGGCCGTTGACGGGCGTGTTCGGCTTTGGCGAAGGTCGCCGAAAGCGCGCTCGCGCGGCTGGGCGCCGTCAATCCTCGGATCAACGCCGTGATCGAGACCGGGGCTGATCAGGCTCGCGACGCGGCCGACGGCATCGACGCCCGACTTGCCCGGGGCGAAGACGTGGGGTCGTTGGCAGGCGTTCCGGTGACGATCAAGTCGATCACCGACATGGCAGGCAGCGCCACCAGCAACGGACTGCGCATCCGAAAAGACAATGTCGCCGAAATCGACAGCCCGGTCGTGCGCAATCTCCGTCGAGCTGGTGCCGTGATCCTCGGGCGTACCAACGTGCCTGCTTTCTCGTTGCGGTGGTTCACCCGGAACGGTCTCCATGGGGCGACGCTCAACCCGCATGATCGTGGTTTGACGCCTGGCGGTTCTTCAGGCGGTGCAGCGGCCGCCGTCGCTGCCGGGATCGGCGCGTTCGCGCAGGGCACCGATCTCGCCGGTTCGATCCGCTATCCAGCCTATGTCTGCGGCATCCACGGCTTGCGTCCGAGCTTGGGTCGCGTGCCCGCGGTGAACGTCACGGAGCCCCTACACTCGCTGGGCGTGCAGCTCGACGCCGTCAGCGATCCGCTCGCGCCGCATCGCGGACCTGCGGCTCGCACTGGCCGCCATGGCCGCCGAGGACCTGCGCGACCCGCTGGTGGACGCCGGCGCCACTCGTCGGTTCGCCAGTGGCACGCCGAGCCGCCCTGTGCACGGCGCCCGACGGGCGCCAGGCGGACTCCGAGGTGGTCGCCACGGTTCGTCGCGCCGCGCAGTTCCTGGAGGCGTCGGGTTGGGAGGTGGCGGAAATCGATCCGGCGTCGTTTGGCGCGGCCGCGGACGTCAACATGGCGCTTTGGCGCTTGGCATGCCGTGAGGTCGTTCTTCCGAACCTCGACGTCGAAGGCGACGCAGATGCGCGTTTCGTCGTTCATCAGTTGATCATGGCGGCGGGGCAGGCGGGCAAACCTATGGGCGTGCAGCTGGTCGCGGGCCGGTTTCGGGAGGATCTCCTGCTCGAGGCCGGGGGGGCATCGAAGCGGCGCATCCCACGATCGATGCCATCGATCCATTCGTTCGACCCGGCTAGGGCTTCGTCCAGGAGACCTGCGCCGCCAAGGTGGACGACGCAGCAGCGCCCTTACCACCAGAGCAGCAATCAATCGATGATCAGAACCACATATCCGAAACGGTGCGGCTGTCTCGTGGAAGGTCATCGAACGTTTCAAGGCCGTCGAAATGGTCGATGGGCAGCGCCTCGATCGGGCCGGGTTCGGTCAGGCGCAGATTCACCGCCGTCCAGTACCGCCCGTTCTCGCCGGGTCTGGTCGCGATGTAGTGCGTTACGCAGCTACAAGTCGGGCAGAAATGGAAATCAATCGCCCCTCCGTCGGCCCGGCGATATGTGGTCGTTTCACCGGACGTGTGGATGTCATGGTCGATGTAGCCGTAGGCCCATAGAACGCCATAACGGCGACAGATGGTACAGTTGCAGGCTGTGACGGACTCGGGAGGCGTTTCGAGGGTCCAGGTAACGCGCCCGCAGTGGCAAGTTCCTTGCATCTTGTTGTTCCCCTGTCGTCGGTCCCGGCGACGTCAAAGTCGCCGCAATCTCGTTTCCGGTGTCAATAAGGCGTTCCGTCCTTGTGAACGAAGCGACCATCCTTGTTTGCGCTTTTCATGTCGATGTCTGAGCATGTCGTCAGATCGTCCGGATGGTGCGACCCGATTTCGAGATAGACAGCATCTGCATGCGACGCATTGATCAGATGATGGCCGTCACCGGTGTTCTTCGGGAATGCCGCGCATTCGCCAGTGGCCAGAACCCTATTGCCGCTATCTTCGACAAGGGTCAGCTCGCCCGCGAGCACATAGACGAACTCATCCTCATGGCTGTGCCAGTGCCGTTGGCTTGACCAGCTGCCTGGGGGCAGGCGGGTCAAGTTGACTCCGAAATCTGTAAGCCCGCCAGCGTCGCCAAGTCGCTTTCGCACGCGTTCACGACAAGCTGTGTCGAACTCCGGCGGATACGCTGTCCCTTTGCGTATCGGGACGGCAGCAACGTCAATCTTGGGCATGGCGATCCTCACTCCATAGTTGAGTGCGACTTGATCCTTTCAGCTCTCAACCCACGGCGCTGGATCGTAGAGGCCACGGAGAACACCTCAATGTTCGCGATGGTCCGCCAAGCGACCGTGGGCGAACGATCCGCCGATCCTCGCTTTTCCTATCCGACACGGAAGCGTTGACGTCGTACAGGGGCTGCATCATCCGGACGCGGGGGTGGGTTAGGTCTTCGCGCGAACCAAATCGACGAAGATATCCTCGAGCGAACTTTGCTTCGTCGTCAGACCGGAGAAGCCGATGCCTTCGGCGAGTACCCGCCGCATGACGTCGGCGATGCTGCTCGCCGGATCGTCGGCGGCGAAGCCGAAGACGAGGGTGCGGCCGTCCTCGCTGAGGCTGACGTCGCCGCCGGCCAAGGCGGCTGGCACGCCGTCGAGCGGCGTCTCCAAGGTCAGCGTCAGGCTCCGCCGGCCGAGCTCGTGCATGACCGTCGCCTTGTCCTCGACCAGGATGAGGTTGCCTTCGTTGATGACGCCGATCCGGTCAGCCATCTCCTCGGCCTCTTCGAGGTAGTGGGTGGTCAGCACGATGGTGACCCCCTCGGTGCGCAGCCGGCGGATCATCGTCCACATGTCGCGGCGCAGTTCGACGTCGACCCCGGCCGTGGGCTCGTCGAGGAACAGCAGTTCGGGCTCGTGGGCGAGGGCTTTGGCGATGAGCAGGCGGCGCTTCATGCCACCGGAGAGAGTCCGCACCTGTTCGTCACGTTTGTCCCATAGCGCCAGCTCGCGCAGCACCCGCTCCAGATGCCCGTCGTCAGTGGCGCAGCCGAACACGCCCCGGCTGAAGCGCACCGTGCTCCAGACCGTCTCGAACGCGTCGGTCAACAGCTCCTGCGGTACGAGGCCGATTTTGGCTCGGGCTTGGCGGTAGTCGCGAACGATGTCGAAGCCATCCACGGCAACGCTGCCGCTGGTGGCGTTGACGAGGCCGCAGACGATCGAGATCAGGGTCGTCTTGCCGGCGCCGTTCGGTCCGAGCAGGCCGAAGATCTCGCCGCGCCGGATCGTCAAGTCGATGCTCGTCAGCGCTTCGTGACCCGACGCGTAGCGCTTCGTCAGGCGTTCGATGTCGAGGATGGAGGTCAAAGAGCACGCTCGGCGATCTGAGGACGACCGGATTGGCCTCGCTGCCGGCGATGTCGCCGACGACGCCCTCAACATGGCTTGCTGGCAGCCGAGCGCAAGCTGCGTGCGCGCTTCGAGGTGGTCGACGCCCCTGCCGTCGGCTATCGACGTGCTTGGCTTGGGCCGTCGGCCACGCGGAGGGGAGCCGTGCAAGACCCGCTGAAGGGCGTCCGCGTTCTCGATCTGACCAACGTGCTCGCGGGGCCGTTCTGCTGCCACCAGCTCGCCCATCTCGGTGCAGACGTCGTCAAGGTCGAGGCCGTGGGCCGCGGTGATCTGGCGCGGCAGCTCGGCGCCGACCCGGCGCTCAACGACCGGCTGATGGGCGTGTCCTTTCTCGCCCAGAACGCCGGCAAGCGATCCGTCACGCTGAATCTCAAGCACCCCGACGGCAAGGCTCTGTTCGAACGCCTCGTGGCCGGTGCCGACGTCGTCGTCGAGAACTTCCGTCCAGGCGTGATGGACCGGCTGGGCGTCGGCTGGGAGGCGTTGCGGATCGAGAACCCCAAGCTGGTGTATTGCGCGATCTCGGGCTTCGGCCAGGACGGTCCTTGGACCGATCGGCCAGCCTACGACCAGATCATTCAAGGCGCTGCCGGCGTCATGGCCGTCACCGGCGATGCTGCGGGCGAGCCGACGCGGGTCGGGTTTCCGCTGGCCGACACGATCGGTGGGATGACGGCCGCCTTCGCCATCTGTGCGGCATTGCAGGGCCGTGCTCGGCAGGGCGGCACGTTCATCGACGTGTCGATGTTGGAATCGGTTCTGGCGACGATGGGCTGGGCGGTTTCGAACTGGCTGATCGCCGGCGTCCGGCCCCACCGCCAGGGCAACGAGAACCCGACCTCGGCACCGTCCGGTGCGTTCCGCGCCAAGGACGGATTGGTCAACATTGCTGCCAACAAGGACGAGCAATGGCAGGCGTTGGCGCGTCACCTGGGTCGCGAGGACCTTTTGGACCACAGGCACTACGCCACCCGGGAGAGCCGGAAGGTCAACCGCCACGCTTTGCGACGCGAGCTCGAGATCGTGCTCCAGGCCCGGCCGGCACGTGAGTGGGCTCGCGAGCTGAGCCGCCTGGGCGTCCCGGCTGGCGCCGTCATGGACGTGCCCGAGATCCTGGATCACGACGTCATCGCCGGCCGTGACATGGTGGCCGAGTATCCGGCGCCACCCGGCGTCGGGCGGAACGTCCGGACCGTCAGAACCGGCGTGAAGCTCGACGGCAAGGCGCCGAGCGTGGCATCGCCGCCGCCGAGGTTGGGTGAGCACAACGACGAGGTCTACGGGGCGTTGGGCTTGAGCCTCGACGACATCGAGCGTTTGCGCCAGGAGGGGGTGATTTGAGCGGCAACGGGGCAAGCGACGCCGGACAGGACGTGGCCGACTGGTGGCGGACGTCGATCATCGACATGGCGCCGGGTGTGATCAAATTCCGTGGCCACCACATCCAGGAACTGATTGGGACGGCCAGCTTCCCGGAAATGATCTGGTTGCTCACCCGCGGCAGGATGCCTAGTCCTGGCGAGGCCCGGTTGCTGGAGGCGGCGCTGGTGGCTGCGGTCGATCACGGGCCGCAGGCGCCGTCGATCGCCTGCGCCAGGATGGCCGTCACCTGTGGCCTAGGTCTGAACGGGGCGCTGGCCTCAGCCGTCAATCTCCTCGACGACGTCCATGGCGGTGCCGGCGAACAGGCGGTCGAGCTCTACGGTCGGATCGACGCAACGATCGCCGCCGGCACCGCGGCCGGCGATGCGACGGCGAGGGTCGTCGACGCCTGGCAGGACGAGCATGGTCGGTTCGTTCCGGGCTTTGGTCACCGCTTCCACAAGCCCGTCGACCCGCGAGCGCCCCGGCTCTTGGCGCTGGTCGACGAAGCCGCGAGCGAGGGCGTCGTCACCGGCCGTTTCGCCACGATCGGGCGGAGCGTTCAAGCGCTCCTGAACGATCGGGCCGGCAAGGCGGTGCCGATGAACATCGACGGCGCCACGGCGGTGATCTACGCCGAACTGGGCTTTCCACCGCCGCTCGCCCGTGGGCTCTTCTGCCTGTCCCGATCGGTCGGCGTGATCGCCCATGGTTGGGAACAAATGCAGCAAGGTGGGCGCAACAAGGGGCCGACTCCGCCGCATTACCGGTGGACGTACGACGGTCCTGGTCCCATCGTGACAGAAACGACGACTCAGGGAGACGACCTTTGAAGATGTTGTCGACGACGCGCGGCTTGATGGTGGCCGCGGCACTCGTTGGTACGCCGGCGATGGCCGCGGACATCGAGGAAATCCACTTCCTCGTGCCCGGCGGCGCGGGTGGTGGTTGGGACGGCACCGCCCGCGGGACGGGTGAGGCGCTGACCAAGTCCGGCATCGTTGGCTCCGCCACCTACGAGAACATGTCGGGCGGCGGCGGCGGCAAGGCGATCGCCCATCTGATCGAAACGGCAGACACGCAGCAAAGCACGCTGATGGTCAATTCGACGCCGATCGTCATCCGCTCGCTGCAAGGCATGTTTCCCCAGAGCTTCCGGGACCTCACGCCGGTCGCGGGGACCATCGGCGACTACGCGGCCATAGTCGTGA
This sequence comes from Pseudomonadota bacterium, assembly GCA_039818825.1. Classification (GTDB taxonomy): domain Bacteria; phylum Pseudomonadota; class Alphaproteobacteria; order Geminicoccales; family Geminicoccaceae; genus JBCBTD01. Next base: position 74,861 of record JBCBTD010000010.1, read on the forward strand.
AGGCCGACTCGCCCCACGAGGACTTCTCCAGCTTGGTCGCCGCGTTCGAGGAAGATCCGTCGTCGGTGGCGATCGGCGGCGGTTCCGTTGCCGGCGGCATGGATCACCTCGTCGCAGCGCTGGTCATGCGTGAAGCGGGCGCCGATCCCACCAAGGTCAAGTACATCCCCTACGATGCCGGCGGTAAGGCGATGGCCGGTCTGTTGACCGGCGAGACCCAGGCCCTGTCGACCGGCTTCAGCGAAGCCGTCGATCTGGCCTCCCAGGGCGAAGTTCGGGTCTTGTGCGTGACCGCCGCGGAGCGGCTCGCCGACGCGCCTGACGTTGCCACCTGCACGGAGCTCGGCTCCAGCGCGGAGTTCGTCAACTGGCGCGGCTTCTTCGGTCCGCCTGGCCTCTCCGAGGAGCAGCAGGCCGCGTTCGTCGCCGCCTTCGAGCAAATGTACGACACGCCGGAATGGGAGGCCGTCAGGTCGCGCAACGGTTGGGTCGAGATCTTCAACCCCGGCGACGACTTCGTCGTCTTCCTGGAAGCCCAAGAAGGGCAGGTCGGCGATCTGATGCGCGAGCTCGGCTTCCTCTGAGCCCGATACGGGCACCCGCGAGCCGGCGGTCGCCGGCTCGCGGGTGGTCCGGCTGTCCGAGGAGACGTCGATGCTGCTGTCCAAGGACCGCATCGGGGCGCTGCTGTTGCTCGTATTCTGCTGTGCCTATTGGTACCTGACGTACGACATCCGCATGCTGCCGTTCCAAGAGGCGCAGGCGTTCAACGCCCAGACCATGCCAGAGGCGTTGTCGGTGCTCGGCGTCGGCTTGTCGCTGCTGTTGCTGCTCTTTCCGGGCAGCCACGAGCGGCTCGACGTCCGTGGCTTCAATTGGGGTGTCGGCTTCGCCATGCTTGCCCTGATGGTTGCCTACGGGCTGACCTTGCGGCCGCTCGGCTTCATCCTCTCCACGTCGCTGTTCCTGATCGGCGGCTACGTCGCGCTCGGCGAGCGGCGGCCGCTCATCCTCGTGGCCGCTTCGGTGCCGCTCGTCGTCGCGTTCTGGCTGCTGATGACCCAGGGGCTCGACATCTACATCGATCCGGTGCCCGGGTTGCTCAAGCGTGGTTGGTGAACGGTGCTCGAAGGCATTCTGATCGGTCTCGGGACCGCGCTCACGTTCCAGAACCTGCTGATGGTCATGGTCGGCTGTCTGGTCGGCACCTTCATCGGCATGTTGCCCGGCCTCGGGCCGATGTCGGCCATCGCGTTGATGATCCCGATTGCGATCGGTTTCGATCCTGCGGCCGGGATCATCCTCATGGCTGCGGTCTACTATGGCGCGATCTTCGGCGGTTCGACGTCGTCGATCCTCATCAACGCCCCTGGTGTCGCATCGACGGTCGCAACGTCGTTCGACGGCTACCCGCTGGCCAAGCAGGGCCATGCCGGCAAAGCCTTGGCGATCGCCGCCTACTCGTCGTTTGCTGGCGGCGTGCTCGGGGCCTTGCTGCTGCTGGTCGCTGCACCGCGGCTGGCCGAGGTCTCGTTGGCGTTCCAGTCGACCGACTACTTCGCGCTGATGGTCCTCGGGCTGACGGCGGTCGCGGCGTTCGCCGGCAAAGGCCAGGTCCTCAAGGCGTTCTTGATGACCATCGTCGGCCTGATGCTGTCGACCGTCGGCACCGACCAGACCCAGGGTGTCCAGCGCTTCACCCTCGGTATGATCGACTTGTTGGATGGCGTGTCGTTCCTGTTGCTGGCGATGGCCACGTTCGCCCTCAGCGAAGCGTTCATGGGGGTGCTGAAACCCAAGAGCGACGAGGACCGTCAACGTGAGCTGGATGCCCAACGGAGCGTAGGCTCGATGGCGGTCTCCGCGGGCGAGGTGCGGGAGATCGCTCCGGTGGTCGGCCGGTCGTCGGTGCTCGGTTTCCTGATCGGCGTGCTGCCGGGCGCCGGTGCTACCATCGCCAGTTTCCTCGCCTACGGCACCGAACAGCGGGTCGCTGGCAAGGCCAAGGGGGCACTGTTCGGCAAAGGTTCGGTCCGCGGCCTTGCCGCACCCGAATCAGCCAACAACGCTGCGGCGACGGGTTCGTTCGTGCCGCTCCTGACGCTCGGCATTCCCGGTTCCGGGACGACCGCGATCATGCTCGGCGCCCTCATCTCCTACGGCATCCAGCCGGGCCCGCGCCTCTATCTCGATCAGCCCGACGTCTTTTGGTCCGTCATCATCTCCATGTGGATCGGCAATATCGTCCTGTTGATCCTCAATCTGCCGTTGATCCCCTATATCGCGCGGATTCTGGCGATTCCTGGCCGGTTTCTCCTGCCGTTGATCTTCTTCTTCTCGCTGATCGGCGTTTACTTCGTCAGCTTCAACACCTTCGACATCCACATGATGGTGGTGTTCGCGGTGGCGGCGGTCGGCCTGCGTCTCTTGGGCTTTCCGATGGCGCCGATGATCCTCGGCTACATCCTCGGCGGCATGATGGAGGAGAACCTCCGCCGCGCGCTCCTCATCAACGACGACAGCTGGGCGTTTTTGTGGGAACGCCCGCTGACCTTGACCATTCTGTTGCTGGCGGCGGCGACGATCGTTCTGCCGGCGGTCCTGCCGAAGATCGGCGCCATGCTCGGCCGTCGGCGGGAGACGGCGGGGGAGGGCGGTTGACCCTCAGCGTCCGACCGAGCCGCAGCGGACGCCCAAGGCGACGGGATGTGGTGACGACGAGCGATCAGGTCGCGACTCTGCGCTGGGCGATGACGAGCGCGGTCAGTGCGGCGCCGAAGAGCGCGAGCGCTGGCGGCGCTGGTGTTGCCAATAGCCGAAGCTCGTCCTCCGACAGGACGCGGCCGTAGATCCGCACGTCGTCGAGGCTGCCGTGCAGGAAGTAGGCAGGGCGAGCGGAATCGCGGCCGAGATAGAGGTCGGCGAAGGAGATCGAGCTTGGCGACGGGTAGGCATTCTGGAAACTGAAGTCGAACGACAGCGGCGCTTGGCGTTCGCCATTGACCCAAAAATCGATCTGCGCCGCGTTGACGTTGTACGTGATCGCCACGTGCGCCCACTCGTTCCGCGGCGGAACGGCTTCGCGCTTCGTCCACACGACGGGATCGCCGCCGCTGTCGACGCTATGCGTCAGAGCGCCCGAGCGCATCTCCGGTCGCCAATTGCTGCTGCTGGTGATCGACGTGGTCCAACCGCGTTGCTCGGCGGGACCATTGGTTCCGGGTGGCGTGGCTGGCCGCTTCGTCAAGATCCCGTGCAGGTAAGGCGTCTCGCCTTCGAGTCGGACGTGATAGGCCAGCGTGTAGTCGGTCTGGGCGAGTCGCAGCTCGGGACTGTCGGGAACGCGGATGTACGTGTCCTGACCGTTGAACGTGTACGCGCCGCGGCCGACCCGGCCGATCGTCGGCAAGGCGCCATTGATCATCCCGTGGTGTCCATTCCCGCTCATGTCGCGCGCGTCGACGTCCAGCGGCCACCACGCGATCAAGCCGTCCGTGAGCGAGGCGAGCGACGCCGGCCCGCCGATCGCCGCGGCGTCCGCAGTTGGGCTGGCGAACGTCCCCGTGACCGTGAAAAGCGCACCTGCAACCAGGGTCCGACCGTGTGCCGCATACATGCCGATCCTCAACCTGCGACATATCATGAATGAATGATGAAATCATAGCGGAATTGGCTCATCCGGTCTACCTGTTCTGGCGGCGTCCAACGCCCGCCCTCGATCGCACGTGTCGGCCGCTGACCTTCGACGGCTCGAGCGACCTCGTCGATGTCGGCCACCCACGCCACCCGGGCGCGCTCATGGCGACACTGGGTCTGGACGGTGAGCGTCAACCGGTCGACTGTGAGCCCAGAAGCAGCAAACATCGCACTGCCGTCGTTCACGTGGGAGAACACCCGATGTCTCGTCTCGCCGTCCGTTTGACCGCCGCGTTGGTCGCCTCCACCGCGCTCGCAGCGCCTGCGTTGGCGCAGGATCTGGAGCCGGTGACGCTGTCGGTGGTCGGCACCTGGAGCGGGCTGCCGCTGCACCGCCAGTTCGAGCAGCCCTTCTGGGCCGAGCATCTGCCGGAGGCGTCGGGCGGTGCGATCACGGTCAACCTCACCACCTTCGATCAGATGGGCGTGGCCGGTGGCGACGTTTTCCGGCTGCTCGATGATGGCGTCTTCGACGTCGGTGCCACCGTCGCCGACTACACCGTCGGCGATGCTCCGGAACTCGAGGGCCTCGACGTCCCACTCGTCGCCACCGATCCGGCGGATGCTCGGGCGATGGTCGATGCAGCGCGGCCCATGGTCGACGACATCATGGCCGAGCGGTTCGCCTCCAAGCTCTTGGGGATCGCGCCCTATCCGCCGCAGGTGGTCTTCTGCAAACCGGCGGTGGCCGGCCTGGACGACCTTCGCGGCCTGAAGATCCGGGGCTCCGGGCGGATGACGACCAAGTTCCTCGAAGCGCTGGGCGCCGAAGGCATCACGCTCGGCTTTGCCGAAGTGCCGGGAGCGCTTGAGCGCGGTGTCATCGACTGTGCCATCACCGGCTCCGGTTCCGGCTACAGCGCCGGCTGGTGGGAGAGTTCGACGCATCTCATGACCTTGCCGCTCGGCGGCTGGGACCCCGTCGTCACCGCGATGAACCTGGACCGCTGGGAGAGCCTGTCGCCCGAAATGCAGGCGTTCTTGCAAGAGCAGATCACGACCTACCTCGAACAGCCAGCCTGGGATGCCGCTGACGGCGCGCTGGACGACGACATCGCTTGCCTGACCGGCAACGGCGACTGTCCGTTGGGTGATCCTGCGGCGATGACGTTGGTCGAACCCAGCGCCGAGGACTTGGCGCTCGCGGAGAAGGTGTTGGAGGAGACCGTGCTGCCCGAGTGGGCGCAAAGGGCTGGTCCCGACTGGGCCGAGCGCTGGAATCGAAGCGTCGGCGAAGTGGTCGGCGTCGAGGTGCCGATCAACTGAGCATGAACGGACTCGTCCGGGCGATCGGCCGGCTGAACCTCCTGATCGCCCGCTTGCTGGGGATCGCGCTCCTCGTCATGGGTGCGGTGATCATCGTCGAGATCGTGCTTCGCCGCACCGTCGGTAGTCCCTTGGGCGGCTCCGACGAAATCAGCGGCTACGTCATGGCCGCCGTCACGACCTGGGGGTTCGCCTTCGCCCTGAGCGAGCGCGCGCACGTGCGCATCGACCTCGTTCAGCGGCGCTTGCCGCCGGCTGCGCGCGCCTGGTTGGACGTCTTCGCCATGGCGGTCATGGCCGCCGTGGCCGGGCTCGTGACCGGCTACGGTTGGCGGGTCCTGGAGAAGACCTTGGATCGCGGCTCGCGGGCCAACACGCCGCTCGAGACCCCGTTGTGGATCCCCGAGTCGATCTGGTTCGCCGGCTGGGTTTGGTTCACGACGGCCGCAACCCTGCTGCTGATCGCGGCGCTACTCGATGCGGTTCGGGGGCGTTACGCCGAGGTCGAGACGATCGCCGGCACGCATGGAGGCGAGGGCGAGCGATGATCTGGACCACCGGAGCAGCCCTTCTCGTCGGCCTCGCGCTCGCTCTGCCCGTGGGCGCCATCCTCTTCGTCCTCGGCATCGGGATCGATGCCTTCTATTCCCCTTTCCCGCTGATCCGCGGCCTCGGCCAGGTGGTCTGGTCGGCGAGCAACAGCTCGCTCCTCATCGCCATTCCGTTCTTCGTGCTGCTGGGCGAGATCCTGGTCAGGGCCGGCATTGCCGAGCGCACGTATCGCGCCCTCGACGCTTGGCTCTCATGGCTGCCGGGCGGGCTGATCCACGCCAACATCGGCACGGCGACGATGTTCTCCGCGACCTCGGGCTCGTCGGTCGCGACCGCGGCAACCGTCGCCACCGTCGCCATGCCGCAGGCCGAGCGACTGGGCTACGACCAACGCCTCTTCGCCGGCGCCATCGCCGCCGGTGGGACGCTCGGGATCATGATCCCGCCGTCGATCAATCTCATCGTCTACGGTTTCCTGACGGAAACCTCGATCCCGCAGCTGTTCCTCGCGGGCCTCGTTCCCGGCCTCCTGACGGCTGTCGGCTTCATGGCCGTCACCGCCGCCTTGTGCGTGGCGCGTCCGGGTCTCGGCGGCCCGACGCGCCAGGCGAGCTGGGCCGAACGGGGCCAAGCGCTGGTCGATCTGGTGCCGATCGCGCTGCTCTTCGCCGTCGTCGTCGGCTCGATCTATCAGGGTTGGGCGACACCGACCGAGGCCGCCGCCGTGGGTGTCGCCATGGCCTTCGTGATCGCACTCGCCCGCGGTACCTTGACGCTTTCGGCCATCGACGCCGCACTCCTCGGTACGGTCCGCGTGACCTCGATGATCATGCTCGTCATCTTGGGCGCCTACTTCCTCAACTACACCCTGGCCTCGGCCGGCCTCGGCAACGAACTCCGGTCGCTGCTCGACCATCAGGAACTCGGGCCTTACGCCACACTTTTCTTCATCATTCTGCTCTACATCATCCTCGGCTTCTTCATCGAAACGCTGTCGTTGATGATCGCGACGATTCCCATCGTCGTGCCGATCGTCGCCGGCCTCGGCTTCGACAAGGTCTGGTTCGGTATCCTTTTGATCCTTTTGATCGAGATGGCGCTCATCACGCCGCCCGTCGGCCTCAACCTCTACGTCGTCCAAGGTGCCCGCCGCCGGGGCAACCTGACCGAGGTCATGGCCGGGGCGGTGCCCTACGTCGTCGTCATGCTGATCATGGTCGGCCTGCTGGTTCTCTTTCCCGCGCTGGCGACCTGGCTGCCGTCGGGCTGAGGCGCAGTCTCGTTCAGGCGGCGGCGACGTTCATTGCCGTCTCGTGCTCGACATGGCCTTCGAGCGTGCGCGGCAGTGGCCCGCCCGTTGCCCAGTCCAAGAGCTCGACGGTGTGCACGACCGGTACGCCGGCGTGTCCTCCGAGCTGCGTCATGCAGCCGATGTTGCCGGTGGCGACGATCTCCGGCGCGACTTTGGCGAGGTTGTCGAGCTTGCGGTCACGCAAGCGGTTGGCGATCGTCGGCTGAAGGATGTTGTAGACGCCGGCCGAGCCGCAGCAGAGATGGCCTTCGGGCACGCCTTTGACCTCGAACCCGGCTTGGCCGAGGAGCGTCATCGGCTGCGTCTTCAGTTGCTGGCCATGCTGCATCGAGCAGGCGCTGTGATAGGCGACGCGTTGGCCCGTAGTACGCACCGGGTCCATCAGGCCGAGATCGAGGAGAAACTCGGTGACGTCTTTGGTCAGCGCCGAGATCGCCGCTGCCTGGGCACTCAGCGCCGCGTCCTCGCGGAACATGTAGCCGTAGTCCTTGACCGTCGTGCCGCAGCCTGACGCGTTGATCACGATGGCGTCGAGCCCAGCGCCGCCGCCGGCCTCGGTTTCGCGCCACCAGGCCCGGACGTTGGCAGCTGCCTGGACGTGGGAGGCGTCGGTCTTGCCGAGATGGTGCACGAGTGAGCCGCAACAGCCGATGCCGTCGCTGACGACGACCTCGACGCCGTGGCGGGTCAGGAGGCGCACTGTCGCCTCGTTGATGTCGGTGTTGAGCACCCGTTGGGCGCAACCGGTCAGCACCGCGACGCGAGCGCGGCGGGGACCCTCGGCGGGGAACGTCTGCGGCCGGTCCGCCGGGGAGGGCTTCGGTAGGTGGCTGGGCGCCAACTCCAGCATCGCTCGCATCCGACCGCCAAACAGGCCCTTGAACGGGCGGCCCAGGCGCGCGCTGACGAGTGCCAGGCGAAAGAGCGAAGGCCGCGGGATCAGCTGCGCCAACAGCCAGCGGAGCGCCTTGTCGTGCCACGGTCGATCGTAGGTCTGTTCGATGTAAGCGCGGGCGTGGTCGATCAGGTGCTGGTAGTGCACGCCCGACGGGCATGTCGTCATACAGGCGAGGCAAGAAAGGCAGCGGTCGAGATGGCGCACGACCTGCTCGGTCGCCGGCTTCTCGTTCTCCAGCATGTCCTTGATCAGGTAGATGCGCCCGCGGGGACTGTCGAGTTCGTCGCCGAGCAGAACGAACGTCGGGCACGTCGCCGTGCAGAAACCGCAGTGTACGCAGGTCCGGAGAATCTGGTTCGCTTCGCGGAGGTCCGGATCAGCGAGCTGGGCTTCGGTGAAGTTGGTCTGCATCCGCCGGTTCCTCCGCAGCCCCTGGACCATAGCCGCTCGCCCGGCGGGAACAAGCGATCGCTCAAACCGTAGGCAACGTCCGGAAGCCGGCTTCGGCCGGCGCCGCGTGCTCGCCAGTGGTGACGTGGTCGACGCGAGCGAGCGCCGGGCCGCGGTGGCAGGCGGCCAAAAGCTCGGCGACTGCGCGTCGCGGCCCGGCGACCAACGCTTCGACCGAACCATCGCGGCGGTTGCGCACCCACCCGTCCAACCCCAGGCCGACGGCCGTGTGTTGCAACCAAGCTCGGAAGCCGACGCCCTGGACGCGACCGACGACGCTCAGGTGCAGGCACTGCCGATCGTCAGCCACCGTCCGGGAGCCGAGAAAAAACCCGCTCGCCGGGAGGAGTGCGAGCGGGTCTAGGGGTGGAGCCGCGGAGCTCCTGCTGGGTGGCACCCTTCTCAGGGTCGCTTTCACAAGAGCTAGAACCATGCCAACTCAAGGAAACCAACACTTCCAGCGACGCGTCGGCGCAACGATCATGCTGTGTGTTCAAAACACAGGCGCTCGTGATGCGTTCTGACCATGAAACGATCATGTGCCCGTCTCGTTGCCGATGGTCGGCAACCAGCTCCGCAGCGTTTCCGCGCAAGCGGCGGTATCCACCGCAAAATGGGGCGGCAGTTCGTCGATGACCGCGGTGTCTGGGCGCAACTTCAGCTTCGGCAGCAAACGGCCGAACGGCAGGTCGCCCCAGCCGAGCGGCAGATGGAGGTCGCCGAGACCGAACGCCATGGTCTCCGACGGCAGGAACCCCTGTACGGTTTGAGGCAGGCCGAAATTGTCGTGGATGTGGACGTGTCCGGTCACGGCGGCGAACCGGGAGACCTCGGTCTCGAGGTCGAGACCGAGATGCGTCGCGTAGAGGTAGCAATGGCCGAGATCGAGACAGCCGACCACGTGCGGGTGGTCGACCGCCTCGATCTCGGCGGCCAGCCGGCTCGGCGTGGCCGTGTAGCGGTCGGGCTCGAACGCGAACAGTGTTTCGATGGCGATCTTGATGCCGAGCCGACCGGCGGCGTCGCCGAGGAAGCGCAGGGCCTCGCGCTCGCGCGCATGGAGCTGGTCGAGTTCCGCCTGCGGTCGCCGTGGGACGATTCCGGTGTGGAGCACCAGCACGCGCGCACCAACGGTATCGCAAACCGCGAGATAGGCCTCGACCACGCGGCGGAAAAGCGGCGCATGACGCGGGTCCATGAAGTTCGCCGCCAAGGGCCCGTGCGCGGTGTAGCGGAGACGATGGGCAGCCGTCAGGCGCCCGAGCTCGCGGACCCGCGCTGCAACCGGCCGGCCGTTCGCCACGACGTCCATGCCGCAGAGGCTCAACTCCGCAAACGTCGCGCCGGCATCGCCGATGCGCGCCAAGTCGTCGCCGAGGCCGCCGAGATCGCGGCGCTGGGCCGTCGAGAAACCGAAGCCGGCAACGCTCATCCGTCGTCTCCGAGCGGTTGGGATGTGCCGGTCACATGCAGGGAAACGGCCCAGCGGTCTACCGCGTGGGTGAGTGTCGACAGCGCTCGATCGACGGGCAGCCAGAGCGGAACGTGATCGGGCTCGCTGGGTGGGCCGACCACCGCGCCGGCCGTCGCCTGACGGTAACGGCAAAGCTTGTGGCGGGGCGGCGCGCCGTCGTCCGGATCGAAGAAGTGGCGCGCAAGCCCGAACTCGCGTCCCACCTCGAGCTGTTGACCGACCTCCTCCAGGCCTTCCCGCAAGAGCGCCTCCGCAGCGGTCTCGCCGGCGTTGATCCCGCCGCCCGGCAGCAAACGCTGCTGGGCGTGGTCGACGACGAGCAGACGGCCTGCGTCGTCGACGACGACCGCGTAGACCACATGGCGATCACGCCAGGACCTCGCCGGATCGAAGGTGCCGAACACCGGGACGTCGTCGAAAGGCGGGGTCGCTGGTGGGAACACGGCTCAGCCGAGGACCTGGAGCAGCGTGCGGGCAATCACCACGGTCGCCGCGTGCAGTTCTCGAACCGGCACCCGTTCGTCGGCGCGATGGGCGTTGGCCTCTTCGATGGTCCGCGGGCCGGCGCCGAACAGCACGGTCGGCACGCCAGCCGCCGCGTAGTGCCTTGCGTCGGTGTAGAGTGGCACACCACCCACGCCCACCGGCTCGCCGAGCACCGCCGTCGCCTGCGCTGCCAACGCTTCAGCAAGTTGGCGGCTCGCTGCCGTTTCGCGCAGGGGTTCGGCCAGAAGTAACCGGCGAACCTCCGCCGAGGCGCCCGGTACCTTGGCTACGGCCTCGTCGATCAGGGTTCGCAAGGCCGCGTCGACGGCACCGGCGTCCTCCTCTGGAACCAGCCGCCGATCGAGGCGCAAGGTGACCCTATCGGGAACGACGTTGGTGTTGATACCGCCCTCGATCAGCCCGATCGTCAGTTGCGGGCTGCCGATGCCGGCGATGGTGGAGGTCGTTGCGGCGAGCGCCGGACGCGACGCGTAGAGCGCCTGCAGCAGGTGGCTGGTCGCTTCCAGGGCGTCGACCCCGGTCCAGGGCTTGGCCGCGTGAGCCGACCGGCCACGAATCTCGACCTCCAGGTGCAGGCAGCCGTTGTGCGCGGTGACGACGGTGTAAGGGAAGCCGGCGGCGATGCAGAGGTCGGGGGCGGTCAGGCGTTCCGCCAGGAGGCGCGCGGGCCCGATCTCGCCACCGGCTTCCTCGTCCCAGGTGATGTGAAGCTCGACGCTGCCGCGGTTGATCCGACCGCTCGTGCGGATCGCCAGCAGCGCAAACGCGTAGCTGGCGATATCCGACTTCGACACCGCGGCACCACGCCCGTAGAGCCAACCATCGATGACGTCGCCGCCATAGGGCGAGCGTGTCCAGCCGTCGCCGGGCGGAACGACGTCACCGTGGGCGTTCAAGGCGATCGTCGGGCCGTCACCGAAGCGCTCGCGGACGACCAGGTTGGTGGCGCTGACCATGCCGTGCTGGCGGCAGAGCTCGCTCGGCACGGGGTGCCGCTCGACGGCAAGCCCAAGTGCCTCCAGAGCGACGGCACACGCTTCGCCGGCAGCGGCGAGGTCGCCGGGCGGGTTGTCCGACGGTGTTCGGACCAGCGCTTGAAGAAGGATCAGCTGCTCGTCTCGCGCTGCCTCCAGCCAAGCGTCGATGGCGTCGCTCACGATGTGCCACACCCGTTGGCGTGCCAAGCGTCCGGAGCGGCGGCAAACTGCTCGACGGCTGCCAGCGTCGCCGAGGGCAACGCGCCGCCGGCTGCCACCTCGTCGAGCAGGTCCCGCAGGGTGGCGATGGCGTGCAACGTGAACCCAGCAGCGGCCATGGCCGACTTGCCGGCGGGCCAGAGGTCGTAGGCGAACGGGACCACCCCATGATGCGCGACCGCTCCGGCTTCGCGGAGGCCGTCCACGAAGCCCAGCTTGCTGGTGCCGTCGACCGCCGCGTCATCGACCATCAGCACGCGCTGGCCGTCGGTGAGGCGACCCTCGATTCGCGCATTGCGCCCGAACCCCTTGGGCTGTTTGCGCACGTAGACCATCGGCAACATCAACGCATCGGCGAGCCACGCGGCGAGCGGGATGCCGGCCGTTTCGCCGCCGGCAACGGTGTCGAACGCGTCGAAGCCGATGTCGTCGATGACCCGCTCACGCAGCAGCTCGACCAACCGGCGCCGCATGCGCGGCGAGCCGAACAGCTTCCGCGTGTCGATGTAGATCGGACTCCAACGATTGGCGTCGAGTGCGAAAGGGCGGTCGGGGCGGACGTGGACCGCCTCGGCTTCCAACAACATGCGTGCCACGGTGCGGGCCGGAGAGAGGGCCATTGGTTGCGGGCTTTCTCGACGTTCTCGCCTCCGGACATAGGGACCTACGCCACGGATGACCAGTGGCGGTAGTCCTTGGCGGCGACTAGACCGCGGGCGAAGGAGTCGATCATGACCCGTACGCTGAGCCTGCCGACGCCGGACGATTTTCACCTGCACCTGCGCGACGATGCGATGCTCACGGCCGTGTTGCCGGCGACGACCCGGGTGTTCGGTCGCGCCCTGGTCATGCCCAACCTGGTTCCGCCCGTGGTCAGCGTTGCCGATGCGCTCGCCTACCGCCGGCGCATCGAGGCCGCCTTGCCGGCGGGCGCGCGCTTCACGCCGCTGATGACCGCCTATCTGTCAGAGGCGTCCGACGCCGACGATCTGGAACGCGGCTTCGCCGAAGGGGTCTTGACCGCGGTCAAGCTGTACCCCGCCGGAGCGACCACCAATTCCGCTCACGGCGTCGCCGATCTGCGGCGGGTACGTCGAGTCCTCGAACGTCTGGAGCGTATCGACGCCGTGCTCTGCATCCATGGCGAGGTGACGGACCCCGAGGTGGACGTGTTCGATCGCGAGGCGGTGTTCGTGGATCGCGTACTCGGCCCGCTCAGGCGCGACTTTCCCGAGCTGCGCATCGTGTTGGAGCACCTGACGAGCGAAGCCGCGGCAGCCTTCGTCGAAGCCGGCGACGACCGGCTTGCAGGCACGGTGACGCCGCAGCACCTGATGGTCGACCGCAATGCCATGCTCGTCGGCGGCATCCGTCCGCACCTTTACTGCTTGCCGATCCTCAAGCGCCGCCGCGACCGCGATGCTCTCCGGCGGTTGGTGGCTACCGGGTTCCCGCGACTGTTCCTCGGCACCGACAGTGCGCCGCACGCCGTCGATGCGAAGGAGGCGGCTTGCGGCTGCGCCGGGGTGTTCAATGCGCCGGTGGCACTCGAGGCGTACGCCCAGGTTTTCGATGAGCTGGGCGCGCTCGACCGGTTGGGTGCCTTCGCCGGTGTGTTCGGCGCGGCGTTCTACCGCCTGCCGCCCAATGCCGGCAGCGTCACCCTGGTCGAGGAGCGCTGGACCGCGCCGGAGACCGTTGCTGTTGCCGGCGCGGCCGCGCGGGTGCGCTCGTTCCTCGGTGGCGAGGACGTGCGGTGGCGGGTGGCGAGCTGAGTCATTGGTGAAGACCCGCCTGGACCGCGTCGCCATCGTCCTGCTGGTCCTGTTGTGCGCCGCCTGGGGCATCAACACCGTCGCGATCAAGCTCGCCAACGAGGGCATTCCGCCGGTCTTCCAGGCGTTCTTGCGCTCTCTTCTCGCCGCCCTGCTGGTCGGTCTCTACGCGAAGTGGCGGGGGTTGCCCTTGTTCCGGATCGACGCGTCGACGCTCCCCGGCATAGCCGCAGGCGTTCTGTTCGGTCTGGAGTTCATTGCGTTCTACGTCGGCGTCGATGGAACGACGGCGGCGCGGGCGGTCGTCTTCCTCTACACCATGCCGTTCTTCGTCGCCCTCGGTGGCGCGTGGCTGCTGCCGAACGAGCGGCTGGGACCGATCCGTGCGACGGGGCTCGCCGTTGCCTTCGTCGGCATGGCGTTCGGGCTCTTCGGGGCGGTCGACGGTGAGAGCCGCGGGACGCTGCCCGCTGACCTGCTGTGCATCTTCGCTGCGATGCTCTGGGCGGCGACGTTCATCGTCATCAAGGCGACGCCGCTGGTCCACGAGTCGGCCGAACGCATCCTCTTCCATCAGCTGGTCTGGTCAGTGCCGGCGTTGGCGGTCGGTGCGGCACTGGCCGGACCGTTCCGCATCGTCGATGCGACGCCGATGGTGTTGGCCGCGCTGGCCTACCAAGTGTGCGTCGTCGTTGCGGTCACCTACCTCGTGTGGTTCTGGCTGGTGCGTCGCTACCCGGCGGCCCGCTTGGCGAGTTTCACGTTCCTGACGCCTTTGTTCGGCGTGGTGGCGGGTGCTCTGATCCTGGGCGACCCGGTCTCACCGTCGTTCCTCTTAGCGCTGACCGGCGTCGCACTCGGCATTTGGCTGGTCAACCGGCCCGAAGCCGCATAGCGGACACCGGAGGTGACGGTGCCGGTCACTCCTGGATCATGATGCGGTCGGTTGCGCCTTCGGGGTAGAGCGCTTCGGTGATGCGGCCGCCCAAGTCGTCGCGGACGAAGCGCGCCAGCGCCTGCTGCTGGCTGGCGGTGCCGCGATGAAACGACCGCTCGGCGAACGTGTCGAAGCCGTCGCCGCCCTTGGCCAGGAAGTCGACGGTGGCTACGTCGACCAACATCTCGGTAACGATCTCACCGTCGACCACCAGCTCCGTCCCGTCGGCGAGCGCAACCTCACGCACCCGCTCGCCCACCGGTCGATCGAGCTCGGCACGGAAAGTCAGGCCCGAGACCTGCAGGAACTGCCCTCGGGTTTCCTCGATTCCCGACAGTCCGTGCTCCAGCGTGTCCCGTAGTGACGCCGTGTCCATCGCCGGGATCAGCGCGGCGAAGTTGGGGAACGGTACGGCGTCGAACGCTTGAAGCTCGCTGAACGTCAGCGGCGCGTCGATACTCGCGTCCTCCAGAAGGCGGTTGTTGTTGCGGATGCCACCGCCGTTTTGAAAGGCGACCAGCGGATTGGTCACCAGATCGCCGAGTTCGGCACGGACCTGAGCGCCCAGCGCATCGGCGACGAGCGAGCCGAGATTGGTTTGGCGGGTCCGGACGTCCTGGCGCTCGCCGTTCAACGGCACCTCGCTCACGCCGATCGGCTTCGCCGCGAACACCTCGACGGCCTCCTCCACCTCCGCGAGCAGCATCTCGGCGTCATCGGCAACGCCGAAAACCGCTGGATCGGTGAGGAGCACGCCGCCGGTAGCGCCGACGACCTCGCCGGTGTCGTCGAACTCGACGGTGAGCATCCCGACGTACTTGTACTCGCCGGGGGTGGTGACCACGACCACCGGGCGACCGTCGGCGCCGCTCGTCCGCTGGGGATAGGTGCCGAAGCTTTCCTGGCCGAACGGATCGTTGCCCTCGGCGTCCAAGCGACTGGCAACGGTCAAGAGTTCGTCGCCACCGCCGGCGACGTACACGTCGACGCCACTGAGTTGCGGGATGATCGTCTCCAGATCGAACCGCAGGCTTTGAGCGTGGCTGATCACGACGATCTTGTCGATGCCGGCGGCCTGGACACGGTCGATCTCCGCTTGCAGCGACGCGACCAGCGGCAGCACCTCGATGCCTTCGCCGGGAGAGGAGATGCGGGGCAAGTCCTCGGTGACGCCACCGACGATGCCGACCCGGACGTCACCGACCTCGATCACCGCGGACGGCACGATGCGCTCCGTTGCTGCCAGAGGCCCGAGCGGGCTCGCCTCGTCGAAGGCGAGGTTCGCCGAAAGGTACGGGACCGGGGCGCCGTCGTCACCGCGGGTGACCTGCGGGACGAACTCGGCAAGGAACGCCGGGCCGAAGTCGAAATCGTGGTTGCCGATGCCGATCGCGTCGTACCCGATCAGGCTCAGGGCGCGGGCATCGAAGTAGTGCTCCCCGTCGGCGGCCGCGCGATCGAGGGCGGCCTGGAAGACCGGTCCAGGCAAAACGTTGTCGCCCGAAGAGACGGTGATCACCGCGTCGCTGGTCTGCCCGGCGACGGCGCGTGCGGCGCGCAGCGCCGCGACGAAGGCCGGCAGGCTGCCGACGCCTTCGGCGCCGGCCTGGGCCAGCAGTCGCGATTCCCCGTCGTTGTTGTGGAGGATCGTGAGCGTCGTCGCGCCGACGACACCCGGGAATGCGACCAGAACGACGAGGCCTTTGACCAACCAGCGCAGCATGGGTTCCCCCTGACGACGGATGCTGCGCACGATGTGTCGACCCGGCCCCGGTTGCGCAAGGGGCGGCCCACGGCTCATCGAAACGTCATCGCCCGTCACCAGCATCCGGCTAGGCGCCACAGCGCTGCTGGCGTAAATCGCGATCCGGATTTGTGATGACGAGGAGCGGGCGATGAAGGGCAGGGTAGCGGTGGTCACCGGATCGACCAGTGGGATCGGCCTCGGCGTGGCGGAGCGACTGGCAGCGGCCGGCGCGGATCTGGTGATCAACGGCTTCGGCGACGCTGCCGAGATCGAACGCGCGCGCGCGGCGCTGGAGAGCGAGTTCGGGGTTCGCGTTCGTTACTCGCCGGCCGATATGTCCAAGCCGGAGGAGGTCGCCGGCATGATCGAGTTCGCGACCGGCGCTCTTGGCAAGGTCGACGTGCTCGTCAACAACGCCGGTATTCAGTTCACGGCGCCGGTCCACGAGTTTCCCGCCGAGAAGTGGGATGCGATCATGGCGATCAACCTTTCGGCCGTGTTCCACGGCATCAAGGCGGTCATCCCGCAGATGTACGAGCGGAACTGGGGTCGAATCATCAACATCGCTTCGGTCCACGGCCTCGTCGCCAGCACTGAGAAGGCGGCCTACGTCGCGGCGAAGCACGGCATCGTCGGTCTGACCAAGGTCGTTGCCCTGGAGAGCGCGCGCACCGGCGTGACCTGCAACGCCATCTGCCCCGGCTGGGTGCTGACGCCACTGGTCGAAGCGCAGATCAACAAGCGCGCTGAAGAGAAAGGTACCACCTTCGACGACGAGGCGAGGGAACTCGTTGCCGAGAAGCAGCCTAGCGAGAAGTTCGTCACACCAGCGCAGCTGGGCGACCTCGCACTGTTCCTTTGCTCGCCGGGCGGCGACCAATTGCGTGGGCAGGCGATCGCAATGGACGGCAGCTGGACGGCGCACTGACCAGACGGACCGAGGGCTGAACGACGATGGCGAACGAAGCGCCGAAACTCATCAACCTCGCCCTGCAGGGCGGGGGCTCACATGGCGCCTTCACGTGGGGTGTGCTGGACCGGCTGTTCGAACATGGTGGTTTGGAGATCGAGGGGATCTCCGGAACCAGCGCTGGGGCGATGAATGCAGCGGTCGTCGCGTACGGCCTGGCGCGCGGCGGTCAAGAAGGGGCCCGGGAGACGCTGCGCATCTTCTGGACCAAGATCGGCGAAGCCGCGAAGCTCAGCCCGATCCAGCCCAGCCCGATCGATCGCTGGTTCAGCGTCGGTAACATGGACTACTCGCCGAGCTGGTACGTCTTCGACAACCTCAGCCGCGTTTTTTCGCCCTACCAGCTCAATCCGCTCAACATCAATCCGCTCGAGGACGTGCTTCAGGACGTCATCGATTTCGACTGGCTGGCGCAGCAATGCTGTGACAAGGTCGTCAAGCTGTTCTTGTGCGCCAGCAACGTCAAGACCGGCAAGATCAAGGTCTTCAAAGACAGCGAGATTTCGGCCAAGGCGGTGCTGGCGTCGGCATGCTTGCCTTATGTTTTTCAGACGGTGGAAGTCGACGGTGAATTCTACTGGGACGGTGGGTTCATGGGCAATCCACCGATCTTCCCGCTGATCTACGGTGCGGAATCGCAGGACGTGTTGATCGTGCAGATCAACCCGATCAACACCGACGAAGTGCCGACGAGCGCACAAGACATCTTCGACCGCATCAACACACTGAGTTTCAACAGTTCGTTGATGCGCGAGATGCGGGCCATCGCCTTCGTCACCCGCCTGCTCGACGAGGGACATCTCGACCGGCAGCACTACAAGCGCCTGAATGTCCACAACGTCGAAGCCGAGCGTGAATTCACCGAACTCGGCACATCGTCGAAGCTCAACGCCGACCCGAAGTTCCTGGATTGGCTCTTCCAACTCGGGCGCGAGCGCGCGGATCGCTGGCTGGACCGGCACTACGGCAAGGTCGGCGTGACCAGCTCC
This sequence comes from Pseudomonadota bacterium, assembly GCA_039818825.1. GTDB lineage: Bacteria > Pseudomonadota > Alphaproteobacteria > Geminicoccales > Geminicoccaceae > JBCBTD01. Next base: position 92,630 of record JBCBTD010000010.1, read on the forward strand.
ACCGATCTCCAGGCGTTTCTTTGAAGGCGAGACTACCAGCGCTGCTGCCGGCGAGCTTGCGCAACGACCTTGGGGAGTCGGCCAGCGCACCCAAGCTGCCGGCCAGGGTCCAGCGCTTGGTGGCCGCTCAGGAGCGCGACAGCGAACGCCTGATCAGCTGGGCGCAAGTCGGCGTCGTGCTGGTTTTCGGCACCCTCTACACCTTGGTGCCGAAGCCGGCCGACGCCGGCATGCTCCAGCCGGTGCCACTGATCCTCGGCCCGTATTTCGTATTCAGCATGATCCGCCTCGCCGCCGCCTATCGTGGCTTCCTTCCGGGGTGGTTTCTGGTCCTGTCGATGCTCGTCGACGTGGCGATGCTTTGGGGACTGATCTGGAGCTTCCATCTCGACTACGATCAGCCGGCAGTCTTCTATTTGAAGATACCGACCTTCACCTACATGTTCGTCTTGATAGCCATTCGCGCCCTACGCTTCGATCCGCGATTCGTGCTCTCGATGGGCGCCTTCGCCGCCGTCGGCTGGACGGCGCTCGTGGCCTATGCCGTGCTGATCGAGGATGGCGGCGCGGTCACGCGTAACTTCGTCGACTATCTGACCGGCAACTACGTCCTGCTTGGTGCCGAGTTCGACAAGGTCTTCGTGCTGTTGGCCGTCACGTTGGTACTGAGCCTCGCGGTGCATCGTGCGAGACAGACGTTGATCATCGCTGTCCGTGAGGAAGCTGCCGGGCGCGACATCCGCCGGTTCTTGCCCGCAGGCGTGGCCGAGGCCGTCGCCGGCAGCGAGGACGTCGTGCAGGCCGGCAGGGCGGAGGCGCGCGAGGCCGCCGTCGTGTTCGTCGACATTCGGGGCTTCACCCGCTTCTCGCAGAGCCACAGCCCCGAAGAGGTCGTGGCGATGCTCACGAGCTTCCACGCGCGGGCCGTGCCGCTGATTCGCGACAATGGCGGCATCGTCGACAAGTTCATGGGCGACGGCATCATGGCCACGTTCGGCGCCGTCGAAGCCTCGTCGACCGCGGCCGCGGACGCGCTTCGGGCGATCGACGACCTGATGGCGGCAGCGGCTGCCTGGAAAGCGTCGATCGACGTGCCGTTGGAGGTCAACGCCGCCATGGCTTCGGGACGGATCGTCTTCGCCGCCATCGGCCACGAGCACCGCCTGGAGTACACC
>JBCBTD010000011.1:0-93604 GCA_039818825.1 Pseudomonadota bacterium
TGCGGTATCTGCCGGTGCCGTTGGGGACGACGGCGGCGGGGGTGGCGGCGGTGCACGGGCGGGCGCCGATCGCGGTGCTGTTCGTCGACGAGCGGCTGGGGGTGACGGGTCTCGACGGCTCTGCGGCGGGGCGGATCGAGCGGTTCACCGGGACCACCGAGGGCGGCGGCTTCGAGCTCGGTGTGCGCGACGACGAAGCCGCCATCGCCGTCTCCCGCTTGCCGCCAACGCCCGCAACCGCAGCACCAGGCATCGACACGCTGACTTCCGGCACCACTGGTGCGTCGAAAATCGTGGTCATCGACGCGGAAGGCTTCGCTCGCATCGGCAGCGATCGGGCGTTCGCGCTCGGTCGCCAGGAAAGCGACCGTGATCTGTCGGCTCGGCACCCGGCCGATGCCAGCGAACTCCGCTACGGGACGGTGATCGCGGCTGCCGTCGGCTCGGCGTACGTCGTGGGCGAGCGTCCGGGGCCGGGTTACGTCTTTCGGCTTTGGAGCCTGGCGGAGCGCCTCGAGGTGAGCTGGTTCCGCTTCTCGCCGGCGATCGCGACACAACTCGTCCAGAACTTCCGTGACGGTAGGCTGGCACCGGTGGCGTCGTTGACCAGCACCGGCACCGGCGGCACCCAGTTTCCGGCGCCGCAGCGCCGTGCGGTCGTCGAAGCGCTCGGCGCGCGCAGTTTCGAAACCTACGGCACCACGGAGAGCCCGCACGCGAGCTGTCACCTGCTGGAGCCGGGTGGGGTGCCTCGGTTCGTGCCGTTCGGCGCCGTTGTCCAAGTGCGCCGGGACGATGGCAGCATCACGGCGGACGGTGAGATCGGCACGGTCTGGATGCTGCGCGACGACTACATGGAGGGATATCTTACCGACCAGGGCCTCGACCGCTCCGTGATCCAAGGGGTCTGGTTCAGCCCGGGCGACCAGGCGCGGCGCACGGCGACCGGCGCGGTCGAGATCGTCGGCCGCCGCGACGACCTGTTCAGTGTCGCCACCGGCCAACTGGTCGTGCCGACCGAGATCGAAGACGTGCTGCAGACGCACCCCCTGGTCGATGGGGCCGCAGTCGTGCCCGGCATCGACCGTTCGGGCGCGACCCAGATCGTCGCCTATGTGGAGGTGGCGGCGCCGGCCGAGACACCCGCCGATCTCCCGCGCAGCCTGACACGCCTCGTCTGCGACGAACTCGGTGACGCCTTTCGGCCCGTCGCCATACATCTGGTGGACGCGCTCCCGCGCAACCATCGTGACAAGATCGTCCGCCGCGAGCTGGCCGGCCGACCGATCGACCAAGCGCGGCGGTCGTCGCCCGGCTGAGCCGAGCAGCCGGTGACGCCGCGGGGCGTCGATTGCGCTCCCTTCGGGCGCAGCGTACCGTCACGTCGAACGAACACGGGAAAAGTCGGCCTTTTGGGGGGATCAGCCATGAGCAACCGTCGGAAATTCGTCCTGACCCGGGCTTTCGGCGCCATGATCGACCGGTTGGTCCAGCGCGTGCCGGACGTGCCGCCCGAGTTGGAGGCCTGCGAGTTTCATTGCCGCAAGGCCGACTGCTGCCGCGGCCACTGGGAGACTTGCGACCGGCGGCTGCGCTACATGAACGCGCGGCGCGCGCACGACGCGGCGCGCTCCCAACCTTAGACCCTCGTCGTCGATCTCGCTTCCCTCCGACGCCCGCTGCCGTTGCCGCGGGTTGCGCGGCGTGCGCTATGACTGCAGCGTCGCGCGTACGTGGTTCCACCGTCGCGTCACACGAGGACGGTTCGTCGATGTTGCAGGACCTGCTGCGGGCTTTCGGTCAACTGAGTGATCCCCGGGTCACGCGCGTGCTGGCGAAAGCGATCGCGGCGACGGTCGCGCTGCTCGTGGCACTCGTCGCCGTCGCCGCGGCGGCAACCCACTGGCTCGTGTCGACGGGCGTCGGCTGGCTCGATCCGCTGCTGCCCTGGTTTTCGGGTGTCGGTGCTCTGGTCGTCGCGGTGCTGCTCACCCCACTCGCCGCGATCAGCGTGCTCGGCCTGTTCGTCGACGAGGTGGCGGCCGCGGTGGAGGCGGTGCACTACCCGGACTGGCCGCCGGCGCGGGGTGTCGGCATCGCCAGCGGTTTCCTGCAAGCGGCACGGCTGCTCGGGCTGGCGGCGATCCTGAACCTCCTGGCGTTGCCGTTCTATCTGTTCCTGCCGGCGGCCAACCTCGCGATCTACCTGCTGTTGAACGGTTACCTGCTCGGCAACGAGTACTTCGCGACGGTGGCGCAACGGCGCGAGCCGGGTGGCGCGCTGCGCCAGCTCCGCCGCGGGCACCGGTTCGGGATCACCGTGGCCGGGATGGTGCTCGCATCGTTGGCGCTGGTACCGTTCGTCAACCTGACGGTACCGGTGGTCGGTACGGCCTTCATGGTCCACCGTTACGCTCGGGCGGCGGGTCGACGACGCGGCGGATGAAGAGCCCACCGCCATTGCGGTCGGCAGGCAGGGCCACGTTCGACCGGTGCGTTCGTCGCGTGTGGCGCCAGAGCATTGGTGACAACACGCTTGGCAGATGGCCGTGGAACGGACTAGCGTCCCACGCGAGTGATCGAAGTGGGGGCTTTCGATGATTTTCGTGCAGCAAGCTGGGGCGGTCGAGCCGCTCAGGGTTCATTTCGCGCGCGGTCAGCGCGCGGTTCGCCTCGTGATCCAAGGCTGAACCCGCGCCATGGCCAAGCCCAAGACCACCAAGCCGCAGAACGCCAGGACCAAGAACCGGCTGTTGCTCCGGCGTGTCGATCTCAGCAAGACGATCGATCGCAAGACCTACGACAAGCAGCTCCTCAAGCTGCAACACAAGATCACCGTCATCCAACAGGCCTATCTGTTCGAGGGCCGGTCGGCGGTGATCGTGTTCGAAGGTTGGGATGCCGCCGGCAAGGGCGGCACGATCCGGCGGCTGTCGGCGGCGCTCGATCCGCGCAGCTTCAAGGTGTGGCCGATCGGGGCGCCGCGTCCCTACTACCTCGATCGCCACTGGCTCGCGCGCTTTTGGCCGATGCTGCCGCCTCGCGGTGCCATCTCCGCCTTCGATCGCTCGTGGTATGGCCGGGTGCTGGTCGAGCGGGTCGAGAATCTGACCCCCAAATCGCGCTGGAAGCAGGGTTACGACGAGATCAACGACTTCGAGCGCACGCTCACCGACCACGGCACGCGGATCGTCAAGGTCTTCATGCACGTCAGCCCGGAAGAGCAGCTGCGGCGGTTCGAGGAGCGGCTCTCCGACCCGATCAAGCGGTGGAAGCTGAGCTACGAGGATTTCCGCAACCGCGGCAAGTGGCCGGACTACGAGCGGGCGATCGACGAGATGTTCGCCCGGACCTCGACCAAGACCGCGCCGTGGCTGGCGATTCCGGCGAACGACAAACGCTATGCCCGCCTCCAGGCGATCGAGGCCGTCGTCAAGACGTTGAGCAAGGGTGTCGACCTCCGCCCACCGAGCTTGGAGCCCCGGGTCGTCGAAGCCGCGCGGGACCACCTCGACCTGCACCCGACCCTGATCGAGAGCCTCGCCGGTCGCACCGATTAGTGCGCTGAAGCACTCCGAGCCGCCACCCTACGAGACGCCAGACGGTCCGTTTCTGGCTTTCTACGATCACGACGGGTTGGCTTCTGGTTACCCGAGGATCTCTCGAGAACGGACATTCGATATGTGGACGCAGAACGCACGGTGGCGTCAAAGCAGTCGCTGTCGTCCGTGTGCGGGAGGCTAGTGCGCCGGAAGGTGAGTTGGTCGAAGCGCTCGGGCGCGTCGTGGTTGACATCGGTGACGTGGCGGGGCGACCGAGTAGCGAGCGTCGTGCACGGCGATTGGGTACTCGGTCGTTGCGGGCATGCGGCCTTGACGGACACATTAATTCTACTTACAATTTATGTTACTTGAGTGAGTCAATGCGAGGCCGACGACGCCGTGACCGAGCGGCCACCCGTCGCCGACCCCACGCCACAATCGCGTTGGGAGCAAGCCATGGCCGACTTCCTAGTCACCACTGATCAAGACATAGACGAGGACAACGACGACGAGCTAAGCCTCCGGGAAGCGATTGCCGCCGCGAATGCCGCGGCGGGGCCGAGTACCATCGGCTTCGCGCCGGATCTCGATGGCGCGACGCTCGTGCTGACGCAGGGCGAGCTTGTGATCACCGACGACGTGACCATCACCGGACCGGGCGCCGACCGGCTGGCGATCGATGGTGGCGGCAACAGCCGAGTCTTCGCCGTTGACGATGGCGACGAGACCACCCAGCGACACGTGGTCCTCGAAGACCTCACCATCACCGGCGGCCGCGTCATCAACGACTATCCCTGGCCGTTAGATCAAGTTGGTGGCGGCGGCATCCTCAATCGCGAGGCCTTAGAGGTTCACCGTAGCATCATTCGTGACAATTTCATTCGCAGCTATCCAGCCAGCGATGGTGCTGGTATATTCAACGATGGCGGATCTGTAATTCTATCTCATTCTTCGTTGCTAAAAAACGATGCTCGCCATGACGGCTACTACTATGCAGGCAGAGGTGGAGGCATTGCATCGCACGGTGGTTATGTAAATATTTACTACAGTACCATTTCTGGTAACTATTCCTCCGGCGACACTGGCGGATCGAAAGGTGGTGGTATCTACATCCGCAACGGCGAACTCAACATAACGAGCAGCACCATCGCCGAGAATTCAGCCGTGGGTGGCTTCAATCCCTTCGTCACCTGGTCAAATATCTTCGGCGGAGGCATCTTTAGCTACAACTCAAACTTGAGTGTTATCAACAGTACTATTGCAGCGAATGAAGCAGAGTCCCCATCTTTCGGCGGCTATCAATCCCAGTTTGGTCCCCAGGGCGGTGGGATCTTCGTCTTTGGTGGGACGAATACGATCACCAACACGACCATCGTCGACAACATGGGCGGCGGCGTTCTGAGTGCCGGAACGACGACCGTAACTACCGTCGCTTCGAGCCTCATCGCGAACAATGCCGGCGAGGAGGACGACTACGACGTGTGGGATACGACGTGGTCTGGCGGTTCGCCGTTCCGGCGCGGCACCACCTTCGTGAGCGGCGGCGACAACCTCATCAGCAACGGAGATGCCGACGCCTTCGTCGATGGCTCGAACGGCGATATCGTGGGAACGGCGGCAGCGCCGGTCGACCCGGGCCTCGCGGCCGCCGGCCTCGAGGACAATGGTGGCCCGACCCGCACCATCGCGCTTCTGCCCACCAGCCCGGCGGTCGACGCGGGCAGCAACCCGCTCGCGCTCGCTGTCGACCAGCGCGGCAAAGGCTTCGAACGCACGGTCGGCGACCTCGTCGATGTCGGTGCCTTCGAGGTGCAGGTGCCGGTCGCAGCCTCCTCTCGGAGCGTCGCGGTCGTGGCGGAGGACGCGCGCTTCGCAAATCTCTTCGGGTGGTACGACGAGGCCACCGGTCAAGCGGCGATCCTCTTTGCCGACAGCCTGCAGGCGGCGGACTTCGCCACTACGTTGGTAGGCGTCGAGGCCGACACCATCGGCTTCTTCCTCGTGCCCGACGGCGGTGACGACTTTGCTGCTGGGGGCCGTTTTGCCGGGGTCGATCCGGCGACGCTGGAGCTCGAGTTGACGGCGGGTGCGGACGGATACGTGCTCACCACGGAGGACGGCATGGCGCTCTGGGGCCGTCCGGCCTTCGGCGCCCCAGCGGCACCGCTTGCCTACTTCACCGACAGCGCCAAGAACCCTGGCGGCGTGCCGCAGGTGGAGGAGACCGGCACCGGCCTGATCCGCTGGGAGGATCTGGCCAACGGTGGTGACCGCGATTTCGATGATCTGGTGATTCGGACGGGTCGTCCGATTACGATCGAGATCAAGGCTGCCGATGGGGGCTTCGACAATCTGCTGGGCTGGTACGACAGCGAAACCGGAGCGGCCGAGATCCTGGCGGTCGACGCCGGTGAGGTCGTGGGCACCCGGCTCGTGCGGCTGGTGCCCGATCCGGCGCGGGTCGAGTTCTTCCTCGTTCCCGATGGCGCCGACGCGTTCGGGCCCGGTGGCGCGTTCGACGGTGTCGACCCAACGACCCTCGATCTCCAGGTCGTCGAGACGGCCGGTCGCTTCGTCGTCGCCAACGACACCGGCGAGACGCTGCTCGGCCGTCCGGCCTGGGGCGCGGAGTTCGAGGCCCTAGCCTTCTTCAGCGAGTTCCTGAAGAATCCCGACGGGATCGCGCACGCTGCAACTGACGATGGCGTCATCGGTTGGGAAGACCTCTTCGGCGGCGGCGATCAGGACCTCGACGACCTCCTCGTCGCCATCGACCTCGACCCTCCCGTCGAGGACCTCTTCGGCTGAGAACTCACCGACGACTGCCGCCGGCCACGACCGACCGGCAGGCGTCGGTCACGTCGCCATTGATGTCGCGCGCTGAGCAGACGTGGGGCTGGCGCGACAGCGCGTCTCACTGTCTCCTGTTGGGCTTTGCTGCCGCAAGTGGCGGTCGCCGACACGACACTCGTTGTTCGACAGCAGGCTCGACCGCTCGTCGCTAGCAGGTCTGCGATCCGTCCGACACCGACGTAGCTGGACCCGAAGATGCTGCACCATCGGCTCTGCTTCGCTGCACCAAGTGCGGCCGGCCCGTCGGTCTCGTTCGCACGCCCTCGGCGGCGGGGACGTTTGGATCCGGGCGTGGCGCGGCATGCCGGGCCGGCACGCCGCCGCCCGTTCACGCCGCGAGGCAGGGGTTCTTCGTGGTGTTCGGATTGAGGCACTGTTTGACGGTGCGGATGTTCTCGACCTCGAAGCCGGGCAGGATGGCGCCCGCCCGAGCGAGAAAGCGCCGGAAGTCCAGGTCCTTGTTGCCCATGAAGGAGTCGATGCCCTTTGCGGGGTGCTTCAGCCAGATGCTCAACACCTGCTTCAGGTCGTAGCCCGTGCGCACTTCCGGGCAGGCCTCGGTCGTGAACAGGCTGACGAAGCAGTACTCCGGGTCGTTCTCGGTCAGCGGCCGGTTGAAGTCGCACTTGTCGAGTGCCGGATGGGTCAGGATGTTGAACAGGCTGTGCCAGCCGCGTGCGGTGTAGTCGACGTTGGCGATCACCCGCTCGGTCTCACCCAGCGCCGCGCCGACGTAGGCCCGGGTCAGTGGCAGGAAGGGGTACTTCCAGACCACCGAGTTCTCGAAGTTGAGGATCTTGCCGCCGGTGATCTCCCGCATCACGACATGGCCGAACCAATCCGCGAATGCCTCGCGGAATGCCACGTACGTCGTGTTCTCGCGCAGCTGATGCGTCGTGCCGTGCTTCAACAGCTGCCACGCCATCGCGTCTTCGCCGGTCGAACGGTCGAAATCCCACTGATGGCACAGCTCCTCCAGCAGAATGCGGGCGTGGAACTGGTCTTCTTTGATGTACAGGCTGCGCGTTGCGGGATTGTTGTAGGACGAAGAGTTCGGGTTGTTTTTTCCGAGGCCCATTGGGTACTTGCCGACCACACGTCGCGTGAAGGCGTATTCGGGGCCGTAGCTCGCCATGAGGTCCATGACGCGGTTGTAGAGGGACCACATGTCGGCGAGCTTCTTGGGGGTATCGCCGATCACCGGCACGCTGCCGAGATCGATCACGCCGGCCTTACGCCCGTTGGTCGCACCCACTTTGTCGTCGTTGTGGATCTCGAACCAGTCCAGGTCGGTGAGGTCGACGTCCAACGGGAAGCCATTGGTGTCGAGACGGAGCTTGGTTTCCTGGCCCTGCTTGAGACGCAGGCGGTCCGAATCGAACAGCACCTTGATCTTGAACTGGCGCCGGTCGCCGCCGCGATTCTTGGTGACCTTGAAGTTGCCGTCGCGATCGGTAACGACCTTGCCCCAGCTCCGCCACCAGCCCCAGCCAAAGGGGATTTTCGAGCGCGCCGACACCTTGACGGTGACGCCCGGCAGGCCTTCCCGGGCGCCGAATGCTTCGGCTAGCTCCGGCAACACGTGATCGACGACGATGCGGCCTTTCAACGTCCACTTCTGAGCCACGTCCGTTCCTCCTTGGAGTGGATCATCCAACATGGCCGTATAGTTTCGCAGATTTCATGCTATGGTCTGTGCGCTGGCGCACACAAGCTGGAGAACGGCCGCCGGCGTGATGCGAAATATTGCGATCAAGCCATGTATGCTGGCCGCATTCTGGCTTGGAACCGCGTGGGCAGGCTGCCCCAACGTGGTCGCTGACGCGCCGAACCGCGTCACGCGCGCGTGCAGCGTAACCGACGACCGCGTCGAGGGTCGAATCGCGTGGGGCAAGGGCGCACGACGATGGCGCGCACGACCGTTGCACCGATGGCGTGAGCCTCCGCGCGCTACGATCGGCGATGGCCGCGGCCGCTCCGTTGGCCGACGCCTAGCTCCGTCGCCGTGCGCGGAGGCTCCGCTGTCCCGACGGACGGGCTGTCCGGCGGCACGTCCGTGCTAGGCTGGGCCGGGACCGCCGATCCGGACCAGCTCTTCGAAGCCGCCCCACATCATCCTCATGCCGTCGAACGGCATCTTGGACGGGTCCATGTCGGCCATCCGCGGGTCCTTCATCATGGCTTCCCAGCCCTTGTCGCACGTCTCCTTGTCGGGCCACTCCATCCACGAGAACACCACCGTTTCGTCGTCGTTCTTCTTCACGGCCATCGGGAACGACGTGACCTTGCCATCCGGCACGTCGGCGCCCCAGTTTTCACGAAGGGAGAGGCAGCCGTAATCCTTGAAAATCTCCCAAACGCTTTCGGCCATCTCTTTGTAGGCCGCCTTGTTGGCGGTCGGCACGGCAAGCAAGAACCCGCTCACGTACGTCATCTCTCGTGCTCCTCCTCTGGAAACCGCGGGATGAACTTGACATGGAGATGAGTTGATATCAACATTATTCACATGCCAACAGCTGAGCTGCCTTTCGCTGTCACTCTTGAGGTGCGCGACCGTTGCCTTTGCCTTCACGTCCAGCGGGCGGCACGGGCGCTCGGACGGCGGTTCGACGACGCCCTTCGCCCGTTTGGCCTCACCCACGGCCAGTTTTCGATGTTGATGGCGCTCAACCGGCCGGCACCGCCGCGGATCGTCGATCTCGCGCCGTTCCTCGCGATGGACCGCACGACGCTGACGGCCGCGCTGAAGCCTCTCGAGCGCAAAGGTTTCGTGAGTATCGTGCCGGATGGGCAGGACGCGCGCTCCAAGCGCCTCGTGCTGACGAGCGCTGGCCGCGACCGGCTGATCGAAGCCCTGCCGGCTTGGCGCGCGACCCACGACGTCGTCGACGCGCAGCTCGCCAGTCCCGATCCGGCTCAGCTCCGCGCGGACCTCCGCGCCCTCGCCTAGTGTTCTCGAGCAAAGGCTTCGAACGTTGGTGCGCTCATCGCTGTGCGACGGCAGCAGGTTGCAGGCTGCGCCGCCGAAGCAGACTCTCGGCTTGGTTCGGGTTTCGGCCTATTCCGTTGAAGAGCCCTCGAACGAATACTTGCGCCCAGATATCTTGAAAGCTCGGCCGGTGGCGGACACAAAATCTCGTGACACAATGGGTGCTTCCCGAGTCTTTCGACAGAATCGACCCAGAGCGCTCATCGAGGCAAGAGCTGGCGCAGCAGATTCCATAAAGATCGAGTGTGCCGCGGCGGCATGGAAACATACGCAAAAAGCTGAGGAAATCACGAAGACGCCAGTTATCAATCACATATCCGGACAGCTTCGAAGGCGGGGGTAGTTGCCGCAGATTCCAGAGAAAAGGCGAAAGTGGTGGATGCTGGCTGCCATGGCAATCTGCGGCGGGTTGATCATGTTGGACGAGACGGTCGTCGGGGTCGCGTTGCCAACCCTGCGCCGCGAACTTGGCATGACACAACTGACGTCACACTGGGTGATAAGCATATACATGCTCGTCTTTGCTTGCTGTGCGGCTGCCGCAGGGAGGCTCGGTGATGTCGTCGGCTTTCGGACCCTGCTACTGGGTGGGGCTGCTTTGTTCGCAGTCGGCTCGCTGGGCTGCGGACTATCACACAGTGGGACGGTTCTGATCGTATCACGTGCGGTGCAGGGACTTGGTGCAGCCGCCATCTTCCCCGTCACCGTGGCCTTGATCATGGTTTCGTTTCCGCAAGAACAGCGCGGCATGGCCATGGGCACTCTTGCTGCTGTCGGGACCACATTCCTTGCGGTGGGGCCACTGGTCGGCGGGTTCTTGAGCGAGGTCGTTTCGTGGCGCTGGATTTTCTGGGTCAACATTCCCGTCGTTGCGGCCGCCACTGCCATCGTCCTGGTGGCGTGGACCGAAGAGCCCCGCGAGCAGGCCAAACAGCCTCCCGATCTCATCGGTTTGGGCACATTGGTCGGCGGACTGACGCTGCTTGTCATAGCAATCATGCAAGGTTCCAATGTTGGTTGGACGAGCTGGAGCATTCTTGGAGCATTCGTTGGTGGACTTGCTTTTCTTGTCGTATTGACGTTTTATGAATATCATCACGATACGCCATTGATTGATGTGGGGTTGTTTCGCAGCCCGTCGTTCATTGCCTGTAACTTTATCGTGTTCAGTGGTCAATTCGCCAAGATCACGATTGTCGTGTTCGTGGCGTTGTACTTTCAGGAAGCGCTGGGGATGAAGCCGCTAACGGCAGGCGTTGCGCTTCTCCTCGCTGTTGCAGGCTTTCCGTTCCTTTCGATCTATGCAGGTAGGCTCGCTGATCGAACCGGGGCACGCACGCTCGTGCTCACCGGACAGGCGGTTGCAACATGCGGGATGTTCTGGATCGCATTCTCAGCCGGATTGGACGGCTTGTGGTACGTGGCACCGGGCTTGGTCATTTGGGGTCTTGGCATGCCTCTGGTGTATCCCCCCACGCTCCGCGCCCTGGCAAACTCGGTCCCGAAGGAGAAACAGGGGCAGGTCGGCGGCATCGGCGTGACGTTCCGGCTGCTCGGCGGCACGATAGGTGCGGCGCTCGGCAGTGCTGTTTTGCTCGCGAGCAGCAGTTTTCAGTCGGTCTTCCTGTGCACCGGACTATTGATGCTCAGCTGTTTGATACTTGGTTGGTTTGCCATTGCGGCAGACGAACGAACGAAAAAACCGACCGTACATCACCGAGTTCGTTTGTGGGGACATTCCTAGGCAACCGAACAAGTGCTGAGCCGGTTGATCTGGGCTCGAGGCTTCGATGATCGCTTTCCGCCCCGGTCCGGCGGCTGCCCCAGTGCGCCGGGCTTCGGTTTTCGGGGCTGGACCCGATGCACGAGATCACGATCAGCGCGCTTGTTCCAGCGCCTGGACCCGCGGGTGGCGCGGTGCCTCCACCGAGGCCGTCGACGCTCCAGGCGCTCGGAAGTGCGCCGACCCTCCAGACGACGATCGTCTCTCCGGAGGCGCCGAGCGACCGACGGCCGCCGGACGTCGCGCTCGGCCGGCCACGGTTCGCGCGACGCGCCGGAAGTCAGGCAGTGCCGGGGTTTGCCAGGGCCGGGAACTCTGCGGCTGTCAGGGTTTCCTTCGCCAGTAGCAGCCGGGCGCCGGCCTCGAGGTCGGTACGGCGCCCCTGGAGTACGTTCAGGGCGCCAGCGAACGCGGCGTTCACCCGTTCGCGCAAGGCGAGGTCGATCTCCCGCGCCGTCGCGTCACCGTAGTCCCGAGCGGCACCCGGAACCGGTCCGCTGTCGCCGAGAAACGAGGCTTTGGGCGGCGAGTAGACCCGCTGGCCGAGGATGTCGTCCATGCCGAACCGCGTGATCATCTCGCGGCCGATCTCCGTGGCGCGCTGCAGATCGTCGGCTGCCCCGGTGGAGATCGTCCCGAAGACGAGCTGCTCGGCCGCCCGTCCGCCGAGCAGCACCTGCATCCGGTTTTCGAGGTCCGCTGTCGTCAGCAGGAACCGGTCCTCGGTCGGCCGCTGGATGGTGTAGCCCAGCGCGCCGACGCCGCGCGGGATGATCGAGATCTTGTGCACCGGATCGGAGCCGGGCAGCGAGGCGGCGACCAGGGCGTGGCCCAGCTCATGATAGGCGACCCGCTTGCGCTCCGCTTCGTTGAGGATGCGGCCCTTGCGCTCCAGGCCGGCGACGACCCGCTCGATCGCCTCGTTGAAGTCGCTCATCGCGACCTCGTTCGCGTCGCGCCGCGTGGCCAGGAGTGCGGCTTCGTTGATGAGATTTGCCAGATCGGCGCCGGTGAAGCCCGGCGTCAGCAGGGCAAGCTGGTCGAGGTCGACGTCGTCGGCGCGACTGATCTTGGTGATGTGAACCTCCAAGATCGCCTGCCGGCCGCTTCGGTCCGGCCGATCGACCAGCACCTGTCGGTCGAAGCGTCCAGCCCGGAGCAGGGCCGGGTCGAGCACCTCGGGGCGGTTGGTGGCACCGAGGAGGACCAGGCCCTCGCTCGGATCGAACCCGTCGAGCTCGGTCAGGAGCTGGTTGAGCGTCTGCTCCTTCTCGTCGTAGCCACCCGCCATGTTGTTGGCCCTGGAACGGCCCAAGGCGTCGAGCTCGTCGATGAAGATGATACAGGGCTTGGCTTTGCGCGCCTGCTCGAACAGATCGCGCACCCGGGCGGCGCCGACGCCGACGAACATCTCGACGAACTCGGAGCCCGAGATCGAGAAGAACGGCACCCCGGCCTCGCCGGCGACGGCGCGGGCCAAGAGCGTTTTTCCGGTGCCAGGCGGGCCGACCAGAAGAACGCCCTTCGGCACGCGCGCACCGAGGCGGCCGTAGCGCTTGGGGTCCTTCAGGAAGGCGACGATCTCGACCAGCTCGGTCTTCGCCTCCTCGACCCCGGCGACGTCGCCGAAGGTGACCTTGGTGTCGGTCTCGACGAACACCTTGGCCTTCGACTTGCCGAGCGCCATGGCGCCACCCATCCCTTGACGCGCCGCGAACCGACGCACGACCAGGGCCCAAAGCCCGAAGAACACGACGGCCGGGATCAACCAACCCAGGAGATTGGGCAGCCAGGTGTTCGGGATCGTGCCGTCGAAGGTGACGTCATGCTTGGCCAGCAGATCGGCGATCGCCGCATCGACCCGCACGGTGGTGAAGTACTGCCGGCCATCGTCGAGCGGCTTTTTCAGCTTGCCCTCGATGCGGTCGGCACCGACCTGCACCGAGTCCACCGCACCGTCGGTGACGAGCTTCTCGAAGCGGCTGTAGGGGATGGGCTCGATGGTCTTGTAGGCGGTCCACGCGCTCTGCGCGAGCATGACCAAGATGGCCGTCAGCAGGAGATAGCCGACGTTGATTTGCTGCTGCTTGTTCATCGGTACCGATCAGCCCTCGCAATGCCGGTCGCCCGCGGCGCCCCGGCACCGTGTTTGCCGCGTTGTCGTCGACGTCGCTAGACCTCGTCGTGGCGGCCCCCGTGTGGGGTCGGCGAGGGGGCAGTGCGGCACACCGCTCACGGGCGTGAAGAACGTTGCTACGTCGGATGCGACCCGCGTGCATCGTTCGGTGAGCGCCGCTCGGTTCCCGTCGCTCCTGGCTTCGTCGGTTCACGATTCGCAACACAGGCGGTGGCGACCGGGGCGGTCAGGAGCATCGGCCGCGCAGCCCAGCCTAGATACCCCCATCCATGTACTGTTGTAAGTAACTGCGCGTTTTTTGGCCGGTGAGCGCTTCGAGCTCAGTTAGAGCTTGTTTGATCTCTTCATTCAACGGGTCGCGCAGCAAGGCGAAATCCATGTAGCGTTTGGCCACTGAAAAGTCGCCGGCATCACGCTCGGCTCTCGCCGCAGCGATCAGCTCGGCCAACGGCGCATAGAAGATCGGCTCCACGTCCTCGAGGCGACGTTGGCTCGGCTTCAGCACGCACTTGTAGCAAACGGCGGGGCAACCCTGGAGGCCGAGGCCGACGCGTCTGAACGTTTCCTGACTCCGCCGGTCGTACCAGATCTCGTAAAGCGTCCGTTCGGCAACGTTGCCCAGACTGTGCTCTGTGTTCTGATCGGCGCAACACAACGACACCTCGCCAAGGGCGTTGACCGTGAAATTGGCCGACGGGGCGAAGCAGGTCTCGGACCGCTCGTAGGCCATGCGGCTCCAGTCTTCGGCGCCGCCCGGAAACCGGGCGTTCTCGTACACGTGCATGCTGACGTTCGGCAGCGCGCCGTAGATGGCCTCGAAACGTTCGCGAATGGTGGCGTCGACCACTTGCTCCCTGTGATTCATCAGCCCGACCATGAACTGCACGTCGGGATAGGCGGCAGCGGCCGCGACGACGTTTTGGATCGCCTTTTCGACCTTGCCGCCACGGGTCCGCGCGTAGAGGTCCGGGTCGAGCGTGTCCAGGGAGTTGTAGATGCCGCGGAGGCCAGCTTCGTAGAGCGTCGCCATGCGCTTCTCGGAGAGCAGCGTGCCGTTGGTGAGCAGCCATTTCGGCCACAGACCCGTAGCGTCGAGAACCTTCAGCAGGTCCTCGAGGTCACGCCGCAACAGAGGCTCGCCGACGCCGTGCAGGGACCAGATCTTCACGCCGAGGGCTCTTGCTTCGGCGACGATCTTGTCGAACAACTCTCCACCCAAGTCGTCATAGCCGCGCTTCAACGTCGGGTTGGCGCAGTAAGGGCATTTGAGATTGCACCGCGCCGACAGCTCGATGTTCAAGGGAGGAATGGAAGGAAAAAACGCGTCGGCCGGTGGTATCAGATCAACATCGGCCGCAGGACTGGCGAGTTCGGACATCACGCTCTCCGCACGAGCTCAAATCACGCGACGTTTGTAGGCCGAAGGCCGATGGTTGGGCCATCGTCGTTTCGCGCTTTGGCGGCATGCGACCAAGCCGAGCATCGAACGGGAGGAGTCGCCGCACCGCGCCTCGCCTGCTTGCTCCAGGCGGTCGCGCGGTCTAGTCGGCTCGGATGGCCAGCCAGATCCTCATCCGCGATGCGCACGCCGACGACAGCGCTGCCATCGCCCGCATGTGCCGCGCGCTCGCCGTCGTCACGGGGGTCGACGGCGGCGTACCGATGACGGCTGAGCGGGTAACCCGCGATTTGATCGAGGGTGCTCACCTTTCCCTTCTCTCCGGTGTGGTCGACGGCCGGGTCCGGGGCTACGCGCTCTACTCGGTCGCCTACGAAACCGCCTGGTCGGCGCGCGGGCTCTATCTGTCCGATCTGTTCGTCGCCGAGGACGCCCGCCGCTGTGGTCTGGCCCGCGCGTTCATGGCCGAACTCGTTCGCCGCGCCAAGGCGAGCGGTGGCAGCTTCGTCTGGTGGATGACGAAACCCGGGAACCGCCAAGCCGAGGCGTTCTATGCGAGCCTCGGGGCCCACGCCGAGCCACTGTCGGCCATGGTGATCCACACCGAGGCGTTCGAGGCGCTGATCGGTGAGCGCAAGTGATGGCCCAACCAGCTCGTGTTTGGAAACACGTATCAGGCGGACCCGCCGCAGCGCCGAACGTTCGTGGACGGCCCACGCCGGTCCTGCGAGGTTGTCGGCCGTTCGTCTGCGACGGCCATTCCAGCCCGCAAAGCAGCAGTTGGACGCTGATGCTTGCGGGTGATTACGCCATTCTTCACCAGCTAGGCATAGGGCTACGTGGCGCGCCGACACCTGAAATGCTGCATCACCAGCGCCTTCGACGATCGTCGCGGGCACGCGGGTTTGGGTCCAAACTCA
Source organism: Pseudomonadota bacterium (assembly GCA_039818825.1). Taxonomy (GTDB): domain Bacteria; phylum Pseudomonadota; class Alphaproteobacteria; order Geminicoccales; family Geminicoccaceae; genus JBCBTD01. Next base: position 15,624 of record JBCBTD010000011.1, read on the forward strand.
GCTGCATTCGAACGCGCTGCCTTCGAGCGGGCGGCAGCGGTTCGGCCAACCTCGCTCGCGCCAATAGTCGTCGACGTTGATCGCCTCGATGATCTCCTGGAATCGAGCCGACGCTCCAACCTGATCGATTTCGGCCCAAGGCACCAGATACAGTGGATAGTTGAACGTCGTATCTTTTGAATAGTATTCAAACGCGTCTATTATGAGTTTCGCTCCATCCAGAAAACTCAAGAACGAGTAACCCATCGCGCGATTATCCCTGTATTTATTAAATATTTCGGTTGGCGATGCGGTTCCTACGTCCTTGATCATCGATATTGCCGGATCCCGCCAGGAAGGGTCGCAATGATCGCAGTCTCGCAAGAGCGTCAGAAGCTTGTCTGACTGCTCTGTCTCGAGAAAGTACCCCATGGTACTGCGCAAGATGAATGGATCGAAAATCGCTTGCTTGGGAAAATCTTCGAGGAGTGCTTCGGCATTCGCAATGCCAGGGTCTTTGCGCCAAGCGTAGAGCAAACGGGAGAACTCGTAGAGTGGATGGTGTGGATCGATGTGACCCGCTTGCGCGACCATGGCCAAGGCTCGCTCATCGTGCCCAACGATCGCGAGGAGTCTGGCGTAATCGAGAAGCACGAGGACGCTGTTGGGTTCCTGCTCGAGGGCGGCGCGGTATTCGTCCTCGGCTGCAACCCACTCACGCGCCCGGATGTGAACGTTGGCCATGGCGTGCTGCACGATGGCGAGCTTTGGATCGAGGGATTGAGCCTTCAGCGCCGCAGCAGCGGCTTGCCTGATGTAACCGACCGATCCTGTCGAATCACCACTTGTTCGCGGCGGCAACGAGCTGCCAAAGTCGTACGCGAGCGAAAGCGCTCCCCAGCCTGCCGCAAATTCAGGATCGATCTTCACGCTCTCCCGCAACAAGTCGATAGCCCTCAGTACCTCCGAACCACTTCCATCATCGCGACCACTGGCGATACCAACGGCGCGCAAGAACAGTGAATACGCGTCAGGATCATGTGTCCTATTGGTCTCCAGCCGATCGGCGTCGACCCCCAAGGGGATCTTCATCGCTGTACCGATCGAGTTTGCGATCTTCTCCTGGATGACGAAAAGATCTTCGATCTCATCGCTGAATGCATTGGACCAAACCAGAAAACCGTCGTCGGCCTCGATGAGCTGTGCCTCGACGCGGATGTCGTCAGCGATGCGCCGCACCGAGCCTTCGAGGATGTAGGCCACACCTAAATCTTGACCGATGATCCTCGGATCTTCCGCTCGATCCTTGTACTTGAACGTGGAGCTTTGTCCCGCGACGCGGAACTCTCCGGTCCGGTCGAGAGTGCCCATGATCTCGACGGTCAACCCGTCGCTGAAGCTGTCGTTCCCTTGATCTGTACTTAGGTTCTTGAAAGGCAGCACGGCGATCGATGGCGGCCCACTCGCCGTTGCGGGCGGGCGCCCGCCGCCAGCAAGAGTGTCGAACAGGCGCTGCCCGACGACGAAGACAAAAACCGCCACGATCCCCGCCGCGATGACGAAGTCGACCGTCCTGTTCGCGGGCGGAGTGTGGGGACCGGCAGCTGGCGGTGGTTGGGATCTTCGCAAACCGCCGGAGTTCAGTTCGAAGGCCCATGCAACCATGCACGCGAAGGGAAATCCGATTGCGAGAAGGACGACGACCAGCGTGTCGGTCCAACTCGGAAGTGAAAGCGCCGATTCGAGTGTCGCGGCGATCTGTACGCAAGCCCAGGCGACGACGAGATAGAGGCCGGCGACTCTGATCACGTTGCGTCGGCTGAGTTCTCTCACGAAGCCGCCGAGACCGCCTCGACCGGTCGCGTTGCTGCCCTGAGGCGGCGAACGCTCAGAGCCAGGCTTCGAACTCCGGTGGGCCAGTTGAGGCGTGCCTTCATCGGCGACAACAGGCTCTGGTTCGCCATGAGCCGAACGGTGATCTTGTTCCAAGGAGAACGGTGGGCCGTGCTTCGGCCACTCAACTTGGTTGAGCTGCAAGTATTCCTTCAGATTGGCGGCGGCGTAGATGAAAGCCAATCGACGCAGTTCATCGGGAGCCTGCTTGTGCACGAAGTTCAGGCCCGCAGCAACTCGTGCTAGGAGAAACTGGCTTTCCATGTAGACGAGGCGCTCGGCTTCCCGCCGGTCGATCCACTCACTCACTTCCTGGCGCCACGCTCTGACGAGGTCGATCAGGCCGATATCGTCACTGTGCAGATCGTGGGCGTTGCGGCGATCGTGGATGCCGCTCAGATGAGCAAGAATGACCTCCCAGTCCGCCGCACCCGCGTTCATGCGCGAATTGAGGAGGTGGGCCGCCTCGAAGTAGGCATGGTCGTAAAAGAGATACTGTCGGTCTTGATAGAACGCGAGGTCGATCAGCCAGTAGCTTTGTTCGGCCGAGCGTGGACCACCGACGAGGACGTTCATCCCGTGCAGGTCGCCGTGACACCGACCGGTGATCATCCGCAACCGCAGCTTTTCCGGAACCTCTTGCTCGTCCGACGCAAACGTCACGGGATTGGGATACCACTGGCCTTCGAAAGTGACGCTGGGCACGTCCGGTGTGAGGGCACACCGTTCGGCGAGGAAACGATGGATCCGTCCGCCTTGTTGCGGATCGAGACGATAGCCGAGCCAGGACTTCAAGAGTTGTCGAGGCTCACCCATGCCTTTCTGACGTCGATAGTCGTCGTTCCACTCTTCGAGCAAAGCCCGTGACAGCTCACGCGCAGTCCCGATCTGTTGGTCGAACGTGCAATTGATCCAAGGCTTGGCGTACTGAAGACCCCGTCCGGCGATCGTCGACAGAACCGCAATTTGTTGCTTGTGATGGAGTGTATGGACAAGTCGAGGCAGGTGCTTCGCGGCAAAGGTGGGAGCGTCGGTCATTGCCCGATGATGTAGGCCCGCCTCGTGTGCTTCCTGCCCCGCCGAGTCAGGGGCAAAGTCGAGCTTGAGGATCGCTTGACCCGTAAACTGCGCGCTTTCGATGTCGGCGGCGTAGACCAACGCGCCAGACCTGCCACCGCTCAACTTTCTGATCAAGTAAAGGTGATCGCCGACGCCCCACTGCTCACGAATGACTGGGAGCAACTCGCCAAAGGTGTCCGGCCACGGCAGCCCTAGGTCCATGTCAGCGTCTGTGCCTTGCATGTCTCGCAGGGTTCGGTGGGCTTGATCGCGTGCGAACGGATCGAAGCGCTACCGTTTGTCTAACACACCGCCGGGCCACGCCAAGGACGCGCTGGTCGACCCGGGGTGACGCCGGATGGCGTCGCTTGAATCTGGGCGAGGCGCCGCTCTTCTCGGAGCGCGGTCACGTCCCTGATCATGGTGTAGGAGTCTATCGCTGACGCTGTCGTCAGTCTCTCACATCGAGTGCGTCGGCACGTCGGGCAGCAGCGCTTCGAACGTCCGTCGCCGGGAGCTCTTCGGCCATCCCTCCGCTGGGCTGAGTGGCCGAGAAGCGCAGTGGTGTTTGGTCGCCGCTCCGCCCGCTTCCCGCGCAACTCGGACCTGCGGCTCACTACCGCTCAGGTCGCTTCCGCTCCTGAAAGCCGTCATCCGGAAGGCTAAGACGTACACTGGCCACCGTCCGTTCCGGGTCGGGGACCAACGCAGCGCGTCAGTCGCTGCTGTTGCCTATGTCCGCCTCAGCTCAACGCCCGACACGCCCTCTCGATCCGCTGGGCGGCGTCCTCCAGCAACTCCGTCGCCGTGGCGTAGGAAATCCGAAAGTACGGGTCCATGCCGAAGGCGCTGCCGTGGACGACGGCGACGCCTTCGCCTTCCAGTAGGTAGCGGGCGAAGTCTTCGCTGTTCTGAATCGTCTTGCCGTCCGGCGTGCGCTTGCCGACGGCACCGGCGCAGCTCGGATAGACGTAGAAGGCACCCTCCGGCTTGGGGCAGCGGAGGCCGGGTGTCGCGTTCAGGGCGTCGACCATCAGGTTGCGGCGCTCGGCGAAGGTGGCGTTGCGTTCGGTGATGAAGTCGAGCGGCCCGTCGAGGGCCGCGACCGCCGCCGCCTGGCTGATCGAGGTCGGGTTGGACGTGCTCTGGCTCTGGACCATGGCCATCGCCTTGATCAGGTCCTTGGGTCCACCGGCATAGCCGATGCGCCAGCCGGTCATGGCGTAGGCCTTGGAGACGCCGTTCATGGTCAGGGTGCGCTCCTGCAGCTCGGGTGCGAGCTGCGCCGGCGTCGAAAAGCGGAAGTCGTCGTAGACGAGGTGTTCGTACATGTCGTCGGTGAGCACGGCGACGTGCGGGTGCTTCAAGAGCACGTCGGTCAGGGCCTTCAGCTCGGTCTCGGTGTAGGCCGCACCGGTCGGGTTGTTGGGCGAGTTGAAGATCACCCACTTGGTCTTCGGCGTGATGGCCTCTTCCAGGTCTTCCGGGCGCAGCTTGAACCCGGTCTGCTCGGGGCAGGTGACGAACACCGGCTCGCCGCCGGCCAACAGCACCATGTCCGGGTAGGACACCCAATAAGGGGCGGGGATGATGACCTCGTCGCCGGGGTCGAGTGTCGCCATGAACGCGTTGAACAGCACCTGTTTGCCGCCGGTGCCGACGGTGATCTGGTCCGCCGTGTAGGTGAGGTCGTTCTCGCGCTCGAACTTGCGGCAGATCGCGGACTTCAAGGCCGGGGTGCCGTCGACCGCGGTGTACTTGGTGTCGCCGTCGCGGATCGCCTTGATCGCCGCCTCTTTGATGTGGTCGGGCGTGTCGAAGTCGGGCTCGCCGGCGCCGAGGCCGATGACGTCCTTGCCCTTGGCCTTCAGCTCGCGGGCGAGGTTGGTGACGGCGATGGTGGGCGATGGCTTGATGCGGCCAAGCCGCGCCGCACGGGCGATCATGGTCGGGTCCCTCCTGACGCGCCGAGCCACCGACACACCCCGTCCGGCCGCCCAACAGGATGATGCCGTGGGCGGCCGGACGGGGTGTGTGGGTGGCCCGAAAATCCCAACAACGTCTAGGCGGCCGCAGGCCGAGGCGCAACGGCCTCCGCGAGGTCAGTTGCCCGCGAGGTCAGTTGCCCGCGAGGTCAGTTGCCCGCGAGGCGGCTGATCCGCTCGGCGAAGCGCCGCGTCCGTTCGCCGATGCCCGAGATGTGCGGGTCGAGGTCGGTGGCGTCCGCGGCCGGGCGTGCGAGCTCGGTGCGCAGGTCGTCGGGCGGGCCCGCTCGGTCGAGCTCGCCGGCGAGGATGGCTTTCTGCTCGAGCAGCCAAGCGACGCTGAAGCCGAGATGGCTGGCGATGACGCTGAGCTCGTGCTGGTTGCGTAGCCGCTCCATGGGAGGCGCTTCGGTCGCATGGGTCTGGAGCACGATGGCGTCGCGGGCCGCTTCGCCGAGCCCTGCGGCCTCGTCGAGCAGGCGGTCCAGAAGCGCGGGTCTGAGGTTCGCCGCAGCCTGATGATCGGTGATTTGCACGATTTGTCCTCCACAACTCGGTCGAGCGTGGCGGCGACGGACGAAGGTCGCAAGCGCCCGGTGCGCCGGGGCATACATCGGTATCAGGAAAAGTCCGCGTCAGCGCAGCTCGATCTGCCCGGCGCCGCGCGGTGCCAAGAGCCGGCGGTTGCTGGCTCCGCGGTTGAGTACACCTGGACGCGGCACCGACCGGTCGACCAGCGCCGCGGTCGACCGTTCACTGCCGTAGACGCGGTTCCACGTGGGCGCGCCGCCGGGGCCGGCGCGGAGGATCACGCGCTGTCGCGTCGGTTCGACGATCGTCGCCGAGTCGGGCTCACCGACGCCATGGCGGCTGGCGGTCTTCATGCCGTCAGGGGTATCCTTGCCCCAGCGCGCGAACACCTTGCGGGCGTAGGCTTGGCTGCGCGTCGGTGTGCGGCTGTGGTAGTGGCCAACGGCCTTGAACAAGGTCCCGCCCTCGGACTTCAGCTCGCCGAGGAAGCGGGCAGCGTAACCGACGTTGTGGCGAGGTTCGAACGCCGCATCCAGATTGGCGAACGCGTTCGGGTGGTGGTGCAGGTTCACCTGCATGCAGCCGACGTCGATGTTGGTGACGCCGCGGCTTTGCAGCTCGCGGACCTTGGCCACGGCTTCGCGATGGGACTGCAGGTAGAACGAGCCCTCGGTCGAATTGATGGTCCACGGCCACGGCACCGATCGCTTGGTCCCGGACGGCCGGTGGGCGCTTTCGATCATGCCGATGGCGTGGAGCAGCCCCGGCGGCAGCCAGCCGGTGCGACGTTCCGCGTCGGCCATCGCCTGGATGCACAGATCGGCGGAACGGTTCGCGAGCGCCGGCAGCGGCATCGCGAGCAGCGCCGCGAGCGCGAACCACGCCAGACGTCGAACCAGGATGCTCATCGGCAGCCAGCCAACACCACAGAGGTTAACGGATCGTTGCTCGCCCCCAGGAAGCCTCATTCGCCGGCAATCGCCAAGGGCGACGAAGGAGCGCCGGCGGTACGTACGGACAGCACTTGGAACATCTCGTGGAGGATGGTGCGCAGCCGCACCAAGCCGGCGTGGCGCGTGAACCGTCGCTCGTCCATGTAGAGGCGTCGTCGCAGCTCCAGCTGGAGCGCGTGGACCCCATGATCGGGACGGCCATAGGCTGCGGTGACGTGACCGCCGGCATAGGGGCGGTTGTGGGCAACGGTGAGGCCCTTGCCGCGGAGGTGGTCCGCCACCAGGCGTGGCCAGCACGCGTCGGCGCTGGCGGCGTGGCGGTCGCCCACGGCGACGTCGATCGGCGGGCCGCTCGATGGCTGGGCGGCCTCGGGCATGGAGTGCAGATCGACCAGCAGGACGCTGCCGAAGCGCTGCCTCTGACGCTCGATCACGTCTTGCAGCGCGGCGTGGAACGGCTGGTGGCCGAGGGCGACGCGGACGTCCACCTCGGCACTGGAGAGCCCCGGTCGATAGAGCGTCAGTCCGGCGACCCGGGTCGGCACCACGCCGAGCCCGACCCGCGCCTTGGCCGAGGGTCGCCAGCGCGTCGAGGCGGCATCGTCCGTCGGCACCGGCCGACGAAGCTGGGCCGGGTCGAACTCGTCGGCGGCGCGATTGACGTCTGCCACCGCGCGCGACCAGCGGGTGCTGACGACCCAGCCGCCGAGGTCAGGCACGCTGCTTGCCAGGGCGTCGACCCAGGGGTCTTCTAGGGTTCGTACCAGCTTGCGGTCGACGGCGAGCCGCCGAGCCGCCGCCTCCGGCAGCAACGTGCCAGCGTGAGGGATGGCGACGATCAACGGCACGGGTGCGGAGCGCGGCGCTTGGACGACGATCCCGGACGACTGGCCTTCGGAGTCCAACATGGCGTCAGATCTAGTGCCTCGGGGTCCTGTCGACCAGCGGGACCAAGGCGACGGTGCGCGCGGATCGGCCGATCGCGGCAAGGCTCTTGCATCGCCGATGTCGGTCAATTAGTCACCGTTCGACGTGGGCGCGTAGCTCAGCGGGAGAGCACTACGTTGACATCGTAGGGGTCACTGGTTCGATCCCAGTCGCGCCCACCACGTTTTAGGTGCGCTACCGCCCATCGGGCTACGTGAGCGTATGGTGTCGGGTTCGAGCTTCGTCCCGAACACGCCACCACACCCCTCGACCGCAGGCCCCCCGGACGTCGGGCGTGGTCGCACCTGGGTCGGAACCATGGCTTATCGCAACCGCGCCGGCCGCGAGACCTGGGTGTTTGCGGATCTCCGCGAGCTGATGGCCAAGGCGACGCCGATCCGCTCCGGCGATTTGTTGGCCGGCATCGCCGCGGGCTCCGCGGCCGAAAGCGTGGCTGCGCGGATGTGCCTCGCGGAGGTGCCGCTCGCGCGGTTCCTCGACGAGCCGTTGATCCCCTACGAGACCGACGAAGTGACGCGGTTGATCGTCGACGGCCACGACCGGCAGGCGTTCGCGCCCGTCGCCCACCTCACCGTCGGCGACTTCCGCGACCAGCTGCTGAGCGAGGCCATGGACGGGGCCGCGCTGGCGGCGCTGGCGCCGGGCATCACCCCGGAGATGGCGGCAGCGGTTTCGAAGCTGATGCGCAATCAGGACCTGATCGCCGTCGCCAGGAGATGCGGCATCGTCACCCGCTTTCGCAACACGATAGGCCTGCCCGGCACCATGGCCGTGCGCCTGCAGCCCAACCATCCGGCCGATGATGCTGCGGGCATTGCTGCCGCGGTGGTCGACGGCCTGACGTACGGCTGCGGCGATGCGGTGATCGGCGTCAATCCCGCGTCGGACTCGGTCGCGACCATGGCGCGGCTGGCGCATGTGCTGGACGATCTGGTGCAGCGGTTCGAGATCCCGACGCAGACCTGCGTGCTGACCCATGTGACGACCTCGATCGAGCTGATCGAACGAGGCGTGCCGGTCGATCTCGTCTTCCAGTCGATCGCCGGCAGCGAGGCTGCCAACCGTGCGTTCGGCGTCGACCTCGCCTTGCTGCGCGAAGGCCGGGACGCAGCCTTGGCGCTCGGTCGCGGCACCGTCGGCGACAACGTGATGTACTTCGAGACCGGCCAAGGCTCGGCGTTGTCGGCCGGCGCGCACCACGGGGTCGACCAGCAGACCCTCGAGGCCCGCGCCTACGCCGTTGCCCGCGCCTTCGATCCCTTGCTGATCAACACCGTCGTCGGCTTCATCGGCCCAGAGTATCTGTACGACGGCAAGCAGATCATCCGCGCAGGTCTGGAGGACCACTTTTGCGGCAAGCTCATGGGCCTGCCGATCGGCTGCGACGTCTGCTACACCAACCATGCCGAAGCCGATCAAGACGACATGGACACGCTGCTGACCCTCTTGGGTGCCGCCGGCGTGACCTTCGTCATGGGTGTGCCAGGCGCCGACGACGTGATGCTCAACTACCAATCCACGTCGTTCCACGATCAGCTCTACGTCCGCGAGGTGCTCGGGCTGAAGCGTGCCCCGGAATTCGCCGCGTGGCTGGAGCGGATGGGCCTCGCCGACGCCGCCGGGCGCTTGCGGGCTGACGGCCCAGCCGTGTCGCTGTTGGAGGCGCCAAGCGCGCTGAGACCGGCATGAGCGAGCCACGCGACGGTGCGCAGAAGCGGGCGTGGCAGCACCTGTCGACGCTCACGCCGGCACGCATCGCGCTCGGCCGCTGCGGCACGGGCTTGCCGACGCGTCACGTGCTGGATTTCGCGATGGCGCATGCCCTCGCTCGCGATTCAGTCCACGCGGCCTTCGATGCCGCGGCCTTGGTCGGGGCGGTCGAGGGGATGGGGCTGCATGCCCGTCGCGTCACGAGTGCGGCGACCTCCCGCGAGGTCTATCTGCGCCGGCCGGACCTCGGTCGCCGATTGAGCGAGGCCGGGCGTGCGTCGCTCCTCGCCGTCGCCCGCGGCGCGACCGATCTCGTCATCGTCGTCGGCGACGGCCTGTCGGCGACCGCCGTTCACCACCATGCGCCGCCGCTGCTCGAAGCGCTGTGCCCGCTGCTTCGAGAGCGGGGGATCGGGCTCGGCCCGGTCGTGATCGCCAGCGGTGCACGAGTGGCGCTCGGCGACGACGTCGGCGAGGCGCTCGATGCAGGGCTGGTTCTGGTGCTGATCGGCGAGCGACCGGGCCTGTCGGCGCCCGACAGCCTCGGCGCCTACCTCACGCACACCCCGCGGGTCGGCCGCCGCGACGCGGAGCGCAACTGCGTCTCGAACATCCGCGACGGCGGCCTGAGCCCGGCCGCGGCTGCCGCGAGGCTCGCCTGGCTCATCGAAGCGGCCCGCGCCCGCGGGCTCACCGGCGTCGCGCTCAAGGACGAAAGCGACGCGCAGCTCGAGCGTAAGGCCGGACCGGTTTTGCGCTGAGCGCACCGGTGCCGAGCCTCCTCGGACCATGGTTCGAGCATGACGTCGCTGTCGACCACGTCAGCGGCATGTTAGAACTCAATCAAGAGGTGCGGGGCGCCAGTCGCAGCCACACCCGAGGTCGGCCGAGAGCCGATGCGGCGAAGCAAGGGAGGCCACGCCATGACCCGCAATATCGGGGCCGCCGCGCTTGCTGCCGCCTGCGTTGTCCTCGTCGCGCCGGTCGGTCAGGCGCTGGCCGACGACGACACCAAGGAGGGCATGGTCGCGTTCTTCATGGAGACCGGCTGCCCGGATGGCTGGAGTGTTGCGACCGCCGCCGAAGGTCGCCTGCTGTTGGGGGTGACGGACTCCTCGACGTTCAAGATCGGCGCGCAGAGTGGCGGCGATCCGTTGACCAACGAGGAAGACCGCACCCACACCCACAGCTACGCCGAGACCTTCAGTCTCGGGACGGTAGACATCGAGGGTGATTCGGGTTGCTGCAACAAGAGCCCGGCCAGCCCTGGCGGCAAGTCCACGTCCGGAACCACGGATGCGGCACATTCGGGCTTGCCGCTCGCGCAGCTCACGGTCTGCGAGAAGACGACGGCGCCGACGGACCCGACGGCAGATGATCCCTATCCCTTGGGGGCGCTCAGCTTCTTCAACGCGCAGTCCTGTCCGGCGGGCAGTGGTGGGGGCGATCCCGACTGGCAGCCAGCTCCTCTCGGGACGTCGGGTCTAGGCTATTTCGTGGTTCCCTTCTTCGACCCGCCGGCGGCAACGCTCGCCGCGCTGGTCGGCACTGGTCTCACTCCGGGCGAGAACCTGCAACACCGTCACTTCCACAATCTGACGATCGACATCGACTCGCTCGAACTGATCGCGAAGTGGGGCTGTGCACCGCTTGGGCTGTGCACCGGGCTGACGACGTCCGGCAACAAGCCGTTCCTGGGTCTTGGCGACTACGCCAATTCGAGCATTCCCTATCTGACCCTGATGCTCTGCCAGAAGGCCGCGTTCTCGCCCAGCAGCAACCCGCCCCAGGACGTGCCGGAAGCGGTGGTGAGCTTCTTCACCGACCAAGCGTGCCCGACCGGATGGAAGATGACCGAAGCGACGACCGGACGCTATCTGGTGGGTCTGCCGAGCGGCGGTATTCCGGGAGCGACCTTCGGCGGTGAACCGCTCGAGCCCACCGAGAGCGTGCCGACACCCATAGCGACGCACGCTCACGACATGTCCGGCAGCATCACGACGGGCTACAAGGAGGTCATCCTCGGGTCGGGCAGTGGCGCCGACAACGTCGGCAAGGACGGCACTTACACGTACAAAGGCCCGACCAATCCGCACGCGCCCGGTTTCCCCTACATGGGCGTGATTCAGTGCCAGCCCTGCACGGCGAACGACCCGGACAAGAGCTGTCAGACGCAATAGGCGCCAGCAGACGCCGTTCGAGGCGCGCCAGGTGGGCAACGATGCTGTCACATGGTTCATCGGTGTGTTACAAGACAATCGAGAGATGCGCGGGTGGACTAGCTATGCGCGCTCCTGTTGCGACGGGCAAACCAGCGCTGGTCGCGTGGCGCGCGTCGTAGCCAAATCGGAGGTTGGCCGAGCGCTGGCCCAACCAAGCAACGGGGGGCGACGCATCATGATCCCCAAGACCTTGGCCCTGGTTGGAGCGACCTCGTGCCTCGTCATAGCGGCGCCGATCGGGCGGGCGCTGGCCGACGACGACACCAAGGAGGGCACGGTCGCGTTCTTCATGGAAACCGGCTGCCCGGAAGGCTGGAGCGTCGCCACGTCCGCCGAAGGGCGCCTGTTGTTGGGCGTGACCGACTCCGACAAGTTCACCATCGGTGGGCAGGGTGGTGGCGATGCGCTGACGAACGAAGACGACCGCCTGCATACGCACCAGTACGCGACCAGCGTCAGCCTCGCGACGCACCATATCGAAGGTGACCACAGTTGCTGCAACACCGATGGTGCCAGTCCTGGGAACAAGAACGTTCCCGAGACGCAGCCCGGGGTGTCGAATGGGGGGACGTCCGGCCTGCCGTTCGCGCAGTTGACGGTCTGCGAGAAAACGTCGCCGCCCACGGACCCCACCGCATCGGACCCGTATCCGCTCGGTGCGCTCAGCTTCTTCAACGCGGACAGCTGCCCCGCAGGCAGCGGCGGCGATCCCGAGTGGCAGACGGCGCCCCTGGGCAGCGATGATTTGGGCTACTTCGTGGTGCCGTTCTTCGACCCGCCGGCGGCGACGTTGGGCGCCCTGGTCGGCACCGGCATGAATCCCGGCGAGAATCGCGAACACAGCCACGCGTTCTCGTCGTCGATCAAGGTCGATTCGCTGGAGCTGACCGGCAAATGGGGCTGCGTCAGTTGGCTCGGGTTGTGCACCGGGATGACCACGGATGGGACCAAGGACTTCAGCGGGACGACCCATGCCGCGAGTTCGGCGTTGCCCTACCTGACCCTGATGCTCTGTCAGAAAGCCGCGTTCTCACCCAGCAGCAACCCGCCGCAGGACGTGCCGGAATCGGTGGTGACTTTTTTCACCGATCAGACCTGCCCGACCGGGTGGAAGATGACCGAAGCGACGACCGGACGCTATCTCGTGGGCCTGCCCAGCGGCGGTATCCCCGGGGCGACGTTCGGCGGTGAACCGCTCCAGCCGACCGAGAGCGCACCGACGCCGGTCGCCACGCACGAGCACGGCATCTCCGGCAGCGTTGTCACCGGCAACACGGAGGTCGCGCTCGCCTCCGGAGCCGGTGCCGACGACGTCGGCAAGAAGGGTACCTACACCTACGACGGGACGACCGATCCGGCTTCGGCCGGTCTCCCCTACATGGGGGTCATCCAGTGTCAGCCCTGCACCGCCAACGACCCGGACCAGAGCTGTCAGACGCAATAGGCGGCGGGTTCGCCGTCCAACCGACCGCCGGAACCTCCCGCCTACGGGCGGTTCACGGTACGGCACCGGCGGTTGCTAGCGGGAGGAAACGAACATGGCCACGGCCGCTGACATCCAGATCGGCGTCAATCTGATCGACGACTATCTGTCGTTGGCCGAAGCGCCGGTCGCGGACGGCTTGCTCAACCGGTTCGTCGTGGTCCAGGACCTCGCCGGCAAGGCCACGGCGAGCGAACTCCTGTCGGTGGCCCAGTCGGGCGATCTCGCCCACTTCTACCCGGACAGCTCGTCCCATTCCGGCTGGGGGATGGGCACCTATCAAGTCACCTCGCCGGTGGACAAGACCGACACGACGATCAAGCGCCTTGCGTCGTTCTACGCCAATAGTGTGCTTCAGAGCCTTTGCTACTTCGACACCGACAAGGAGGGTGTGCAGGCAGCGGCCTGGATGTACTCACCCGAGCCCGGCACCTGGAAACAGGCGAACCTGCAGAACGATGCCCTGAATGCGTTGTACTATACCTACCAGGCGGACACCTTCACCGACGCCGCCGGCACCAACTACGTTTACGGGATCAGCTCCGGTTTCGGCAATCCGGCTTTCTTCCTCGTCATGTACGACACGACCGCCGCGCAGTGGCAGGTGAAGTGGGTCGAGTATCTCAACGACTTCACTCCGGCGCTGACGACCGCAGCGTCCTTCCGCATCGCCGCGGGGTCGGCGGCGAACACGGTCACCGTGCTGTGGGCCGAAGCCGGTACGACCACGATCTACCATCGCGCGGCGTCGACTGCAGGCGGCAACTTCGCGTGGACGGGCACGGCCCAGTCGCTCGACACGTCGGCCTACGGCGCAATCACGATCGACCAGATCTTCCCGTGCGGCGGGGCGTTCGGTGCGGACAACCTGTTGTTGTTGGACACGTCCGGTGGGCTCTACCTGGTCAGCGGGTTCAACCAGGGGACCAGCTCCATCACCAAGCTGACCAACCCCAACGCCGCCCAGGGCATCACCGACCCGATCGACCAGCCGCAGCCGGTCGGCGCACTGACCGCCAATGCCGGGATCGACAGCTTGGGCAACCAGCGCGTGTTCGCCATCGAAACCAGCACAATGTCGCTCTGGTACATGACCATCGACCCAGCGGGGCAGTACGATCCGACGACGAGCTGGGTCAATCTCGGCGGCGCCTACGACGCGATCGGCTCGCCGAGTTCGATGACTTACGGCCCCGAGCTGTTCCTCGTCGACCTCAACAACAGCGTCTACCACCAAGCGCTGTCCTTGCCCCAGAATCCGCAGACCAACTCGATTTGGGTGACCCGGAAGATTGCCCAGCCGGTCCCGTCTACGGCGACGCCGCAGAACGCCTCGCTCTACGCAATGCATGCCCAGGCCGTGGACGGCAACGGCAACAGTGCGGGTACGCAGGTCATCGACGTCACCGCCGATCATGCGGTGACCGTCGTGGTCGACGACGTTGCTCACCATGTCGGTCCGAGCACGTCGATCCCGCTGCAAACCGACCGGACCGGCAAGCTCACGATCTACTTGCAGGCTGCCGATCTGAAGCCGCCGAAGATCACCTTCACCGTTTCGGGTAGCGCCGCCTCACGCTGGTGCCAAGGCGACACGATCCAGGTGAAGACCACCGACACCAACCCGGTCGCGCCGCCGCCCGAGTCCGTCAGCAACCGGTTGCAGAACAACGACCCGACTCGGGTCGTCACCAACGCAAGCCTGACGACGGCGCCGGCCCAGCCGGGCACCTCGCCGGCTACCGGCCAGGACAAGACCATCCCGCAGTTGATGAGTTCGACCTACGCCAGCGGCGACCCTTCGGGCTCGGCGTGCTCGTCCTTGATCCAGGCGGGATCATGGGTGGACCCGAACAATACCCACGACGACGGGACGATCGACACCAGCAAGCTGAAGGTGCGCCACTGGCGGATCGACTTCAGCCATCCGGACGGTGCGGAGTTCGCGATCCTCACCGAAGATCACGCCAAAGCGCTCGTTGCCAAGGCGCGTCCGCTCGGCAGCGGTTCCGGCGCGTTCGGCGACGTCTGCGAATTCTTCAAGCACATGTTCAAGCAGTTGGACACGTTCGTTGCCACGGTCGAGAAAGACACGAAGACCGGGGTCGAGCAGCTCAAGATCGTGTTCAACGACACGATGCAGTTTCTCATCTCGACAGCCAAAGACGCCGGCGCCGCGATGGAAACGATTTTCTCGAAGATTGCCGACGGCATAGAAGAGGTTGCCAATGACATTTACGAGGCGATCAAGCGGGTGATCGAGTGGCTGAAGATGTTGTTCGATTGGCAGGACATCATCAATACCCACAACGTGATGAAGAACGCGATCAATGCCGGACTCACCAATCTGGTGACGACGTTCGACGACGTCGATGCGGCGATCGAAAGCTGGCTGAAGTCGGCGCAAACCGGGCTGGATGCCGCGCTCGGGAAGGTCGACCAGACGTTCGGCAGCTCGACGTCGTTCAACAGCATGGTCAACGGGCTGCCCCCGTCGAGTGCGACGGGCATGGGTGTCGTCCCCAAGGGCCTTGCCGCCACCGCCAACACCCTGGCGGGCACGCCGACGACCAACACCCAGCAGCAGCACGCCGGCAAGGCCAACTACGTCTCCAGCAAAACCAACACCTACTACGGAAACCAGCAGACGGCCGCGGCTTCTGCGGCTCTCGCTGGCAGCGATCCTGCCGGAGCCATCACCCAAGCGTTCGTCGACAGCATCTACGACAACGCCGATTACGCTGCATACCTGAAACAGCTGACCGATTTCGTCAGCAGCATCTGGGCCAATCCGCAGGATTTCTTCGATCTGATCATTCAAGGCCTGATCGATGCGGCGATGGATTTGTTGAACCTGTTGATCGAAGCGATCGAGGCGGTGCTGACCGCGATCGCGAACCTGGTCGGGTCAGCGATCAACGCTGCGAAGCAGGCGCTCAACCACCAGATCGACATCCCGATCCTGAGCTGGCTGTGGGAGAACGTGATCTCCGGCAGTCCGCTGACCTTGCTCGACTTGGTTTGCCTGCTAGCCGCCGTGCCGGTGACGATCATCTACAAGTTGATGTACGGCGCCGGCAACGCGCCGTTCTCGAAGAGCGACGCCTCGATGGCGTTCCCCTGGCCGAAAGACCCGTTCAGTGCGTTGGGCGAAGGCACGACCCTGGCCGCTCCCGAGGGCGCGGTTGCCGCCACGCCGCAACAGATGATGGCGCTGGGGATCACGGGCGGCATCCTCATCACGCTGCTTCAGTCCACCTCCCAGTTCGCCGTCGATGCGCAGCAACTGGCGAACATTCCCGACGAGGAGGCAGATCCGCTGACGCAATGGGCCTCGCGTGGCCTGTGCGTCACCTCCGTTTATCTTCAGGTGGTGGGGGCAATGGGCATCAACTGGACGGGGACCAAGCCAAGCGATCAAGCCAACGCCGCCGCCTGGGCTATGGGTCTGTTCCCGATGACGGCCAATCTGATCTTCACCTTCTTCGGTTCGAAGAAAGCCGTCACGGAGTTCGTCGACGACTACGGCAACGACATGACGAGCTGCATGCAGTTGATGGCATTGGGCTTCGGCATTTGGCAGGCGACGGAGCAAGGCCTGGACAAGGCCGACTACACCGGCTGGGACGTCGCCGCGTCGGTCATCTGCCCGTTGCCGGGGATCTTCTGCTGTATGATGAACACGACGCCGCTTGCCGAAGACACCGCACTCGGCTGTGCCGCCTACGACCTCTGGACGTCGATCGGCGCCGGCGTCGTCACGTGCGGCGCTGCCATCGTGGACAACTGAGGCCGGCGGGAACGGCGGTGTGAACGGGCCTCGTCGACATAGTGAACACGCGCATCCCGACGAAGCGATCCCCATGGGTGCTTTCCTGGGCGCGCCGGCGCGCCCGAACGGCGCACCCGGCGGTGCGTGGGTGGCCCTGAAACTGGCGGAATCCCGCACCTTTACCCACGCTTAACGCGGCGGCGCGATGCTCTCGGATCATCCCGGTTCGAGGAGCCCCGGCCGTGGCCACGCATCCGCTTCGTCTAGAAAACCCGACCATCGTGGCGCGCACCGACGCGCGTCCCGCGATGGTGACGGCGTTTCTCGGCGGTGCGATCGTCGCCTGGGGTGCTGCGGGCGGTACGGTCGACCACGCCCAGCTGTCGATCTGTCTGCTTGCGTCGCTCGCCTGGATGGCGACCCGCCTCGATCCGACCTTGATCGCCGTTACGGGTGCGTTGGCGCTCACCGCCGTCACCGTGCTGGCTGGCGGCGTCGCCTCCTCGCCGCTGGCGCACCTGGGGGACGACACGACGGTGCTGATCGTCGGGGCCTTCGTGCTGGCAAAAGCGGTCGATCGCAGCGGCCTTGCCGCCGCTTTGACCGACCGGGTGATCGGTTCCGCCTCGGGCCGCTTCGCGCTCGCCCGGCTCGGTTGCGGTGTGTTCGCAACGACGTTTCTCATTCCCGCTACGTCCGCGCGTGCCAGCGTCCTCGTGCCCGTCGTCGAGCGTGCGAAGGCGCGGGCGACGACCCGCGGTGCGCAGCGGACCATCGCGCTGATGGCCCCGCTGATCGTCGTGCTCGGCGCCATCGCGTCGCCGATCGCCGCCGGCGCCAATCTGTTGGCGATCCAGGTGCTCACGGCACAGACCGGCGAGCCGCTGTCGTTCGCCACCTGGATCGCCGCCGCCGCGCCGTTCGGGTTGCTGATCTCCGTCGTTGCCGTGGTGGTCGCCTGGGCGCTCTTTCGCCACGACGACCGGGCGCCTGACGCCGTCGCGGCCACGGCCGAGGGCGCGGCCGCCGATGTCGGTGACCCTGCCGCCAAGTACCGGGTCGCCCTGGTGCTGGCGGGGGCCGTGGTGCTTTGGACGACTGCCGGGGTGCATCCGCTGGAGCCGACCCTGGTCGCGATCCTGGCTGCGGTCCTGGTGACCTTGCCGGGCTACGGAGCCCTGACGTTGCCCCAGGCGCTCAAGGGCGTCGATTGGGCGCTGATCGTGCTGCTGGCCGCGGCCGCGCAGATCGGCGAGGTGGTGTCCGGTAACGGTCTGGTCGCCACGGGCGTCGACGACACGGCGAGGATGATCGCCGGTCTCGACGCCGCCGCCGTGCCGATCGTCATCGGTGCGCTGGCCCTGGTGGCGATGCTCGCGCATCTGGTCGTGACCTCGCGGACCGCGCGCGCAGCGTTGCTTCTGCCCGGTTCACTGGCGATCGCCGCTGCCGCTGGTCTCGACCCCGCCGTCGCTGCCCTCACCGTCGCCGCCGGCACGGGCTTTTGCATCCTGACGCCGGTCGGCTCGAAAGCGCTGTTGGTGTTCGCCGGCAGTGGCGGTGCCGATCTGGCACGCAACGATCTCTACCGCTCGGGCTCGATCATCCTGCCGGTGCAGCTGTTGCTCACCTTGGTGTTCGCCCTCTGGGTCTGGCCGTCGTTGGTGGGTGGGGCCTGAGATGGGGCCACACGACACGATCCAGCGCCCACTCACGGTCCTCGTGGCGCCGTCCGGGTTCAAGGAGAACCTCAGCGTCGACGAGACCATCCAGCACATCATCACCGGCGGTCGCCGCGCCATGGCCGACGCCCGTTTCATGTCGATCCCGATGGTCGACGGCGGCGAAGGGTTCACCGAGGCGCTGATCAACGCCACCGGCGGTACCAAGATTCCGGTCAACGTCACGGGCCCGCTGGGCGACCCGGTGGGGGCCGCGTTCGGCATCCTCGGCGGCGTCGAGCGGCGGATCGCGGTGCTCGAGATGGCGGCGGCCGCCGGGCTGCGCCTGGTTCCGCGCGGCCACCGTGACCCACGCGTGACCACCAGCTACGGTGTGGGTGAGTTGATCAAGGCGGCGCTCGACGCCGGTGCCGAGGAGATCATCGTCGGTTGCGGCGACAGCGGCATCAACGACGGCGGTGCCGGCATGGCGCAAGCATTGGGCGTGGGCCTGCTCGACGCGGGCGGCAGCCCCATCGGCCGCGGCGGCGCCGAACTCGCGAGGCTCCATCGGATCGATCTCGCGGACCGCGACCCGCGGCTTGCGGACACCGCGATCGAGGTGGCGGTCAACTGGTACAACGTGTTGTTGGGCCCGCGTGGCGTCGCCCGCGTGTTCGGGCCGCAGAAGGGCGCGACACCGGAAATGGTCGAGCAGCTCGAGCAGGCTCTCGAACGCTACGCCGCCGTGATCCAGGAAACGACCGGGATGGACGTCGGCATGGCGCCCGGCAGCGGCGCTTCCGGCGGCCTCGGCACGGGGCTCGCCGCACTGCTCGGCGCCACCTTGCGGCCGCGCTACCAGGTCGTGCTTCGCTATCTCGACGTCGAAGGCAAGCTGGCCGAAGCCGACGTGGTGGTGACGGCGGAGGGCCGGCTCGACGAACAGACGCCCCGCGGCAAGGTTCCGGCCGAGGTCGCACGACGCGCGTCGCGGCGGGGCATCCCGACTTTGTGCCTGGCGGGCGGCTTGTCGCCGGTCGCCGACGTCGTGCTCGACCACGGCGTGACGGCGTTCTTCAGCATCGCCGACGGGCCGCTGACCCTGGCGGAGTCCATGCAGTCGGCCGGACGGCTGTTGGAGCGCGCCGCCGAGCAGGCACTTCGGGCGTTCGCCTCCGGCCTCGCGATGGGCCGCCAGCAAGCCAACGACGACCGGGACGCGGCGTCCCGGCGCACGGCCGACAGCGAGACGCCGGTGCTGGAACCTGCCTGACCCACGTCCCGCCGGGTACGAACTGGCTCGGACCGATCATGTGTCGAGGCGAGCAGCGGTGCCCGTGGCGGCGTCTTTCACTTCGAGCCCGCCGGCATTCGTCGCCGCGAGTTGGCGACCGGGTTGGCGAACCAGCCGCGACGGACCTGCTGCGTTCGCGCTGCGGCCGTTGGCGAAGCCAATCGTCGTGCACGTGTTGCCAGCCTTCATCCCCCGGCCGGTCGACACACGGGCGGCAACGTCGGGCATCGTGCCGATGCGTGATTTTGCGGAACCGGAGCGGGTGCTGGGGACGTGCCCTTACGGCTTCGTCCTCCGACGCTCGGCGTACCCGCCGGGGCCGTGGCAGGAGTGCGCTGCTCTCGTTTCGGCAGGCGACCCTAGCCGCTGAACCAACATCAAGAGCTCGATGGCGCCAGGGTCATCCTCGACGGCATGGCTCATGTCGGTCGGCTAGCGGCTGCGACCAAGACCTGTTCGCGGAACGAGCTGTGGCGCCAGGACAACCGCGCTCGACCAAAGCCTGAACGCGTACCAGGTCCTGCAGGGCGATCGTCGCGGAGCAGAACCTCTCGATCCCTATCGCGACCGTCGCGGGCGACGGTGCATCGTCATGGTCGAGGCGGACGGGGTCAGGGACCTGGAGACCGCCCGTCCGAGCGACTTCGGCGCCGCCCTCAGGCGTCGACCGTCGCGCGCTGCCGCTTCTTGCGGGGCGCCGGTTCCGGCTGAGGTGTGTCAGGCAACAGCTCGCGCTCTAGCAGCCACGGCATCACGTCGTCGGGCGCGATCGCCGGCGACATGAAGAAGCCTTGGTACTCGTGGCAGCCCTGTTCGCCGAGGAACGCGAGCTGCTCCCGGGTTTCGACGCCTTCGGCGAGGATCTCCATGCCGACCGCCTTCGCCATGTCGACGATCGCCTTGAAGACGACGCGGTCGGTGCCGTTGCGGTGCGCGTCCTGGACGAACGAGCGATCGATCTTCAGCCGGTCGGCCGGCAGCTGCTTCAGGTAGCTGAGGCTCGAATATCCGGTGCCGAAATCATCGATCGCAACCTGGACGCCGATGGCACGTAGTGCGTTGAGCTTGCGCACCGTGTCCGCGAGATCGCTGACGGCGGCGCGCTCGGTGACCTCGATCTCCAGCTTGGCGGGATCGGCATCGCAGCTCTTCAACGCCTCGAGCGTGTAGTCGACGAAGTCGTCCTGCTGCAGCGTCAGCGCGGTGACGTTGACGGCGATGCGCAGGTCGCCGAGACCCTGGGCGGCCCAGCGCTTGAGCTGCTCGCAAGCGGTGCTGATGACCCAGCGGTCGATCTGGATGATGACGCCGCTGGTTTCGGCGATCGGGATGAAGGTTCCGGGCGACACCGCGCCGAGCTTCGGATGGTGCCAGCGGAGCAGAGCTTCGCAGCCGACGACGGTGCCGGACGCGATGTCGACTTGCGGTTGGTAGTAGACGCACAAGCCGTGGACGGCGACGGCGCGCCGGAGCTCGGTCTCGATCTCCAGCCGCTGGTTGGCGGCCGTATCCATCATCGGCTCGAAGAACCGTGCGGCGTTGCGCCCCCGTTCCTTGGCCCAGTACATCGCCCGGTCGGCGTTCTGGATCAGCGTCTCGGGTTCGGTGCCGTGGTCCGGAAACAAGGCGATGCCGATGCTGGCGCCGACCAGCGCCTGGCGTTCGCCGAGATTGAAGGGCTCTCGAAGCGCTTCCAGCAAGCGCTCGGCGATCCGTGCCGCTTCCGACGTCGTTGCCAGTTGCCGGCAGACGATGGTGAACTCGTCGCCGCCCAGGCGGGCGAGCAACGGGTTGCCGTCGCCCCAGCCCAGCACGTCGTCGCCGCGCAGCGTCCCCTGGAGGCGCTCCGCGACGTTGCGCAGCAGCCGATCGCCGACGTCGTGGCCGTAGCTGTCGTTGATCATCTTGAAGTGGTCGAGGTCGACGAAGAACACCGCGAGCTTGCTGCGCTCGCGCTGGGCTTCGATCACCGCCCGCGACAGCTCCTGGCGGAACTGCACACGATTGGGCAGGTCGGTCACGCTGTCGAAGTAGGCGAGCTTGCGGACGCGGAGGTCCTGCGCCAGCCACACCGTCGCCTGCCCGTCCGGCAGCTTCGACGCCGACAAGAGCACCGGAATGCGGCCTTCGCGCTTGGTCACCACGCGCGTCTCCAACGGTGCGCCGCCGATGCTGTCCGTCAGGGTTTGGTCGTTGGGGGTGGTTTCGCGGCAAACGAGCTTGCGCAGCCGCTTTTGATAGAGGCCCGTCTCGGTGTGGCCGAACAGGCGGCTGGCGGCCCTGTTGGCCAGCGTGATCCGGCCGTTGGCGTCGACCACCAGTAGGGCTTCCGACATCGATTGGATGATGTGATTGACGTGATCGCGCGAGACCGTCGATCGCCTGAGCCGCAGCAGCATCCGATTGAACGACACCGCCAGATGCTGGATTTCGTCGTTGCTACGAATGACCTGGGTGCGGCCGAACTCCCCGTCCGACGCCAGTTGCGTCATGTCGAGCAACGCGTCGAGCGACCTGCGGGTGCGCTTCAAGAGCAATGCGGTCGCAAGCAAGCCGGCCGCCGCGAACACGGCGGCGATGATGACGGTTTGCCGGCGGAGGCGCGCCAGCTGCTCGTACATCGACGCGAGCGACAGCTCCAGCCGGACCGCGCCGATGTCGCCGCCACCCAGGAACACGGGTGCTACTGCCGTGACCGACGTGTCATCGAGCCGGACCAGGGAGGAGCGTGCCTCTTTGGCAGCGTCGATCAGCGGATCCTCGATCGGTACGAACAAGGCACCGCCCGCGTTGCCATCGCTGAGCAGTAGGCCCTGACCGTCGACCACGATGGCCGACGTAACGCCGCGCACGTTGCCTAGATCGGCGAGCCCCATCGCCAGGTCCTCGAGCCGATAGTCGGCCAACTGGACGCCGGCGAGCCGCGCTTGCGCATTCGCCATCGTCAAGGCGCGATCTTCGATCTCGCCGCGGACCTGGGCGCCCACCAGCGCGTTGGTGCCGATGCCCAACGCCAGCGCCGTGCCGACGATCGTCAAGGTCTGGACGATCCCGAAGCGCCGCGCGAGGCCGTGAGTCGCGGCCCGCCAAACCCGGCGGACCCCGAACCTGAGCCTGGTCGTCGTAGTGCCGTTTCGCTTGATCACGACGGTGCCTCCTCGGCGCGTGCGTGGCTTCAGGATCCGGCGTCGCGAGCTGCGTCGACCATCTCGAGCATCGACCAGATGCGCTCGAAGACGGCGCGCCCGCCGCCAGGGAACTCGTCGAACTTGCGGGTCTCGTCGAGCGCTTGGAGGACCGCCCGGCCCTCCGGCGTTTCGTGCATGCTGGTCAGAACCACGCGGAGCGCTGTGACGAGCGCGGGGTCGAGGTCGCGCCGACGGGTCAGGACCTGACGGGGCATCGGCGGCGTCTCGGCAATGACTCGGATGCGGTCGCCGATCCCGCGGAGTTCCGGCGCTTCGAGGTCGGCGTCCTTCATGACGCCCGCCGCAACGCGACCGGTCATGACCCAGCCGAGGGTCGTCTTGTCGCCGTGTGAGAAGACGTAGCCAACGTGGTCCTCGGGCACCGGCTCGTCGGTCGCTCGGAGCTCGACCATCGGCACGCTCTGTGCCGCGAAATGTGCGCGTGGCATGAAGTAGCCGGGCGTCGACTCGCGCTTCTTGAACGCGATCCGTTGGCCGGCAAGATCGTCGAGGGTCGCGGCGTCGCTGTCCGAGCGGACGTAGATGATCGTGCTGTACGCCGACACGCCTTCCTTCCAGCTACGCAGAAAGGGGGCGGCGTTGGCATCGCGGGCGATGACGGCGGTCAGCACCGGGCTGTCCAGATAGAGGTCCAACTCGCCGCGATCGAAGGCGCCGGCAATGCCGTTGATCGAGGTGTGGACGACGAGGCGAACCTCGTCGACGCCATGCTCCTTCAAGTGCTCGCTCAGATAGTCGCAGAGCGGGACGAAAATGGCCTTCTCGGCCTGAACGTCCTCTTCGACGCTACCGATCGTGAGGACGTCTGCTGCGGCCTCGACGGGCAGTGCCACGATCGCGGCAAGCGCCATGACGGCGACGGCGCTCGCGAGATGGCGACGGCGGTCGATCGTGAGATGCATCCGGCCTCTCCGGCGAAATGGCGGTGGCGCGTGCGCACCGTCCTCGAGCATCGTCGCCGGAAATACTTGCGGAGGGCTTAACCGCTCCGGCAGCATCGTCCGGTCGCCCGGACGAGGCGTCGTGTCGCGCCGCACGCGCGAGCGCTCGTCCCCACCTGACCGGTTCAGGGGCGGATCAGCCCGGTTCGGAGGTCGCTCATGCAACGCCGCACGACACTTCGTTTGGTGCTTTGGGGATTGGTGGTGGTCGCCGCCGGTGCGGCCGGCATCGGCTGGTTCGTCACCGATCGCCAGGGCGAGCGCACGGTCGCCTCGACGGCTGCCGGACTGGTCGGCGGACCGTTCCGGCTGGTCGATCCGGCCGGCGAGGTCGTGTCGGACGAGAGCCTGCGCGGCCGACCCTTCGCGGTGTTTTTCGGCTTCACCCATTGTCCCGACGTGTGCCCGACGTCGCTTTGGGAAATGTCGACCTGGATCGACGCGCTCGGCGATGACGCCGAACGGCTGGGGTTCCTGTTCGTCACCGTCGACCCCGAGCGCGACACGCCCGAGGTCATGGGCGCTTATGTCGGCTCCTTCAGCGACCGGATCGTCGGCCTGACCGGCGACCGTGCATCTGTCGACGAGGTCATCAAAGGCTACCGCGTCTATGCTCGCAAGATTCCGCTCGAGGGCGACGACTACACGATGGATCACAGCGCCATGGTGTATCTGATGGACGAGAACGGGGCGTACAGCAGCCACATCTCGTTCGGGACGCCGCCTGAGCGTGCCGTCGAGATGCTCCGGACGCTGCTCTGAGCCGACCTACGTCGAGGTGACCGCGGCGGTACCGAAGTTCCACTTGTGTGATAGCTGAATTTGCGGTTTCGTAATCTTCCTGTTCGAGGGAGATGGCGGCGTGGCAGCTTCGGCGAGTGGTGCAAGCGCCGACGACACGGCCAATGGTGCCGCGGTGACGGACGAGATCCGCGCCCGGGACATCGACAAGCGGATCGCCGCGATCGATCGCTCGGCCGGTGAGGCGTGGCGTTCGCTCGTACTGCTGCTAGGCGTTTGTCTCGTCTTCCTGGCGACGGTCATCGAGACCTCGCACCAGGACATCTTCTTGAACACGTCGAAGCCGTTGCCTCAGGTCGGCACGCGCTTGCCGCTCTTCGGCATCTACACCGTCGTGCCGATCGCCATCACGCTGCTACACGCGGTCGCGGTTTTTCAGGTCACCAGCGTCATTCGCCAGGTTCGCGCGCTGTGGCGTGCTGACGCCCGCGACGGTCAAATCGATCACCCTGCCGCGAGCCTACCGCCATCCCTCCTGGTGCAATGGGTCGTCTCCTGCACGCACGGCCGGGGGCTCGTCGGGGTGATGATGCCGGTAATGCTCGGTGCGTTGCTGTTCGTGATCGTGCTGTTGATTCCGCTGGGAACCTTGCTGGCGGCGCAGATCAGGTTCCTGCCGTACCATCTCGACTGGGTCACCCAGGTTCAACGTACGCTCTTGATGGTCGACGTCGTGTTCGTGTTCCTGAGCGTGGTCTCGCTCGGCTTTCGCGGGATCGGGCCGACGCGCGGCGAGGCCGGTGTTCGCGTCGCCTTGCAGCCGGGTCTCTGGTGGTCCAGCGCGGCCACCGTCTTCTTGCTGGTCGCGTTCGTCTGGAGTGGGGCGGTCGCGACGACGCCCCACAGCGCCGCCGAAGAGCTCAGCCTGCGGCTCGCCGGACCGGTCTTCGGCGCCATCCCGGTGCCGGACGAGGACGAGCGACCGCTACCGGCTTGGCAGACCTGTGACGCTTGGCGCGGATCGTGGATCCCGCCGCTGCCAACGTACTTCAAGGCCAAGGAAGTGATCCTGGGCTATGGCGGCGATGGGCGACCCGTCGACCGCCAGATGCTCTGCATCGTCCATCTGCTCACCGAGAATCCGGCGACGAGTCCGCTCTTCCTCCGGCGGAATCTGGTATTGCGCGAGGCCCGGTTCGCCGATGCGGTGCCACCGCAGGCGACCATCGAGCGCTTCGGCGAGCAGGAAGCCTGGCGCCAGGCCGCTGCATCGATCGCCGTACAGGGTCGCGATCTTCGCTACGCGGACCTCACCGGCGCCTATCTCCGCGGCGTCAATCTGCGCGGCACCAACCTGACCGGCGCCCGCCTCGAGTTCGCCCAGCTCGACTATGCCGACTTGGGTGACATTCGGGCCGACTTGGTCGGCGGCTGCCCGGAAGGCAGCGAGCAGGCCGACGAGTGGCGCTTCGAAGGGGACGACTTTTGCCGGGTGCGGTTGGATCACGCGCGCCTCAGCGCGGCCAGCTTGGAGAACGTGAACTTCTGGAAGGCGCGTTTGGTTGGCGCCTCGCTCGAAGGCGCCTCGCTCTACGGCGCCAACCTGCGCTTCACCGATCTCACGGGCGCCAATCTGGAGAAGGCCAAGCTGGTCGGCGGCAACTTTTCCGGCGCGTTTTTGAATGGCGCCAATCTGCGGAACGCCGACCTCCGCGCCGCGTCGCTGTTCGACGTCGCGATGGACGGTGCGACGCTGGCTGGCGCGCGCCTGGATGCCGCGGACGTGCGCAACGCGCGAATCGTCCTGGCGGACCTACAAGAGGGCGCGCCGTCGTTCTTCGGTTCCGACATGCTCGGTGCCAAGATCGGGGTTGTGCACGCCGCCGGGCTGCCGGCACCGGACGACACCTCGACGAGCCTCGACGAGAAGCTCGCGCAGATCGCACTCACCATCGAACTCTTCCAGCTACAGCCGCTGGTGGACGCCGAAGGGGGCCAGGATTCCGGTCGTCGTTGGGCGGTGTTCCATGGCCCACCGCTCGGTCGCCAGATCGCCGAGCACCGGGCCCAGATTGCGTGTGAGCCCGACACCCTGCCGGTCGCCTCGGCCGTGGCGCGGCTGATGCTGGCCGACATCGAGTTCGTCGGTCTCACCAGAGCCAACGCCGAGTACCACTACACCCTGGCGCAGCGCCTCCTCGCCAACGCGGACCGGTGCACGGGCGCGCAGAGCTTGAGTCCGGCGGAGACGGCCACGCTGCACCGTATCCGCCTGATCGCGGAGTCGTTGGGCGGTGCCACGGCGGTGTCGATCGAGCAGCTCAAACAGGCGCGCGGGTCCACCGTCAGCCAGTGAGCCCGAACGGCCGCACGACGTAGCCGCCGCATGGCACCTGCCGCAAGGGCGAAGCCGTCATGTCAAACTGACCCGCGGCCGGTCCGCGTCAGGGCTTGCGCTCGGCTCCGGTGTGGACTTAGGTCCGGCAACAGGCATTGGGGGGCTGCAGATGCGGGTCGGTGACCTTCGTGAATTCGACGGTAGCGGTGCGTTGATCACCGTCTCCGGGGACATCACCGTTCGAGAAGCCGCCATCACCATGAGCAAGGCCGCCATCGGTGCGGTCTTGATCATCGAGGACGGTCGGGTTCGCGGTATCTTCACCGAACGCGACATCATGACGAAGGTGGTCGGCCCGGAACTCGATCCGGCGACCACCAGGGTCGTCGACGTGATGACCGAGAACGTCCAGACCGCCAAGGTGACCGACGCGGCGATCGACTGCCTCGAACTGATGTCGACCGGCCGGTTCCGCCACGTGCCGGTGGTCGACGAGGAGGACCACCCGATCGGCATGTTGAGCCAGCGCGACTTCGTCGCCACGACCTTGCCCAAGGCGCTGGCACTGACCCGGCAAACGGCGCGCGCCACCGTGTCGAAGCGTTACCAGCCTTTCATGATTGTCGCGACGGTGCTCGCCTACACGATCGTCGTGGTGCTCGTGGTGCGCCTCTTCACCTGAACGGTCGTCAAGAGCAGGGCCCTCCATAGTGAAGCCAGCCGGCGGCATGGCCGTCGCCGTCGACCACACGTTCGACCCGGCCGCAGCCGAGGACCGGTAGCGCGTCGCGTGCCGGGAGGAACCGAGGCTCGTTTTCGCCAGGCATGACGTCGTCGCCGCCGATGGTGTCGAAACGCTCCGGCGCGCCGCTGACGAGGTCGACCATACAGTCGGCGCGCTGCCCATCAGCCGCGAGCAACCGTGCGCCCATCCGGCCGTGGTTCATCGGCCAAGCGAGCGTCACCGCTTCGACCCCCAGCGGGCTCGTGCGCACGCAACGATCGATCCCCGAGGCGAGCTCCGGCCAGTAGCGGCTCCAATCCCCGACTGGCTTGGCCTGAGCGTCAGCAAGCGGGGCCGCTTCGACGTCCAGGCTCACCGTCGTTCGGCAACAGCCGGTGCCGATGGTGCCGTCGACGAGAACGGCCACTGCCAGCCGATCGAACGGCGGGCCGTCGGCCATGCTGTCGAGGCAGTGCTCGTTGCGGGTGGTGAGGACGAACCGACCGGCACCCTCGCTTTCGTCACCCGCGAAGACCGCCCAGCCCGGCGGCAACCAGGTCAAGTCGTCGAGGCGGCCCTGGAACACTGCTTCCTCTCGCCCGGCCGCGCCGAGCCACGACACGAGGGCGGTGGTCCGGTTCACGGCGGCAGACCAGAACGGCTCGTTGCCGGTGCACTGGAGTTGGCGGAGCACCGGATCTTCAGAGGCGTGGACGTCGCTGGCCGCCGCCAGGGCAAGCAGGCCCGCAACTGCGGCCAGCCGACGTCGGGAGCGACCATTCATCGTCCGCGTCCTTTCTCGTCGCCAAGGGACGGCTGCTCCGTACCTGCTGCCCTTGGGGCTGCGTGCGCCGTGGCCAGCTCTTCGAGATCGACGGCACTGGTCATCGCATCGTGTGCGCGCTCGAACGCGTCGTCCCGGAGCGCGCGCGCGGCCGGTCCGAACAGCTCCTCGTCGAGCGCCGCGAGGGCGGCAAGGCTCTTCTGCAATCTGACCGCGACCTCCAAACAGCCGGCCCCGTCGCGGGCGATCGGGCGGAACACGTCGGCGAGCAGGTCCTGCGCGTCGAGGTCGACGACGTGCAGGTTCGGGAACTCCGGCGCCGGGATGGCGCGTCCTACGGTATCGCCCCAGCCAGCTAGCACCCGGACCGCCGTGTCCACGACGTCGATGGCGGTGCCGGGATCGTTCACCGCCGGCGACAAAGCACGCGATGCGATTTCGGCCAGAACGACGAGGCCGAACCGCGGGTCGTGGTCGAATTCCCGTTGGTTGGCGACGACGAACGCAGCGGTGATGGTGGCTCGTGCCGGGTCGGTCAGTGGGCCCGTGGCGATGACGACGGGACGGCCCGGATCGAGGTAGGCGCCCGGGCGGACGATCAGGAACAGCTCGGTGCCGATGGTCGTCGCGAGTTCGCCTAGTGCCGGTATGTCGATGCTCGTGACGTGGCCGAACCGGCCCAGCGTCACGCGATCGCCGATCGTCGGTACGGTCGCCGCAGGACGGCCGCCGCAGAAGCGGTCCTCGCCCAGGGTCGAGAAGGCGTTGGCGGTGACGCGCTCGACCGCATTGACGGCTTCGGCGACGCCGCCGATGTGCGAGAGCTTGTCGATCCAGGCGATCAGGGTGGTGATCACCAGACCGATCATAAGCACGGTCAGCGTCAACAGGACGACCGGGCTGCTGTCGTCGTAAAGGCCCGTCGAAAGGGCGATGATCCCCAAAAGGCTGAAGATCGATGCGCCGATGAACGTCGAGATTGCATTCTGCGCCGTCCGGTCGGCCGTCATCAGCGACCGCGCGCGCGGCGTCGCCGCCCCGGCGGCCGCCTGGATCGCCTGAACCATCGTTCCGAGCGAGAAGATCGCTACCGCCAACATGCTCGATGCGAGCATGCCGAAGACGTCGCGCAGCGTGTCGCGGTCGACCAGCGCCTGCAGCCCTTTGGGCATCAGCGGTTCGAGCAGCGGCGAGAGGAGTATGAACACCACCGCGACGAACGCGTAACAGGCGGGCAGAAACCACAAGCGGCGGCTGAGCCGCAGCGCGAGCTGCGCCGCCCGGGCAGCACCGCCCATGCGGCTCGACCCCTGCTGCTGCCGGCTCAGAGCAGCACCAAATGGTCGCGGTGGATGATCTCGTCACGGCCACGGTAGCCGAGGACGGCTTCGGTGGCGTCGCTCTTGAGACCGACGATCCGCCGGGCGTCGTCTGCGTCGTAGGCCGAAAGCCCCTTGGCGAGCGAGCGGCCGCTGCGGTCACGGACCAGCACGGCGTCGCCTCGGGCAAAGCTGCCGTCGACGGCGATCACGCCGGCGGGCAACAGCGAACGCCCGGCTCGCAGCGCCGCGGCGGCGCCGTCGTCGATGGTCACGGCACCCGCCGGCGCGAGCGAGCCTGCGATCCAGTCCTTCTTCGCTCGGGTCGGCGTGGAGTGGGCGTGGAACAGGGTGTGTCGTGCGCCATCGGCGATCCGCTCCAACGCCCCGGGCGCCCGTCCGTCGCCGAGTATGACCCGGCAGCCGGCGCGGGTCGCCATCCGGGCGGCAGCGAGCTTCGACACCATGCCGCCGGTGCCGACGAGGCTGACGACGCCCGTCGCCATCGCTTCGATCGCCTCGTCGATCGCCGGCACTTCGGCGACGTGACGAGCCGTGGGATCGCGCCTGGGATCGGCGGTATGCAACCCGTCCACGTCCGACAGCAGCACCAGTGTGTCGGCCATGGCCATGACCGCGACGCGTGCCGACAGGCGGTCGTTGTCGCCGAAGCGGATCTCGGTGGTCGCCACGGTGTCGTTCTCGTTGACCACCGGTACCGCGCCGACCCGCAGCAGCGTTTCCAGCGTGGCCCGGGCGTTGAGGTAGCGGCGCCGGTCTTCGGTATCGTCGGGCGTCAGCAACAATTGCGCACAACCAAGCCCGACGCTCTGGAGAGCGGCGCGATAGGCATGCGCGAGGGCGATCTGCCCGGCGGCGGCTGCAGCCTGCTTCTCTTCCAGGCGAAGCGTCCGGCTGTCGAGGCGGAGCACGGCGCGGCCGAGAGCGATGGCCCCGGAGCTGACGAGTATCACGTCGCAACCCTGGGCTTCGAGCCGGGCCACGTCGGCGGCGAGCGCCGCCAGCCATTCGCCTCGGAGGTCGCCGTCGTCGTCGACCAACAGCGCCGAGCCGATCTTGACGACGACGCGCTGGCTTCTGCCGAAGAGGCCAGTCATGCGGCGGCGTTGGCGCGGCGTGCACGGGCCCGATCGACCTCGCCTTTGGCGGCGCGCAGAATGGTCTGCATGCCTTCGCCGCTGACCGCGGAGAGCCCGAACACCGGCCGCGCCGCGGTCTCTTCCAGGGTTGCGAGCCGTTCGGCACGGGTCGTTTCGTCGAGCGCGTCGATCTTCGACAGGCAAATCAGCTCGGGCTTGTCGACCAGCTCGTGGCCGTAGGCCGTCAGCTCGTGGCGGACCGTCCGGTAGGCGCCGGCAACGTCGTCCTCGGTGCCGTCGACCAGGTGGATCAGCACCGCGCAGCGCTCGACGTGGCCGAGGAACCGGTCACCGAGGCCGACGCCCTCGTGTGCGCCCTCGATCAAGCCCGGAATGTCGGCGACGACGAACACGTCGTGGTCGATCTCGACGGTACCGAGCTGCGGATGCAGCGTGGTGAACGGGTAGTCGCCGATCTTCGGTTTGGCGTTGGAGCAGGCGGCAAGGAACGTCGATTTCCCCGCGTTGGGCAGGCCGACCAGCCCGCAGTCGCCCAGCAGTTTGAGGCGCAGCCAGACCCAGAGCTCCTCGCCCGGCCAGCCCGGATCGGCTCGCCGCGGCGCCCGGTTGGTCGAGGTCTTGTAGCGAGCATTGCCGAAGCCGCCGTCGCCGCCTTTTGCCAGCAGCACTGCTTCGTCCGGCTCGGTCAAGTCGAACAGCACGGTTTCGCGGTCGTCGGCGAGGATCTGGGTGCCGACTGGGACGGCGAGGGTCAGGGTCGTCCCGCTCTTGCCGGTGCGGTCGGAGCCCATGCCGTGCATGCCCCGCGGGGCTTTGAAGTGCTGCTTGTAGCGGAAGTCGATCAGCGTGTTGAGCGCGTTGTCGGCCCGAACCACGACGTCTCCGCCGCGCCCACCGTCACCGCCGTTGGGCCCGCCGTCGGGGATGAACTTTTCACGACGAAAGGCGATGCAGCCATTGCCGCCGTCGCCCGCCTTGATCCAGACTTTGGCTTCGTCGAGAAACCGCATCGCCCTGCTCCCGAATCACCGACCCGACCGGGCCAATGGTCGGGCAGGTGTTACTCCGCGGCGTCGACCACTGGAACTACGCCAACGAAGGTGCGTCCCTTGTAGCCCTTCTTGAATTGCACCTTGCCCTCGGTCAGGGCGAACAAGGTGAAATCGCGGCCGAGGCCGACGTTCGGGCCTGGGTGGAACTTGGTGCCGCGCTGGCGAACCAAAATGTTGCCGGGGATCACCGCCTCGCCACCGAACTTCTTCACGCCCAGCCGTTGACCCGGGCTGTCGCGACCGTTGCGCGAGCTGCCGCCTGCTTTCTTGTGCGCCATGGATCGCTCCTCGCCGCCAGCCGCCCTCAGGCGACGGCGATCTCCTTGATGCGCAGCACGCTGAGCTGCTGCCGATGGCCGGTCTTGCGCCGCGAGTTCTTTCGCCGCCGCTTCTTGAAGACGGTGAGCTTCGGGCCCTTGGCCTGCTCCAACAATTCGGCGCTGACGGTCGCACCCTCGAGCAGCGGCGAGCCGAGCTGCACGGTGCCCTCGCCGCCGACCATCAACACCTCGTCGAAGCTGACCATGTCGCCGGCCTCGCCGGCCAGTCGCTCGACCTGAATGACGTCGTTGGCGGCAACGCGGTACTGCTTGCCGCCGGTTTTGATCACTGCGTACATCGTGAACGGATCCGGATACGATGAGCCGCCATCGAGAACTCGCGGCGGCAGCGGCCGCGGAAACTAGCGAATCGCCTCGGTTTGTCAACGGTCGGCCGGTGCGCTCTGGTCAGGCCGACGGGCCGCCCTTAGGTGTGCGTTTCGCTTCCGTCTTCGACACCGCAAGGGCCGCCATGACCGATCTCGACAGCATCGACGCCGCCATCGCGGCGATCCGCGACGGCGGCATGGTCATCGTCGTCGACGACGACGACCGCGAGAACGAGGGTGATCTGGTCGTGGCCGCCGATCGGGCATCGCCGGAGAGCGTCGCCTTCATGATCCGTCACACCAGCGGCATCCTCTGCGTACCGCTGCCGCCGGCCGAGGCACGACGGTTGCGGCTCGACCCGATGGTCAGCGCCAACGACGCACCACTCGCCACTGCGTTCACCGTCTCGGTCGACTATCGCCCGGGGCTGACGACCGGCATCTCTGCCGAGGAGCGGACCGCCACGGTCCGGGCACTGGCCAACGGCAACGCCGGGGCCGAGGACTTCGTGCGGCCGGGCCACGTGTTCCCGCTGGTCGCCAAGGACGGCGGCGTCCTGGTCAGGTCCGGCCACACCGAGGCGGCGGTCGATCTGGCCAAGCTCGCTGGCCGCGCGCCGGTCGGGGTGATCGGCGAGCTGGTCAACGACGACGGTAGCGTCAAACGCCTCGCCGACTGCACCGCCTTCGCCAAGACCCACGGTCTGTTGGTCGTTTCCATCGCCGATCTCATCGACTACCGCCAGCGTCGCGAACAGCTGGTCGAGCGGGTCGCCGTGTTCGAGCTGGCGACGCCCGCAGGTCCGGCGCAGGCCTTCGTCTACCAGACGCCGTTCGACCAGTTCCAACATCTGGCGCTCGTGTTCGGCGACGTTCGGTCGTCGCCGCCGGTGCTGGCGCGCATCCACCGCGAGCAGGTCGTGGCCGACCTTTTCGCCAGCGAGGTCGCCGGCGGTGCGGCGCGGCTCGCTCTGGAGCGGATCGGCGCCGAGGGGCGCGGCGTGTTGGTTTATCTCCGCGACGGACTGGCCGCGGCACCGCCCGAGGGCGAGGAGATGGACGCGGCCACCCACGACCGCCACGACAGCGCGACCGCGCGCCGGGACCGCTGGCGCGAGGTCGGCATCGGCGCCCAGATCCTGCGCGATCTCGGGATCCAGAGCATCCGCCTGCTGTCGACCAGCCACCGCCAATATGTGGGTATCGGCGGCTTCGGCATCGAGATCGTCGCCACGGAGCCGCTCGACGGCTGACGCCCAGTGGTCAGTCGTCGGCGCGCCAGCCGACGGTGGCGTTCGGGTGGCTGTCGGTGCTGGCGAAGTACGGCTTCAGGTCCACGACCGGTGTGCGGTCGAGGCAGTCCAGGCCGCGAACGTGAAGCACGGCGCCGTCGATCCGCTCCAAGGGCACGGCGCCGATGCCGATCGGGTTCGGGCGATTGGGCGAGCGCAAGGCAAACGTACCGAGCGGTCGCGGTGCATGACCGGGTGTTTGGACCAGGAAATCACGCCGGGCGTGATCGAGCCAGTAGAGCACCCACAAATGGCTGGACCCCTCAAGCCCGTCGAGGGCAGCAATCCACGCCGGATCCAACTCGATTCGGCAACGCGCGTCGCTGGCGATCGTATTCTTCGGGCACTGACCTCTGACGGTCCAAGGCGTCCGGGCCCGGCCGATGAACGTGATGCTCGCATCGACCGGCGACGGCGCTCTCGCCAGCACCTGCTCGCCGGGCCGAAGCGTCGTGCCATTGGGGTCGTTCACCGCGCCGGACCTCTTCATCGTTGACGCCGCTTGGCTTCGCTGATCAACGCCAGCACCGCTGTGCGGACCTTGGTCGGTCTCCGGCCGGCCGGCAACCGCCATGGCGCGGGCCGCGTGCCGATCTTCGCGAGTGAGAAGAGGGCGCCGGTTCCGGCAAGTTGACCTTTCGTCGTCGAGGGTGTCCCCTCCGCCGATGCCGAACGGGCGGAGTGCGATCGGTTATGGTTTTGAAGCCGTCCTACACGGCTTGGCGCGAGGGGTTTCGCTGGCGCATCCCCAAGCGTTTCAACATCGCGAGCGCGATCTTCGACCGCAACGATCCCGAGCAACTCGCCTTGATCGACGCGCGCGGCACGGCGCAGCTGCGCGCGTACCGGTTCGGCGAGCTCGACGTCTTGTCCAACCGGCTGGCGAACGTGCTGATCGACCGGGGCCTGATGCCGGGCGATCGCGTCGGCATCTTGATGCCTCAGCGCGCCGATACCGCCATCGTCCATCTCGCCGTCTACAAGGCTGGCGCCGTAGCGGTGCCGTTGTTCGTCGCGTTCGGCCAGGAAGCCACGAGGTTCCGATTGTTCGATTCCGGCGCTGCGTTCGTCTTGACCGACCAGGACAACGCCGAGCGCGTCCGCGCGATCGCCCGCGAGCGAGAGGGCGGGGTGGTGGTGATCGACGTCGACGATGCCCGCTTCGCCCGCGACCTCGAGGCAACCGACAGCTGGTGCGCTCACGAGGCGACCGATGCCGACGACCCGGCCCTGATCATCTACACCTCAGGCACGACCGGCGCGCCGAAGGGCGCCGTCCACGGCCACCGCGTGCTGCTTGGCCACTTGCCCGGTGTCGAGATGCCCCATGAGGGCTTTCCGCAGCCGAACGACCGTTTCTGGACTCCG
Organism: Pseudomonadota bacterium; assembly: GCA_039818825.1. Taxonomy (GTDB): domain Bacteria; phylum Pseudomonadota; class Alphaproteobacteria; order Geminicoccales; family Geminicoccaceae; genus JBCBTD01. Next base: position 50,655 of record JBCBTD010000011.1, read on the forward strand.
GCGGACTGGGCTTGGATCGGTGGTCTGCTCGACGTGCTGCTGCCCAGTCTCTACCACGGTGTGCCGGTGGTCGCCGGGCCGGGCGGCAAGTTCGATCCGCACGCGGCCGTCGGCTTCATGGCGCGGCACGAGGTGCGCAACGTCTTCATGCCGCCGACGGCCCTGCGCTTGATGCGCCGCGCCGAGGTCGACGCGTCCGCCGTGCGCTTGCGCACCATGGGCAGCGGCGGCGAGCCGCTAGGCGACGACCTCGTCGCCTGGGTGCGGCAGAGCTTCGGTGTCGAGGTCAACGAGTTCTATGGCCAAACGGAAGCCAACCTTCTGGTCAGCGGCATGGCTTCGTCGTTCCCGAGGCGCGGCAATGCGATCGGTCGGGCGGTCCCGGGCCATCGGGTCGCCGTCGTCGGCGAGACGGGCGAGCCGGTGCCTGCCAACACTCCTGGGCTGATCGCGCTCGCCATGCCCGATCCGGTCGCGTTCCTCGGCTACTGGAACGATCTGGAGGCGACCCGCGCCAAGTATCAAGGCACGTGGCTGGTGACCGGCGACGTCGGGCGCATCGACGACGAGGGCTACGTCACGTTCCTCGGGCGCAGCGACGACCTCATCAACAGCGCCGGCTACCGGATCGGCCCGAGCGAGGTCGAAGCGGCGATCCAGGGCCATCCGGACGTCGCCCAGGTCGCCGTCGTCGGCGTGCCCGATGCCGAGCGCGGGGAGGCGGTCGTCGCCTGCGTCGTGCTCCGAACCGACACGACGCCGGAGCCCGACCTCCTGCAACGCCTCGGCGAGCGTGTCCGCGGCAGTGTCGGCGGACACGCGGTGCCACGTCGTGTCGTCGTCCGCGAGAGCCTGCCGCTCACCGCCACCGGCAAAGTGCTGCGCCGCGACTTGCGCGCGCTCCTCGCCGTCGACGATCGGCAGTCCTGATGCGACGGCCCAAGCCGGTGCGCACCGGCGGCCCCTTCGACCTGCGTCCGGTCCTGCGGGTCATCGGCGTGCTGTTGACGGTGCTGGCCGCGTTCATGATGCCGTCGATGTTCGCCGACCTCTTGGTCGGCAATCCGGACTGGCTGGTCTTCATGCTTGCTTCGGGCGTTACCCTGTTCGTTGGAATCACGTTCCTTTTGGCCAACCGTGGCGCGACCATGGCGGTCCTCTCGACCCGTCAGGCGTTCATCCTGACCACCGCAGTTTGGGCCGTGCTGACGGTCTTTGCTTCGCTGCCGTTCCTTTACTCCGAGGAGGGCATGGCTCCGGCGGATGCGTTCTTCGAGGCGATGAGCGGGATCACCACCACCGGCGCCACCGTGATGAGCGATCTCGACCATGCGCCGCCGGGCCTCCTCTTGTGGCGCTCGATGCTGCAGTGGTTGGGCGGCATCGGCATCATCGTCATGGGCGTCGCCGTTCTGCCGCTCCTGTCCGTCGGCGGGATGCAGCTGTTCCGCACGGAGAATTCGGACCGGTCCGACAAGATCCTGCCGCGGGCGGCCCAGCTGGCCTCGGCGATCGGCGCCATCTACTTCGCGTTCACGTTCGCCTGCGCCGCCTGCTACTGGATGGCGGGCATGACCACCTTCGATGCGTTGAACCACGCGATGACGACGGTGGCGACCGGCGGTTACTCGACCCGCGATGCGTCGATGGCCGCCTTCCAGAGCCCGATGATCGAGTGGACGGCGGTCACCTTCATGTTGGTCGGCGCCGTGCCGTTCGTGCTCTACATCCAGGCGGCGAACGGCAACCTGCGCGCGTTGTTCAGGGACGTGCAGGTGCTGTGGTTCGCAGGCATCGTGATCGGCAGTTGGGCGACGCTGAGCATCGCGCTGGCGGTCGGCCGTGGCGACGAGCCGTTGACCGCGCTGCGACTAGCTGCGTTCAACACCACCTCGGTGATCACCGGGACCGGCTACGCCAGCCAGGATTTCGGCGCGTGGGGGCCATTGGCCGTCGCCTGCTTCTTCTTCTTGATGTGCGTCGGCGGCTGCACCGGGTCGACCACCGGCGGCATCAAGGTGTTCCGGTTCGCCGTGCTTTACGCGATCGCCCGGACGCAGGTTCTTCGGCTGATCCAGCCGAACGGTGTGTTTCTCGCGACCTATGCCGGCCGGCCGGTCCCGGACGCGGTAGCGATCTCGGTGATGGCGTTTTTCTTCGTCTTCGCACTCTCGTTCTCGGTCTTGGCCGTCGTCCTCTCGGCGATCGGGCTCGACTATCTGACGGCGATGTCGGCCTCGGTCTCGGCGCTGGCCAACGTCGGTCCCGGTCTTGGCAACCACATCGGGCCTGCCTACCACTACGGCGATCTGCCTGATGTCGCCAAATGGCTGTTGGCGCTCGGCATGCTGCTCGGCCGGCTGGAGATGTTCACCGTGCTCGTCCTGTTGACGCCTGCCTTCTGGCGGAGTTGATCGACCCTGCGGTCGGCGACGCTGGCGCCTGACGGAGCCACGAGCACGGGAGGACGACATGACCAAGGCTCTCATGGAGCTCTTCGAGCAGCACCTGCCGGTAGCCCAGGTGCCCGTGAGCCTGCCGCTCGCCAAGACCGGGTTGATCATCGTCGACGCCGTCAACGGCTTCTGCACGGTCGGTGCCGGCAGTTTGGCACCCGCTGAGCCGAACGCGCAGATCGATCAGATGATCGACGTCAGCAACGGCTTGGCCCGGCGCTTTTCCGACGCCCATCGGCCGATCCTCGCCCTGCTCGACACCCATGAGCCCGGCCGCCTGGAGCCACCCTATCCACCACACTGCGAGCGCGGCACCGGTGAAGAGAACCTGGTGCCGGTGTTGGCCTGGCTGGAGGATGACGCCAACGCGACCTTGCTGCGGAAGGATTGCACCAACGGCTTCGTCGGGGCCATCGAGCACTCCAGCCATCATGGGCTGCACCACAACCGGGTGCTCGACTGGGTAAACGTCAACCGATTCGAGGCGTTGCTGGTGACGGGCATCTGCACCGACATCTGCGTGATGGAGCTGGTGATGAGCCTGCTCGCCGCCCGCAACCATCGGCTGATGCCGTCGCTACGCGATGTCGTCGTCAAAGAGCCGGCCTGCGCGACCTACCATCTGCCGCTGCAGCTCACGGCCGACCTCGGGCTGCCGGCGACTGCCGCGCACCCGCAGGAACCGACGCACTACATGGCGCTCTACTTCATGGCGTCGCGGGGTGCGGTTCTGGCGAGCAGCGTCACCTTGGATTGATCGTCGGCGCGAGCCGCTCGCGGAGCGAGGGATGATGGTCGAGATCCTGACGATTTTTACCGGCATCGTGCTCGCCCAGGTCGCACCGGGACCGAACATGATGGCGGTGGCCGCGGCATCACTCGGAACGGGCAGGGCGGCCGGCGTCAGCACGGCTCTCGGTGTGGCGTCGGGGGTCCTCGTTTGGGCGACGTTGTTCGCTCTCGGTGTCGATGCGGTCGTTCGAACGGTTCCGGAAGCGGTCACCCTGATGCGCTTCGTCGGTGGCGGCTATCTGTTGTGGTTGGCATGGCGAGCGCTCCGCGCAGCGGCCGCGCCGCGGTCGGCGACCCGCATCGCGACAGCGCCCGCCGAACCCTTGGCCGCAGCCTACCGGCGCGGTCTCTTGGTCGTGATGACCAACCCGAAGGCCGCCCTCATGTGGATCGCCATCTCCATGTTCCTCGCCGCCTCGGAGCCGACGCCGCAAGCGTTCCTGCTCATCGGCTTCGGCGCATCGCTCACGGCGATGCTGATCTACGGTGCCTACGCGCTGCTCTTCTCGGCGGGCCCGCTGACGCGTGCCTATGATCGGTTCTTCCGGTTGGTCGAGGTCGGTTTCGGCGCCGTGTTCGGGGTGCTCGGCGGCAAACTCGTGATCGACGGCGTCCGCGAACTCCGCGGCTGAGCTTGCTCGTCCGTCGTCCAGCCATTCCAAGCCACCCGCGCACCCCGCCCGGCCGCCCAATAGGATGATACCCTGGGAGGTCGGGCGGGGTGCGCGGGCGGCTTGGTGCGTCCATGGCAGCAGAAGACGCCTCAGCCCTTGGCCTGGAGGATGCGGTAACGGTTGGGGCCGATCTGGACGCGGCCCGGGATGCTGGTCGCCGGTATGTCGGCCAGCACCTGCATCACGTCGTCGACGACTTCCTGGCGACTTCGGTAGTATTGATGTGCACCGTCGCCGAAGTCGGCCGTCTCGTCGACGTCCTGGCAGTCGATGACGTCGATCCGGTCGCTCAGGCCGTCGAGCGTTCGCGGCCCGTCATGGCCAAGTCGTGCCGGGTTGGACTTCGTGTAGTCGGACACGACCAGCGCCCGGTCGCTGGGGCTGTGGTAGACGTGGATCTTGGCAGCGAGTTCGTGCAGTCGGCCGAGCTTGTCCGGGTTCTGCAGGGCGTCATCGTCCTCGTCGGCGGACATCAAGAACACGTGGTCGAAGATCCGCGGCAACGCCCGTCGCCCCGAATGCTCGACGATCGCCTGGATGGTGCTGCTCAGCGCGTAGCTGCCCATGGAGTGGACCACGAGGTGGATGCGTTGGCCGCACACCTCCTTCTTGTTCGGCGCGGTGCCCAGGTCCGGGGTGGAGCGGCGGTTGGCCTCGCGGAGAAAGTCGACCAGGCGCAGGAAGGTGCGGGCCATCGCTCGTCCGGCACCGGCAGCGTCGGCGCGGTCGTCGAAGTAGCTGCGTCGCGGGAACAGTTGTCCGTCCGATGGCCAAGAGAAGACGAACGGCAGCGGATTGACCAGCCCCTCGGGCCGCTTCGACGATTTCGCCCGGCCGGTCGGCCCCGGGTTTCTCGGCACCATGTATTTGTCGTGCAGTTCCGCACCTCGTTCCATCGCGCTCTGGAACGAGTTGGCGAAGCCATGGACGAAGATGACCACGTCGCACTGTTGCTTGCGCATCAACGTCTGCATGCGCTCGTACATGGCCACACTGCCGACTCTCTCGGTGCTCTCGTCACCGGTCAGCCGCTCGGCTTGCAGCTTGGCACTCTTGAACTTGTAGCGTTTCGACGTCCGGGCGACTTGCGCGGTACCGACTCGGAATTCTTGCACACTGCCTTTGAGCGGCGTCTTCTGGAATTCGGGCGCGTCCTCAGGCCCTTCGAAGCCCCGGTTGGTGGCGAAGAAGACCTCGACCATTCCACCCTGCCTCCCCTGCGTCGTCCACGGATTGTCCGACCGCCTCCGAGGACTGTAGTCTCAGGCGCCCATCGCGCGGAGTCCAGCCTTTGTTGACAGTCCTCAATCTAGTTGCCGTCCTGCCAATACTAGGTCTGGCAGGCATCGCTTGGATCGGAGGGGCATTCGGCGAATGGGCGCGGGCTGCAGGTCTCAGCTACGGTGCCGTCTTCCTGCCGTTCTGGGCAGCACCGCTGGTCATCGGCGGGACGGTCGTCGGCCTCGGCCCGATGCTCCTCGGCGCTCTTCTGCTCGCCGGGCCGGTCGCCGCACTATGGCTCGGCGGCAGCGCCGGCTGGATCGTGTTGCTGGTGGCGCACGCGATCATCCTCGGCGTCGTCCTGCTCAGCGGCGGCGCGACGTCGCCTTGGGCGGGTACCATCGCCGGCGGCGTGGCGCTCGCCGCTCTGTTCGCCGTGGCCCTCTCGGCAATGACGACGCCCCGCTGACGCCGCCGTCCCGCGGTCGCCCGATTTCCGGGGCTTGGCGCGATCGGCGCGGGCGGGCACAAGGCGCTTCGGGAGCAGCGGCGACGACGGGGGCGACATGACCGATTGGACCATCTACCTCGCGGGCGAAATCCACAGCGACTGGCGCGAGGTCATAACTGCCGGCTGCCGCGCCGCTTCGCTGCCGGTGGAGTTCACCGGTCCAGTGACGGACCATTCGGCGAGCGACGATTGCGGCGTGGCGATCACCGGCGCCGAAGCCTCCAAGTTCTGGCACGACCACAAAGGTGCCAGCCTCAACGCGATCCGTACCCGCACGCTTCTGGATCAGGCCGACGTCGTCGTCGTCCGCTTCGGCGACAGGTACAAGCAGTGGAACGCTGCCTTCGACGCGGGCTACGCTCACGCCCTCGGCACGCCGCTGATCACCCTCCACCCCGAAGAGCACGACCACGCGCTGAAGGAGGTCGACGCGGCTGCGTCGATGGTTTGCCGCACGCCGGAGCAGGTGGTCCACGCACTCACCTACGTCATCAAGGGCAAGCTGCCTGGGCGGTGATCCGGCCGTTGCCTCACGACGTCGGGCAGGCACTCGTCGCGACGCTGGCGAAGCCCTCCTCATCGAAAGCGCCAGTGTCGACACGACCGGCATCCAGGCCCGTGACGGTCAGTGTCGCCCCCTCGATCTCGGCGCCGGCAATCTGCGTCTGACCCAACGGCCCCCGAACCTGGGTGTCGTCGACGTCGATGGTGAAGGCGAGCGGATCACCGGGAGCTAGTCCTGTGACCGTCAGCTCGATGCGCTGATCGCCATCCGTTACGGTCGACGCGCCGCGCAGCATCTCGGCGCCCTCGGCCACGTCGAAGGGTTGGAAAACCTGAACCCCGGCGCCGGCGCTGGTCGTGTCGAAGATCAGCCCGCCGGCGGCGGTCGTCAGATCGATGACGATGACAGACGGCCCGATCGCGCAAGGACCCTCGTTGCGGATGACGAAGCGATCCGTCGGCGCACCTTCGACGAACCGGGCGATGACCTCGGCGCTAGTGGGTGCGGCGGCTCCCGTAGCGGCGAGGGCTGCAACGAGGATGGCGCGGCCGCGACATGACATCGTTCGTGTTCCCAGGATCGTGGCGATCGCAGCCCCTCGTGAGGTTCGCGTCCTGGGACGTCAACCGGGCGGACTGGAGACTCGACGGCCCGTCAGCCGCGACCAGGCCGGCGCTACCAGCTTGTCGACGACCGGCTGGAGCAGGGCACCAAGAGCGAGGCCGACGATGCCGGCGCCGGCGGCGCCGGTGATCCAGCCGACGGCACCCTGGAGCACCGGGGTCGCGGCGGCGGCCGTGTGGGCGACTCCGTGGATGACGTGCTCCGGGAGGTCGAGCCCGAAGCTGGCGAGGCCGTGAACGACGATGCCGCCGCCGACCCAGACCATCGCAGCGGTGCCGACCACCGCGAGCGCCTTCAAGAAGCCAGGCATGCCGACGACCAGTGCGCGACCAAAGCGGCGGCCGAGGGCATGGAGCGGACCAGGGGCTTTGTCCTGCGCCAGCGCCAGTCCGACGTCGTCGGCTTTCACCAGGAGTGCCACGGCGCCGTAGACCAAGGCGGTGAGGCCGATTCCGACCAGGGCCAGCGCCGCCGCCTGGGTCCAGAAGCCGACGCCCGGCATCGTTGCGAGCGCGATCGCCATGATTTCGGCCGACAAGATGAAATCGGTGCGGATGGCGCCGGCTACTTTTCGGTCCTCCAAAGTTTCGGGATCGGGATCGGGATCGGGATCGGGATCGGGAGCGGCGGCGCCGATCTTCGCTCCGTGGGCGTGGGCCGCGTGAGGCACCAGCGCCGCGTAGATCTTCTCGGCGCCCTCGTAGCAGAGATAGGCGCCGCCGAGCATCAACAGCGGGGTGATCGCCCAGGGCGCAACGAGGCCGAGGACCAACGCCGCTGGCAGCAAGAACAAGAGCTTGTTCTTGAGCGAGCCAACGGCGATTTTGCGGACGATCGGCAGTTCGCGGGCAGACGCGAAGCCGACGACGTAGCGTGGCGCCACCGCCGCGTCGTCGATCACGACACCCGCCGATTTGACGCCGGCGCGGGCCGCCTGACCGACGACGTCGTCGAGCGAAGCGGCGGCCACCTTGGCGATGGCGGCGACGTCGTCGAGCAGGGCCAGCAATCCGGTGCTCAAGAGCTGCTCCTGATCTGTCGAAGCTCCGGGTGCTGGCGCAAGAGCGAACCCGTACCCGACGGTCCGATGGCGGGCGTGGTTCCCGGTTCCGACGGCCGAAGTGGGCTAGCCGCCTAGCGCTCGAAGGATGCGTTGGCCGCCGCGGCCGGTCACCGGTAGGCCGAGGTTTTGCTCGGCAGCACGGATGCCGGCCCGGGTTGCCGGGCCGATCCGGCCGTCGACCTCGCCGATGTCGTAGCCGGCGGCGAGCAGGAGTTCCTGGAGCTGGCGGCGTTCGTCCCGGGAGAGGCCCGGATCATCGGTGGGCCAGGGCGTGCGCAGCGCCGGATGGCCGGCGATGCGGTCGGCGAGATGCGCGATTGCCAGGGCGTAGGACTCCGCCTGATTGTAGGAGTAGATCGCGTCGAAGTTGCGGAAGACGAGGAACGCCGGGCCTTCGGCCCCCGCTGGCAGCAGCAGGCCAGCCTCGCCGGCGCCGCCGATGGCGGCACCGTCGGCACGGACGATGCCGCGGTTGGCCCAGCTCGACAGCGGTGCTTTGGCCTTCCGGCCGCTGGGGCCGGTATAGCCGGGCGGCACCTTCACTTCGATCAGCCACGGCGCGCCCGTTCGCCAGCCGGCTCGGTCGAGGTAGTTGGCGGTCGAGGCGAGCGCGTCCGGAATCGAGCGGACCAGATCGCGGCGGTCGTCGCCATCGAAGTCCACTGCCAGCCGCTCGTAGGTCGACGGAATGAACTGCGTCTGACCGAACGCGCCGGCCCACGAGCCTTGCAGTTCATCGAGGCCGAGATCACCGCGGACGACGAGCCCGAGCGCGGCCATCAGTTCACCTCGCCAGAAATCCTGGCGGCGGTTGCCGGCGCAGATCAGCGTGGCGTAGGCGTGCGGGATGAAGAAGCCGCCGGTCTGCCGACCGTAGTCGCTCTCGACCCCCCAGATCGCCAACACGACGTGCCGGTCGACGCCGTAGGCGCGCTCGACGCGCTCGAGGAGATCGCCGTAGCTCGCCAGCATCCGCCGTCCGTCGGCGATACGCTCGTCGTCGACCAAAAACGCCATGTAGTCCCAGATCGGCGTGACGAACTCCGGCTGGGCGGTCGAGAAGCGGAGGATCCGCTCATTGGGTTCGGCGCCCTCGAAGGCTCGGGCGGCGATGGTGGCGGGCACGCCGTCGGCCACCGCCTGGCGCTCGAGACCAGCGACGCACGCCGCGAAATCGGCCGCGGCCGGCCCGGCGGCGAGGGTGAAGGCGGCAGCAAGGAGCATTTTGATGGCGCGCACGGTGGCAGGATCTCACGACCTGTGGCTGATGCCGACAGAATGCGGAGCCACGTGGCGAGCGCAAGGTCCGGCATCGGGCAACCCCAGGTAGACGCCAGATGCCCAATTGCAAGCAAGAAGGGCAGGGCGGCCAAGCCCTGCCCTCATCGCTGATCCGTTTGGGAAGCCGTTCAGCCCAAGAGGCGTCGCGCGATGACCTGGGCTTGGATTTCCGCGGCGCCCTCGAAGATGTTGAGGATGCGCGCGTCGCAGAGGATCCGGCTGATCTCGTACTCGAGCGCGTAGCCGTTGCCACCGTGGACCTGGAGCGCGTTGTCGGCCGAGGCCCACGCAACCTGGGCGCCGATCAGCTTGGCGAGGCCGGCCTCCAGATCGCAGCGATGGCCCAGGTCTTTCTCGCGCGCGCTGTAGAGCGTGAGCTGGCGGGCGATCATGATTTCAACCGCCATCCAGGCGATCTTGCCGTGCACGCGGGGGAACGCGTAGAGCGACTGCCCGAACTGCTTGCGGTCCTTGGCGTATTGGAGCGCCGTTTCCATCGCCGCCTGGGCGACGCCGATGGCGCGGGCCGCGGTCTGGATGCGGGCGCCCTCGAAGGTTGCCATCAGGTGCTTGAAGCCCTGACCCTCGATGCAACCGAGCAGGTTGTCCTTGGCCACCTCGAAGCCGTCGAAGGAGACGGTGTATTCTTTCATGCCGCGATAGCCGAGCACCTCGATCTCGCCGCCGTCGATGCCGGCGTCGGGAAACGGGTTCTCGTCGGTGCCTCGGGTCTTCTCCGCGAGCAACATGGAAAGGCCTTTGTAGCCTTTCTCGTCCGGCTTGGTCCGGACCAACACGGTCATCAGGTCCGTGCGGGCAGCGTGGGTGATCCAGGTCTTCTGGCCGGTGATCTTCCAGCTGTCGCCGTCGAGCACCGCGCGCGTCTGCAGGCTGGCCAGATCGGAACCGGTGTTGGGTTCGGTGAACACCGCGGTCGGCAGGATTTCGCCGGAGGCCAGCTTCGGCAGGTAGTACTGCTTCTGCTCCTCGGTGCCGCCGAGCTGGATCAACTCACCGGCGATTTCGTTGCGGGTGCCGAGCGAGCCGACGCCGATGTAGCCGCGGCTCAACTCCTCGGTGACGACGCACATGGCGATCTTGCCCATACCGAGGCCACCATAGGCCTCGTCGACGGTCAGCCCGAACACACCGAGCTCGGCGACCTGCTCGATCACCTCGATCGGGATCAACTGATCCTGCTCGTGCCACTTGTGGGCGTAGGGCTTCACGACCTCGTCCGAGAAGCGCCGGAACTGATCGCGGATCATCTCCAGGCTTTCGTCGTCGAGGCCCCACTGGCCGAAGTCGCCGTGCTCGATCAACGCGCCGAGTCGCGACTTGGTCGCCGCGGTCCAGCCGGTGCGGACCAGCTCCGCCACGTCGTCGTGGTCGGTGAAGGCGCGGATCGCGGCCGGCTCCAGGTAGAGGTCCTGGGGACGGATGATCTCGCCCTGGCTCATCGGCAGGCCGCCGCCCATCCGCGCCAGGTACTCGCCGAACGCGCCGCCCAGGATGAGCTGTTCCGTTTCGCCGAAGGTGCCGGACGCAACGAGGCCCTTGGCCCAGCCGTGCATCTCACGAAGGCTCTCGACGTACACCTTGAGCCAAGCGAGCCCATGCGCGGCATACTGCTCGGCGTCCATGCCGTTGGCCTCGACCGCGCGGCCGACGGAGGTTCTCGCAGCCTCGAACAGGGCGTCACAGGCGGCTATCGCGCTCTCGCAGCGGTCGAGGAGCGTCGGGTCAGGGCGGACGTCGCGGAGCTGGGTAGCCATCACCGTTCCTTCATCGTTCGGTTCGTCGAGCAACTGCAGTCGAGACGCGCTTGCGGCCAGCGACGGGACGTCGCTGGCCGCAAGCCGGTCGTGATCAGGCTTCGACGGCTTCTTCGAGGGTGCGCATGCCCGGACGCTTGGCCTGGACCAAGACGGCCATGTTGCCCGGCTTGTGCTGATTCTTGAGCATCTTCTGGTGCGCCAGCGGAATGTCGTTCCAGGCGAACACCTCGCTCATGCACGGGTCGAGCTGGCGGTTGAGCACGAATTGATTGGCGGCCATCGCCTGCTTGAGGTTGGCGAAGTGGCTGCCCTGGAGGCGCTTCTGGCGGTACCACATGAACCGCGCGTCGAAGGTCAGGTTGTAGCCCGTCGTGCCGGCGCAGATGACGACCATGCCGCCGCGCTTGGCAACGTAGGCCGACACCGGGAAGGTGGACTCGCCAGGGTGCTCGAACACCATGTCGACGTCCTTGAACTTGCCCGTGTACTCCCAGATCGCCTTGCCGAACTTCTGGACCTTCTTGAGATAGGTCTTGTAGCCCTCGGCGTCGTCGATGTCGGGGAGCTGGCCCCAGCAGTCGAAGTCCTTACGGTTCAAGACACCCTTGGAACCGAGTGACATCACGAAGTCACGCTTCTCCTCGTCGGAAATGACGGCGAGGGCGTTGGCACCGGACGCGGCGACCAGCTGGATCGCCATCGAGCCGAGGCCACCAGCGGCACCCCAGACCAGGACGTTGTCGCTCGGCTTCAGCGTGTGCGGCGGGTGGCCGAACAGCATCCGGTAGGCCGTGGCGAGCACCAGCACGTAGCAGCCCGACTCTTCCCAGGTCAGGTGCTGCGGCCGCGGCATGACCTGGCGGGCCTGCACGCGGGTAAACTGGGCGAAGCCGCCGTCCGGCGTCTCGTAACCCCAGATCCGCTGCGAGGGGGACAACATCGGGTCGCCGCCGTTGCACTCCTCGTCGTCGCCGTCATCCTGGTTACAATGAACCACGACCTCGTCGCCGACTTTGCAGCGGGTGACCTTGGAGCCGATGGCCCAGACGATCCCGGTGCAGTCGGAGCCGGCGACGTGGTAGGGCTGCTTGTGGAAATCCAAGACCGACACCGGCGTGCCCAAGCAAGCCCAGACGCCGTTGTAGTTGACGCCCGAGGCCATCACCATGATCAGCACGTCGTGGCTGTCGAGTTCCGGCGTCGGGACCACTTCGACTTCCATCGCCTGGGTCGGATCGCCATGACGCTCCTTGCGGATCGTCCAGGCGTACATGTTGGCCGGAACGTGGCCGAGCGGCGGAATCTCGCCGATCTCGTAGAGATCTTTGATCGGACGATCGGTCGTCGACGAAGAGCCTCCGGCGTCGCCCTTGAGCGACACGACGTTGCTGGCGGTCATGGTGGTTGGTGTCCCTTGATGGCGGATGACGGTAGAGGAGGCATAGGCCGGCCTCGACGCGGTGCCGCCTGCGGCGGCGGTGGCCAGTTCGGCCACATCGGCGAAGAAGTCCGACGGCTGCAGCGGGACGCCCTCGCGGGCGGCGACCCCGAGGAGCTCCTGCTGCCGGCGCGCCGGGATGGCACCACGCCGAACCCAGCCGCTGACGGCCGTCTGCCAGATGCCTAGAAGCTCGGCGACGCGCTGCTGCGACCCGAACTTGGCGATCACGGTTTCAACACTATTCTTGCTCATAGCACCTCAGGGCATGCCCCTATGTGTTGGCGTATCAACACCTAAACAGCTTTGACTGCAGTGCACAAGAGGTGTTATCGCAGTTGCACAAAACACGGGTCGTGCTGTATCGATGCGCGACGGGGCACCCACAATCCGCGAGGTGGTACGATGGCAGCCGACACGCCGATGCGAGACAAACCCTGGCTTTTTCGGACCTATGCCGGGCACAGCTCTGCGGCTGCCTCGAACGCGCTCTACCGCACCAATCTGGCGCGCGGCCAGACCGGGTTGTCGGTCGCTTTCGATCTGCCGACACAGACCGGCTACGACAGCGACCACAGCCTGGCGAAGGGCGAAGTGGGCAAGGTCGGCGTGCCGATCACCTCGATCACCGACATGGCGACGCTGTTCGACGAGATTCCGCTCGACCAGATGAACACGTCGATGACCATCAACGCCACCGCACCCTGGCTGCTGGCGCTCTACATTGCCGTGGCCGAGCGCCAGGGCGCCGATCGCGCCAAGCTGCAGGGCACGGTGCAGAACGATTTGATCAAGGAATACCTGTCGCGCGGTACTTACATGCTGCCGCCGAAGCCGTCGATGAAGCTGATCACCGACGTCGTGACGTTCACCTATCGCGACGTGCCGAAGTGGAACCCGACCAACGTTTGCTCGTACCATCTGCAGGAAGCGGGCGCGACGCCGGTCCAGGAGCTTGCGTTCGCACTGGCGACCGGCGTGGCGGTGCTCGACTCGATCAAGGCCGGCGGCTCGGTGCCCGACGACGAGTTCCCGAAACTGGTTGGCCGTATCAGCTTCTTCGTGAACGCCGGCATCCGCTTCGTCACCGAGATGTGCAAGATGCGGGCGTTCGTCGAGCTCTGGGACGAGATTTGCCGCGACCGCTACGGCGTCCAGGAGGAGAAGTACCGCCGGTTCCGCTACGGCATGCAGGTCAACTCATTGGGGCTGACCGAGCCGCAGCCGGAGAACAACGTCTATCGCATCCTGTTGGAGATGCTGTCGGTCGTACTGTCCAAGAACGCCCGCGCCCGTGCCGTGCAGCTGCCGGCTTGGAACGAGGCACTCGGCTTGCCGCGGCCCTGGGATCAGCAGTGGTCGCTGCGCATGCAGCAGGTCGTTGCTTACGAGACCGACCTGCTCGAGTTCGGGGACCTGTTCGATGGCAGTCTGGTCATCGAGGCCAAGGTCGAGTCCCTGAAGGACGAGGCGCGAGCGGAGCTGGCCCGCATCGACGAGATGGGTGGCGCGCTCGAAGCGGTCGATCTCGGCTACATGAAGCAGAAGCTGGTCGAGAGCTCGGCCAAGCGGTTGGCTGCGATCACCGCTGGCGAGCAGATCGTCGTCGGCGTGAACAAGTACCAGGACGGTGAGCCCAGCCCCTTGGTCGCCGATGTCGATGGTGGCTTCATGGCTGTCGATTCCGACGCCGAGCAGCAGCAGATCGACCGGCTGGAGGCGCATCGCACCAGCCGCGACGCCGATGCCGTCCGCGTGGCGCTCGCCGAACTGGAGGCGGCGGCGAAGGAGGGCCGCAACATCATGGAGCCGTCGATCAACGCCGCCCATGCCGGTGTCACCACCGGCGAGTGGGGCGAGCTGCTGCGTCGGATCTTCGGCGAGTACCGGGCGCCTACCGGCGTCGCCGGCGTGTCGTCACGGCAAGCGGCGGAGGCGCTCGACCCGGTGCGCGAGCGGGTCGATGCGGTGTCGCGGCGGCTCGGCCGGCGGATCAAGATGTTGGTCGGCAAGCCCGGCCTCGACGGCCACTCCAACGGCGCGGAGCAGATCGCCGTTGCCGCCCGCGATTGCGGGATGGAGGTCGTCTACGAAGGCATCCGCCTCACGCCCGCGCGCATCGTCAACGCGGCGCTGGAAGAAGGCGTTCACGTGATCGGGCTGTCGATCCTTTCCGGCTCTCACCTCCCACTGGTTCGCGAGTGCCTCGAGCGGATGCGCAAGGATGGCATCAGCGACGTGCCGTTGGTGGTCGGCGGCATCATCCCGTCGGAGGACGAAACGGCGCTGTTGGCGATGGGCGTGGCCCGGGTCTACACGCCGAAGGACTTCTCCCTCGCCAAGATCATGGCCGACATCGTCGCGATCGTCGACGCCACGGACCAACAGGCGGCCTGAAGCCGGCCGATCGAAGCTACGGACACGACGCCGGCTCGCTCAGCGCGCCGGCGTCGCAGCTTCGCAAACCACGCCGCCATTGACCACGTCGCGCTCGCACTCGCTCGCTCCGGCCGGGAGCGTGCTGGTGGCGCTCAAGGCGCTGAGCGTGAACATCACCAGCGCGAATGCGGTGACGGCGATCAGGTTGCGGTACGGACGAGCAGTCATGGTGCCTCTCCAAGGCGGATGGCCCGGTTTGGCCGGAGCTGCCGTCGAGGTCTGTGACCGAAGGCACAAAATCGGCTGCGGCGGCGTTGCGTCGAGCTTGGCCTTGCCACCGCGCGGCGCGGGCGCTTCAACCGAAAGGGTCCTTCTTCCGCAACCCGACGAAGACAAGCTCCATGGTCCCACTGTTCGACGGTCACAACGATCTTCTGCTGCGGCTCTGGCGTCGGGATCCGGGTGACGGCTCGTCGTTCGTCGACGGCAACGACAAGGGCCACATGGATCTGCGCCGTTGCCGTGTCGGCGGGTTCGCCGGCGGGCTGTTCGCGACGTTCGTGCCCTCGCCACAAGCCGCGGACCCAGCGGCGACGACCAGCCCGGGCACCGGTCTCGCGACCGGTGAGGTCGACCACGCGACGGCGCTGCGGGTCACTACCGAGCAGGCGGCGCGGCTGCTACGCCTGGAAGCGCAGAGCAACGGTGCTCTGGCGGTCTGCCGTTCGGTCGCCGAGGTCCGGGCGGCGATGGCCGCGGATCGTATCGCGGCCGTGTGGCACATCGAAGGCGCCGAGGCGATCGGTCCGGACCTTGCGGAGTTGGACGTGTTCCACGCGGCTGGGCTGCGCTCGCTCGGCCCGGTCTGGAGCCGTTCCAACGCCTTCGGCCACGGCGTGCCCTTCAAGTACTTCACGACTCCGGACATCGGGCCCGGCCTGACCGACGCCGGGCGGCGCTTGGTCCGTGCCTGCGAGGCCAAGCGCATCCTGCTCGACACCGCGCACCTCAACGAGCAGGGCTTTTGGGATCTCGAGGCGGCGACGACCCGGCCGTTCGTCGCCAGCCACGCCAACGCCAACGCGCCCGTGCCATCGGCGCGCAACCTGACCGATCGCCAGCTCGACTGCCTGCGCGAGCGCGACGGTCTGATCGGTCTCAATCTGTCGGTTCCGGACCTGCGCCCCGATTGTCAGCGCGACCCGGATCTGGGTCTCGATCAGGTCGTGCGGATGTTCGACTACCTGATCGAGCGGGTCGGTGAGGATCGGGTCGGCTTGGGCTCGGATTTCGACGGCGCAACGATACCCAAGGCGATCGGCGACGTGGCCGGCGTGCCCGTTCTGGTCGAGGCGTTGGGCTCGCGCGGCTACGATGCGGCGTCGATCGACAAGCTGATGCACGGCAACTGGCTCGCACTGCTGGAGCGCGTCTGGGGCAGCTGAGCCTGGTTCAGTCGGCGAGCTGGAGACGGCCCTGCGCGTCGCGCACGAAATGTGGATTCCAAGCGATCTCCCAGACGAAGCCGTCGAGGTCGCCGACATACCCGGAATAGCCGCCCCAGAAACGGTCCTGAGCAGGTGCTCGGACGGTCGCGCCGACGGCCAACGCACGGGCGATCTGAGCGTCGACCGCTGCCTTCGAGGGCAGGTTGCATGCAAGCGAACTCGCCACGAACGCGGGCCGGTCCGCTGGCGCGCCGGCTTCGGCGGCAAGCGCGTCCAGAGGGTAGAGGCCGAGCACGACGCCGCCGGCCTCGAAGAAGGCGACGCCGGTCAGGTCGCGCAGGCGTCGCCTGAGCCCGAAGGCTTCGTAGAACGCCGTGCTGCGCGCCAAATCGTCGACGCCGAGCGTCACGATGTCGAGCGCTGGTTCCATCGGCCAAGCTTGCCCCCGCGTGGCGTTGGCGTCGAGAGCCATTCCCGCGGCGCCCGGCTGGGACTAGGGTCCGCCCGGTGAGGGCGGAGGATCGTATGACGGTGAACGTGGCGGTGGTCGGGTGCGGGCATTTCGGCCGCTACCACGCACAGAAGTACGCCGCGTTGCCGGGGTGTGATCTCGTTGCCGTCGTCGATACCAACCCTGCCGCGGCGGCGAGGGTTGCCCAGGAGGTCGGCAGCTTCGCGGTGGCGCGGCTGGATGACGTCATCGACCGGATCGACGCCGCGAGCGTCGCCGTGCCGACCCGTTACCACCACGAGGTCGCGACCAAGCTGCTCGAAGCCGGCAAGCACGTGCTGATCGAGAAGCCGCTTGCGGCCAGCCGTGAGGAAGGGCGTGCGCTGGTCGAACTCGCCGAGGCACGGGGTCGGCTTCTCCAGGTCGGGCACCTGGAGCGCTTCAACGCTGCGATCCTGGCACTTCAGGACGTCATCAAAGCGCCGCTGTTCATCGAGAGCCACCGGCTTGGCGGCTTCAATCCCGGCCGCGGCACCGACGTCAGCATCGTTCTCGACCTGATGATCCACGACATCGACCTGATCCAGGAATTCGTCGGCCGACCGCTGGTGAGCGTCGATGCCGTTGGCGTTGCGGTGCTGACAGAACAGGACGACATCGCCAACGCGCGGCTGCAGTTCGAAGGCGGCTGTACGGTCAACGTCACGGCCAGCCGGGTCAGCATGACGCCGCAGCGGCGGATGCGGATCTTCCAGCAGGATGCCTACATCGCCATCGACTTCCAGACCCGCGAGGCGACGATCGCCCGCCGGGGCTTGGGGAAGCCGCTGCCGATGCTGCCGGGCGTCGGCGTCGAAGAACGCCAGTTCGACCCCAACGACGCGCTGAAGTTGGAGATCGAGAGTTTCCTCAAGGCGATCCGCGGTGAAGGCGTGGTTGCAGTGACCGGCCATGCAGGGCTGGGTGCGTTGGACACCGCCCTGCGGATCACCGAGGCGTTACGCCGTCCTAGCTGAACCCGGTCACCTGTCCGCGAGGTCCCGCGGGTCGCCGTGTACGGCGCGACGGACGATCAGCTGCTGCATCTCCGGCACGTCGAGGTCGCGGGCTATGCGTTCGAGCCGACGGCCGATGAAGCGCAGGACCTCGCCGCGTTGAGGTGCAGCCCGGTCGGCCCAGTCGACGAGATAGCGCGCCATGGCGAGCAGTCGCTGAGAGTTGACGGGATGGGTCGCGTCCTCGCGCTGCCACTGTGCCCACGCGGCGTTGGAGGGCGCGTCCGCCCGGCTCGCGTAGAAAGCGGCCGTTGCCTCGAAATAGAGGATGGCACCGAGCGGTATGGTGTCGGAACGTTCCATCGTCGTGAGGGCGAAAAGGTCGGCCTCCCGTTCGTTGGCTTGGCTCTCAGCCGGTGACACGCCACGGTTCCCTGGATGGCGGTGGTAAACGTGGGCCAGTTCGTGGGCGAGCACGAACGCCCACGCTTCGTTGCGCAATGCGGTGCCGAGGGCGCCAACGCTGGGGTCCCGCTCCCAGATCGCGGGCGGCACCCCCAGCGCATCGAGTGGGTCGAGGTGACGCCCGCCGGGCCAATCGGCCAACGGTTTGTGGCGTAGCATCGCCAGATACTCGCTCATCGGCTCCAGCGAGCGACCGGCCTCGTAGCGCCAAGCGTAGGCCATCGTCAGGTCCTCGATGAACCGCAGCCCGGCCAGCGGCATGATGACCTGGTCACCTCGTGTCATGAAGCCCATCGGGTCGCCGTTGGGGGCAACGTCGGGAACCGCGATCCGCACGTTTGCCAGGTCCGATCCGCCGGCCGGCACGAAGCGGAGCACGACCGCGCGCAGCTCGTCGAGCCGGCCGGCGATGCGGCTCCGCTCGGCCGCCAGTGACGCCGAGTCGTACATCGTCGCGGCAGCCGGGCCGGCGAGCAGCAGCAGCGCCGAGACTGCTCCGACCAGCTGCCGACGGTTCATGGCAGCTCACCCTGCTCCAAGACGTCGAGCGCCCGTTCGAAAGCCGGCCGCGCGGACCGTGGCGGCGTTTCCCGCACCCAATGCCCGAACTCGACCGGATCGCCCCAACCCGGCTGCCAGATCGCCTGGAGGATGACGAGCTGGGCATCCAACAACCGCGTCGCCCGCCAGTCCGTTTCGTCCTCATCCAGCTCGGGCGGCGGTGCGGTCCGTTCCCCCTGCAAGAACCGAAGCGTGGCCAGCGCTTCCTGCAGGTCGATCGGCACCTCGGCAGGCGACATCGCTGCGGACGTCTCGGCGATCTCCGGCGCAGGACCGCCGAGACCGGAGTACGCGCCGCCACCGGCCGGCGAGCCAGATACGCCGAAGTAAAAGGATGCAGTGACGATGGCCGCACCGAACAGGGCGAAGAACACTCCTGGGCCGATCCGGGTGAGGACCAGCCGACGATCCTTCGACAACGACAGCTCGGCGCTCGATGTCGCTTCTGCTGACGGAATGGCGACGAACAGGCGATAGCCGAGCACGATGGCCAAGCCACCCACGATCACCGCGAGCAACCGTTCGATTGCACGTAAGATGAACGGATCGTCAATCATATGTTCATGTCTATCATGATCGGACAGGTCTGTAACGGGCCATTCGGCTGCTGGCTGCCTCGGTGTTCAGGAAGTCGGCACGACGCACGACCGGGCGTCGGAAGGGAGCGGACGGCCGGTCACCCAGGCAAGGACGTCGGCCGCGACTTTGGCGCGTTGGGTGTCGCGCAGCAACAAGTGCCAGCCATCTCCGTAGGTGACGAGTGTGCAGCCCTGCGGGTCGAGTTCGTCGAGGAAGCGCGCATAGGCGTCGGCCGGGACCGCCTCGTCGCGTTCGCCGATCAGGATCAGCCGCGGCAGGTCGATCGCAGGGGCGACACGTACCGCCTCGTCCATCACCCGGATCAGACCGTCGAGGCTCGTGGCCCGAGCCGTGCGCAGGTACTCGGGATCGCGACCGAGCGCTATCAGCATCGGCACGTTGTCGGAGACTTGGATCGTCGCGGGGCGACCGCTCGCGAGATCCGCGTTCGGCGCCAGGGTTGCGATCACCCGGAGACCGGCGCGAAACAAAGGGTTGAGGCTGTCGCCGGCCCAAACGGCAGGAGCGCTCCAGATGAGGCCGTCGACCTCGGGGGCGTCCGGGGCGGCGAAGACGATCATCGTCACGGCGGCGCCCATGCTTTCGCCCAGCACGAACAACGGGCCGTCCGGGTCGAGCCGCCGCGCCTCGGCAACCGCTTCGCGGACGTCGGCGACCAGGGCGTCGGTGCCGGGCCAGTGGCTGCGGTCGACACTGGCGCCGAAGCCGCTGAAGTCGATCGCCAGCACCCGCACGCCGGCTGCCGTCGCGGCAGCGCCGAACGGCAGAAAGGCGGCCTTGCGATCGTTGTAGCCGTGCAGTGCTACGATCGTTGCCCGTGGCTCGCCGAGCGGCTCGAAGCGCGAGAGTGGCCGGGGCACGTCCGGCCAGGGCTTCGCCGGTGGTGGTGGCAGCGTTGCGCACCCGCCGAGCGCCAGCACGGCCAGCAGCCGGCCGGTCCACGCCAAGCCGCGCTGTCTCACCCGGCGGGATGGGGCGTCGGAACCTGGAGGCCGAGCTTTGCCCAGATGCTCGAAGGCGTCTCGCCCCGCTCGCGGTAGTACTTGAGGGACACGGACCGGTTGCGCTTCGCCAACCGCTGGCCGTCCGGTGTGGCGATGAGATTGTGGTGGTAGTAGGTCGGCGTCGGCAAATCGAGGATCGCCTGCAGCAGACGGTGGACGTGGCTGGCGTGGAACAGATCTTCGCCGCGAGTGACCAGGTTCACGGCCTGGGCGGCGTCGTCGACGGTGACGGCGAGGTGGTAGCTGGTCGGGACGTCCTTCCGCGCCAGAACGACGTCGCCGAACTCCGTTGCCCGGCACCGTTGCCAGCCGGCGCGCACGTCGTACCAGTGCAGATCGCCGGCGGCCGCCGCGGCGGCGTCGACGGCAAGCCGCCACGCGTGGGGGGCACCTTTGTCGATCCGGCGTTTCGCCTCGGCCGGATCGAGCTCGCGACAGGTCCCGGGGTAGACCAGCTCCCCCGACGGGCCGTGCGGTGCCCGAGTCGACCCGGCGATTTCCGCCTGGATGCTGGCGCGGGTGCAAAAGCACGGATAGACGAGGCCGCGACCACGCAGGGTCGCGAGCGCATCCTGGTAGATGTCGGTGCGCGGAGATTGGCGCCAGGCAGGCGCCTCCCAGCGCAATCCGAGCCAGCGGAGGTCGTCGAACAGTGCGCGCTCGAATTCGGGGCGGCAGCGGGTTTGGTCGATGTCCTCGATGCGCAACAAGAAGCGGCCACCGCTGGCCTTGGCCGTTTCGTGAGCGAACAGCGCCGAATAAGCATGACCGAGATGCAAGAGCCCGCTCGGGCTGGGTGCGAAGCGCGTCACGAACGGCGGCGCGCCGTCGGCCGGAACCGGGATCACGTCCTCGCCGGAGAGAGGCGAGCTGTCGACTTGGGTCAAGGCGGACGTGCCCCGTTGGCTGGAAGGCTACTCTACGAGCGACGGCGCCGATGCTAGATGCACTTGTGAACGCAGGACGCGATCAGCACAAGGGCCAGGCCCGACGCAGGAGATCCTCTTCGATGCGAGCATTGCGCGGACCGGAAGTGGCGCCCGCCGACGGACGATCGCCTCAGTTTCTCGTCATCCTCCTCCACGGTGTCGGTGCCGACGGGGCGGACCTGATCGATCTCGCGCCGATGCTTCAGCGCTACGTTCCACACGCCGCATTCGTGGCGCCGAATGGACCCGAGCGCTGCGACATGGCGCCGATGGGCTATCAATGGTTCAGCCTGCGCGACCGCCGGCCGGAAGCACTGCTGGCCGGTGTCCAGGCCGTACGCGCGGACCTCGACGCCTTCATCGACGCCGAATTGCAGGCTCGGTCGTTGCCGGCTTCGGCTTGTGCCATCGTCGGGTTCTCGCAAGGTACGATGACGGCTTTGCACGTCGTGCCGCGACGGACCGATAGCGTGGCGGCGCTCGTCGGCTTCTCGGGTGCTTTGGTCGGTCCTGAAAGGCTGGCCGGCGAAGTGCGCTCGAAGCCGCCGATCTTGTTGATCCACGGCGAAGCCGACGAGATCGTTCCGGCCGGTTCCTTGTTCGCGGCGCGTGACGCGTTGGAGAGCGCTGAGTTCGCCGTGCAGTGGCAGATCCGGCCGCGGCTCGGCCACGGCATCGATCCCGACGGCATCGACCACGCCGGCCGGTTCCTCCGTGCCGCGTTGACCACTTAGCAACACTTCGCTGCGAGCGTCCTCGCGATCAGGCGCCATCGCACGAGATGGCGTGGTGTCGGAGGGTTCTCGATGGCGCTCGACGGTAGCCACTGGCCGCGCCTTTTCCGCCGTCTGATCTGGAGCGTTGACGCCGCACCCGACCGTAGCGCGGCCCGCGGCATGCCGGCGTCGCCAACGGACGCCAAAGCCGGGTTCGAGGCGGCGGTCGATGGTGTCGCCGAGCAGATCCATGCCGCCGTCGAGACGGTGCGCGAGCAGACCGACCATATGGTCGACGGCGTTGGCGAGGTCACGACCGCCGTTGCCGGCATGGCCGCGCGTACGGCGTCGATCGACGATGCGGCAACGGCCAATCGCCAAGCGGCGGACGTCGTCGCCCAAGCGAATGGCGAGATGGAGGCGGCCATTACCGAGGTCGCCGCAGGTGCGGAGCGGACGGCGACCGTCGCCGGTACGGCGGTGGCCGACGCCGGCAAAGCGCGGGAGGCCGTGGGTGCGACCCAAGCGGCCGCGGACGAGGTGCGGAGCATCGCCGACTTGATCGCCGATATCGCCGACCGGACCAATCTCCTGGCGTTGAATGCGACGATCGAGGCCGCACGCGCCGGTGATGCCGGCCGTGGATTCGCGGTCGTCGCCGAGGAGGTGAAAGCGCTCGCCAGACAGACCGCGGTGGCCACGGAGCGGATCGGTCGCCAGATCGAGGCGATCGGTGACGCCGTGAGCGAGACCGCATCTTGTATCGACGGAGTCGTCGGCTCGATCGAGCGGATCGACGAAGCGGCGGCCGCTGCCGGTGTCGCGGTCGGCCGCCAGCAAGACGCCGCACGACGGATCGACGACGCAGTCGCCGACGTCGTCGATCGTGCCGCCGGGGTCTCCGCCGACACGACCGACGTCTCGCGCGAGGCCGAGCGCGCTGCTCGATTGGCGGCAGCACTTCGCGCCCAAGCGGCGGAAACCGCCAGGATCATCGCCAAGCTGGGCGACGACGCGGTGCGCAGTCTGCGGCAGTCAGAAGGCGGCGATCGGCGCCGTCACCGGCGGGTGCCCTGCGAGCTGTCGGCGAGTGTGACCGTGGCCGGTAGCACCCGGCGCGGCAGCACCCGCGATCTCTCGCTCGGCGGCGCGCTGGTGACGCTGCAGGCGGTGCCCGACGGGGAGACCTTCCGCGTCGGTGCGACGGGTATGGTCGACCTCGAGGGCATTGGCCGCACCGAGATCGACGTACGCGCGATCAGCGCAGTCGGGCACCACTTGCGTTTCGTGGCGCCGTCGGAGGCGTTGGTCGCGGCCGTCGGCGTCCGGATCGCGGCCGTCGACGCCGACGACCAGGGCTATGGCGACCGGGTGAAGGCCGCGGCCGCGCAGATCGAACAACGTCTCGAAGCGGCATTGGCCGCGGGAGACGTCTCACTGGACGTGCTGTTCGACAGCGACTACCGGCCGGTCGAGGGCAGCGATCCACAGCAGTTCGTCACCCGGTTCACCGCACTCTGCGATCGGCTCCTCCCGCCGGTGCAGGAGAGGGTGAAGGACGACGACCCGCGCATCGTCTTTTGCGCCGCCGTCGACCGCAACGCCTATCTGCCGACGCACAATGCGGTCTTCTCGCAAGCGCAGCGCCCGGGCGACCCGACGTGGAACGCCGCTCACAGCCGCAACCGCCGCAAGTTCGACGACCGCGCCGGTCTCGCCGCGGCGCGCAACACCAAGCCGCTGCTGCTGCAAAGCTACCATCGCGAGATGGGCGGCGGTCGGTTCGTCATGCTGAAGGAAGTCGACGCGCCGATCACCGTGCGCGGTCGGCATTGGGGCGGCTTGCGGCTCGCCTACCGGCTTCGCTGAGCGCCACCGCACGCCCTGTTCCGGGGCTGCCCAGGGCGCCATAGTGCGCCGATGGGCAGCGTCTTCAACATTCCGGCCGAGCAGCCCTTCGCGCTGGCGCTCGCGACGGGCTTGCTCCGCCGCTTCGGCCCGGCGGAACTGGCACGCGTGCGCTTACTGCTGCCGAGCCGGCGCGCGTGCTTGGGTTTGCAGGATGCCTTCCTCGACGCCGGCGACGGCGCGCCGCTGCTGCTGCCGCGCCTGACGCCGGTCGCAGAATCCGCGGACGACGAGCCGTGGCTCGATGGCTTCGACGCGGGCCACCTGCCGCCGGCGCTGGGCGACCTCCGGCGACAGCTTCTGCTCACCGATCTGGTTCGCGCGCAGGACCCCGATCTGCCGGACGAACAGGCCTTCCGCCTCGCTGCAGAGCTCGGCACACTGATCGACGAGCTGACGGTGGAAGGCGTGCCACTCGCCGCCCTGGCCGATTTGTCGTTCGACGAGGTGCCGGAGCACTTCTCACAGATCGGCAGGTTCCTGGGCCTGTTGGCAGGCTCTTGGCCCAACGTCCTCGCCGAGGAAGGCCGATTGGACGCGGTCGAACGGCGTCGGCGGCTCCTCGCGGCCACGGCGGCCCGCTGGACCGAACGTGCGCCCGGCCCGGTGGTCCTTGCTGGCATCACCGGCAGCGTTCCCGCGGTCGGTGCCCTGGCCGCGGTGGTCGCGGCGATGCCCGAGGGTATCGTCGTGCTGCCGGGGCTCGACCCCGAGCTTGGCGATGCCGAGTTCGAGGCGCTCGTGCAGGTCCATCCGCAATGGGGTTTTTCACGACTCCTGCGGCAGCTCGGCTTGGCGCCGAGCGCGGTCGCGCCCTGGCCCTACGACGTGGCCCGGACGGCACCCGACCGGCGGCGGCTGTTCGCCCGCATGGCCAACCCCGCCGGCTGGGCCGCGCCCGTCGGCCTCGACGTGGGCCGTGCGCTCGCGGGCGTCCGCTCGTTGGAAGCGCCGCACTTGGCCGACGAGGCGCTGGCGATCGCGCTGGAGCTGCGGTTGCTGCTGGAGGACCCGGATGCCCGGGCCATCGTCGTGACGCCGGACCGCAACCTCGCGCGCCGCATCGCCGCCGAGCTCGGGCGTTTCGGCGTGGCGCTCGAGGACAGCGCCGGCCAACCGCTCGATCAGTCGGCGCCCGGCAACTTCGTCTTGTTGGCGGCACATGCGTTTCTCGATCCGGATCCTGTCGTGGCGCTGCTCGCCTTGCTCAAGCACCCCTTGGCCCGCCTAGGCGGCCCGGTCGCCGCCTGTCGACGGTTGGCGCGCGCTTTGGAGCTACAACTCCGCGCGGCCGGTGGCTCAGGTTTTGGCTGGCAGGCAATCGATCGCGCCGCGACGGCGCTCGGCGACGCCGATACCGAGAGCATGGCACGGCTCCACGCGTTTGCTGCACCGCTGCGAAGCCTCGCGGCATGCGACGCCGTTCCGCTGGGCGATCTGGTCGGGGCGCATCTCGGGCTGGTCCAGGCGTTGGCCGCCGACGGCGAGGCCGACGACGCAGAGCTTTGGGCCGGGACTGCCGGTGACGAACTCACGCGCTTTCTCCAGGATCTGCAGGGTGCGCTCCAAGGTCTGCGGCCGCTGGCGCCCTCGGCCTATCCGCCGATTCTCGCCACGGCGATGGCCAGCCGCTCGGTGCGCCGCCCGTTCCGCTACCACCCGCAAATCGAGCTGCTGGGTCGATTCGAATCGCGCCTGGCGGACGCCGATCTGGTGATCCTCGCGGGGCTCAACGAGGGTGTCTGGCCGCCGATCGCCGACGCCGGCCCGTGGCTCGGGCGTCGCCAGCGCCGTGAGGTCGGGCTGCCGCCGGCCGAGCAGCATTTGGGCTTCGCGGCCCACGATTTCGTGCAGTTGGCTGCGTCGGCACCGGGACTGATTTTGTCGCGGAGCCGGCGTGACGCCGGGGGCGCGCCGACGCTGCCGTCGCGGTGGCTGAGCCAGCTCGACCGGGCTCTCGCCGCCGCCGACGGCACCAGCCGCCTGCTGCCAAGCCACGCCGGCGCGTGGGCCAGGAGTTTCGACGTCCCGCCGGGCCGCCCGGCGCCGCGGCCGCGACCGGGGCCGCGCCCGCCGGTGGCCGCCCGGCCGAGCCAGCTCAGCGTTTCCGCTGTCGAGCGGCTGATCCACAACCCATATGCGGTGTATGCCGAACGGGTGCTCGGCCTCCGGCCGCTGGAACCATTGGTGCGGCCGCCCGACGCCAGCGAGCGGGGCATGCTCGTGCATCGGGCGCTCGAGCGCTTCACGCAAGGCGACGTGCCGCGCGCGGTCGAGGATGCCGACGCCATGATGCTGGCGATCGGCGACGAGGTTTTGGATCCGCGGGTCTTGGGCGAGGCCGTCGTCGCCTTGTGGGGGCCGCGCTTCAGACGAACCGCCGCTTGGTTCGTGCGTCAGGACGGTGAGTGCCGCGCCTCTGGCCGGCCGGTGGCTGCGGAGCAAGAGGTCGTGCGTCGGGTGCAGGTCGAAGGCCGCGAGCTTAGGCTGGTCGGGCGGATCGATCGGCTGGAACATGCGACGGATGCGTTGGCCATCGTCGACTACAAGACCGGCAGCGCGCCGCCCGACCGTGACGTCGTCCAGGGTTGGAGGCCGCAGCTCCCGCTGCTCGGTGCGCTCGTGGCCAGCGGCGACTCACCACCTGTTGCGGCACTCGCCCACTGGGAACTCAAGGGCGGCGACCCCGCCGGCCGCGTAGCGGCGCTTTCTGACGTCGGTCAGCTGATCGAGACGACGTTCGCAGGTGTGCTGGCGCTGCTCCGAGCCTACGAGAACCCGGCGGTCCCCTACCTCCCGGTGCCGCGACCCCAGACCAGCCGCTTCCCCGACCCCTTCGCGCCGTTGTCGCGCGATCAGGAGTGGCTCGACGCCGAGGCGCTGGATTGAGCGGTCAGGCCCCGACTCCGGAGCAGCGACGCGCGGCCGAGCCCGGCCGTTCTGTTTGGGTGGACGCCAACGCCGGCACCGGTAAGACGCGCGTCCTGGCCGATCGGGTGCTGCGACTGTTGCTGAGCGGTGTCCCCCCGGAGACGCTCTTGTGCCTGACGTTCACCAAGGCCGCCGCCGGTGAGATGAGCCAAAGGGTGATGCAAAGGCTCGCCGCTTGGGCGCCGTTGGAGGACGAGGCGCTGGCGGCTGAGCTGCTGCTGCTGGATGGCGTCGCTGCAGACAGCCGCCGCCTCGCGATGGCCCGCGGCCTCCACGACGCGGTCCTGGCACTGCCTCAGGGTCTCGCGATCACCACCGTGCACGGTCTGTGTCAGCAGTTGCTCAAACGTTTTCCGCTGGAGGCCGGCGTGGCGCCGGGCTTCGAGATCATCGACGAGCGTAGTGCCCAGGAACTCTTGGCCCTTGCTCGGGAGTCGGTGCTGGCCGCCGGGCGTCGGGACGACGGTCTCGCCACCGACCTCGAGCGGCTGTCGCGTGTTGCTGCCGATCAGACGATACTGGCCGCGGTCGACGCGCTGGTCGCCGAGCGGAAGGACTGGGTGCCGGCCCGAGACCGGGCGGGCGGGCTGGCCGGCGCGACCCTGCGGCTGGCGGCGATCCTGGATGTCGACCCGACGGTCGACGACGGGGCGCTTCAGCTGGAGGCGGCCGAGGACGACCCCGAACGCGACGCCGGCTTGCAGGCGGCAGCGACGGCGCTTGGCGAGCGTGATGCCGCGTCGCAGCGGGCGGCAGCCAACGCCGTCGAGCGTTGGCTGGCGGCAGCGCCCGCAGCGCGAGTCGTGATGCTGGAGGCGTATCGCGGCAGCTTTTGTACGTTCGACGAGAAGGCGGAACCCGTCGGTTGGCGGGTGAGCGGTAAGCTGGTGAATGCCAAGCTGCGCCGCGAGCTTCCGGACGTGGTGGCGGTCCTCGAGGCGGAGGCGGACCGTTTGGATGCCCTGGATCGCCGCTGCCGGGCGAGCCGCGTCTTCGAGCAGACGACCGCGCTTTGGCGCGTCGCCGATCGGGTGCTCCGCGCCTTCGAGGCCGCCAAACGCAATCGTGCGGCCCTGGATTTCGACGACCTCTTGTTGCGCGGCACGGCCTTGCTCGCCGAACCTGGCTCAGGTGCTTGGGTCCGCTACAAGCTCGACCACGCGATCGCGCACGTTCTGGTCGACGAGGCGCAGGATACGAGTCCGCTCCAGTGGCGGCTCGTCGAGCAACTCCTCGACGAGCACTTCGTCGGCGAGGGCGCGCGGCCGGCCGGCTCTCGCACGCTTTTCGTCGTCGGCGACGCCAAGCAGTCGATCTATCGCTTCCAGGGTGCCGACCCGGAATCGACCGCAAAGGTCCGTGAGCGCCTGGAAAGCCGTGCCACGGCAGCCGGCGAGCCAATCGACGCGGTCGAACTCGAGACGTCCTTTCGCTCGAGCCAAGCGGTGCTCGACGTCGTCGATGCCATGCTTGCCGAACCAGCGTTCCGACCCGTCACGGCCGGACCGCCGCGGCACCGCGCGTTCCTGGCGAGCGCGGCGGGCAAAGTCGACCTCTGGCCGCTCGTGCCGCCCGCCGAAGCGGCCGAGGCAGGTAGTCCTTGGGAAGCGCCGCCACGGACCGCGACCGTCGACCCGGCAGAGCGCCGCCTCGCCAAGGCCATCGCCCGCACGGTTGCCGATTGGCTGGATGGCGGCGAGCGACTGCTGCGCGAAGGCCGCGTGCTCACGGCTGGCGACGTCATGGTGTTGTTGCGCCGTCGAGGACCGCTCCAAGAGGTGCTGGTGCGCGCGTTCAAGCGCGCCAGCGTGCCGGTGATGGGTGCGGACCGTTTGCCGCTCACCAGCCATCTCGCGGTGCAGGATCTCGTCAATCTCGGCGAAGCGGTGCTCTTGCCGGAGAACGACTTCGCCTTCGCCTGCTTCCTGAAGAGCCCGCTCGGCGGGCTCGACGATGACGATCTGTTCCGGCTGGCGCACGGGCGCGGCAAAGGCGAGCGGCTCTTGAACCGTTTGAGAGATGCAGCCGGTGGCGACGCGCGACTGGCCCAGATCCTGGACCGTTTCGAGACCTGGCGGCGGCTCGCCGACTTCGTGCCGCCTTACGAGTTCTATCTGCGGGCGCTCGGCGGCAGCGTCGGGCCGGGCGGTTTCGAGGGCCGACGCGCCTTCATCGGTCGCTTCGGTGCCGAGGCCGGCGAGCCGTTGGACGCTTTCGTCGATCAAGCGCTCGCCTACGAGCGGGGGCATGCAGCCACGCTCCAGGGCTTTCTGCATTGGTTGGGCGAGGGCGAGCAGACCTTGAAGCGCGAGCTGACCGCGGCAGCCGACGGCGTCCGGGTGATGACCGTACACGGCGCCAAAGGCTTGGAGGCGCCGGTGGTGTTCCTCGCCGATGCCGGACCGCGGGGCGACGCGCACCAGGGTCCGTTGTTGTGGACGAGCGGTGTCGAAGGCTTGCCCTGCTGGCGCCCACCCAAGCGCAGGTCCGTGCCGGTGCTCGACGACGCGCGCGCCGTCGAGGTTCGGCAACGCAAGGAGGACGACCTGCGGCTGCTCTACGTCGCCGCCACGCGCGCTGCCGAGCGGCTGGTCGTCTGCGGTTGGCAGCCGCGCCGCGCCAACCCCGAGAGCTGTTGGCACAGCCGGTTCGGCGAGGCGTTGGCCGGGTTGACCGCAACGTCCAAGGAGCCGCCGCCGGTACGGCTCGGTGTCGAAGGCGAACGGCTGGTCTACGCCACAGGCCTCAGCGCCGAGCCGGCAGCGCCGAGCCAAGCGGCGGTCCTGCCGGACCCGCTGCCGGCGGCATTGCTCAACCCGGCGCCGCCACTGCATCGTCCGTCGCGGCTCGCTCCCTCCGAGACCACCGCGGTCGGCGCCGGCGACGGCGCTGCCGAGGCGCGCGCCACCGCTCTCGCCGTGGGCAGCCACGTCCACCGGTTGTTGGAGCTGTTGCCGGGCCGCGCCCCGGCGGCCAGAGCGGAGGCGATGCGGCGCTATCTTGACGAGGCTGCTGCCGATCTGGAGGCGACGACCAGGGAGCGCATCACTCAAGACGTCGAGCGCGTGCTGTTCTCGCCGGAACTCGAGCCGCTGTTCACGCCTGGCTCGCTTGCCGAGCAGTCGATCGTCGGCCGGCTGGGCAAGACCGAAGTCGCCGGCCAGATCGACCGCATCGCGGTTGTCGGCGATAGGGTTTGGGTCGCCGACTTCAAGACCGGGCTACCCCCCTCCTCGGGTGCTCCGGTGCCCCCGCCCCTCGTAAGGCAGATGGCGTTGTACGCCGCGTTGGTCGGTCGCGTGCACCCGCAGAAGTCGGTCCGTTGCGCGCTGGTCTGGACCCGGACCGGAGAGGTTTCGTGGCTCGACGACACGATGTTGACCACCGCGTTGCCCCAAGTCTGAACGTTGACCCAACCCGTCGGCTGGCCTAGCACCGGGCGCCAAAGGGAAAGCGCGGGGCGGATCGGCGCCGTGCCAAAGCACCCTAACGAAGGGACATCGATGGCGGTCAAGAAGACGTCGGACCAAGCGTTCGACAGTGAAGTGGTCCAGGCGGGCAAGCCCGTGTTGGTCGACTTCTGGGCTGAGTGGTGTGGGCCGTGTCTGCAGATCGCGCCGTTCCTCGACGAGATCGCCAGCGAGTATGACGGCCAAATCGACGTGGTGAAGGTGAACATCGACGAGAATCCGATGACGCCCACCAAATACGGTGTTCGCGGGATTCCGACGCTGATGATCTTCAAGGACGGTCAGGCGGTGTCGACCAAGGTTGGCGCGCTGCCGAAGAGCCGGCTGGTCGACTGGGTCAACGAAAACCTCTGAGACCAGGACGCCGCAGCAATGACATCCAGGAGGTGGCGGGGCGCACTCGCGGCCAGTGGCTTGCTCGTCACCATGGCGGTCCAGGACGCAGCGGCGCAAGATGGCGCCGTGCCGGCACCGCCTGACTGGAACCTCGAGGCCAGCCGTGCGCTGTTCTATGCCCCTGGCGGCGGACCGGTGCCATTGCCGCGGGCGGACAGTCTGCGTCCGTCCGGCGGAAGTGTTCCGGCGGTCGTGTACGTCCCGAGCTGTTCGACGCCGCAGTCGCCCGACGACCACATCCCGTTCCTGCAGGAGCTTGGCGTCGCCGTGGTCGTCCCCAACTTCGGTGGGGAGAATTGCGTCGATCAACGGGTCTCGTACGACCTGCGCCACAAGGAGATCGCGCGGGTCGGCGAGGTCCTTTCCCGGCTCCGCTGGATCGATCAGGACCGCGTGTACCTCATGGGGCATGCCATCGGTGCGGACGTCGTCCTGATCTACCCGGACCGCGAGCCCTACCGTGCCGTGATCGGCTTGGCCGCGGCCTGCCCGGTTGGTCTCAACACCGAGCTCACGGCGCTCACCTTTCGCGGGCTCGAAGACCCGGTGCTGGCCAACCGGAACACGCGCTGCACGACCTATGGCAACAGCAACAGCCTCCACCTCGAGTTCGTCAGCCGCGACCACATGATGCGTATGACGCCATCGACGCCGGGCGGCTCGCCGACGCTGGTGGGCCGCGCCGTGGCGATCTTCCTGGGCTTGGCCGAGCCGGGCTATCCGATGAGTGGTGGCCCGCGGCTGTCCGACGAAGACGCCCGGGATTTGCGCCAGCTCGGCAACGACGACTGACGCGAACGCCCGGGCCTGCCGCCCTGGCTCAGGCGGCCGCCGCCATCGCTGCCGTCGCCCTTGCGAAACCCGCTTCCAACCGGTCGAAAAGGTCGTCGACCTGGGCCTCGTCGATGATCAGCGGCGGACAGAGGCCGATGACGTCGCCCGGTAGCGGCCGCAGGATCAGCCCCTCGGCGAGACACGCCTCGGTGACCTTCAAAGCCACTTTCGATTCGACCGGGAACTGCGCGCGTGTCGCCTTGTCGGCGACGATCTCGACGCCGCCGATCAGCCCGACGCCGCGCGCTTCGCCGACCAGCGGTTCCGCCGTCAGCGCCCGAAGCCGCGCCTGGAAGCGCCCGGCGACGCGCCGCACGTGGTCGAAGACGCCATCCTCCTCGTAGATCTGCAGCGCCTTCAGGGCGACGGCCGCCGCGACCGGGTGGCCACCATAGGTGTACCCCAGCCCGAGCATGCCCAATTCCTGGCTGCGATCGGCGAGCGTGGCGTAAACCTGCTCGGTCATCAGCAACCCGCCGATCGGCAGATAGGCCGAACTCAGCTGTTTGGCGCAGGTCATGAGGTCAGGGGTGATGCCGTAGGTTTCGGAGCCCCAGACGTTCCCGGTTCGGCCGAACCCGCAGATCACCTCGTCGGCGACGAACAACACGTCGTGCTTGCGCAGCACCTCCTGAATCTTCTCGAAGTAGGTGCGCGGCGGGACGATGACCCCGCCAGCACCCATCACCGGTTCGGCGAAAAAAGCCGCGACGTTGTCGGCACCCTCGGCTTCGATCAGCGCATCGAGCTCGGCTGCGAGGCGGCTGGCGAACGCCTCCTCGGTCTCTCCCGGCAGGCCATCCCGGTAGTGCGACGGTGTCGTGACCTGGCGGAAACGGTCAGCCATCGGCAGATCGAACCCGGTCTGCGCATAGGCGAGTGCCGTGAGGTGGCCACCCGCCAGCGTGACCCCGTGATAGGCCCGCTTGCGGCCGATGATGATCTTCTTGGACGGTTTGCTGCGCGCGTTCTGGTAGTACCAGACCAGTTTGAGCGCCGAGTCGATCGCTTCGGAGCCGGAGTTGACGAAGAACGCCTTGTCGATGTGGCCCGGTGCCATGGCCACGAGCTTTTCGGCAAGGTCGACCACCGGCGTCGTCGAGCGATGCGCGAAGACGTGCATGTAGGGCATCGCCTGCATCTGGGCGTAAGCGGCGTCGGCCAGCCGCTGCTCGCTGAAGCCCAGGCTCGTGCACCAAAGCCCCGCGAGACCCTCGATGTAGCGGCGCCCGTCGTCGTCGGTGACGTAGATCCCATCGCCACCGGTGATGACCATCGGCCCCTTGTCTTCGTGGGCGCGCAGGTTCGTGTAGGGATGCACGACGTAGGCGACGTCACGAGCGGCGGTCGAGTTCGGGGCATGATCCATCGGCGCGTCTCCCTCGCTGGCGCGACGTTCCCGGCATCGGCGGGCTTGGCACGACGCGCTCCCTGAGCTTATCCATGGCCGCCGGTCGGGGAAAGCCACCGTCGGCGCTCTCGTCGTTCTCTATCGTTGCGTGGGCGTATGGTCGAAAGTCGCTACCGAGCGTTGATCGAAGCCGCCGCGATCGTCCACGATCCAGAGCAGGAAAGGGCGGTCACCGCGCTGAACCGGCTCTACGAGGAGCTCGAAGGCTACCGCCCGGAACCGGCCGCGCGGCGTGGCTTGTTCGGTAAGCGTCCGGCGTTGTCGGGGCCGGGGCCGCATGGTGTCTACCTCCACGGCGGCGTTGGCCGTGGCAAGTCGATGCTGATGGACCTGTTCCACCAGACCGTGTCGGTCGAGCGCAAGCGTCGCGCCCACTTCCACGACTTCATGCTGGACGTCCATGCGCGGCTTCACGCCCGCCGGCAGTCCCACCCCCGCGAGGGCGAGCCGATCAAGCCGCTGGCAGACGTTTTGGCCGCCGACGCCTGGCTGTTGTGCTTCGACGAGTTCCACGTGACCAACATCGCCGACGCCATGATCCTCGGCCGGCTGTTCGATGCCTTGTTCGAGCGTGGGGTGGTGGTCGTGGCCACCTCGAACTGGGCGCCGGACCGATTGTACGAGGGCGGTCTGCAACGTCCGCTTTTTCTGCCGTTCATTGCCCGCCTCAAAGAACGGATGGCGGTCGTGTCGCTGGAGGGGGAGCGCGACTACCGGCTTGACCGCGTCCGCGAGTTCGGCGTCTACCACGCGCCGCTCGGTCCTCACGCCACGCAGGCGTTGCAGGCGACTTTCGACGCGCTGACCGAGGGCGACGACGTCGGCCCGACCGTCGTCGAAGTCGGCAGCCGCCGGCTGGCGGTGCCGCGGGCCTCGTTCGGGGTCGCGTGGTTCGCGTTCGAGGACCTGTGCGAGGAGGCGTTGGGCGCGGCCGACTACCTGGCTTTGGCCGACCGATTCCACACGCTGGTGTTGGAGGACGTGCCGCGGCTGACGCCCGACAAGCGCAACGAGGCGCGACGGTTCGTGACGTTGGTCGACGCGCTTTACGAGCGTGGCATGCATCTCGTCTGCTCGGCCGACGGGGCGCCTGACGAACTCTATCCCGACGGCGAGGGCGCATTCGAGTTCCAGCGGACGGTCAGCCGCCTGATGGAGATGCAGTCGGCGGACTACGTCGAGAAAGCGCGTGAGCGAGCCCGCAACGCCGGGCCGTTCGAGCCCTTCGCTCTCACCAGCGATCTGTGATGGCGCCGCGCTGCACGATCCGCTACGACGAAAGTTGAAGAGGTCGCGCGGACCGCTGACGCGACCACGAGACCACGAGGGGAGCTCGTTCATGCAGCGCCGACATCATCTGCGCTTCGTTGCCGCCGCCCTGACGCTTTGCGGCTTGGTCGCTGGCGGGCCGGCCGTCGCCGAAGACCGCAACTACATCCTCAGCACCGCGTCGACCGGGGGCACCTACTATCCGGTGGGTGTCGCATTGGCGACCTTGGCCAAGGTCCGCCTGCAGAACGCCCACGGCATCGGCATGTCGGCGATCAGCTCGGCAGGGTCCGGCGAAAACGTTCGCCTGCTGCGCGAGAACGAGGCCCAGTTCGCGATCCTGCAGGGGCTCTTCGGCTACTACGCGCGGACGGGCACGGGGCCGGTCGAGGCCGACGGCCCGCAGGAGGAGTTGCGTGCCGTCACCCGTCTTTAGGGCAACGTCGAGCAGTACATCATTCCCGCCGACCAGGTGCAGGACGGCACGCTCACCGATCTGGTTGCCCTGAAGGGTGAGACGATGGCGATGGGCGCGGAAAACTCAGGCACTATCGGCTCCAACCGCACCTTGCTGTCGGGCCTCGGGATCGACATCGATACCGACTACGAGCTGTTCTTCGCCGGTTACGGTCCTTCGGCCGAAGCGCTGCAGAACGGTCAGGTGTCTGGCATCGGCGCGCCGGGCGGTGTGCCGACCGGGGCGATCAGCCAGCTCATGGCTGCTGCCGGCGACCGGATGACGTTCCTGGACGTCACCGACGAGGAGCTCACCCTGGCCGACGGCGGACGCAACCTCTGGACGCGCCACGTCATTCCGCCCGGCACCTATCCAGGTGTCGACCGCGAGATCCAGACGATGAGCCAGCCCAACTTCCTGGCGGTTCGCAACGACGTGCCGGAAGAGGACGTGTATCTGTTCACGAAGGCGATCTTCGAGAACCTGCCGTTCCTGCAGGCCATCCACCCGGCAACCAACGAAATGAACCTCGACGTGGCGCTGGCGGGCCTGCCCTTCCCGCTGCACCCGGGCGCTTTGCGCTATTTCGAGGAGATCGGCGTCACCATCCCGGATCAGCTTCGCGGCGGCTGATCATCGGACCGGCGGCGCGCTGACGCCGCCCGCCGACCCCTTCGATGGCGACCCAAGCCCTCGACGACGACAACCCGGCCATCGCGCTCCGCCCACTGCCGCCGACATGGCGGTGGGCGGTGTCGGCGTTCGGGGTCGTGGTCGCCGTCGCTCATCTGTACTTCGCGCTGTTCGCCGACGTCGCGATCATCGTCCAGAACGCGCTGCATTTTGCCGGCTTCGCGCTCTTGTGCGCGCTCTACTATCCTCTCGCGCGCGCGCAGCGTTTTCGCGAAGGCGCGACGTGGCGGTGGCTCGATCTCGCCTTCGGCGTCGCGGTCGCTGCCGCGGCGCTGCACTTGGCGCTTGCCGAGAACGCCATCTACGACCGCGGCGTGCGCCTGGCACCGCTCGACTGGGTCGCGGCGATCGTGGTGATCGTCGGGGCGATCGAGTTCACCCGGCGGACCACCGGCTGGATCATCCCCATCCTGATCGTGCTGGCGATCACTTACGTGGGATTTTGGGGAGCGGAGATCGGCGGCATCTTCGCCTTTCGCGGTCTGTCGTGGGAGACCGTGATGTTTCGGTCGATCTACGGCGACGATGCCATGTTCGGTACCATCGCCCGGATCTCGGCGACCAGCGTGTTCCTGTTCATCCTGTTCGGCGCGTTCTTGTTGCGCTCCGGCGCCGGCGATTTCGTCATCGATCTGGCGCGGATCGTCGCCGGGCGGCTGGTGGGGGGGCCGGGACTGGTGGCGGTGATCGCGTCCGGGCTCACCGGTACGATCTCCGGGTCCGTCGTCGCCAACGTTGCCTCGACCGGCGTGATCACCATCCCGTTGATGAAGCGCAACGGCTATCGGCCGCCCTTTGCTGCCGGGATCGAAGCCGCGTCGTCGACGGGTGGGCAGCTGATGCCGCCGATCATGGGTGCCGGCGCGTTCGTGATGGCCAGCTACACCCAGATTCCCTACGAGACGATCATCGCCGTGTCGGTGCTGCCGGCGCTGCTCTACTTTCTTTCGGTCGGCTATTACGTGCGGATCGAGGCGAAGCGTCTCAACCTGCAGGCCGAGAGCACCGACGGGCGGACGCTGTTCGAGGCTTTCCGCAACACCGGTGCGAGCTTCGTCCTGCCGGTCATCCTGCTGATCACCCTGCTCATCCTCGGCTACACACCGAGCTACGCCGCCGTCGCCGGCATTGCGGCCGTGGTGGTCGCCAGCTGGTTGACCCGACGGCCGATGGGCCTCAGCGCCGTGCTGGAGGCGCTGGCACTCGGCTCGCGCAACATGGTGCTGACGGCCGTCTTGCTGTGCAGTGTCGGGCTGATCGTCAACGTCGTCCTGACCGCTGGGGTCGGCAACACCTTCTCCTTGATGATCGGCACCTGGTCAGGCGGCAATCTGGTGATCGCCATCGTTCTGGTGGCTCTCGCGTCGCTGATCCTAGGCATGGGCCTGCCCGTGACCGCTGCGTACATCGTCCTGGCAACGCTGTCGGCGCCGGCGCTCGCGGGCATGATCGGCGACAACGCGGTGATCTCGCACCTTGTCGAGCAGGGGGTGTCGGCGGCGATCGCACCGATCTTGATGCTGCAGGCGCCGGACCTCGGCTTGATCGTCGGCCAGACCCTGCCGCTCGACGAGGCGCGGACCCTGGTGACCGGCCTGCCCTTGGAGCTGCGCTTTGCGCTTCGGGAACAGCTGCTCGATCCGGCAATGGTGACGACGGCGCTCTTGTCCGCACACATGATCATCTTTTGGCTCAGCCAGGATTCGAACGTCACACCGCCGGTGTGCCTCGCCGCTTTTACCGCGGCTGCGATCGCCAAATCGCCGCCGATGTACACCGGGCTGACCAGCTGGAAGGTTGCGAAGGGCCTCTACATCGTACCGTTGCTGTTCGCCTACACGCCGCTTTTGTCCGGCGACTGGCTGGCGGCATTGCAGGTGTCGATGATCGCGACCGTCGGCATCTACGGGCTGGTCGCCGGCCTCCAAGGCGGCATGGAGGCGCCGCTCAACCCATTGCTGCGGGTGATCGCGTTCGGCGCTGGCCTGGCGGCTCTCTGGCCGTCCACCTGGGCCGTTCAGGTCGGGGGCGTGCTGGTCGTGCTGGTTCTGTTGTTTTGGACCGCACGGGTCGATCGCGCTGGCCGCGCGATCGATCTCGCGACCCAGCCGTGACGTCAGGGCACCAGCGCGCCGACGGCGTCGACCACGTCCGCCGTGCCCCAGTCGGCGTAACCGAGATGCCGCAAGCGTTCCCGCCCGTCGCCGTCGATCACCAGCGTGACCGGTAGGCCGGCCACGCCGAGTGCGCGCGCGGCGGCCCCTTGGGGATCACGCAGGACGTGGAGATTGGCGGCCGCGACCTCCGCCATGAAGCCGTCGAGCGTCGCCCATGGTGCCTGGTCCACCGCCAAGGCGACGACGATCACGTCCTCAGGATCGAAGGCGTCTTGGAGGGCGGCCAAGGTCGGCATTTCCGCCCGGCACGGCGCGCACCAAGTCGCCCACAAGTTCAGCACGACCACCCGGCCGGCGAAGGCATCGAGCCCGACTTCGGCGCTGTTGCGGTCGACCATGGTCAACGGCGTCAGTGGCTGCGGGGCTTCGTGCCAGTTGATCGGGCGCGCCAGCACGGGCACGCTCACGATCAGCAGAAAGGTGACGATGGCGGCGAGGATGACACGCATGGCGGACAACCGGGGACGATGAGCAAGGAAGACAGGAGCGCGGTCGACTTGTGGGGTGGCCATTTCGATGGTCGGCCGGCACCGCTGATGGAGCGCCTAAATGCCTCGATCGGCTTCGACAAGCGCTTGTGGCCTCACGATCTCGCGGGTTCGCGGGCGCACGCGACCATGCTGGCGGCGGTGGGTATCGTCAGCGACGCCGACCGCGACGCCATGCTGCAGGGCCTCGACGCGGTGCAGGCAACGATCGAGTCGGGTGACATGCCCTGGTCCACCGCACTGGAGGACGTCCACCTCAACGTCGAGCAGCGGCTGACCGACACGATCGGCGAGGCTGGGCGTCGGCTGCACACCGCGCGGTCGCGAAACGACCAGGTAGCGCTGGACGTCAAGCTGTTCGTCCGCGACGCCATGGACCGGGCGGATCGTGCCCTCGTCGCGCTGCAGGCCGTCCTCTTGGAGCGTGCTGCGGCCGAAGCGGATACCTTGATGCCCGGCTTCACCCATCTGCAGGCGGCGCAGCCGGTGACGCTCGGCCATCATCTTCTGGCCTATGTCGAGATGTTCGGCCGCGACCGCTCGCGGTTCGCCGATGCGCGCCGGCGCCTCAACGAGTGTCCGTTGGGTGCAGCCGCGCTGGCGGGCACGAGTTTCCCCATCGACCGGGTGATGACGGCCGAGGCGTTGGGCTTCGACCGCCCGTCGGCGAACTCGATCGACGCGGTTTCGGACCGCGATTTCGTTCTCGACTATCTGAGCGCCGCGGCCGTCGCCGCGATGCATCTGTCGCGCCTCGCCGAAGAGCTGGTGCTGTGGTCGACCCCGCAGTTCGGCTTCGTGCGCATGGGCGAGGCATATTCGACCGGCAGCTCGATCATGCCGCAAAAGCGCAATCCTGACGCCGCCGAGTTGATGCGCGGCAAGGCTGGCCGCACGTTCGGCAGCCTCGTGGCAATGCTGACCACACTGAAGGGGCTGCCGTTGTCCTACTCGAAAGACATGCAGGAGGACAAAGAGCCGCTGTTCGACTGCGTCGACAGTCTGGAGCTCTGTCTGGAGGCGGCTGCCGGCATGTTGGCGGCAGTGGCCTTCGACCGGAACAGGCTGGCAGCAGCTGCAGGCGTCGGCTTCACCACCGCCACCGACCTGGCCGACTGGTTGGTGCGGGTCCTGGGCCTACCGTTCCGCACTGCCCACGCCGCGGCCGGCAAGGCCGTCCGCGAGGCGGAACGGCGCGGCTGCGGGCTGGTGGATCTGCCGCTCGACGACCTCAGAGCGATCGAGCCGGGCATCACCGACGAGATCTATCAGGTGTTGAGCGTCGAGCGATCGGTCGCGAGCCGTCAGAGCTATGGCGGCACGGCTCCGGTGCGGGTTCGTGAAGCCATCGCCGCCGCCCGCCAGCGGTTCCTCGGGGACGGGCGATGAAGGGGCTAGTGGTGGTGCTCGCGGTCCTGTTGCTGCTCGGCGCATGCGGCAAGCGCGGGCCCTTGGAGTTACCGCCGGAGGACCCGCCGCCCCAAGAAGAGCCAGCTTCGTGAGCGCGTTCCGCTACGTCGATGGCGCGCTGATGGTCGATGGTGCCAAGCTCGCGACCTTGGCGGAGCTGCATGGAACGCCGCTCTACGTCTACGCTGCCGCCGAGATCCGCGGCCGTTATCGACGGCTGGCGAGGGCCTTCGGCGGCACCGACACGTTTTTCTGCTATGCTGTGAAGGCCAATCCGACGCTCGGCGTCGTGGCGTTGCTTGCCCGCGAGGGCGCAGGCGCCGACGTGGTCTCCGGTGGTGAGCTCGAACGCGCGTTGGCCGTCGGAATCGAGCCCGGCAAGATCGTGTTCGCAGGGGTCGGCAAGGACGCGACCGAGATCGACCGCGCCCTCGAAGCGGATGTGCTCCAGCTCAATGTCGAGTCTGCCGAAGAGTTGCGGGTGGTCGATGCCAGGGCGCGGTCCCGAGGCTGTATCGCCGACGTCGCGCTTCGCCTCAATCCCGACGTCGCCGCCACCACCCACGACAAGATCTCGACCGGGCGCCGCTTCGACAAGTTCGGCATCGCCGGGGACGGCGTGGCCGCTCTGTTCGACCTGCTCCGCGAGCTGCACCACGTGCGGCTCGTCGGCCTGCATTGCCACATCGGCTCGCAGATCGGCGTCATCGACGATTTCGAGCGTGCGTATCGGCGGATGGCCGACTTCTACGTAGCTGCGCGCGACACCGGGTTCCCAGTCACGCGGCTCAACCTCGGCGGTGGGCTCGGCGTACGCTACGTCGACGAGCGCGAGGTCGACGTCGATGCGTTCGCACGAATGGCCCTGGCCGTCACCCGTGACGTCGGCGCGCAGCTCGTGTTCGAGCCGGGTCGGTTCCTCGTGGCGGCGGCAGGTGTGCTGGTCAGCCGGGTCGTCGTGGTGAAAACCGGCGCGGACGATCGCCGCTTCCTGGTCGTCGACGCCGGCATGAACAACCTCGTCCGGCCGGCGATGTACGGTGCTGTCCACCCCCTGCTGCCGCTCCGCCGCGACCTTACCGCCGGCACGATGGTCGCCGACGTGGTGGGACCGATCTGCGAAAGCAGTGACGTGTTCGCCCGCGACGTGACGATGCCGGAGGCCTCGCCGGGCGATCTCGTCGCGTTCACACAGGCCGGTGCCTATGGCGCGACGATGGCGTCGGACTACAATTCTAGAGGACGGGCAGCCGAGCTGCTGGTCGACGGTGATCGCGCCGTCGTCTTGAAGCCCGGCCGCCGACCCGAAGAGTTGTTCGAAGACGAGCCGATACCGGCATGGCTGACATCTCCTGTGGCCGGCACGTCGGCTGCTTGATCGGGACGCCGCGCCAGGAGCCGCCCATGGTCCATGCCGACGCAGCCGAGCCTGCACCGCCGCCACCGGACCCGCGTCGCCTCACCCGGCGCAGAGCGTGGGCGCGCTTGGTCCTCACCGGCGAGCGGTGGTTGACCGCTGCCGCCCCGGCGCTCGGCACCGCGGCGATCTTCCTGTCGCTGGGGCTGCTCGGCGTGTGGGGTTTCGTGCCGGGTTGGTTCCATGCCGTCGGCTTGGTCGCCTCGATCTGCCTCGTGGCGTATCTGGCGCAGCGCGGCTGGCGGCGTTTCGTCGCGGTCGACGAGGCGGCAGTCGACCGTCGTCTGGAAGCCGTGGCGGCGCTACGTCATCAGCCGCTTCGCGCGCTCGCCGACCGTCCTGCCGGCACACTCGACCCTGCCGGCGCGACGTTGTGGGAGGCGCACCAACGGCGCGAGCGCGCCCGGATCGAGGCGCTGCGCTTCGTCGGCCCGAAGGCGGTCTTGGCGGTGCGCGATCCGTGGGCGCTCCGGGCGGTGATCGGCCTCGTCCTGGTGATCGCTCTGGTCGATGCGGGACCGTCTTGGCGCCAGCGGCTCGCCGACGCCTTCATGCCGCGCTTGGCGTTGGCCGGTCCGGTCGTGCCGATCCGGATGGAGGTGTGGTTGACGCCGCCGCTCTACACCGGGCAGGCGCCACTGCTGCGCAGTGTGGTGTTGCCGTTGACCGAGCCGATGCCGACCGCCGTGGTACCGGTCGGCAGCGAGCTGGTGGTGCAGCTTCACGAAGTCGCTGGACCTGAGGAGGTATCCTTGCGCCTCGGGACGACCGACCTCGAGGCCGTCGCGCTCGGGCCTAGCAGCGTCGAGGCGCAGGCGGTGGTGCGCGAAAGCGGCGCGCTCTCCCTGGGTGCGGATCCCGAGCAGGCGATCGCCGCGCTCGCGATCGAGATCATTCCAGATCGGTCCCCGACGATCGCGTTCACGGCGCCGCCCGAAGCGACGACGAGAAGTGCGTTGTCGACGAGGTTCGAAGCCGAGGACGACTACGGCGTCGCCGCCATCGAACTGGAAATCGCGCTAGCCATCCGACCCGAGGAGGTCCAGCGCATCCCGCTCCGCACGTTCGGGCGACCGCGTCCTGCCGTCGAGAGCCAAGCGATCGTCGATCTGACGCCACATCCGTTCGCCGGGCAGCCGGTCGTCGCCAGGCTGGTCGCGACCGACGTCGCGGATCAGGAAGGGGCGAGCGCTGACATGGCGCTGGTTCTGCCGGAGCGGGTATTCCAGCATCCGCTCGCCCGCGCGATCATCGCCTCGCGCAAGCGGTTGGTGGCCGAACCCGACGAGCGGCTGACGGTGGCGGCCGAGCTGAACATCTTGGCGCAGAGCCCAAGGACCGCCAACTTTCCCGCTGCCGTGCCGCTGTCGCTCCGCGTTGCCTCGACCCGGTTGGTGCTGAACGACGACGGGTCCGCGGATCGTTCGGTCGTCGATCTGCTTTGGGAAGTCGCGCTGCACGTCGAAGACGGTCAGCTTTCCTTGGCCGAGCGGGATCTGCGGGACATCGAGCGGGCGCTCCAGGAAGCGCTGGAGCGCGGCGCTGACGAAGCTGAGATCCAAGCGCTGTTGGACGAGTTGGAACAGGCGATCGAGGCATTCCTCGATGCGCTCCAGGAGCAGGCGCTGCAGCAGCTGCAGAACGGTGATCCGGACTCGATGGAGCTGCAGCCATTCGACCCCAACGCACGCATGGTCGACCGGCAGGACTTCCAAGAGATGATGGACGCGTTGCGCGACGCCATGGAAAGCGGTGCGACCGAACAGGCGCAGCAGATGTTGGCGCAGCTTCGCCAGCTGCTGGAGAACCTGCAGACTGCGATGCAGATGCCGATGGGCGCCAGCCAAGCACAGCAGAACATGAGCGCGCTCCAGGAGATGATTCGGCGCCAGCAGGAGTTGATGGATCAATCCTTCCAGCTCGACCGCCAGGGGCAACAAGGCCAACAGGGCCAGCAGCAGCCCGGCCAGCAGGGGCAGCGCGGTCAGGGTGAGGGAGGCGAAACCCAATCGCCCGGCGACGGCGGTAGCGAGGGCCTCGCTGCACAGCAGGAGGCGCTGCGTCGCGCGCTCGGCGAGCTGATGCGCCAGCTCGGTGAGGGCGGCCAGGGTATCCCGCAGACCCTGGGGGCCGGTCGCCTGGCCGGGCTGGCCCTGGCCCAATGCCTGCTCCGCGCCACGCATCTCCAGCTCGGACTG
>JBCBTD010000012.1:0-72862 GCA_039818825.1 Pseudomonadota bacterium
TGCCCGGCGGCCTCGATGGCCTGCTAGCGTTCGGAAGGCGTGAACCGGAAGATCGCGTCGGACGGTACGCCCCAGCCCGACGTCGCGTCGTCGAGCCGACTCCGGCGATCGGCATCGACACACCGGTAGGACGCCGTCGGCGCCGTCGTCATCTGCGCAGCGTCACTTCCGCGTGGAAACGCTCCAAGGCCTGGACATCGCCGCCTTCGATCGCCGCCAAAGCCGCCTCGATGCGGGCGACCGGCCAGTCCCACCAGGCGAGGCGGTTCAGCGTGGCGATCTCGGCGTTGCTGAAGCGCATCCGGACGATCGTCGCCGGGTTGCCGGCGACCACCGCGTAGTCGGGCACGGTGCCGCCGACGACCGCGCCTGCGCCGACGACGACGCCGTTACCCAAGGTCGCTCCCGGCAGGAGCATCGCATCACGCCCCAGCCAACAATCATGGCCGACCACCGTGTCTCGGCCGCGTGGCAGCGACCGGCGATAGCTGGAGAAGCGTGCCTCGTCGAACACCGCGAACGGATAGGTGGAGATGCCGTCCATCGGGTGGTTGGCCGTCGCCGTGACGAACCTGACGCCCTCGGCGATCTGGCAGAATTTGCCGATGCGCAAGCATTCCGGGGCGCCCGGGAACAGATAGGGCGCAAGCCGGACCGCAAAGTCCTCGGGCTCCGTCGAGTCGTGGGCATAGGTAAAGGCGCCCACCTCGATGTTGGGGTGATCGATGATCGCACGGAGGAAGACGGTCGCACGGTGGCGGCTGCCGTCGGGAAGCACCAGCGGCCTCGCTTGCTCCGGGTCAGGCAACGCCACGTGCTGCTCACTCCTCCGCCATGTAGTCGTGGACGACGGTGCCGAGGCCCAGGGTCAGATCGCTCAGGACGTGCAACCCGGACACGACCTCCAGGACCGGCAACTCGGCGACCGGGGCAAGAGCATGGTGGAAGAGTTCGAGCGCCGCCGGGCCGGTCCAAGCCCCCTTCACCGCCAGGTCCTCGATGTCGTAGCGGACCAGTTCGCAGATCCGCGGACGCACACAATCGACGTCGGGTATGATCTTGAGCAGGAAACCCGGCGTCGCCATGCTGGCGGCGACGCCTGCCGTATCGAGGGCGCGGTGCTTGTACCCCATGGTGCCCGTGGCTACCCGCACGGGGCCGTAATCGAGCGTGCCCAGCAAGGTGTCGGATTCGACGCTCAATGACGGCTGCGCCAACTTCTTGGGAAAGCCCCAGATCTCGCGGCCGCCGGCGATCGGTGCCTCGTCGTTGAGGAACATCGAGTGAACGTAGCTGCCGGCCGTGCCGTCGAGGCTGACCGGGATCACCTGGCCGGATTCCATATAGTCGCCGAAG
This sequence comes from Pseudomonadota bacterium, assembly GCA_039818825.1. Classification (GTDB taxonomy): domain Bacteria; phylum Pseudomonadota; class Alphaproteobacteria; order Geminicoccales; family Geminicoccaceae; genus JBCBTD01. Next base: position 1,357 of record JBCBTD010000012.1, read on the forward strand.
CCAGCCGAGTCCGGCATGCGGATGAACTCGTACTTGACCACGGGCTCCCGGATTTCGAGCGGCTCCGGGACGACGCGACGGAGCGCACCGGGATCGGTTCGATAGGTGATCACCAGGAACTCGCGATCGACGAATCGATAGGGTCCGGGAGGATAGGATGGGCTCGTCAACGGCATTGCGAACGCATTCGCCTTCACATCATCGCGTTTCAAGACCTACTCCCGAAAGTACCGGCTTGGGCGGACGCCCCCGGACGGCACTCACCTCACCGCTCCGGTAGGAGGAAGCGGAACGTCGTGCCGTCGGGGCCGGTACGCTCCAACACGAGGTCGCCGCCGTGGCGCCTGGCGACGTCGCGGGCGTTGTGCAGGCCGAGGCCGGTGCCGTCCGCTCGGCTGGTGCCGACGAACGGCTCGAACAGGTGCGGGCGGATCTGCTCGGGGATCCCGGGGCCGGTGTCGGCAAAGCGAAGGACGACCATGCCGCCTTCGCGCCACGCCTCGACCGCGATCAGGCCGCCGGCTTCCGCCATCGCCTGGGCAGCGTTGGCGATGACGTTGCCGATGGCGCGGTGCAGTTGGTCCGGGTCGGCATGAACCGTCGCCGTCATCGGCACGTCGTTGCGCAGCCGCCAGCGCTCGCCATAGCCTGGCGCGACCTCGGCCGCAGCGGCGACGAACGGGGCCAGCGTCACGCGCTCGCGGCGCAACTCCGGTGTCTCGCTCCTGGCAAAGGCGAGGGTTTCGGCGCAGAGCGCTGTCGCCCGCTCCAGCGCCGCGATCAGTCGCGGCGCTACCCGTTTCACCTGCGGATCGGCGCTCGCCTCCAGCCGGTCGGAGAGCAGAATGGCCGACGCCAGCACGTTGCGGAGGTCGTGGTTGATCTTGCCGACCGCGCCGCCAAGGGCGGCGAGCCGTTCCTTCTGGCGCAACGCGTCGCGCACCCGGCGCTGCATCCGCGCTGTCTCGCGCTGCACGACGCCGAGTTCGTCCGTCCGCAACGTCGCCGGCGCCACCGCGTCGGGATCCTCAGGATTCTCGCGGAACGCCATGACGTTGTCGGTCAGCCGCTCCAGCGGGTCGACGATCAGCCGCCGCAGCCACAAGAAGAGACAGCCGGCGACCAGCGCCGACAGGAACAACGAGAGCTGCAGGATGCGTCCGGAATAGGCCGTCAGCTCGATGCAAAGCGGCCGCTCCGGCACCACGATTTCCACCAGAACATCCGGATCGTGCGGCGAGGGGCCGGTCACACGGATGATCCGGTCATCACCGCGGAGCATCGCGCGGAGCGCGTTGAGCACCATCGACGGGATGCTCTCCGACGACAGGTCGTAGGTGGCGTCGACCCGTGACGGCTCGCCGATCATCATCACCTGGTCGCCGTTCTGGACCCGCGCGGCGATCAAGCCGGCCTGGGCCAGGAGCTCGCGCTCGACCTCCGGCTTGATCGGCATGTCCTCGACCGCCAGCGTCGCCGTCGCTGCCAGATGGGCGGCGCGCAGGTTCTCTTTGAGGTACTCCATCCGGAAGCGCGAGATCGACGGAACGTAGATCAGGACCTCGCCGATCAAGACCAGGACGACGGTGACCAGTAGCAAACGCGCGCTGAGGCCCCGGAACATCCGCGGTTTCCGGCGCTCGTCGATGCGCGAAGAAGCACTACGCGGCAGGACCGCCATGTCTCGTACGTCCTCTCGCGCGGGCAAACTGGCCGACGGCGCGTTTGACACGTGCCGGCCCGCTCCCTATAGACCGCGCGTTGTTTCCGGGTGAAAGGGTTCACAGGTGAAGCGTACCTATCAACCGAGCCGGCTGGTTCGCAAGCGGCGTCACGGATTCCGCTCGCGGATGGCGACGGCCGGTGGGCGCAAAATCATTGCCGCCCGGCGCGCGCGCGGCCGGAAACGTCTCTCCGCCTGACACCGGCACGGGTCGGATCGTCCGACTCGTCCACCGGTCTTCGTTCCTGCGTGCTGCCAAGGGGGCCCGCGTCGTCAAGCCGGCTTTCGTGCTGCAAGTTCGGCGGCGCGAGGATGGCCCGGACATCGGCATCGGGTTCACCGCGTCACGCCGGGTCGGCAACGCGGTCAAGCGCAACCGCGCGCGCCGCCGCTTGAAGGAGGTTGCTCGCCAAGTGTTGCCGCAGCACGCCATGCCCGGTCACGACTACGTCCTGGTCGCGCGCGGCACGACCGGCGGTTACCCCTTCGCGACGCTCGGCACCGACCTCGTCGATGCGCTGCGCCAGTCGCGAGCGCGATCATGCTGAGCCGGTTGTTCGCTTGGCCGTTGATCCTGGTCGTGCTCCTCTATCGCTACGGTTTATCACCGCTGCTCGGGCGGCCTTGTCGGTTTCATCCGAGCTGTTCCGCCTACGCGCTAGAGGCGCTACACCGTCATGGCGCGATACGCGGCGGGTGGTACACGTTGCGCCGCGTCACACGTTGTCATCCCTGGGGTGGCGCCGGATACGACCCGGTGCCGACCGTCCCTCAACCTCCGTCGAAATGAGCCGCCCGGCCCGTCATGCCCGAGCAACGCAATCTCATCCTCGCCATTGCCCTGTCGATCGGCATCATTCTGGCGTTCCAGTACTTCTACGAGATGCCGCGGATGCAGGCGCAGCAGGAAGCTGCGCGCCAGCAGGCGCTGATCGAGCAGGAGACCACCGCTGAGGCGGTGCGGCCGACGGCGCGGCCGGACACCAGTGCCGGCGCGGCCGCGGGCGAGGCGGTTGCGGTCGATGCGCCGCGGCTGACCATCGACAACGGCCGCCTGCAGGGCAGCATGTCGCTTGCCGGCGCGCGCCTCGACGAACTGCGTCTGACCGACTACCGGGTCGCTCTCGACCCGAACAGCCCGCTGGTGCAGATTCTGGCACCCGTCGGCTCCGATCGTCCGGAATTCGCGGAGTTCGGCTGGGTTGCCGAGGACGGCGTCGACGTCCCGGACAATCAGACGCTTTGGACGGTCGTCGGCAACGAACGACTCACGGCCGCGACCCCGGTCACCCTGAGGTGGGACAACGGCGCCGGTCTCATCTTCGACAAGCAGATCGCCGTCGACGACAACTACATGTTCACCTTCACTCAGAAGGTCACCAACAACAGCGGTAGCCCGGTCACGCTGCTGCCCTATGGCCTCGTCAGTCGTTGGTACACACCCGAGACGACCGGTATCTGGATCCTCCACGAGGGGCCGATCGGCGTGTTGAACGACACGCTGGAGGAGATCGACTACAGCAATTTGCGCGAAGACGGCGAGATCGCCTTCGACAGCAACGGTGGTTGGCTGGGTATCACCGACAAGTACTGGCTGACGGCCCTCGTCCCGGACCAGGCCCACCAGCTCCGTGCGACGTTCAAATACATCGATCGCGGCACGTCCGGCCGCTGGCAGACGGACTATCTGCGGGCCGCCGTGACCGTCGCACCCGGCGGCTCGACCGAGGTGGTCGACCACCTGTTCGCCGGGGCCAAAGAGGTCCGGTTGCTCGATCAGTATCGCGATGCCCTCGGCGCCACGTTGTTCGACCGCGCCGTCGATTTCGGCTGGTTCTGGTTCCTGACCAAGCCGTTCTTTTACACCCTGCACTGGCTGTACGTCGTTACCGGCAACTACGGTGTCGCGATCCTGATCGTGACGCTGCTGGTGAAGCTGTTGTTCTTCCCCCTGGCCAACAAGTCGTACAAAGCGATGAGCCAGATGAAGGCGCTTCAGCCTGAAATGCTGAAGATTCGCGAGCGCCACGAAAACGATCGCGAAAAAATGAATCAGGAAATGATGGCGCTTTACAAGCGAGAAAAGGTCAATCCGGCAGCAGGATGTTTGCCGATCTTGGTGCAGATCCCAGTGTTTTTCGCTTTGTACAAAGTGCTCTTCGTATCCATCGAAATGCGACACGCGCCATTTTTTGGCTGGATCCAGGACCTGTCGGCGCCGGATCCGACGACGTTGTTCAACCTGTTTGGCCTGTTCCCGTTCGTGCCGCCGGCGTGGATCCCGCTGATCGGCGTGTGGCCGATCCTGATGGGCGCCACCATGTGGCTGCAGACCAAGCTCAATCCAACGCCGCCCGATCCGATCCAAGCGCGGGTGATGGCGTTCCTGCCGCTGATCTTCGTCTTCCTGTTCGCGACGTTCCCGGCCGGACTGGTCATCTACTGGACCTGGAACAACGTGCTGTCGGTCGGCCAGCAATGGCTGATCATGCGCCGCATGAACGTGTCGATCACCTGAGGCAGCCACAGGGTGCACGACCCGGACGCCATCGATACACCGGAGCGATTGGCGTTCGGCCACTGGCTGTTCGCCCAGCCATGCTCCTTCCTGCGTGGCGCGCGGAGCCGTGGCGACCTACCGCCGTTCACTTTGCCTGAAGTCGCCTTCGCCGGTCGCTCCAACGTCGGCAAGTCGTCTTTGATCAACGCCCTGACCCGACGCGGCAATCTCGCGCGTACGTCCAACACCCCAGGCCGCACTCAGGAGGTCAACTTCTTCGACCTGGGCGGCCAGCTGATTCTGGTCGATCTGCCGGGCTATGGGTTCGCCCAAGCGCCGAAAGCGACGGTCGAGGCATGGCAGACTCTGATCCGCCAGTATCTGCGTGGCCGTCCGACCTTGCGTTTGGCCTGTGTTCTGGTCGACGCTCGCCACGGGCTGAAACCACCGGACCACGACGTGATGGCGCTGCTCGGCAAGGCGGCGGTGCCGTTTCTGGTCGTCCTGACCAAGTCCGATCTGGTGAAGCCGCCGGCATTGGCGGCGCTGACCGGGGACCTGGAGGCCACGCTGCGCGTGACGCCGGCGGCGCTGCCGACACCTCATCCGACGTCTAGTGCCAAGGGCGTCGGCATCGAAACGCTGCGCGCACGGCTGGCGATGCACGCCGATGCCGAAGCGGCTCGGGCCGTGCAGGAGCAACCCCGACCATGACCGACCGGCAAGCCGACCACGACCGAATCACGGCGACCCTGATCGAAGCCCTGCCGTACATGCGGCGATTTCAGGGCGAGACGTTCGTGGTGAAGTTCGGCGGCCACGCCATGGGCTCGTCCGAACTCACCCACGACTTCGCCCGCGACGTGGTGCTCTTGAAGCAGGTCGGCATGAACCCCGTCGTCGTTCACGGCGGCGGCCCTCAGATCAAGACGCTCCTGGACAAGCTGGCGATCCAGAGTGAGTTCGTCGACGGGCTACGGGTGACGGACGCGGCCACGGTCGAGGTCGTCGAGATGGTCCTCGCCGGCAAGATCAACAAGGAGATCGTCGCCGCCATCCACAGCGCCGGTGGCCGCGCCGTGGGGCTGTCGGGCAAGGACGGCAAGCTGATGCGGGCGAAGAAGCTGACCCGGACCAAGCGTGACCCGGAGAGCAGCATCGAACAGATCCTCGACCTCGGGTTCGTCGGCGAGCCCGAGCACGTCGACACGACGCTGCTGGAGCACCTGATCACCACCGACGTCATTCCGGTGATCGCACCCGTGGCGTTCGGCGACGATGGTCATACCTACAACGTCAATGCCGACACCGCGGCTGGCGCCGTTGCTGCGGCTTTGGCGGCCCGCAAGCTCTACATGCTGACCGACGTCGCTGGGGTCCTCGACGCCGAGGGTGCGCTGTTGCAGGCGCTGACCACGGAGCACGCCCGCCGCCTGATCGCCGACGGGACCGTCCATGGCGGCATGATCCCGAAGATCGAGACCTGCCTCGCCGCCGTCGACCGCGGCGTCGGCGCCGCCTACGTGGTCGACGGTCGTCTGCCTCACGTGCTGCTGTTGGAAGTGTTCACCGAAGCCGGCGTCGGCACGGCGATCTTGCCCGAAGGCTGAGCCGTCGTCGGTTCAGGCGGGTGTCAACGACCGGCCGGCTGCTGCAGCGCTGCGGCGGCGCTTGTCCTCGTACATGCGGCGGTCGGCACGCGCCAACACGTCGTCGGTATCCTGGCTGGCGTCGCCGGCGTCCAGGACCAGGCCACCGACACTGGCGCGCACCGTGAACGCGACGGTGGCCACGGCGACCGGCGCCTCGATGGCCGCACGAACCCGGCCGATGACCGCGCGCAACGCCGCGTCCGTCGCGACGTCGGGCACCAGAATCAGAAACTCGTCGCCGCCGAGCCGGCCGACGACCGCCGCGGGGCGCAAGGTCGCGACCAAGCGGCGCGCCAGCACCTCGAGAACGCGATCACCGACGACGTGGCCATGGCGGTCGTTGATGGCCTTGAAGCCGTCGAGATCGACGACCAACAGCCCGAGGCCGTCGGATGGCAGGTCGCGGAGGCGTCGCGCCAACTGCGATTGGAACGCGCGGTTGTTCAACACCCCGGTGAGCGGATCGAGCCGAGCGCGGCGTTCCGCATCTTCGGCTCGCCGGCACTCTACGGTGATGTCGGTGCAGGCGACGATGCAGCCGCCGCCCGGCAGGCCCGCGAGATCGAAGCGGACCCTGAGACCGTCGGTGCTGGTGGGCGGGTGGTCGATCCGCAAGTTGCGTCGTCGACCGCCGAGGACCGCGGCCACGCCCGCTGCCAACGCCGTCGGTTCGTCGCCACCCAGTGCGGTCCAATGCGCGACGGCGTCGACGCCGAGGTCCAAGGAGACCATGTCCGCTGCGGCGAAGCTCCCCCTGAGGTTCGCCCAGGCGAGGTTGCGCGAGACGACGATGCCGAATGCGTCGATGACGATCGTCGCCACGGGATGGGCATCCAGTATCGGCGACGCATCGGTCATCCGACGATCCAGTTCGTTGGCCAATGGGTCGGCACGCACCCACCGTTCGATGTATACACTCCCAGCCATGCCCAAAGCGGCACGGCGCCACGTCTCACGCATCCGTGAGACCGAAGCAATCGAGCAGGAATGCGTACTCTTCGGCGCGTTCGCGCAACTCGTCGTAGCGCCCCGATGCGCCAAAATGGCCGGCGTCCATGTTGGTGCGCATGATCAACCGGTTCCCGTCGGTCTTCGCCGAGCGCAAGCGCGCCACCCACTTGGCCGGCTCCCAGTAAGTGACGCGGGGATCGCTCAGCCCGGCGCGGACGAACATCGGTGGATAGTCTCGCGCGGCGACGTTGTCGTAGGGCGAGTAGGCGCGGAGCCGGCGAAACGCCGTTTCGTCGCGCAGCGGATCGCCCCACTCGGGCCACTCGATCGGCGTCAGCGGCAGGCTCGCGTCGAGCATGGTGTTGAGCACGTCGACGAACGGCACCAGCGCCAACGCGCAGCGCCAAAGCTCCGGGCGCATGTTCAGCACCGCGCCGACCAGCATGCCGCCCGCGCTGCCGCCCTCGATCGCGATCTGTCCCGGCGTGGTGTAGCCGGCGGCGACCAGGTGTTCGGCACAGGCGACGAAGTCGCCGAAGCTGTTGGTCTTCTTCTCCAGCTTGCCGTCGTCGTACCAGTGGCGCCCGAGCTCGTCGCCGCCGCGGACGTGGGCGATGGCGAAGGTCACGCCACGGTCCAGGAGTGACAACCGGCTACCGCGGAAGCTCGGATCGAGGCCCATGCCGTAGGCACCGTAGCCGTAGAGCAAGAGCGGGCCAGCGTCGCCGCTCCGGTCGGCCCGTCGGACCAGCGAGATCGGCACCTTGACCCCGTCCGCAGTGGTCGCCTCCAAGCGTTCGCTGACGTAGTCGTCCTTGGCGTAGCCGCTCGGGATTCGCTGCACCTTGAGCGTTTCGAGCCGGCCGTCGGCGAGGTGGAAGTCCATCACCGACGCCGGGCTGACCAACGAGCCGTAGCGCAACCTCAGCCGATCGGTGGCGAACTCCAGATTGGCGCCCAAGCCGGCGGCGTAGGTCGGTTCCGGCCAGGGCACCTGTAGCGTTCTGCCGTCGTCGGTCTCGACGCGGATCTGCACCAGGCCGCGCTCGCGGGTCACGGCCACGACGAACGTGGCGAACGGCACCGCGGCGACCAGGTAGACCTCGTCGGAGCCCGGGCGCAGCTCGCGCCAGTTCGGTTCGTCCGGTGTCGCCACCGGTGCTTCCACCAGTCGGAAGTTGCGGTGGTGGTCGTTGGTGACGATCAAGAGCCGGTCGCCGCGATGGCTGACGGCGTACTCATGCCCTTCGCGGCGCGGCGCCACGACGCGCGGCGGCGCCGTCGGGTCCGCGGTCGGGACGAGGTGCACCTCGGTGGTCGCGTGGGTCCCCGTGCCGATCATCACGAACGCGTCGCTGGGCATCCGGCCGACGCCGACGAAGAAGCCCGGATCGGTCTCCTCGAACACCACAGGGTCGGTCGCCGGGTCGGTGCCGAGCTGGTGTCGGCGGACCCGGAACGGACGCAGCTGGTCGTTCAGCTCGGTGTAGAACAACGTCCCGTCGTCGCCCCAGGCGACCACGCCGGAGGTGTTGACGAGCCGGTCGGGACGCCGTGTCCCACTTTCGGGTTCGACGATCTCGACGACGTAGCGTTCGCTACCGTCGGTGTCGGTCGCGTAGGCCACGAGCCCATGGTCCGGCGACGGTGCATAGCTGCGCAAGTTGAAGTAGGCGTGGTCCGCGGCGAGCGCCGGCTCGTCGATGAACACGATCTCGCTGCCGCCCGCCTTCGGCACCCGATACCAGCGTCGGTACTGGACGCCCGGCGCGTAGCGCCAGCCGTAGAGCCAGTCCCCGTGGGGCGTCGGCACACTCGCCTCGTCCTCTTCGATCCGACCCTTGAACTCGCCGAACAGCCGTTCGGTGAGCGGCACCAGCGGTGCCATGATCGCGTCGGCGTACGCGTTCTCGGCGCGCAGGTGCTCCAGCACCGCGGGATCGTCGACCTCGGGATAGCCGGGGTCGCGCAGCCATGCGTACTCATCGAGCAGCACCTCGCCGTGGTAAGTCCGGCGGGTTTCGCGAATGGCGGCTACGGGTGGCTTCGGCGGCGTGGTCGACGTCAACGCGTCCCTCCTGCGGTCATCGTCGGCCGTCGGCCTGGACATCGGGCGCGGATTTTCGTGCCGCCCTGCGCTGGACCATTGACAGCCTGTGGCTATTAGATCGACTGAGTAACGTAGAATGACATGTTTCGGCGGTGCTGCGTCGTCGGATGATACGAACGCTGCTTGGTTTCGGCACCGGCCTGGAGTTTCCGAGTTGCATGCCACACGCCACGACCGTTGGCTGCGGCAGACCGCGGCTGGTTTGGCATTGGCTGTCTTGTGGTACGGCGCTTGGCGGCTGGGCGCCGTTGCTGGCACCGAGGCTGACGCCAGCTTGTGGTATCCGCCCGCGGGGCTGACTCTGGCCCTCGCGCTGACGCTCGGGCCGCGGCATCTGGTCGTGTTGGTGATCGCTGTCGGCGGCGGATCGCTGCTGAGCGGCACGGCGATGGCGACGACCGAGTTCGGCGTGCCGCCGCTGCGCGCCATGACGTTCGCGCTGATCGGCGCTGCGGCCCATGCCGTGCCCTATGTCGCCGGCGCGATGCTGCTCCGCCGACATTGGCACGCCTGGTGGCAACCGGGCGACGTTCGCCAGGTGGTCGCCCTGTTGGTCGCGACTCCACTCATGGCGGGGGCGGCTGCGATCGGCGGTTTCGTGGTGCTGCGCCTCGAAGGCGGGCCACTCGGCGTCGATGCCGCGACGACGGTCGCGACGTCGTTGCTCGGCGACTGGCTCGGGGCAGCGACGCTGGCGCCGATCCTGGTCTTGCTCCTGGTCGAGCCGTTGGCCCGTTGGCTCGGGCCCGGTGTCAACCCGGCAGCCCGCGCCGCCCTCGGGTGGGCGGTCGGTCGGCCGTCGTTGGTTCTCTGCGGCATTTCGATCGTCGCCGCCGCCTTGCCATTTGCTGCCGATCGGATCGACGTACCTCAGTTGCAGATGCTCCTCACCTTCCTCCCGGTGATCGCCGTGATGGTCGTCGCGCTCAGCGCGCCCACGCTCTGCGCGTTGGGTTCCGCGGCGATGATTGCGGCAGCCACCGCGACCGCGGGCGCCCGCTCGGCCGACGTCATCCTCGACCCGCAGCTCGCCGCTCTTGCCATCGTCGTCGTCAGTCACCTGTCGATCGTGGTCACCGTTCTCCGCCGCGACAGTGGCCACGACGCTCTGACCGGCGTCGCCAACCGCCGGCGACTCGAGGAGTCCGCTTCGGTGTTCCTCGCCCGGCCGCCGGTGAGTGTCATCATGGTCGATCTGGACGACTTCAAGGCGTGGAACGACGCTTACGGCCACGCTGGCGGTGACGCGGTGCTCGTGGCGACCGCGCGCTATCTGCGCGGTTCGGTGCGCTCGTCCGACGTCGTCGCGCGGATCGGTGGCGACGAGTTCCTCCTGGTGGTTGCCGCCGACGTGCCGCACGCAGCGCGGATGGCGGAGCAGCTTCGTGTCGGTCTGGCCACCGTTCGGCCCCATGGCCGAGCGGCGCTCGTGGTCAGTGCGAGCTTCGGCGTGGCCGCCGTGGCTGGTGGCGGCCCGGCGGCACTCCGGCGCGCCATCGACGACGCCGGCCGGGCACTGCTCGACGCCAAACGCGCCGGCCGCAATCGCGCGGTCACCCAGTCCACGGCTGATCTCGCGGACGCCGGCCGTCACCCCGGCTGACGGCCCGGCATGACGCGGCGCGTAGGCTGGACGGCGGGCAGCGCCAACACCCCGGGCAGACGGAGTGTCGCGCGCAAACCGCCGAGCGGTCCTTCGCCGAGCACCAAACTGCCGCGGTAGAGCCGCGCATGATCGGCGACGATGGCGAGGCCGAGGCCGGAGCCCGGCACGCTCTCGTCGAGCCGCCGGCCGCGTTCGATGACGCTGGTGCGCTCGCTCTCCGGCAGGCCCGGCCCGTCGTCGTCGACGTGGACGACGAAGCCGCCCTCGGTTGGCTCGACGCCGATCTCGACATCCCGCGTCGCCCACTTGCACGCGTTGTCCAAGAGGTTCCCGAGCATCTCCAGAAAGTCTTCTCGTTCGCCTCGAAAGACGGCGTCGATTTGCTGCTGACGGCGCAACACGACGCCACGGGCACCGTAGATCTTGGCCAGAGTGCGCACCAACTCGTCGACGATCGGCGAGACCGGCACGCGGGCGGCGGTGCTGCCGGCGGCGCCGGCCATGCGGGCGCGTGCCAGATGATGGGTGATGAGGCGCTCGACCCGGGGCAGTTGGCGGCGAGCGGCGTCCGCCAGCCGGTGGTCGTCGCCGCGCTCGGCCTCGTTGGAAAGGATCGAAAGCGGCGTTTTCAAGGCATGGGCGAGATTGCCGCCGTGGGCACGGGCGCGCTCGATGACGTCCTGGTTGTAGGCGAGCAGGGAGTTCAGCTCGGCGACCACCGGTTCCAGTTCCGTTGGAAACGTGCCGTCGAGCCGCTCGTCGTCGCCGGCGCGGACCTTCTGCAACCCCGCCTGCAGCCGAGCAAGCGGGCGAAGGCCGAAGGCGACCTGAACCAGCACGCCGGCGACCAGCGCTGCGCCCAGCATTGCCAAGGCGATCGCCACCGTCACCGAGAATCGCGCGGTTTCGCGGGTCAGGCTGGCGGTGTCGCCCGCGACCCGGAACCGATAGATCCGGCCGTCGATCATCACCGGCCGGCTCAGCATTCGCAGCCGTTGGCCCAAGGGACCGATGACCCGCGCCATCTCCAGCGCCGCGCGCGGCAGCTCCGTGTCCCAGAGCGAGCGCGAGTGCTCCACCTGCTCAGGTGCCTCGACCTGCCAGTACCAGCCCGAGAACGGTTCGCGGAACCGCGGCTCGCCAGGGGGAACGCCGACCATGAGGTCGCCTTCTGGGGTGACGTCGACGACGCCGACGAGGCCGTCCATCAGCACGTCAAGCCGATCGTCGAAGGCGGCGGACACGCTCCGAGCGAAGATCCACGAGAGCGCGACACCACCGCAGGCGAAGACCACGAGCGACCAAAGGCTGGCGAGCACGACCAGCCGCCCGGCCAGCGATTTCGGGCGAAAGCGCGTCAGCGCCTTGAGCATCAGCCTCCGCTTTCGGGGTCGACCAGCCGATAGCCGAGCCCGCGGACGGTTTCGATCAGGTCAGCGCCGAGCTTGCGCCGCAGCCGGCCGATGAACACTTCGATGGTGTTGCTGTCGCGGTCGAAGTCCTGGTCGTAGATGTGTTCGGTCAGCTCGGTCCGCGAGATCACCCGGCCGGGGTGGTGCATCAGGTAGGCGAGCACCCGGAACTCGTGGCCGGTGAGCCGGACCGGCTCGCCGTCGACGGTGACGGTCGCCGCGCGCGTATCGAGGCGGATCGAGCCGCAGGCCAGCTCGGCCGAGGCATGACCCGAAGCGCGTCGGATCAGGGCCCGCACACGAGCCATGACTTCGGCCATGTGGAACGGCTTGGCGACGTAGTCGTCGGCGCCGGCGTCGATGCCGGCGACCTTGTCGCTCCACCGATCGCGCGCCGTCAGCACCAGGACCGGCATCTGCCGACCGGCACGGCGCCAGCGCTCCAGCACCTTCAGCCCGTCGAGCTGCGGCAGGCCGAGATCGAGGATGACCGCGTCATAAGGCTCGGTGTTGCCGAGATGGAGGGCGTCTTCGCCACCCGTTGCGAGGTCGACCGCGTAGCCGGCCGCGACCAAGGCTTCCTTCAGCTGCTCGGCGAGGTCGAACTCGTCTTCGGCGACCAGGACACGCATGACGTCAGTCGGCGGCGCGGACCGGGCCCGCGGGCAGGGTGGAAGGCGTTCTCCTCATGACGAACCTCGTGCCGAACGGGCGCTGAAACCGTCGTGAACGGTCGATGCGCCCAAACTTGCCCCGGGTTCACGCCGCCGGCAATGCCAGCCAGCCGTCGGCGACCATCACGGCGGCGCCGGTGACATGCACGGCGGTGACGATACCGCCCGTCTTGTCGGCTCGAACGTCGAGCCGTGACGGGCGGCCCATTTCGATCCCCTGTGCCAAACGGTACGCGAGGCTCCCATCGGCGCTAGGTGCCAGGGTGGCGAGCAGCCCGCCGAGGCCCGCCGCGGCGCTCCCAGTGGCCGGGTCTTCTTCGATGCCCATCTCGGGGACGAACACGCGCACGCGGAAATCCTCCGCGTCCCCGCTGACCGGGGTGTAGCAGACGATCCCGTGGCGTGCGCCTGGGCTCGGCAGTCGCGCCAGGGTCGACCGGTCGGGCCGGGCGCGGGCCAGGGCGTCGAGGCTGGCGAGCCGGGCAAACAAGAACGGGAGCCCGGCACCCGAGTCGACCGGTTCATGCGGTTCCGTCATCACGTCGCCGGGCGTGAGGCGCAGCGCCTCGGCAACCGCTTCGTGGCCAGTGGTCGTGCCTTGGGTCGGCGCCAGCGGTGCGGTCACGGTCGCCCGCGCCGCGTCGCTGTCGATGCTGATGGCGGTCGGCCCGGCGTCGAGGTCGAACGCGAACCGCTCGCCCTCTGGCGACAGCGCCAGATAGCCTTCGGCGGTGAGGGCGAGCGCGGCGCCGATGGTCGGGTGCCCGGCGAACGGCAGCTCGGCTTCGGGTGTGAAGATCCGCAGCCGCCGGACGCAGTCGGAGCGCCGGCTCGGCAGCGCGAACACCGTCTCGGAGAAGCCGAACTCACGCGCAACGGCGGCGAAGGTCGGCTCCGTCAACGGCCGCGCGTCGAAGACCACCGCCAGGCGGTTGCCGGCGAACGCGCGGTCGGTGAACACATCGAGGATCTGGAACCGCGCGCGCGCCAACGCTCAGTCCGCCCAGAACGGCTTGGCCGCTTCCTTGAGGACGTCGTGGCGGGTCAAGCCCAAGTCACGCAGCATGCGATCGTCGAGCTCGGCCAGCGCCCGGCGCTGCTTCGAGCGGATGTACCAAGTGCGGACGGCGGTAAGCAGCCGAGCGCCGAACGACGGGCCATCCGCACGAGATGGTATTGTAAGGGTCCAATTTGTGAACATGGCCGGAACACCTCCGCATTGATGCCATTCAATGTATGGTATTGACGAATGTGTGGGTCAAGGCGAATATTGTCACCATGACAATTCTCTCTGCCGATGTTGCAGCTCGCCCCGGTCCGCGCTACCGCGCGCTGGCCGACGCCATCGCCGATGCGATTGCCGACGGTCGGTTGGCGGTGGGCACGCGGCTGCCGCCGCAGCGCGAGCTCGCGACGACGTTGGGCGTCACCGTCGGCACGGTAGGCCGCGCCTACGACGTGGCCGCGCAGCGCCAGCTGGTCAGCGCCCAGGTCGGTCGCGGGACGTTCGTCGCCGAACCGCCGGAGGGGCCGCTGACGCACGACGTCATGACCGGTCGGGAGATGTCGCCGGTGGACCCCGGCTATCCGGCGATGGACCTCCGCACCAACCAGCCGGTCATCGACTGCCACGCCGAGCTGGCGGCCGCGGCCAGCGAGATTGCCGATGGCGCGGCCGACCCGGCGCTGTTCCTCGGCTACCCGCCGACCGTCGGCCACCGCGTCGACCTGCTGGCGGGGGCTGCGTGGTTGGCGCGCCATGGCGTCGACTGCGATCCCGACGACGTCATGGTCACGGCCGGCGCCCAGGGCGCTTTGGCCGTCGCCGTTACCGCGCTCAGCCGTCCGGGCGACGTCCTGCTGGCCTGTGGCCTCAGCTATCCGCACTTCCACGATCTGGGCGGGCTACTGGGCCTTCGGCGCCATGCCGTGGAGGCTGACGACCAGGGCATCTGCCCCGACGCACTGGACGTCGCCTGCCGCGACACCGGCGGCCGGCTGTTGGTCCTCAACCCGACCTTGCACAACCCGACCGGCGGCACGCTCACGCCCGAGCGTCGGCGGGCGATCGTCGCGGTGGCCCGCGCCCACGACCTGATCCTGGTCGAGGACGACGTCTACGGCCTGCTCTTGCCCGACCCGCCGGAGCCGATACGCAACCTGGCGCCCGAGCGGACGATCTACTTGACCAGCATCTCCAAGACGTTGGCACCGGGTCTGCGGCTCGGCTTCCTGGTGGCACCCCCAGCGCTCCGCGCCCGGCTGGTCGATGCGCAGCACACCATGCTGCTGGGGTTGCCGCCATTGGCGGCGCGGTTGTTCCGCCACTGGCTCGACAGCGGTCTCGCCGACCGGGTGGTCGACCACCAGCGCTCGGAAACCGAGGCGCGTCAGGTGCTCGCGCGGCGGGTCCTCGGACCGCTCGCCCCGAACGCACGGACCGAGGGCCACCATCTTTGGTTGCGTGTCCCCGGCCGTTGGCGGGCCAGCGCCTTGGTCGATCGGTTGCGCGCGGCCGACGTCCACGTCCTCGCCGGCGACCTGTTCGCCTTCGGCCGCGCCCGTGTGCCGAACGCCATCCGTCTGGCCCTCAGCGGCGCCGTCGATCGCGCCAGCCTGGAGCGGGCGATGGAGATCCTGGTCCGCACCGTGGAGCAAGATGCCCGCGGCCACGAGGTTTGTGCCTGAGCGAAGGCCCAGACGCCCCTGGTGATCGGCCCGTCGTGGCGGTATATCTTGATCAAGAAGGCAGCGGCCCCGATGGGTACGCTGTCCGATTGGGGAGGCCCGCCGCGACAGCCTGCTGCCGTCGCCGCCCGGGCCGCAGGCGGAGCTTGGGATGGACCTGCCCGATCTGGAGCGGTTTGATACTCTGCCGAAGCTGCTGGTGCACAACGGCACGCAGCACGCCGCCGCCGTCGCCATGCGTGAGAAGGACCTCGGCATCTGGCACGAGTTCACGTGGGGCGACGTGCTGGCCAACGTCCGCACCATCGCACTCGCGCTGACCGACCTCGAGGTCCGCCGCGGCGACGTCGTGGCGATCATCGGCCGCAACCGCCCGAACTGGTTGTGGAGCGAATGGGCGGTCCACGCCGTTGGCGGCCTCTCGCTCGGGCTCTACGAGGACGTTCTCGGCGACGAGGCGGCGTATCTCTTGAACTATGCCGAGTCGCGCGTCGTCGTCTGCGAGGACGAGGAGCAGGTCGATAAGCTCCTGGAACTCGGCGACCGCATCCCGCACGTCGCCTGGATCGTCTATCACGACCCGCGCGGCATGCGGAAATACGCCGACCCGCGCTTGATCGACTGGGGGGCGTTCCTCGCCCGTGGCGCCGTGGTCGACGCCAGCGATCCGGCTCGCTTCGACCGCGAGGTGGCTGCTGGCAAAGGCGGCGACGCGGCGATCCTCTGCACGACGTCGGGCACCACCTCGCACCCCAAGCTGGCGGTGCTGGAGCACGGCCGCTTCATGCGCCATTGCGCCCGATACCTGGAGCGCGACCCGCGCGAGCCGACGGACGACTACGTCTGCATGCTGCCGCTGCCGTGGATCATGGAGCAGGTCTACGTCGCGGTGATGTCACTCCTGTCGCGGATCCGCGTGAACTTCCCCGAGAGCGGGGAGACGGCGATGCACGACATGCGGGAGATCGGGCCGACCCACATCCTGCTCGCCCCGCGCGTCTGGGAACAGACGGCGGCCGACGTCCGCGCCCGGATCATGGACGCCAATCGCGCCAATCGCTGGCTGTTCGAAACCGGGATGCGCCGTGGCATCGACGCCCTGGAGCAAGGCCGCCGCGACTGGGTCGCGGACGCCTTGACCTTCCGCTCGCTGAAGGACCGGCTCGGGTTCCGCAACGTCAAGTCGGCGGCCACCGGCGGCGCCGCGCTCGGGCCCGACACCTTCAAGTTCTTCCTGGCCATGGGGGTGCCGCTCCGTCAGCTCTACGGCCAGACCGAGCTTTGCGGCGCCTACACCCTGCAGGACGGTAGCGGCATCGACTTCGACAGCTCCGGCTTGCCCTTCACCGAGGTGGAGCTGCGCATCGACCATGCCGACGCCAACGGGGTCGGCGAAATCGTCACCCGTCACCCCAACATGTTCCGCGGCTACTTCAAGGTCGACGAGACGCCCGACGTCGACGCCGAAGGTTGGATGCACACGGGCGACGCCGGCTATCTGGACGACGCTGGCCGCCTCGTGGTCATCGACCGGCTGCGCGACATCGCCACGACGTCCGGCGGCGATCGTTTCTCGCCCCAGTACATCGAGAACAAGCTGAAGTTCTCCCCATACGTCGGCGAGTGCGTGGTGCTCGGCGATGGTCGCGCGTTTCTCAGCGCCATCCTCTGCATCCGTTTCCAGATGGTCGCCAAATGGGCCGAGCAGAAGCGGGTCGGCTTCACGACGTACGGCAACCTCGCCGCCAACGCGCAGACGTACGATCTGATCGCCGGCGAGGTGGCCAAGGTCAACGAGAGCCTGCCGCCGGCCCAGCGCCTCCGGCGGTTTCTCTTGCTGTTCAAGGAGCTGGACGCCGATGACGGCGAACTGACGCGCACCCGCAAAGTCCGGCGCGCGGTCATCGATCAGCGCTACGCGCCGCTGATCGATGCGATCTACGCCGGTACCTCTGCGGTCCGGATGGATGCCGAGGTGACCTTCGAAGACGGGCGCAAGGGCACCATCGATGCGCTGATGGCGATCCGCGACCTTGCCGCCGACGCGGTGGAGCCGGCTTGATGGACGCCACCCAGGAAGTCCCGGCGGGCCGACGGCTGCGCGCCCGCGAAATCGGCGACGTGCTGCTGGAAGTCCGCGACATCTCGCTCCGCTTCGGCGGTGTCCGCGCGCTCTCCAACGTCAGCTTCGACGTTCGCCGCGGCGAGATCCGCGCGATCATCGGCCCGAACGGTGCCGGCAAGTCGTCGATGCTCAACGTCATCAACGGCTTTTACCAACCCCAGGAGGGCCAGATCGTCTGGCAGGGGGAACCGCTACGCAAGATGCGCCCGCACTTCGCCGCCGCCAACGGGATCGCCCGCACCTTCCAGAACATCGCCCTGTTCAAGGGCATGAGCACCCTCGACAACGTCATGACCGGGCGGATGCTGAAGATGCACGCGACCTGGTTCGAGCAGATGGTCTATCTCGGCCGAGCGCGGCGCGAGGAGATCGAGCATCGCCGCTACTGCGAGACGATCATCGACTTCCTGGAGATCCAGGCCCACCGCCACACGCCGGTCGGCAAGCTGCCCTACGGTCTGCAAAAGCGCGTCGAACTCGCCCGCGCGTTGGCGGCCGAGCCGCAGCTGCTGCTGCTCGACGAGCCGATGGCCGGGATGAACGTCGAGGAGAAGGAGGACATGTGCCGCTTCGTCCTCGACGTGAACGAAGAATTCGGCACCACGGTTGCGCTGATCGAGCACGACATGGGCGTGGTCATGGACATTTCCGACCGCGTGGTCGTCCTCGACTATGGCGAACTGCTGGCCGACGGCACGCCCGACGCCGTACGTGCCGATCCCGACGTGATCGCGGCCTATCTCGGCGTGCAGCCAGACTGACGCGCCTCAGTGGAGACTGCCTTTGCTCGATCTCATACTCTTCGAGCCCATCCGCGAGATTTTTGAGTATCCGCCTTTCTTCTTCGAAGTATTGATTGGCGGGCTGTTGACCGGGGTCATGTACGCGCTGGTGGCGCTGGGCTTCGTGCTGATCTTCAAGGCCTCCGGCGTCTTCAATTTCGCCCAGGGCGCCATGGTGCTGTTCGCCGCGCTGACCTTCGTCGGCCTGATCGATCTCGGCATCAACATGTGGCTGGCGCTGGTCCTGGCCGCCGGAGTCATGGTCCTGCTGGCCTTCGCCATCGAGCGGGTCGTCCTGAGGCCGCTCGTTGGCCAGGCGCCGATCAGCCTGTTCATGGCGACCATCGGCATCGCGTTTTTCCTCGACGGCTTCGGCCAGACGATCTGGGGCTCCGACGTCGAGGTGCTCGACGTCGGGATTCCCGACGGCCCGATCATCGTCGGCGGCCTCTTCATGAACGCCTTCGACGTCTACGCCGCGCTGGTCTGCGGGGTGCTGGTTGCAGCACTCGCGCTGTTCTTCCAGTACACGGCGACCGGCCGCGCCCTGCGGGCCGTCGCCGACGACCACACGGCGGCGATGAGCGTCGGCATCCCCTTGAACCGCATCTGGACGATCGTCTGGGCGGTCGCCGGCATCGTCGGCCTCGTCGCCGGCATCATGTGGGGCTCGAAGCTCGGCGTGCAGTTCACCTTGAGCCTGATCGCCCTGAAAGCGCTGCCGGTCTTGATCCTCGGCGGCTTCACCTCGGTGCCGGGTGCCATCGTCGGCGGGCTCATCATCGGCGCCGGTGAAAAGATCTTCGAGGTGTTCTGGGTTGGTCTGCACGGCGGTGCCGCGGAAGACTGGTTCGCCTACATGCTGGCCATGGTGTTTCTGCTGTTCCGGCCGCAGGGTCTGTTCGGCGAAAAGATCATCGAGCGGGTCTGAACCATGTTCTATTTCGAGACCGGCCAATACAAGACGAGCTACGCGGCCGACCAGCAGATCTTCCCGCTGGTCCAGGATCGCGTCGGCATCGCCGTCATCGTCCTCTTGGCGTTTGTCGCGGTGCCGCTGCTGGCGAGCCCCTATTGGCTCGGCACGATCATGGTGCCGTTCTTGATTTTTGCGCTCGCGGCGATCGGGCTGAACCTGTTGACCGGCTATGCTGGCCAGTTGTCCCTCGGCACCGGCGGCTTCATGGCGACGGGCGCGTTCGCCGCCTACAAGCTGACCACCGCCTTTCCCGAATTGAACATCGTCGTCGTGCTGCTGCTTTCCGGCACCATCACCGCGCTGGTCGGCGTGTTGTTCGGGCTGCCGAGCCTGCGCATCAAGGGCTTCTATCTCGCGGTCGCGACCTTGGCGGCGCAGTTCTTCCTGGTCTGGCTCTACAACAAGGTGCCGTGGTTCACCAATTACAGCGCCTCCGGCGTCATCAGCGCGCCGCCGCGCGACGTCGTGCCGGGCGTGCAGGTGACCGGGGCGGCCGCCTCGACCGAGGCCAAGTACCTGTTCGTCCTGACCCTCGTCGTCGTCCTCGCCTGGGTCGCCAAGAATCTGACCCGCTCGAAGCTCGGCCGGTCGTGGATGGCGATCCGCGACATGGACATCGCCGCCGAGATCATCGGCATCCGTCCGACCACGACCAAGCTCTCGGCGTTCGCCATCAGCTCGTTCTACATCGGCATCGCCGGTGCGCTCTGGGCGTTCGTCCACACCGGTTCGGTCGAGGCGCTGGCGTTCGAGATCAACGTGTCGTTCGCGGTCCTGTTCATGATCATCATCGGTGGGCTAGGGACCATCCTCGGCGGCTTTCTCGGTGCCGCGTTCATCGTGCTGTTGCCGATCCTGGTGAACACGACCTTGCTGGCGCTGGGTCTCCAGAACGCCATCGAACTCGCCGGCCACATCGAGTTCATGATCATGGGTGCCTTGATCGTCGCCTTCTTGATCTTCGAGCCGCACGGCATGGCGCGGATGTGGCAGATCTTGAAGCAGAAGCTGCGAACGTGGCCGTTCCCCTATTGATCCGCCTGCCCATCGCCGGCGCCACCTGCGCGATTGCGCGCACTGGCGCGTTTGCTACCAATGGGCACAACCGACGGACGGCGAGCCGTCGAACTTCGATCAGGGAGATCACCCCATGAGGACACCGGGCATCGCCACCTTGGCGCTGTCGGCGGCGATCGCCGCTTCGACCGTGTTCGCCCCAGCTCTGGCCCAAGCGGACGAGCAGTTCATTCCGATCCTCAGCTACCGGACCGGCGCCTACGCGCCGAACGGCATTCCGCTGGCCAACGGCCAGGTCGATTACTACCGGATGATCAACGCCCGCGACGGCGGCGTGAACGGCGTGCCGCTCGCGATCGAGGAATGCGACACCGCCTACAACAACGACCAGGGCGTCGAGTGCTACGAGCGGCTCAAGGGCCGCGGCGCCAGCGTCATCTCGCCGTTCTCGACCGGCATCACCTACGCGCTGATCGAGCGCACCAAGGCCGACGGGATCCCGCTCTTCACCATGGGCTACGGGCGCACCGACGCCTCCGACGGCACGGTCTTCCCGCACGTGTTCACGATGCCGATGACCTACTGGTCGCAAGCCACGTCGATCATCCAGTACATCGCCGACCAGGAAGGCGGTGATCTGGAAGGCAAGACCATTGCGCTCGTTTATCACGACAGCGCCTACGGCAAGGAGCCGATCGCGACCTTGGAGAAGCTGGCCGCGGAGAAGGGCTTCACTTTGGAGCTGTTCCCGGTCGCCCATCCGGGCCTCGAGCAGAAAGCCACGTGGCTGACCATCGGCCGGCGGCTCCGCCCCGACTGGGTGGTGATGTGGGGCTGGGGCGTGATGAACGCGACCGCGATCAAGGAGGCGGCGGCCGTCGGCTATCCGATGGACCGCTTCGTCGGCAACCACTGGGCCGGCGCCGAGGTCGACGTGATCCCCGCAGGCGACAGCGCCATCGGCTACCTCGCCGCCAACTTCCACAGCCCGGGTGATGGCTTCGCCGTCCACGACGACATCTACACCCACGTCTACGACACGGGCGACGGCGCCGGCGACCGTGAGCGGGTCGGCGAGGTGCTCTACAACCGCGGCATCGTCAACGCCGCCATCGTCGTCGAGGCGATCCGTGCCGGCCAGGCGATCCACGGCAACCGCGTCCTCACGGGCGAGGAGGTGCGCGACGGCTTCGAGGCGTTGAACCTGAGCCCCGAGGGCCTGGCCGAACTCGGTTTGGCGGAGTTCATGAACCCGATCGCCGTCACTTGCGCGGACCACGAGGGCGGCGGGGCGATCTTCGTCCAGCAATGGGACGGCGAAACCTGGGACCGCGTCTCCGACTGGATCCCGCCGATGACCGACCTGGTGCGGCCGATGATCGAAGAGAGCGCCGCCGCCTATGCTGCCGAGAAGGGCCTGACCCCGCGCGACTGCCCGAGCAGCTGAGGACTAGCCCATGGCCTCCGCCGCGTCCGCACCCGCCAAGTCTGCCGACAGCACGTCGGCGGCGCCGGGCGCGGGCGCGGCGGATGTGCTGCTCGCGGTCAACTCGATCGAGGTCGTCTACGACCACGTGGTGCTGGTGCTCAAGGGCGTCTCCCTCGCGGTGCGCGAGGGCGGCATCACCGCTCTGCTCGGCGCCAACGGTGCCGGGAAGACCACCACCTTGAAGGCGGTCTCGAACCTGCTCCGCGCCGAACGTGGTGAGGTCACCAAGGGCGACATCACCTTGCGCGGTGAAGACGTCGCCCATCTGTCGCCCAACGAGCTCGTCACCCGCGGCGTCGTCCAGGTGATGGAGGGGCGCCACTGCTTCGAGCACCTGACCATCGAAGAGAACCTTCTGACCGGCGCCTATACCCGCAGAGATGGTGCGGCGGCGCTGCGTGACGATCTCGACATGGTTTACGGCTACTTCCCCCGGCTCAAGGAGCGCCGTCGCGCGCAAGCGGGGTACACCTCCGGTGGCGAGCAGCAGATGTGCGCCATCGGCCGGGCGCTGATGGCCCGACCCCGCGTCATCCTGCTGGACGAGCCGTCGATGGGCCTTGCCCCGCAGCTGGTCGAGGAAATCTTCGAGATCGTCGCCGAGTTGAACCGGAAGGCCGGCGTCACGTTCCTGCTCGCCGAGCAGAACACGAACATCGCGTTGCGCTATGCTCACGACGGTTACATCCTGGAGAACGGTCGCGTCGTGCTGGAGGGGGAAGCCTCCGCGCTGCGTGACAACGAGGACGTCAAAGAGTTCTACCTGGGCATCGGCTCGGCCGGGCGTCGAAGCTTCCGCGACATCAAGAGCTACAAGCGGCGCAAGCGCTGGCTCTGACGTCGCCGACACGCCCGGCCGCGGCACGCAGCGGGGACAGAAATGGTCGACGACGCGACAGAATTCTACGATCACCAAGAGATCCGCGACCCCGACCAGCGCCACGCGCAGATCTACACGGCTCTGCCAGGATTGGTCCGCCATGCCGTCGACAACGCCCCGGCCTTGGCTCGCCATCTTGCTGGCACCGACCCGGCCGGCGTCACCAGTCCCGCCGCCCTGGCGGCGTTGCCGGTGCTCCGAAAATCCGAGCTGATCGAACGCCAGGCCACCGAGCCGCCCTTCGCCGGCTTGGTCGCCACGCCGATCAGCCGGCTCGCCCGAGTGTTCGCCTCGCCCGGACCGATCGCCGAGCCCGAAGGCCTGCGCACCGACTATTGGCGCTGCGCCCGCGCCCTCTATGCCGCCGGCTTCCGCACCGGTGACCTGGTCCACAACGCCTTCTCCTATCACCTGACGCCGGCGGGGATGATGATCGAGGGCGGGGCCAGAGCCCTCGGTTGTCCGGTGCTGGCCGCCGGCACCGGACAGACCGCCCGCCAGCTCCAGGCGATCGACCGGCTGCGGCCCGTCGGCTACGCCGGCACGCCGTCCTTCCTCCGCATTCTGCTCGACGAGGCGGCCGACCATGGTGCCGACGTCTCGGCCTTCACCAAGGCGCTGGTCTCGGGCGAGGCGTTCCCGCCGACCGTCCGCGACGACCTCCAGACGCGTTACGGCGTCGCCGCCTACCAGTGCTACGCCACGGCCGACGCCGGCCTGATCGCCTATGAAACCCGCGCCCGCGACGGTCTCATCGGCGACGAGGCCGTGATCATCGAGATCGTCCACCCCGGCACCGGCGACCCGGTCGACGACGGCGAGGTCGGCGAGCTGGTCATCACCAGCTTCAACCCCGACTACCCGCTGATCCGGTTCGCCACCGGCGACCTCTCGGCGGTCCTGCCGGGCGCCAGCCCGTGCGGCCGCACCAATCGCCGAATCCGCGGCTGGCTGGGACGCGCCGACCAGTCCGCCAAAGTCCGCGGCATGTTCGTCCATCCGCACCAGGTGGCGGCGATCGCCGAGCGCCACGAACTAGGCCGCAGCCGCATCGTCATCGACCTCGACGAGGGCAAGGACCGCCTGCGGCTCCTGGTCGAGGCCGCGGCGGCACCCGGTCTCGCCGAGCACCTGGAGCAGACCATCCGCGAGACCATCAGCTTGCGCGGCGAAGTGCACTTCGTCGCGCCCGGCAGCCTGCCCGACGACGGCAAGGTGATCGAAGACCGCCGGAGCTGACGCCGTTGAACCCAGCCGACGACGCGCTCGACGCGCTGGTCCGGGCGCGCGGCCTCGCTTGCCGCCGTGCCGGCCGCGACGTGTTCAGCGACCTGTCGCTCGCCGTCGACAGGGGCGGCGCGCTGCTGCTGAGGGGGCCGAACGGCAGCGGCAAGTCGAGCCTGCTCCGCACCTTGGCGGGCCTGTTGGAGCCGGCCGCGGGCGAGAGCCACGTCGCACCGGCCGCCGACGGCAGCCCCGGCCTTCACTATGTCGGCCACGGCGATCCGGCCAAGCCGACCCTCAGCGTCGAAGAAAACCTCGCCTTCGCCGCGGCGCTTGGCGGGGGCGGCGGCGACGTCGAGGCGGGCCTGCGGGCCTTCGCCCTGGTGCGTCTCGCCGACACGCCTGCCCGCTACCTCTCCTCCGGTCAGCGCCGCCGGCTGTCCTTGGCGCGGCTCGTCGTGAGCCACAAGGCCGTCTGGCTGCTCGACGAGCCGGGCGTCGGTCTCGACAAGACCAACCGCGACCGCCTCCAGGCGGCGATCGCCGACCACCGGCGCAAGGGCGGTGCGGTCATCGCCGCCACCCACGGTGACGTCGCGATCGCCGACGCCGCGGTCCTGGACTTCGGCCGTTGAGGGCGGCCGCCGCCCTGCTCGCCCACGAGCTGCGGTTGGCGGTCCGCTCCGGCGGCGAGATGGCCCAGGGCCTCGTCTTCTTCATGCTGGCGCTGGCGCTGTTCCCGCTCGGCGTCGGCCCGGGGCCCGTCATCCTGGAGCGGATCGGCGTCGGGCTGATCTGGGTCTTGGCGCTGTTCAGTGTCACCTTGACCCTCGAGCGGCTCTACGCCGAGGACGCCCGCGACGGCACCCTCGACCTCCTCGCCACCTCCGGCGTCGCCTTCGAACTCGTGGCGCTGGTCAAGGCCGTGGCCCACTGGCTCACCAGCGGTTTGGTGCTGGTGCTCTGCTCGCCCCTGGTCGTGCTGCTCCTCGGCCTCCCGCGGGAAGCCTACGTCGCCGTCCCGGTCGTGTTGCTGCTCGGCACCCCGACCCTGACCCTGATCGGCGGCATCGGCGCGGCACTTCTGGTCGGCAGCCGCCGCGGCGGGCTGTTGCTCGCGCTGATCGTTCTGCCCTTGGAGATCCCGGTCTTGATCTTCGGCGTCTCGGCGATCGAGGGTTGGGTCTCGGGCCTCGGCGCGTCGGCACAGGTGATGATCCTCGGCGCGATGCTGCTCGGCACCCTGGCGCTCGCCCCCTTCGCCACCGCCGCGGCGCTGCGCTTGGCGCTTGAGTAGGCGAGCGGCGCCGCCGATCCGAGCTTGATCCGCGTCGACGACGAGCGCTACGAGGGCCAGGACGACGCCGGTCCCAACGGCCCATGCCGCCGGTGCCGCACCGGCGGCGCACGCCGCCTGTGACGAGATCCGGAGGGGGGAGCCGATCATGGTCCATCGCACCATGCTGCTGTTGCTGAGCGGCGGCGCCCTGGCGGCCTGTGCCGGCAGCGCGGATCGCCAGGTGCCGGCTGGCGCCCGTACGTTCACCAGCGCGCCGGTGACGGGCGCCGCCGCGACGACCCCCGCCGCTCGCGGCTGTCTCGACGCCGTTGCCCGGGAGCTAGGTGTGCCGGTCGGCGACCTCACCATCGTCGGCAGCGACGAGTCCGGCATCGGCATGCGGATCATGGTGGCGGCACCTCCCGCCCGAGCGCCGTGGGCGTGCATCGCCTCCGACGCCGGCATCGTCCAGGAGGTCGTCGACACCGCCGAGGGCTGAGGCTCGCAGGTCGTCCATCCGATGGGCAACGATGCCTCCGAGACGACATCCGCAGCGTTTCCGGCGACGCATCACCCTTCAGCCGCGCAAACCTGCGGCTGGCCCGATACGAAGAGCGAGGCAATCGAGATCGGCTTCCGAGCGAACCGCGGATGCGCCGCCGAACACGTCGGGACATGGCCGTTCGCGCGGGCCGGCCTAGGTCGTCGGAGAGTGTCAGCACGGGCGGGATGAGGAATGGCGCAGGTTTTGGTCATCGGCGCGAGCCGCGGGGTCGGGTTGGCCGTCGTGAGGCGAGCACTGGGTGAAGGACACGACGTCCGGGCGTTGGCCCGCTCTGCCGACAAGATCGACATCGATGATCCGCGATTGGAGAAAGTCTCGGGCGACGCGTTGTCGGCGCGAGAGGTGCGCGCGGCGCTCGAAGGCATCGACGCCGTGATTCAAACACTGGGCGTGACGGCGCGGCCGGACACGATCGTGGCCGGCACCAAGGTGTTCTCCAAGGCGACCCGCTTACTGGTCGAGGCCATGGAGGCGGTTGGTGTCGCCCGGCTGATCGCGCTCACCGGGTTCGGCACCGGCGACAGCCGCAACCAGGGCGGCTGTCTGTGGGATCTCGGATTCAACCTGTTCCTGGGCCGGATCTACGACGACAAGAACGTGCAGGAACACCTGATCCGGCACAGTTCGCTCGCCTGGACGATCGCCCGGCCCGTCATCCTCACCGACGGACCGGCACGGAGCACCTATCGGGTGATCGTCGACCCGCGCGACTGGCGCGGCGGCTTCATCGCCCGCGGTGACGTCGCCGAGTTCCTCGTCGAGCAGGTGACCTCGGAACGCTACCTGCGCCAGGCGCCGGTGCTGATCGGCTAGGCGAGGAGGAACGTGGAGGGCGAAGGCCGCAGCCGGGCTGAAGGCGCCATTGGGCACCGGCGGGGACGGAGCCAAAGGTCTTCCAGGAGCGGACATGCGGAACGCGATCCCGCAGCGCACGGTACGGCCCGCAGCGGACTCGACGATTCGCCGCTCGTGCGCGTCTTCGGATCTCCAGGGCCGGCACCGAGGTCGGTGTTGGGAACAGCCGAAAGGCGCCAAAAACCCGTCAACACCACCCGAGGTTTGAGCGGGGCTCGTGGCGCGTCGACGACATCCGCGGATGTCCCTCGGAGCCCGTAGGGCGCCAAAAGGGACCGGCACTTGTGAGGAAGTCAGTCCTTCTCGAGGGGGCCTGTTTGGGGGCAGGTCGTGCCGGCCGGAGTGGCGTCTGGCTCGCCCGCCGCCTCGGCGACCCTCCAATGGCTGGGCGTCATCAGTTCAGGCTGACGCAAGCCCGGCCAAGCGCCGGACCTTCCGAGCGACGGCGGCGATCACGCAAGTATGGATGGCACACGACGGCTTCGATCGTCGAACAGAGCGGAAGTTCACGAGCCGCCCCACCGACAGCCGTCGAGCAGCTGCAACGGTAGTCCAGCTTTCGAAACCAGCTTCCGAAAATCTCGGAGTCACAGCGGTCGCGCCGTTGCCGAAACTGCCGGATTTGCGAAATCAACTTGGTCTCTCGGGAGCGGACTAGCCGGAACGACATCAGGGATCGCCCGCGTCCTATTGGTCAGCAACCTCAATTCTCCTGCCGTCAGCAGAGACCTCGATGTCGATCGCATTCTCACCCAGCGTGCCGACGAATTCGTAACCCACCACTTGCATACTCCGCGAGTGGCTGGCTTCGATGAATTCGGGAGTGAAGCCCGGCATCCGTGCTTCCAGCGACTTCAGGACCGCGCCAGGCACATCGTCGATTTTGAACTCAACCTCGATCTCGAGGACGTTGCCACTGGGATCGATGTCGATCTCGACGCGGCGTCCGTCTGCCACCACGCCCTGGATTTCGTAGACGAAGCTGCCATCCTCCTCGGTTTCGGTGTTGGCGCTGATCAACCGTACCTCGCCCAGTTCTTCATACAAGATGACGATGTTGTCGTCGATGACACTGCCATCGTCCACCGGCCCCGGCGCGTCGATTGCCAGTTTCAACTCTGCCAGGTGGGCTTTCGCGACCTCCATCACGGGTGCTGGCAGGTCAGCGAGTGCGACCGTTTCCTCCACGCCTGCTAGCGCACCAGTTCCGTTGACCACGACGCCGATTCCGGCGGCGAGAAATACGTTTCTCAACTGTATTTTCATTTGTCTTTTCCAGGTTTATCCGAACGGTCGCCGAACAATTGCTTTACTTCTTCGCGCAGCACCTGCCAGAAATCTTGCAACTTGGCATACTTGTTGTCCAGGTCGCCGAGATACTCTTCCAGCCGATCGATCGCCGCATGTTGTTCGCGCTCCTCCTCGGCCTGGAGTTCGGCTTTCAGGTTCGCCAAGGTCTTTTCGAGGTCATCGATCCGTCCGCGAAGCGCTTCGCTGTGCTTCTTGAATTCGCTCATGTTCCGTTTCCCCTGTTCACCACCCCATGACCTGACTGACGCTGATTAGAACAATGGGAAGGACGAAGAAGACAATCCCGATGTAGGCTGCGACGTAGAGCTTGTTCTTCATTGCCAAGCCCGCGAGCCATTCAGCCGCATAGATAGGCACGTTCCTCGTGAACGGCAGGCCGTAGATGACGAGAACTCCGATCACGTTGTAACTGAGATGAACGAGCGCGATCTGCAGCGCAAAGATCGCGTTGGCACCAGTCACTGCCGTTGCTGCCAACAAGGCCGTGATGCAGGTGCCGATATTGGCCCCGAGCGTGAAGGGGTAAATCTGCTTCAGACTGAACACGCCGCTGCCGGCGAGTGGAACGACCAGACTCGTCGTGGTCGACGAGGACTGGACAAGGACCGTGATCGCCGTCCCGGAGAAGATCCCGGAAATCGGTCCACGCCCGACGGCCGCGTGCAGGATCGCTTTTGCGCGCCCCACCATCAGCACCTTGAGCAGCTTGCCGATGTAGGTGATCACGACAAAAATCAGCGCGATTCCCAAAACGATCAACGCGATCCCCATGATCAGGTCGTTCGCGCCGACGCCATGAAACAGATCTTTCAACGCATCCACGGGTGGCTTCACGAGCGGCTTGACGAAATTGAACCCCTTCACGGACATCGATTCCCCGCCAACCAGAAGATTAGCGAGATACTCGCCGGTCTTCTGCAGGAAGCCGAACATGATCTCCAACGGCAGGAAGATCAGAATGCTGAAAAGGTTGAAGAAGTCATGCACGGTCGCGGCCGAGAACGCACGGCGGAACTCTTCGCCCTGACGCACATGCCCGAGGCTGACGATGGTGTTGGTGATCGTCGTTCCCATGTTGGCGCCCATGATCATCGGTATCGCGACGCCGACGGGTAGGCCTCCGGCCACGAGCCCAACGATGATCGACGTGACGGTACTCGACGATTGGATGAGCGCTGTCGCGACGGTGCCAACGATCACGCCCGTCACCGGGTTGCTGGCAAAGGCGAAGAGTTCCTTGGCCTGACCGCCCGCCGCTGCCTTGAAGCCGGTGCCGATCATCGCGACGGCCACGAGCAGCAAGTACACCAACCCGAGGACGAACAGCCATTGCAGCCAATTCGAAGAGGAAGAATGGCTCCCTTGGTCGACAACTGTCGTTGACACTGGTTTCTCCCCCGCCGGCGAGCCTCATGATTCTTGGTCGGCAGCTGTGCTCGCCGCCGGAAACCCGCTGTTGTCGCGGGACTAATAGGGAGGCTGTGTTGCAATTACGTGACCGCAATGGGATCGAAGGCGATCGCCTTGCCCGCCACCCGATTGGGCTATCGCGTTGGCCGCGCGTTCGGCACTCTTACGAGGCGCGGCGAGCGGCTGCATTCCGCGGCAGCGTCAAGGTCACGCGTTTTCTGCGAGTCATCGCGAAGGCAGATGTGCGAGCGTCGGCGACGCCACGGCCTCCCTACGGTTCCGCCACCAACCAGGCGCGCGACACCCAGGGTGTCGGACGCCACTCGGGTCGCCACGATCCCCTGCCGGGCCTCCTTCTAGAACCGACTTTCTCACCGAACATCCCTCCTCTTGGCTCGGCGTTGCCGGCGAGCTTCTTGGCCCCTTCATCCCGCACACCCGACCTACCGTCCAAACCGGTGCGCGCTCTCGAGAGGCGGCCGGAGCGGCGTCCCGGTCCGCCGCCACTTCGCTTCGTCGTGGCGCACCGCTGCCTGAAGAGGGGCCAACGGCGGCGACCGTGGCATCTCGGGCAGCGGACCCACCGAGTCGCCGCGTAGATGTCCGAGATCCGTTCGAAGCGCCCTTCGGTCTCCCCTCCGCGCGCGACGTATGGGCGATGGTGCTGTGGCCGCTGAGATAGGAAAATATAGCCAATCCTGTTCAGTTCGCGGAGCCTCGCCATGACGTCCACCAAGCCATCGCCGAAGCAGCGCAGTGTCGCTCTGCGCAACCGCGCCAATGCCCGTCGGTCGACCGGGCCGCGGAGCATTGCCGGCAAGGTGCGGGCGGCCGCCAATGCGCTGACCCACGGGCTGACGGCGGAAAGTCCGCGCGACGAGGCCGAAGCGGCGGATCGTCAGCGGCGGGCGGCGGTGCTGGCGATGGAACTGGTGCCCGAAACCCCGCTGGAGCAGGCCCTGGTCGCCCGCATGGCCGCGGCCTTGCAACGGCTGGAGCGCGCCGATCGGCTGGAGGTGCAGGCGTTCGAGGCGGCCACCGGCTGGGGCGATTCGACCAGCGGCAAGGCGCTGATGGCCAACCGCCGCTGCCAGTTCACGTTCCTCCTGGTCAACCGCTATCGGGCCACCGCCAACGGCGAGCTCTTGGGCACGCTTCGCGCCCTGAAAGCGCTTCAGGCCGAGCGGCGAACGATCGCACGGCCCGGCGTAGAAGCCTGATTACGAAACGAAGCCAAATCCGAGGAAAGTATTTCCATGCCAACGGCTTGGCCGAGGTTTTTTGCTGGTCCTCCGGGGCTTCAACCGCGGATCAGACGGATCACCGCCAACACGAGAATGGCGCCGATCATCGCCGAGAGCACCGCACCGATCAGTCCGCCGCCGAGGCTGAAGCCGAGGAACGGAAAGAGCCAGCCGGCAACGAGGGCACCGACGATGCCGAGCACGATACTGCCGAACAGCCCGGCGCCCCGGCCCTTGACGATCAGATTGGCGAGAAACCCGGCGATGCCGCCGACCACCGCTGCGATCAACAGCCCGACGACCAGACCCACGCCCGGCGTCACCACCACCTCTTCCATGTCGTCTCTCCCCCCGTCGCGACGGCGCCACCATAGGCCTGCCGGCGCCGTCGTCGAGCGTGGCTTACCACGAGCCGCAACCGTGGCGCGCGCCAGCTCCGTGACCTAAGTTCGGTGAGGATGGAAGGGAGAGACGCGATGTGGCGACGATGGACGACGACGGGCCCGGCGATCCTGGCGGCCACCCTTTCGGCCATGGGGGCGCTGCTCGCCGCCGACGCCCGCGCCGGCTCGACCCAGATGGTCGCGGCGGCCCACCCGTTGGCCGCCCAGGCCGGGTTCGACGTGCTGGCGGCCGGCGGCAACGCCATCGACGCCATGGTCGCAGTGCAGACGGTGCTGGGCCTGGTCGAGCCGCAATCGTCGGGCCTGGGCGGCGGTGCCTTCGCCGTCTACTACGACGCCACGTCCGGAACGCTCACCACCTTCGACGGCCGTGAGGTGGCGCCGGCCGCGGCCACACCCGATTACTGGTTGGGCCCGGACGGCGAACCGCTCGGCTTCTGGGAGGCCGTCGTCGGCGGGCGCTCGGTCGGCGTGCCCGGCACGCCGATGCTGCTCGACCTGCTCCACGCCCGCTACGGCAGCATGGATTGGGCCGACCTGCTGGTGCCGGCCATGACCCTCGCCGAGGAGGGCTTCGCGGTCACGCCGCGGCTGGCGTCGTCGGTCGCCGGCGCGCGCGAGCTGGACCGCTTCGAGCCGACCCGCAGCTACTTCTTTCCGGGCGGCGCGCCGCTCGAGGCCGGCGACGTGTTGATGAACCCTGCTTATGCCGAGACGCTGCGGCTGATGGCGGCGGAACGGAGTGCGCCCTTCTACGACGGCCCCGTGGCCGAGGCGATCGTCGCCGCGACCACCGCCGAAGGCGGCATCCTGGCGCTCGACGACTTCGCGGCCTACGAGCTCGTGGAGCGGCCGCCGATCTGCGTCGAGTACCACCGCAACCTGGTCTGTGGCATGGGGCCACCCAGCTCCGGCGCGCTGACCGTTGGCCAGATCCTCGGCATGGTGGAAGGCTTCGACCTCCAAACCATGGGCTACGGTCCCGAAGCGGCGCATCTGATCGCCGAGGCGGCGCGCCTCGCCTTCAAGGACCGCGCCCTCTACATGGCCGATTCGGACTTCGTCCGGGTTCCGGTCGAGGGCCTGGTCGATCCGGCCTATCTCGTCGAGCGCGCGCTGCTGATCGACCCGATGGCGGCCAACCCCGACGCCGAGGCCGGCACCCCGCCCTGGGACGAGGGCGCGCTCCGGGCACCGCAGTCGACGCAGCCGGAGCACGGCACCAGCCACTTCGTCATCATGGACGAAGCCGGCAACGCCCTCTCCATGACGACGACGATCGAGAGCGGCTTCGGCTCCAGGCTGATGACCGGCGGTTTCCTCCTGAACAACGAGTTGACCGACTTCTCCTTCCGTCCCGAAGCCGACGGCCGACCGGTCGCCAACCGGGTCGAGGGGTCCAAGCGCCCGCGCAGCTCGATGAGCCCGACAATCGTGCTGCGGGACGGCGCGCCGTACCTGTTGATCGGCTCGCCCGGCGGCTCAAGGATCATCGGCTACACGGCGCTGGCGGCCATCGGCGTTCTCGACTGGGATCTCATGCCCCAGAGCGCGATCGACCTCGGCCACGTCATCAACCGCGGCGGCGCTACCGACCTCGAGGCGGGCACGGCGGCGGCGACCTTCGCCGCACCGCTGGCGGAGCTGGGCCACGAGGTCAACGTCCGCGATCTCACCAGCGGTCTCCACGCCATCCTGGTCACCGACGACGGTCTCGTCGGCGGCGCCGATCCGAGGCGCGAAGGCGTGGTGCTCGGTGACTGAGCCGACCGCTCATCCCGCTTCGACGATTGCCCGCCAGACTTCGGGCGGCAGTGGCACGCCTCGGACCGTGCGCTCGGCCCGCAGCGCGCGCTCGGGATCGCCCGGCACCAGCACGGTGTCGGTGCCCGGCCGCGGCTGCGCCGCGCGCACCCAATCGACGAACCGGGTGACCTCGCCGTGGAAGTCGTTGGCCGGGTCGAGCCGTGCGGGATCGAGGAACACCGAGAGCATCGCGTTGGCGACCGGCGCCTTGCCGGGGCCGCAGGTGCCGCCGCCGGTCAACGCACCGCCCAGCAGTTCCATCATGAAGGCGAGGCCTGAGCCTTTGTGCTCGCCCATGGCGACCAGCGCGCCCGGCGCCGAAATCGCCGCCGGCACGTGGGTCGGATCGTTGGTCCCGTAGAAGTCCGACGGATCGTGCGACAGATGGCCGTCAGGGGCGATGATGCAGGCCGGCGGCAGGGTCTTGCCGCCCTTCATCGCGTTCAGCACCTTGCCCTCGGCGACTTTGGACGTGGCGAAGTCGAGGATCAGCGGGGCTTCGTCCGGGCGCGGGATGCCGACGCTGAAGGGTGCCGTCGAGAACCGCTTGGCCATGGCACCGAACGGCGCCACCAGCACCGAGCCATGGACGTTGACGCAGTGGATCGAGACGAGCCCGGCGTCCGCGGCGCGCTCGGCCCACTCGCCGATGCGCCCGAGATGGCCCGAGCGGCGCAAGGCGGTGATCGCGACCCCGTGCTCGCGGCAGCGGGCGATCCCGAGGTCGACGATCCGCCGACCGAGCGTCTGGCCGAAGCCGTGGCCGCCGTCGGCGAGCACAAAGGCGCCGCCGTCGGTGACGGTCTCCGGCTCGCGCCCGGGCCGCAAGGTGGCCTCGTCCATCCACGCCAGATAGCGTGGCACGCGGACGACGCCGTGGCTGTCGTGGCCCGTCAGATTGGCCGCGACCAGCGACGTGGCGACGTTCAGCGCTTCGCCGGGCGTGCAGCCTTTGGCTTCGAACAGCGCCGCCACCCGCGCCGTCAGGGTTTCGACCGGTATCAGTTCCACGCCCGCCTCCGTCGTGTTTGGCGACGAGCGAAGCACGGCCGTGGTTCAGTGGGAAGCGTCCGGCGCGCAGAACCGGCCGGCCGGACCGCCTAGCCAGACGCTTCCGAACGCCAGCGCCACCAGGAGCGCTCCCATCGCCTTCTGGAGCCAGAACGCTCGTCGTGGCGCTGGCCGGATGCGCCCGCACCGCCGCGGGCGCGCCTTGGGCCAGGGCCGCGGTGATGCCGCCACACATGCCGAGACAGTGGAGGCTGGACGCAGCGCCCAAGGTGAGGGCGACGAGAAGGAGCTCCGCGGTCAACGCTGGCCCGGGCTCGTTGGAAGCGACCGAGCGACGGTTGGGTGCCGAGCGCGGCCCTGCCCAGCGCGACGATCACGGCTGCGGCTGCCGCCCGATGTCGGCTGGCCCGTTGGTTGGTCGCCGACGCGCTCTGGTGTAAGCTTCCGTCTGGGAGACCAACACGTCGTCGAACGGAATCAAAGATCGCATGAACGAGCCGTCGAACGAGGGCACGCCGCCCTTCGTGCGTGCGCGGCGTCGCTCCGCCGCCCCGCCGCCGTCACGGCGTCCACCGGCACGCGTCGACGTGCCGGCAGAGGCGCTGCCTGCAGCTGGCTACCGACAGAGCCTCGGCACTGGCGACGACGCCACGCTGGCGCGGCGTTTGCGGCAGGCCAAGCGGGCGCGCCACTTGCGCGCCTGGGGTTCGCGCGCCGGGATCGTCGCCACTTCGTTGGTGGTGGGTCTCGTGGTCGGCGTGCTCGCTGCAGGCGTCGGCCCCCGCCTCCCGTCGTTCGACGAGGTGCGAGCTACGGTCGCCGAGTCCTTGCCGCCAGCGGCGGGTGAGGATCGTGTCGCCGGCGGCGACGCCGCGGCGGAAGCGCAGATCCTGGCCATGCTCGACGGCGGCGACGCGCTGTTCGCCGAGCTGGACGCGTTGGCGACCGCCCGCAGCGACGTCACTGGCCGGCTCACGGCCGGCAGCGCCGACCTCGACCACCGGACCGAGCTCGCCGGTCTCGAACGCACGCTCCGGGGGCTGTTGGTCTACACTGCGCGCGTCGCCGACGCCCTGGAGGATGACCGGAGCGACGTCGACTTGGCGGCCGGCGTTCCGTTCCCGGCTTTGGGCGAGTTGGATCAGCTGGAGCAGCGCGCCGCCAGTGTCACCGGCGAGGTTCCCGCCGTGCGGGCGTTGGCCGATCGGGCCATGCTGATCGAGCGCTTGCTCGACACGCCGGTGTCGCCTTGAGCCGCGTTCGGCCGGCCGCGGCCGGTCAATCGCTCGCGAACACGTGCGCCACGCGATTGCGCGGTTCCACCACGCCTTCGGCGGTCGGCACCGGTAGCGGCCAGTTCGCCTCGATACCGGACAACGCTTCGACGTCGTCGGCAGTGAAGCCCGCGGCAAGGATCAGCTCAGCCACCGCGTCGGCGCGACGCTGTGCCAACCGGGAGTTCGCCGCCGGCGAGCCGGTCCGATCCGCAAAGCCGATGACCTTCACGCGCGACGTCCCCAGCTGGCGGATCGCAGATGCGGCGCCGACCACGCGTTCCCGCTCCGCCGGGGCGATGCCGACGGCGCCGTTGCGGAAAGCGACGGCCGCCACCAGCCGCGGGGCTCCGTCGACAGGCGCCGGTGTTGGCGCGGCATCGAGCCCGCTGCTCTCGTTCGCCAAGCGGCCCAGCGCCCTCGCTATCTCGGCGTTGAGTGCCCGCAGCTCCGCCAGGACGAGCTGGCGCATGCGCGCCTCCGACGGCTCGGTTTGCGCCGCCGCCCGGTCAGCGGCGGCGGCGAAGAGGCAGCAGGTCAGTACGAACGGCGAGAGCGAGGTCCAGCGCATCGTTGAGCATCCAAGACGAGGGCAGCGCGCCGCGGTTCGCGATCAGCAACCTAGAGTAACGCCGCCGGGCTGCGTTCGGTATCGTCGAGTTGTTGGAAATCCTCGGGGCTGCTCCATTTGGGGTTGAAGATGCAACGACGCGCCTTGGCGGCATTGGCAGGCCCTGCGGCGGCGGCACCGTTGCTGCTGGCTATAGACGCGGTCGAGGCGGCAACCCTTCCCGAATTGCGGTGGCGCTGTCCCTCTAGCTTTCCACCGTCACTCGATACCATTTTCGGTTCGGCACACACTTTCGCACGAACACTAGCGCTGATAACGGACGGCCGGTTCCAAGTCGACGTTTATCCGCCTGGTGAACTGATGGCTGCTTTCGAGGTGCTCGATGCTGCAGCCACCGGTACGGTCGAATTGGCACACACTTGTTCTTATTACTTCGCGAATCGCGACCCGGCTTTTGCCATCGGCACAGCGCTGCCGTTCGGGCTGAACAGCCGATTGCAGAACGCTTGGCTGGAAGGTGGCGACGGCAATGCCGTGCTGAACGACTTCTACCGAACCCACGGTGTCGTCGGCTTGCCGTGCGGCAACACCGGCTGCCAAATGGGCGGGTGGTTCAAGGACGACCTGACGAGTGTCGATGGTCTCCAAGGATTGCGCATGCGCGTCGCTGGCATCACCGGCTCGGTGCTCGCGTCCCTGGGCGTCGTCCCACGACCGCTGCCGGGTTCCGAGATCGTCCCGGCGTTGCAGGACGGGCGGATCGATGCCGCCGAATGGGTCGGGCCGTACGACGACGAGAAGCTCGGCTTCGATCGGGTTGCCAAGTACTATTTCTATCCCGGCTGGTGGGAACCGAGCACGACGCTGCACCTGTTCGTCAACGCCGAGGCTTGGGACACGCTGCCGGAGCCCTACCGACAAGCGTGCATCGCTGCCGCCGGTTACGCCAACGGCTACACGATGGCGAAGTACGACGTGCAGAACCCGGCGGCGCTGAAGCGGCTCGTTCAAAAGGGCGTCGTTCTCAGGCCGTTCCCGCGCGACGTGTTGGAGCAGGCCCAATCAGCGTCCGAAGCGATCTACGCCCAGTTCCGCGAGGAGAGCCCGGCTTTCCGGGAGCTCTTCGAGCACTGGGAGGCGTTCCGCGGCGACGGCTATCTGTGGTGGCTGGTGAACGAGATCGCCATGGACGCCTTCATGGTCCGCAGCCGTGCGACACGCGGTTGAACGCTGCTGGGCTCACCCGTCGGCGCGGTCGAACGTCGGATCGACCGGAACGCCCAACGCGGTGACCAAGCCGTTGGTGCGCACGGCCATGGCGATGGTCGACAACAGCTCCGCATGCTGCTCGTTCGTCATCCCCTTGCCGCGTGCCGCGGCGGTGTGCGAGTGGACGCAGTAGGCGCAGCCATTGGCGACCGACACCGCAACGTAGATCAGCTCCTTCGTCAGCGGATCGAGGGCACCCGGTGCCATCGTCGCCTTCAGGTCGGCCCATGTCCGTTCGAGCGTTTCGGGCTGATTGGCGAGCGCGCGCCAGAAGTCGTTGACGTAGTCGGTGCCGCGCGTCTTGCGAATGTCGTCGAACACCGCCCGTGCCTGCGGCGACAAGGCGTCATCGGCCAGGATCTCGACCGTTGCCATGGTAGGCCTCCATTTCCAGTGGTGTTCACGCCGGCTCGGCTCTAGCAGAGCCGCGAACCATCGGAGAAGTTCACGTGAGACATCGCGTGGCGCGGCGGCGAGTGGCCTTGACCATGGGCGATCCGGCGGGCATCGGCCCCGAGCTCTGTCTCAAGCTGCTCGCCGACGCTGCCTTGCCCGTCCGACCGCCGGTGATCGGTGACGCGGCGTGGCTGCAGCGGACCGCGGTGGCGCTGGGCTGCGAGGTCGATGTTGACGTCATCGACATGCCGGCCGCAACGGCGCCCACCCTCGGTCGCATCGAAGTGCTGCAGGTGGGCAGCCTGCCCGAGTGGCTGCGCGTCGGGGCGGTACAGCCGGCCGCGGGTGCGGCGGCCTACGGCTACGTGCGGCATGGCGTCGACTTGGCACTTGCCGGTGAACTCGACGCTATCGTCACAGCGCCCTTGCACAAGGAAGCGCTCGCCGCTGCCGGCGTGCCGTTCCCGGGCCACACGGAGATGTTGCGGGACCATGCCGGCGTTGACGAGACGGCGATGTTGTTGGCGACGCCAGCACTCAAGGTGGTGCTGGTCAGCATTCACGTGCCGCTCAAGACTGCCGTTGAAGCGCTGACCGAAGCGGCCGAGCTGCGGGCCATCCGTTTCGCGGCGGAGGGTTGTCGAGCATTCGGCATCGTCCGCCCACGGATCGCCGTGGCGGGCCTCAATCCCCATGCCGGTGAAGGCGGGCTTTTTGGCGACGAAGACATACGGATCATCGCACCGGCGATCCGACGGGCGCAGGCAGAAGGCCTGGACGTCAGCGGCCCTTGGCCGGGCGACACCGTGTTCCTGCAGGCGCGTGAAGGCCGCTTCGACGTCGTGGTGGCGCAGTACCACGACCAGGGGCTGATCCCGATCAAGTATCTCGGGCTCGAGGAGGGCGTGAACGTGACCCTCGGCCTGCCGTTCGTCCGCACCAGCCCGGACCACGGCACGGCGTTCGACATCGCTGGCCAGGGTCGTGCCGACTGCCGGAGCCTCCGCGCTGCTTTGACGACGGCCGTCAACTTGGTCGAGGCCCGACAGGGTCACGGCAGCGGCCGCTGAGGCCGTCGCCAGCCAGTCAGAAGCCGCCGCCGAAGGCCCGGGCCGTCAGCATCACCGCGGCGACGATCGCGACGACGCCGACGACGGCGCCCGCGATCTTGCTGATGCTCCACGGGCGTTCGCCGACGATCTCTCCGGACCGGCCGTTCACGAGCACCCGATAGACGCGCCCCATGAAGCGCAGATCGGCGCGCCAGACCGGCAGCAGTACCAGCTTGTAGGAGCGGTCGGCGTGACGCACGTCCATCGCTGCGATCCGTTGCATGTCACCGCCGATGTCCGCCCGAATGTCACCCTGGATGGTGTTGCGCATGATCGCCCGGGCGTCCTCGAAGCCGTCGGCCAACGAGCGTTGGTAGCGCTCGCTCTCGAAGCCAGCGAGGAAGTCGTCCTGGAACGACCGCGTCTCATGCAGATCGAAGCGCCGCAACCGCTGGACGAGGGGAGCGGGCAGGGTGGTGGAGGCCGGCACGAGCACATCGTCGAAGTGCCGGCGGACGGCTCCTGCGGCGTGCCGCCAGCGGACCTTGGGCACCTGTTGACGTTGCATCGTCCGCCGGCCGTTGACGACCACGGGCACCATCACCGTCTGGTGGTAGACGTCGCCACGCTGTCCCCGGTAGCTCGTCTCCGTGCGGCTGTCATAGGTGAAGAAGGGGACGTAGAGACCATGCAGCGCGTCGCGGCCGCGAGCTTCGCGGGCGACGTGGTTCGGGGCGAACCAGAGCTTCTTCAGCCATGCGTCGACGCGTTCGCGTGCGGTGGCTTCGCCGATCAGGAACGGCAGCAGGCCGTCAGGTGCGAGAGCGCCTCCAGGCTCGGCGACGACGGCAGTGCCACAGAACCGGCAGGGCCCGGCGTGGAGCGGAGGATCGAACGTGAAGGACGCGCCGCAGCCGGTACAGCGCGTCGACACCGGCTCGCTCGGCGGCGGTGCGTCGCCGAGCGTGGCGAACGCCGCGTCCAAGTCCTGCTCTTCGACGGTCGCCGTGCTCGCGCGGATGGCGTTGACGTGGCCGCAGTAGCTGCAGGTGAGCTGTTCGGTGCCGGGGGCGAAACCGAGCACCGCGCCGCAGTTGGTGCAAGCGAAACGCCCGTCCTCGTCGTCAACCGGCGCCGTAGGCGTTGGCTCGGGATCGGTGCGGCGAGCTCCCCACGGACCGACCAGGAGGTCGACCAAGACTCAGGCGCCGATCGGCGGCAGCGGCGGTGGTTCTGCCGGGAACAACGGCCGCAACTCGCCGACGTCGCTCGCCCGGGTCCAAGCGCTCATGCCGTCGCGCCAGACCAGACTGTCCGGCCCCATCCGCCCTGCCGCCACCTCGCCGCGCAGTCCTGAAACGTCGAACGGACCTTTGGGTTCGCCGTCGATCGCCACATGGAAAAGTGGCCCGGTCGGGATTGGCGGTGGCGTCGGCGCACTGCCGACCACACCCGCCGCCTGCTGGGCCATCACGATGCCGGCGCCGAGCCCCACGCCGCTCGCCGCCGCACCACCCTGTTGGCCGAGCGCTTGGCCGGTCTGGTAGCTGACGAACCGGTCGAGGTCGCCGACGATGCCAGCTGCGCTGCGCTGGTCGAGCGCCTTCTCGACCTCGGTCGGGAGCGACACGTTCTCGACCAGCATGGTCGCGAGTTCCAGCCCGAACGCCTTCATCTCCGGGGCGATCTTGGCCGTCAGGAAGGTCGAGAGCTTGGCGTAGTTGCCAGCAAGATCGAGAATGGGGATGCCTGACTTGGCGATCACGTCGGCGAACCGCGCCACGATCAGGTTGCGGACTTGGTTGCTGATCTCTTCGGTCGTGAAGTGCCCGTCGGTACCGACGATTTCCCGTAGGAACACAGCCGGGTCGTGGATGCGCATGGCGTACGTGCCGAAGGCGCGCAGCCGGATCGGGCCGAACTCCGGATCACGCATGATGATCGGGTTCTTGGTTCCCCATTTGAGGTCGGTGAACTGCCGCAAGTTGCAGAAATAGACCTCGGACTTGAAGGGACTCTGAAAGCCATGCGGCCAATTCTGCAGCGTCGAGAGCACCGGTAGGTTTTGCGTCTGCAACTCGTACATGCCTGGGCCGAAGACGTCGGCGAACTCGCCCTCGTGGATGAAGAC
The DNA here is from genome assembly GCA_039818825.1 of Pseudomonadota bacterium. Classification (GTDB taxonomy): domain Bacteria; phylum Pseudomonadota; class Alphaproteobacteria; order Geminicoccales; family Geminicoccaceae; genus JBCBTD01. Next base: position 41,747 of record JBCBTD010000012.1, read on the forward strand.
GGCGGCCTGGCCTTCGCGCACGGTGAGCTTGGCGCCGTACTTGATCTCGTTGCCAGGTCGCTGGAAGCGGTAGACGAGGGTGTTGGCGCTGTCGTCGACCCAGTCGATGACGTCGACGAATTCGCCGAACAGCCTGTTCCAAATCATTCGTCGCTCAGCCCTTTGGCGGCTGATTGCCGCTCGTCAAGCGCGCAGATGCAGCGACCAAGGTCTTCTTCAGCTCGGTTTCCATCGCCGCGAGGGCCTGTTCTGCCTCGGCCCGTTTGGCCTTGCCGTCGTCGGCGATCGACAGGCTCTCGTTGATCGTCGCGATCAACTGATCGTTGGCCTGCTTGACGGCTTCGATGTCGAAGACCCCGCGCTCGACCTGCTGCCGCACCGTCTTGTTGGCCTCGCGCAGGTTCTCTGCATTCGACTTCAACAGCTCGTTGGTGAAATCGGTGGCTTCCTTGACCGCCTTGGCGGCTTGGCCGGAGCGATAGACGGTGACCGCTTGGGCCAGCTGTTGCTTCCAAAGCGGTACGGTGTTGGCGATGGTCGAATTGATCTTCGTGACCAGCGCCTTGTCGTTCTCTTGCACCAAACGCACCGACGGCAGGCTTTGCATGGTCACTTGGCGGGTCAGCGCCAGATCGTGGACCCGGCGCTCCAGATCGTCGCGCGCCGCCCGCAGATCGCGGAGCTCTTGGGCCTTGATCACGTCCTCGGTCCCGGCGACGGCCTGTTCCATCGCCGGAATCGCCTGCTCGTCCAGCTGTTTCAGCTTGGCTCGTCCGGCGGCGATGTAGACTTCGAGAGTACGAAAGTATTCGAGATTGGCGTCGTACAATCGATCCAGCTTGGTGATGTCGGTCAATAGCTGGGTCTTGTGCTGCTCCAAACCAATGGTGGTGGTTTCGATCTGGTCTTTGACCGTATCGTAGCGATCGAGATACTGCTCGACTTGGCTCTTCATGCCGAACAACCGCCCGAAAAAACCAGTCTTGGCCTGCGGATCGAGGCCGGTCACGTCCAAGTCCTTCAAGCGGCTGACCATCTGGGTCAGCATGTCGCCGGCCGGGCCGACCTCCTTGGCGCGGACGTTCTCCAGCATCTGCTCGGAAAGCTCGGTGAGTTGTTCTTGCGCCTTCGTGCCGAAGAAGATGATCGAGTTGGTGTCGGTGACGTCGATCTCGGCCTGTGCCTGCTGGATTTGTTCCGGAACCGAACCTTCGAGCCGCAGGTCGAGATCTTGGGTGAGTTCGTCCGAGAGGACGGCGAGCTGCGTATCGACAGCGGTGGGTTCCGTCGCGCTGGGTTGCTCCGGCGTCGTCGTCATGTCGATCCTCCGAGGCGCCTGGGCGTCAGCCCACGCCTTCTTTCGTCAACTGTGTGTGTAGCACGTCGATCGCGACGTCGAGGTCCAGCGCCTCGTCCTTCTTCAGATGCTCGACCTGTTCGTCGAACACCTTCTCGATCGTGGCCAGCACGTTCTTGAAATTCTGCGCGAGCTCGGTCTCGGAGAAATCGTCCTGCCGCGCCACGTAGCCCTTGATGACGTTGCGCGTGCCGTCGAGGTAGGTGTTGAGGAAGCGTCGCGCTCGCGAAAGGTCCTTTGGGTCCCGCTCGATCTCGTCGAGCACGGCATTGGCACGGTCGATGATGCGTTCGATCCGGCCCTTCAGCTCGCGATTGGCGAGGCCATTCGCGCTGTGGCGGATGTCAGCCAGCTTGGTCTCGGCCTCCTCGAGCGCCTTCAGCACCTGCTCGGTTTGCATGCCGGTCCGCTTGGCGGTCGACGCGTCGAGCATCTTGGCGGTCTTCGGGTCTAGGCCGTAGGTGAGCACGCAAGAGGCGGCGCCGGCGGCGCCGACGAGGAGGCTGGTGACGAGCCCCGAGCCGGTCGCCAGCAGACCGATCACCGCGAAGCCGACGCCGACGGCAGCCGCCCCGGTCAGCCGATAGGGGAGCGGCGCCTTCGCCAACCGGCGCTGCTGGTACTCGGCGGTAGCGGCGAGGCCGCGCTCGACCAGCATGGCGCCCAGCACCAAAAGCGCGGCACCGGCAATCAGCCCGACCAACTTCGTCAGCTGGCCAGAAAGCAGCGACCAGAGCAGCGGCAGCGTGAACACGATAGGCACCAGCCGCAGCGACCAAGCGCGGCGTCGGAGGGCAGCCATGGGTCCTGTGGCGGTGTCGACGCGCGACCCGATCCGCTTGGCGAAACCGTCTTTCGCCTCGTTCATCGGCGAGGGCTCACGACCACAGGGTGGCCATGGCCAAGCCGGTCGCCAAGACCCACAAGATCCAGGCGCCGAAGAAGGACCTCACCGCGCCGGCCATAGGCTGCTCCGCTGGTGCCGAAACGCCACTACGCCAGCGACGTAAGCGGCGCCTGGGCGGGAGTCAACGGCGCCCGAAGCTCGCGATCCAGCCGGTCGAGCACTCCGCGGATCCGATCCACCAGGTCACGGACCTCGGCTTCGCTGATGATCAACGGCGGTGACAGGATCATCGTGTCGCCGACCGCCCGCATCACGAAATCATCGGCGAAACAGAGGTCCCGGCAGCGGGTTCCGACCTGGCCTTCGTCCGGAAAGCGCTGCCGCGTGGCCTTGTCGGCCACCAGCTCCAACGCGCCGATCAGCCCGAGGCATCGGACTTCGCCCACCAGCGGATGGTCTTCCAGGGTTCTGAGCTGTTGGGCGAAGAACGGGCCGATCTCGTCGCGGACCCGCTCGACCAGTCCCTCACGCTCCATGATGTCGATGTTGGCGAGCGCCACCGCGCAGGCCACCGGGTGCCCAGCATGGGTGTAGCCGTGGAAAAACTCGCCGCCATCGAGCAACGTCGTCGACAGACGGCGGTTGACCAGTACCGCCGAGAGCGGCTGATAACCCGAGGTCAACGCCTTGGCGACGGTGATGACGTCCGGGGTGAAACCGAACACGTCGCAGCCGAACCATTGCCCGAGCCGGCCGAACCCTGTGATCACCTCGTCGGCATGCAGCAGGATGTCGTAGCGGCGACACAGCCGTTCGATCTCTGGCCAATAGCTGCGCGGTGGTATCCGCACGCCACCTGCACCCATCACCGGCTCGCCGACGACCGCCGCGACCCGTTCGGGGCCGACCTCCAGAATCGTGCGTTCGACGTCTGCCGCCGCGCGCAGCCCGAACGCCTCGGCGCTCTCGCCTGGTTCGGCCTCGGAGAACGCACAGGGCGGCATCACGTGGACGAAGCCCGGAAGCGGGGTGTGCAGCTGGGCGTGCATCGCCTCGTTGCCACCCATCGACGCTGCGGCAATCGTGGAGCCATGATAGGCGCCGCGGCGCGCGATGATCACCTGCTTCTCCGGCTTGCCGACGAGCGCCCAGTAGTGCCGGATCATGCGGATGGCGGTGTCGTTCGCTTCGGAGCCGGACGAGGCGTACATCACGTCGGAGAAGCCGGCCGGTGCCAAGGCGACCAGATGAGCGGCCAGCTGGACCGCTGGAGACGTCGTCGATTTGAAGAAGCTGTTGTAGTAGGGCAGCGTGTGCATTTGCCGGTACGCCGCTTCGGCGAGTTCGTCGCGGCCGTAGCCGACGTTGACGCACCAAAGTCCCGCCATGGCGTCGAGTACCCGCCGCCCTTCACTGTCGCGGATCCAAACGCCATCGCCGCTGACGACGATCCTGCTGCCCTCGCCGCGGAGCGCGCGGTGGTCGGTAAAGGGGTGCAGATGATGAGCGTTGTCGAGCCGTTGCAACTCAGCGGTCGTGAACATCCGGGTGCCCTCGGTTTGCCGCAACCATACCCTGCCGCGACGCCCGCTGGCGGACAACCCGGGCCGAACGTGGGAAGCGGCCAATCGCCGCGGGCAGCAAGCGACGGACAGCGGCGCGCTCGACACGATTGACGTCTTCGCGCGAACGCCCACAACCCCTCGGAACGGCTGCGGAAAGCGACATGGACGACCACCGAAACAGCGAGGCTTTCGACAAGATGATCCCGGCCGAAGGCGAGCCGGTGGCGACGGCGCCGGGCGCCGCAACGACGCTGATGTTTCTTGCACGCAGACGTTCGCTGGTGGTTCGTGAGCTGACCGGCCCTGGTCCTAGCGCCGCCGAGCGTGATCTGTTGCTGCGAGTGGGCCTGCGGGTTCCAGACCACGGGAAGCTCGAGCCGTGGCGCGTTGTCGTCATCGAAGGTGCGGCCCGCGACCGGCTGGGCACGGTCGCGGCGAGCGCGTTCGCCAAGCGTGAGCCTGATGCCAATCCGCCGACCTTGGCGGCCGAGGCCGGCCGCTTCGCCCGCGCGCCGTTGGTGCTGGCGGTGGTCGCCGCACCGGTGCCGAGCGCCAAGGTGCCTGAGTGGGAGCAAACGCTCTCCGCCGGTGCGCTCTGCCACCAGCTGTTGCTTGCGGCGAACGCGCTTGGCTTTGCCGCGCAGTGGCTGACCGAGTGGGTCGCCTACGACCGTGACGTGATGGCGGCGATCGGCTGTGGTGCGGACGAGCGTATCGCTGGGTTCGTCTATGTCGGCCGCGGCGCGGCGGAGACCCCGGAGCGTCGCCGGCCGACGGTCGCCGAGCGTGTCCGCTACCTCTGATCGCCGGGGATCGTCCGGGTCAGTGGCAGCGACACGCGAAAGCAACTGCCGCGCTCGGTCACCGAGCTGACTAGTTCGATCTTGCCGTTGGCGCGCTCCACGGCCCGTCGCACGAAGGCGAGCCCCATGCCGGTGCCGGGGCTGCTGCGGTCGAGCTTCTTGAAGGGCTCGAAGATCTGCCCCTGCATCGACGCATCGATTCCAGGGCCGTCGTCGAGGACCTCGAACTCGGCCCAGCTGCCGCTTTCCCTGCCGCGCACGGTGATGGTACCGCCGTCGCGGTCGTGGTGGGCGACCGCGTTGCCAATCAGGTTGCGGAAGACCAGCGAGATCAGCCCCGGAGCATTGTGGATGGTCGGGAAGGGCCCGTTGCAACGAATGTCGAAGCTGTCAGGTGGCGCCAGCAGCTCGACGACGTCGCGCATGAGCGCGGCGACGTCTATGGGCTCCTCGGGCGGACGCTCTTGTGACAAACGAGCGAAGTCGATCAGTTCGCGCAGCATGACTTCCATTTGCCGCAAACGGCAGATGCCGGAATCGAAGCGTTGTGTCTGTTCTTCGGAGAGCAGGTGCCCAGCGTCTTCGCGGAGGAACGTCATGATGTGGCTGCAAGCTCGGACCGGCGCCTTGAGGTCGTGCGAGGCGATGTAGGCGAAGCGTTCGAGCTCCTCGTTGGCGTCTGCAAGTTCAACGTTGCGGCGTTCCAGCGCGGATTGCGTGCGCTTCAACTCGGCGACGTCGACGAACGACAAGCTGACCCCATCCCGCTGGCCGTCGGCAGTGTCGTACGGCAGCAATCGCACCAGGTAGTGTTCGCCCGCTTGGGTGAGAACGTCACGCTCGATCCGCGTTTGACCGGCGGCGATCGCGGCGATGTCGGCCTGCAGGTCGGCACTCACGATCCGCGACGTGACGTGGCTGATCGGTCGTCCGACGTCGTGCGGCACCAGGTTGAACAGCTTTGCTGCCGCCGGCGTGAAACGTCGAAGGTTCAACTCCTTGTCGAGGAAGATCGCTCCGATATCGGTTGCCGTCAGCAGATTGGCAATGTCGGCGTTCAGCCGCACTAGTTCTTCGATCCGGTCTTCGTATTCACCGCTGACGGTGTGCAGTTCTTCGTTGATCGAGTAGAGTTCTTCATTTGTGCTCTGCAGTTCTTCATTCGACGACTGCAGTTCTTCATTCGAAGCTTGTAATTCTTCGTTGCTGGTTTCGAGTTCCTCGATGGTCGTTTGCAGATTCTCCTCGGTCAGGCGGAGAGTGTTTTCGAGATCCTTGATGCGAATCGTCGCTTCGTCATTGGTGATGACGTGGGCCGCCGCTTCGATGCTGTCCGTGGCGGGGCGGCGGCTGCCCTCTTCGAAGGCGATGTAGGCGTGGGTGGGTTCGCCGTGGCGGTCCGTCTGGAGGGGGCGGATTCGCACGCTGACCGTGATGGTTCGCTCGATGGTCGGGATGGTGACGGGCAGGTCCTTGGCGATCGACGGGCTCGATCGCTTGAGCGCGCGCTCCAGGCCCGTCGAGACGGCGATCCGGAGCGGCTCCACCACCCGTTCGGTCGCACGCAGGGTGACCGCCCGCCCGGTCAGCGGCTGCAGGAAGCGTGTGACCTCGCCGAAGACGTGGACGATGTCGCCGCGTCCGTCGACCAGAAGGCCCGGTGGCGCATAGGCTGCCAAGAGCGCGTCGTAGGCGGGGACCAGCTGCCGAAACGCGCCGTGCCCGTGGGAGAGCGATGGCGACCAGGGCGACGCGTCCGCGGCGGCCTCGCTGGCCGATGCCTCGGTCGATGGGGGCAGCAATTGCAGGGCGGCCTGCAGGCGGACGTCTCTGAGCTTGCGGAAGATGCGGAATCGCGCACTGACCGTAGCGAACTCGTCGCCGATCCGACCCGGCGTCTCGCTAGACCCGAGCAGCAGCAGTCCGCCTTTCCGCAGGGAGAAATGCAGCAGCGACAAGACCTTCCGCTGCGCTGCTTCACCCAGGTAGATCAGCAGGTTGCGGCAGGAGATCAGATGCAGCCGCGAGAACGGCGGGTCCTTGATGATGTTGTGGCGGCTGAAGACGATGAAGCGCCGGAGGCCAGCGCGCACCCGGTAGCTACCGTCCGGCAACGGATCGAAGAACTGGCTCAGATGCTCGGCATCGATGCCGCGGAGCCGGTCCTCCGGATAGATGCCGTCGCTGGCGACGACCAACGAGCGTTCGTGGATGTCGGTCGCGAAGATCTTGAGATTGGGCGTGACGCCACGGGCGTTTGCGCCGCTGACGAGCATCATTGCCAGCGAGTAGGCTTCTTCGCCCGTCGCGCAACCGGCGGTCCAGACACGCACTTGTTCACCAGCCGCCATCAGATCAACCAGCGATGGCAGCGCATCCTGCTCGAAGCAGCGGAAGGCACCGGCGTCACGGAAGAACCCGGTCACACCGATCAACAGGTCGTGGTAGAGCGCTTCCAACTCCTCCGGCCGCCCGGTCGCGTCGCGGGCGTAGGCCTCCAGCGACGGCGACTTGGTCAGGCCGACCCGACGTTCGATGCGCCGGGTCACCGTGGATTGCTTGTAGTAGCCGAAGTCCGGGCCGAATCGTTGCCGGAGCGCTCGGAGGATGCGGGGGATCGGCTCGGTGGAGGCTGCTTCGTCGTGGCTCTGAGGTTCGTCGGTGGTTTTGCCGGTGACGTGGGTTTTGATCAGCGCCGCGAGTTCGCTCGGCGCAGCGATGAGCGTTTGACCCGCTTGGTCGATGACGGCCTGCGGCATCGAGCTGAAATGCGCCGTGCTCGGCGTTTGCGCCACGACGATGCCGCCGGCTTTGCGGACGGCCTCGCATCCTCTGGCGCCGTCGCTGCCCGAGCCCGAGAGGATCACCGCGATGGCCCGGTCGCCACAGGCCTCGGCCAACGAATAGAGGAACGTGTCGATCGGGTGGTGGAAACTCTGGCCCTCGTCGCGGTCGCGCAGCGTGAGCGCGCCGTCGGCGATGATCATCTCCTTGCGCGGCGGGATCAGGTAGACCGTGTTGCGCCGGATCGTCGTTGGCCCCGAGACGCGGACGATGGTCATGGCCGTATGCCGCGCGAGCAGCTGGTCCATCAGGCTCTTGAAGTCGGGCGACAGATGCTGGATCAGCACGTATGCGCAGCCCGACTGCGGCGGGATCTGCTCGAACAGCAAGCCGATCGGCTCCAGCCCGCCCGCGGACGCACCGATGGCGACGACGTGAGAGGGCCGGGCCTCGCTCTCGAACTCGAGCTCGCCGTCACTCCGGACGTCGTCGTCGACTTGGGTCTCAGCTTGAGTCTCGGTCGTCATCGCTTTGGCCTCGGGGCGGAGAGTCGGGCGACGACGCGCGCGCCCGGACGGCGTAGGTCAGCCAAACCCAACCTGGACGCAAGGGGAGAATAATCCTAGTTACTTCTTTCGCGACGGTTTGTCGCGAGCTCCGGCGTCGTTCGCAGTTGCCCTTCTGATCGCCGCGTCGATGGTCGCTCGATCGGGTTCGACGAAACGAGCCGCCACGTGCTGATCCGGACGTACCAGGTAGGTGACGCCTCTGCCGTAGCGGGTGCGAACGAGACCCTGGTCATCATCGAGGGCAACCGTTTCGCCACCGGTGGCATCGTCGATCCTGATCGGGGCCAGCTCGTCGTCTGCACTTGGGATGCGCAGCAGCTTGAAGTGGTGGCCAAGATGCGGCAGCAACCAGGCGTTGTCGCCGTCACCGACCGGCGCGTCGACGCACGGGTCGCCGGGCATCAGCCCCCCCTCCACCACATCGACCGCGGGCGTTTGCAGCGAGAGCCCACGGAGCGCGCAGGGGGTCGAGAGGCGGCCGCCATTCACGAGCGGCTGTGCGAAACGGGCGATCGCCGCCAAGTCGAGCACCGCATCACGGTAGCGCCGTTCGTGGGTGGTCTTGGGCGTCATGAAGTGGGTCGAAGCCGTTGCTTGGCGGAGATTTTCGTCAGCGGCCCGGCTGCGCTCTTCGTCGTAGCTCGTGAGCAGCGCGCCGGGCGCTTCGTTCGCCAGCACGAGCGCGAGCTTCCATACGAGGTTGTCGACGTCCTGGATGCCGCCGTTGCCGCCGCGGGCGCCGAAGGGCGAGACCACGTGGGCGCTGTCGCCCGCGAAGACGATCCGTCCGTGAACGAAGCGCTGCAGCCGGCGGCATTGGAAACTGTAGATCGAGATCCACTCCAAGGAGAACGGGCGGTCGCCGACGACGGCGCGAATTCGGGGCCGCACCGCTTCGGGCTGACGCTCGGTCTCGGGGTCGGCGTCGGCGCCGAGCTGCAGATCGATGCGGTAGACGTCTTCGGGTTGCTTGTGCAGCAACGCGGACTGGCCGGCGTGAAAGGTCGGTTCGAACCAGAACCGCCGCTCCGCCGGCATTGGGTCGTGTAGCCGAACGTCGGCGATCAGGAACCGTTCCTCGAAGCCGGTGCCCTCCAGTTCCAGCCCCAGCAAAGTGCGCAGGCTCGATCGTGCGCCGTCGCAGGCGAGCACGAACGAGGCGTCGAGTTCGTAAGCGCCGTCGGGCGTGTCGACCGAGAGCGTCACGGTGTCGGCGTTCTGGCCGACGCCGACGACCCGGTTCTTGCAACGGAACTCGATCAGCTCCGGGAAGTCGGCGCAGCGGTCGAGCATGAAGGCTTCGACGTAGTACTGCTGAAGGTTGACGAACGCGGGCATCGCATGCCCCGGCTCGGGCTGCAGGTCGACGCTGAACAGCTCGCGGTCGCGGTGGTAGGTCCGGCCGATGCGCCAGGTCACGCCCTTGTTGCGCATCCGCTCGCCGACACCTAGTCGGTCCAGGATTTCCAGGCTGCGTTTCGCCCAACAGATCGCGCGGCTGCCCTGGGCGACGTCGTCGTCGTCGTCGAGCACGACGGAGCGCACGCCGTGGGTCGCGAGATCGATCGCTGCCGCCAAGCCGATGGGACCAGCGCCGACGACCGCCACCGGCCAAAGCCCTCCTGCCGTACCTCGTGTCTCCGGTGGTCGGCGATAGGTGAGCCGATGGGTGACGTGACCGGCCAACGTTCGGTTCCCGATTCTCAGTCCTGAAGCGCCGCCCACATCTCGCGGTCGCGCTCGGCCGTCCAGATCCGCGGCGTGTCGATGCCGAGGGCTTCGTCGTAGGCGCGCGTCACGTTGAACGGTAGGCAATGCTCGTAGATCGCGTAGTCGCCGAACAACGGGTCGCAGGTTTCTCGACAGGCTGCGAACGCCTCCTTCAAGGATCCGGATCGGGCGGCCACCTGCTCGACCGAGCGAAAGGTCTCCGTGACGAAGCGGCGGGTCGACGTGATCGCGTCGTCGACCGCTGCTTGGCTCTTCAACGCATCGCCACGCCCCGGCATCAAGGCGTCAGCGCGGAATTGGGCGATCGCATCGAGCGTCCTCGGCCAGTCACGAAAGTGGCCGTCGCCGCAGTAGCAAGCCGAGTGGAACTCGACGATGTCGCCGGAGAACAGCACGCCGGCGTCGGGCACCCAGGCAACGATGTCGCCGGCGGTGTGGGCGCGGCCCAGATGCACGAGATCCACCCGGCGGCGGCCGAGATGGATGCTGGCTGCCCGATCGAAGGTGAGTGTCGGCCAGGTCAGGCCGGGGATGCTCTCCGCGGCCCGGAAGAGCCGCGGAAACCGGCCGAGTTCGCTTTGCCAATCAGCCTCGCCGCGCTCGTGGATCATCGTGCGACACGCCATCGAAGCAACGACCTCGCGCGCGCCGTAGGCTGACGCACCGAGCACCCGAACCGCGTGGTAGTGCGACAGCACGACGTGGGTGATCGGCTTGTCGGTCACGCCGCGGATCCGCTCGATCACCGCTTCCGCCATGACCGGTGTCGCCTGGGTATCGATCACCATGACCCCGTCGTCACCGACGATCACCCCGGTGTTCGGATCGCCCTCGGTGGTGAACGCGTAGAGGCCGGGGCCGATCTCGTCGAAGCTGACGGTCTTGTCGGCGAGGTCGCCGGTCGAGGCGAAGGCTTTGCTCAAGGGATCGGCTCCACACGCTGGTCGATACGGCCGAAGACCGTGCGTCCTCGGGCGTCGAAGGCTTCGAGGTGCACCCGGTCGCCGAAACCGAGATACGCCGTCCGCGGTTCGCCATAGCGGATGGTCTCGGCCATCCGCTGCTCGGCGATGCAAGCGTAGCCGCGGCCGCCTTCGGCGAGCGGGCGGCCCGGGTCGTCCCCATCGGCGTTCGAGACCGTTCCCGAGCCGATCAGCGTGCCGGCCCCAAGCGGGCGGGTCCGCGCAGCGTGCGCGATCAACGTCGGGAAATCGAACGTCATGTCCGGCCCGGTGGCGAGCCGACCGAGCGGCGTGTCGTCGATGCCGGCAAGTAGGGTCAAGTGGGCGCGACGGCCGTCCCAGGCGGCGCCGATCTCGTCGGGTGTCACCGCCACCGGTGCCAGGGCGGAAGCCGGTTTCGACTGCACGAAGCCGAACCCCTTGGTGAGTTCACCCGGAATCAGCTCGCGCAAGCTGACGTCGTTGACGAGAACGAGCAGGCGGATCGCATCGGCCGCCGTTGCCGCGTCGGCGTCGAGCGGCACGTCGTCGGTGATCACGCCAAGCTCGCCCTCGAGATCGATCCCGAACGACTCGTCCGCCACCCGAATCGGCGCCATCGGCGCCAGGAAGTGGTCGGACGCGCCCTGATACATCAAGGGGTCGGTCGTCAGGCTCGGCGGCAACGCGGCGCCCCGGGCACGCCTCACGAGCGAGACGTGGTTCAGATAGGCGGAGCCGTCGAGCCATTGGTGCCCGCGGGGTAGCGGGGCGAGGCACTGGGCCGGATCGAAGGGGAACGCTGCGAGATCGGCAACTCGTTCCAGGCGCGAAGCCTCCGCCTGCAGCCAGGGCTGGACCTCCGACCAGTGATCGAGCGCTTGCTGCAGTGTGTGCGCGGCGTCGGCCTCGATCGATCTGGCAAGGTCGGCGGACACCAGCAACAGCCGGCCGTCGCGCGTGCCGTCATCGCGCGATGCCAGCCTCATGGCCGCCCGTCGAAGCGGCGCTCCAGCCCGTCCCAACAGTCGGCGTAGGACTCCTGCAGCGTTTCCAACTCGGCTGCAAACCGGGTCAGGTGCTGCGGAAAGCGGGTCTCGAACATGAAGGCGAGACTGCCCTCCAGCTTCTTCGGCTGGAGTTCGGCGTTCGACGCCGCGTCGAACGCGGTGGTATCCGGCCCGTGGGGCAGCATGCAGTTGTGGAGGCTCATGCCACCAGGCACGAAGCCTTCGGGCTTTGCGTCGTACACCCCGTAGATGAGGCCCATGAATTCGCTCATGACGTTCATGTGGTACCAGGGTGGGCGGAACGTGTGTTCGGCGACCATCCACCGGTCGGGGAAAATGATGAAGTCGACATTGGCAGTCCTCGGCGTCTCTGACGGTGCGGTCAGCACCGTGAAGATCGACGGGTCCGGATGGTCGAACAGCAGCGCGCCGACCGGCGAGTAAGCCCGCAGGTCATAGCGGCAGGGCGTGTAGTTGCCGTGCCAGGCGACGACGTCGAGCGGTGAATGATCGAGATCGGCGACGTAAAAATCACCACACCACTTCATGGTCAGGCGGCACCCAGTCTCTTTGTCCTCGAACGCCGCGACAGGTGTTTTGAAGTCGCGGGGATTGGCAAGGCAGTTGGCACCGATCGGGCCGCGCTCGGGCAGGGTGAACTTGCCGCCGTAGTTCTCACAGACATAGCCACGAGCAGGACCCTCGACGAGCTCGACCTTGAACTTGGTGCCCCGCGGAACGACGGCCACGTCGCCGGCGCCGATCGCCACTCGTCCGAGCTCGGTGAACACGAGCAAGCGCCCGACCTGCGGCACGATCAGGAGTTCGCCGTCGGCGACGACCAGATAGTCGTCGACCATCGATGTGGTGACGAGGAACACGTGGGCCGCCATGCCGGTCTGCGTGTTGACGTCGCCGGCGGTGGTCATGGTGCGCATACCGGAGAGGAACGTCAGCGGCTCCGACGGGATCGGCACGGGCCCCCAACGCAGCTGACCGATGGGGCGGTCGTGTTCGCAGAGGCAGGGTGCCGTGCGCCATAGCGGCAGCGCGGTGCGACGGAAGCGGCTGGCGTGGCGGACCGACGGACGGATACGGTAGAGCCACGAACGCTCGTTCTGGCCGCGCGGTGCCGTGAAGGGCGATCCTGAGAGTTGCTCCGCGTAGAGCCCGTAGGCGCAACGTTGCGGCGAGTTCTGCCCTTGCGGCAGTGCGCCCGGTAGCGCTTCGGTTTCGAAGTCGTTGCCGAAGCCCGGCATGTAAGCGAGCTCCATCGTGTTCTCCCCGATCAGCGTGCGTCAGCTACGCTACCCGAAGTCGTATCAACGCAGCCGCGGCGTGGAAAGGTCGGGTCGAACCCGACCGGCGTCGGGGTTCCGTCGGCTCGGCAACCGCGGCACCATGGGTGGCAACCGATCGGAGAGACACACCATGACCATCCGGACCATCGCCACCGCACCGATCGAGGGGCAGAAGCCCGGGACGTCGGGCCTGCGGAAGAAGGTCGGCGTCTTTCAGTCGGCGCACTACGTCCAAAACTTCGTCCAGAGCGTTTTCGACGCCGTGGATGGGCTCCCTGGCGCGACCTTGGTCGTCGGCGGCGATGGCAGGTACTTCAACGACGTCGCCATCCAGACGATCCTGCGGATGGCCGCGGCCCATGGCGTCGGGCGGGTGTTGGTGGGGCGGAGCGGTCTCTTGTCGACCCCAGCGGCGTCCGCGGTCATCCGGGCCCGGAGCGCCGCCGGTGGGTTGGTGCTCTCGGCGAGCCACAATCCCGGCGGTCCGGATGGCGATTTCGGCATCAAGTACAACGTCGAGAATGGCGGCCCGGCGCCGGAGAAGGTGACCAACGCCATCTACGCTCGCACGCAGGCCATCGACGCCTACCGCATCGTCGATACGACCGACGTCGATCTCGGCCAGACCGGAACGGTGCGTGTCGGCGAGATGGACGTCGAGATCATCGATCCCGTCGCCGACTACCAGCAGCTGATGGAGCAGCTGTTCGACTTCGACGCCATTCGCGATCTGTTCGCGACCGGCTTCAGACTTCGCTACGACGCCATGCACGCCGTCACCGGTCCCTATGCTACGGCGATCCTGGAGCAGGCGCTCGGCGCGCCCCGCGGAACTGTGGTCAACGGCGCGCCGTCGGCCGATTTCGGCGGCCACCACCCGGACCCCAACCTGGTCCACTGCAAAGACCTCTACGAGCTGATGATGACCGACGGCGGGCCCGACCTCGGTGCGGCCTCAGATGGCGATGGCGACCGCAACCTGATCATCGGCAAGCATCAATTCGTGACACCCTCCGATAGCCTGGCGATGCTTGCGGCCAACGCCACCCTTGCGCCCGGCTACGCCAAGGGTCTCGCCGGTATCGCACGGTCGATGCCGACCAGCGGTGCCGCCGATCGAGTGGCGGAGGCACTGGGAATTCCATGCTTCGAGACCCCGACCGGTTGGAAGTTCTTCGGCAATCTGCTGGACGCCGGCATGGCGACGCTGTGCGGCGAAGAGAGTGCCGGCACCGGTTCCGACCACGTCCGCGAGAAGGACGGCCTCTGGGCGGTCTTGTTGTGGCTGAACGTGTTGGCGCGCCGCCGCCAACCGGTGCGCGACATCGTCCACGAGCATTGGCGCAAGCACGGCCGCAACTACTACGCCCGCCACGACTACGAAGAGGTCGATGCGGAGCGGGCAGGCGATCTGATGGCGGGCTTGCGCGAGAAGTTGCCGTCGCTGCCAGGCTCGAGCCTCGGCGACCGGGCGGTGGCAGGCGCTGACGACTTCGCCTACCACGACCCGGTCGACGGCTCGGTCTCGGAGCATCAGGGTGTGAGGGTGCTGTTCGAGGACGGCTCACGGATCGTCTACCGCCTGTCGGGCACCGGCACCGTCGGTGCCACGCTTCGCGTCTACATCGAGCGCTTCGAATCGAACCCGAACAAGCAGGACCAGGATACGCATGCCGCCCTCGCCGATCTCGCCACCGTCGCCGGCAACGTGGCGGCCATCGCCCAGCATACCGGGCGCGACCGCCCGAGCGTGGTCACCTGAGCCGGAACGCGCGGCCGCCGTTTCGCGTCGGCGGCCTCGGTGAGATCGCGATCCGATGCACCGATCTGGAGCGGATGGGCGCGTTCTACGGTGATGTCCTCGGCCTGGAGCGGTTGCAGGGCAACCACCGGGCGGGCATCGTCTTCTTTCGCATCGCCCCGGGGGTAGCGGGTCACACCGCAGTCCTGGCGCTGTTCCACGAGCCCGTTGCCGCCGGCCCGCCGCGGTCGAGGCTGCATCACCTTGCCCTCGGGATGACGCGGTCCGATCAGGAGGCGGCGATCGCGTGGTTCGCAGCCGAAGGCGTCGCCTATCGGCTCCAGTCGTTCGATTGGATCGGGTGGCGTGGCGTGTTCGTCGACGACCCCGAGGGCAACACGGTCGAGCTGGTGGCCTATGACGACACTTGGCGGTCCGGGTAACCTAGGGGGCGAACGGCTCCCTTGGTCTCGACGATCAGGCCGTAGGTCTCCGGTTCCCGGTGGGCGCCGAAGTCGAAGATGTTGGTCTTGATCTCGGCGCAGCGCGCGGTGTCGATCTCGGCCACGCAGACCTCGTCGCCGAGCGTCGTGCATTGGGCCATCACCTCGCCGGTCGGGGCGATGATGCAGCTACCGCCGATCAGCATGCAGCCCTCTTCCAGTCCGGCCTTCGCCGTCGCGGCGACGAACGTCCCGTTCTGGTAAGCGCCCGCCTGCAGAGACAGTAGATTGTGGAAGGGGTTGAGGTGATCTTGCTGCGGCGCCGGCGGGTAGTGCAGCGGCGTGTTGTACCCGACCATGACCAACTCCACGCTCTGCAGCCCAAGCACGCGGAAGGCTTCCGGCCAGCGCCGGTCGTTGCAGATGAGTACGCCGAGATTGAGGCCCATTGCCGGACTCACCCCGAAGCCCAGATCGCCGCGCTCGAAGTAGCGTTTCTCCAGATGTTGAAACGGCCGCCAGGGCTCGGGTTCGCGGTGCCCAGGCAAGTGAATCTTGCGGTACTTGTGGACGATACGCCCGTCCGGATCGACGACGATGGCCGTGTTGAAACGCCGGGTCCGTCCGTCCTCGACGACTGTTTCCGCGTAGCCCAGGTGGAAGCCGACGCCGAGCCGCTGGGCTTCGTCGAACAGAGGCGACACCGCGGCATTGGGCATCGCCGTCTCGTAAAAGGTGTCGAGCGCGTCGTCCTCCAGGTGCCACCGGGGGAAGAAGGTCGTCAGCGCCAGTTCGGGGAAGACGATCAGCCCGGCACCCTGGTTCGTTGCCTGGCGCATGAGTGCCACCATCCGCGCCACGACCGCGGGACGGGGCTCCGCCCGGGCGATCGGCCCGAGTTGGCCGCAAGCGACGACGAGACGCCGGTTCATCGACAGCCCTCCAAGACAACGGACGCCGGACGGCCGACGAGTTGTGTATACACGTCCGGGTCCGTGTCGCCCTCCGTACCGAATACGAGCACGCGGCTCGCCGGCGTCAAGCCCAGCGAGCGGGCAAGCGCCGGGCGCTCCAAGGCTGCCAGTACCCCGGCAAGCCCACAGGTCGCGCTTTCGCCGGCGACGATGGGTGGGTCGCCAGCGAGCGGGTCAGCCAAATCACGCATCACCGCTACCGCGGCCTCGTCGTCGATGATCAGCGCGTCGTGGCAGCCGCGCCGCAGCAGCTCCCAAGCCAACAGCGAAACCTCGCCGCAGGCCAGCCCGGCCATGACCGTGTCCAGGCTGCCGTCGATCGTAGTCGGCTTTCCGGCGCGGAGGCTCGCCGCGATGCACGCGGCGCGGTCGGGTTCTACCACCACGAACCGAGGACGCGCCTCGCCGTAGCGGAGCCACGACGTCGCCAGTACCGCGGCCGCGGCACCGCCGACACCACCTTGGACCACGATGTGGGTCGATGGGACGGCCACGCTGTCCAGCGCTTCGTCTGCCATGACCATGTAGCCGGCCATGACGTCACGCGGGACCTCGGTATAGCCAGGGTAGGAGGTGTCGGAGACGACATGCCAGCCGCGGGCGTCGGCATCGGCGGCGGCGCGGCGCACGCTGTCGTCGTAGGTGCCGTCGGTTCTCCGGACCTCGGCGCCGAAGGCCTCGATGGCCGCCTTCCGCCCTTCACTGACGGTCTCGTGGACATAGATGACGCACCGGCAGCCGGCGCGCTTGGCGCCCCAGGCCACGGACCGGCCATGGTTGCCGTCGGTGGCGCACGTCACGGTCACCTCTCGTGGGTCGACCGCCAGCCGCGCCAGCAGGCGGTCGACCGCGTAGGCGCCGCCGAGGGCTTTGAAACTCTTCAGCGAGAAGCGCACGCTCTCGTCCTTGTAGTCGATCCGGGCCACGCCAGAACGTGCTGCAAGGCCCGCGAGGCTGCGTGTCGGTGTCGGCGCATGGTCCTGCCATTCCCGAATGGCGGCTCGCGCGGTTCGGAGGTCGTCGGCGCTGAGCACGAGATCCAGCGAGCGGGACCATGGTCCGCGCTCGACGTCGGTGTTGGTGACATGGGTCGGTGTCGAGAACCGCGGCGCGACCGGGGCCGCATTTACACCCATTTGTCAGAGCCCGGCGTACATGCGGCCTGGGTTGACGATGCCTTGGGGGTCGACGGCGGCTTTGACGCTCCGGGTAAGCGCTGCCAGCCGCGGAGCTTCCGGGTGGAAAACGTCGACGGCCGCGCGAATTGCCAGCGGCGCGCGCACCAGCGTTGCGTGCCCGCCCACGGCGTCGACGGCGGCTCGGATTGCTCCGGCACCAGCATCGTCCGTGGCCGCGACGGCCAGCCAGAGGAGACCGCCGCTCCAGTCGGCAAAGCCGCGGCCATCCATGTCTGTCGCCAGCGAGACCAGGAGCCGCGGGCCGTTGGAGGCTGCGGTGGAAATCCGCCAGACGGCGCGATCCAGAGGGTGGGTCAGCAACCGGACGTCGCGGATCTCGCCCCAGAGCGTGCCACTGGCCTGGTCCTCGAGAACGTCGGTAGCACCGGCGGCGGCAACGTGCTGGCGCAGTTTGCGCAGCCTTTCCGGCAGGAACGACGCGAACGTGTCGAGGCGCAACGCGACGACACCGTCGTCACGTCCTGCAAGCTCGGCGACGACGCTCCGTGCTGCGACATCGGGCGGCAGATAGGCGGCCGCGCTCACGTCCAGCGGGCTCGCCATGGCGCGCGCCATCACCCGACTAGCTGCCGCGGCATCCAGCCCACCAACCAGCAGCGTCGACTGGGTCTCGCTCCGCGGCAGCACCTTGAACGTCACCTCCGTCAACGCGCCGAGCGTGCCGTGTGCGCCTGCCTGAAGCTTGACCAGATCGAGCCCGGTGACGTTCTTCATGACCCGGCCGCCTGAACGTTGGATTCGACCTTGGCCATCGACGAAGCGGACGCCGATCAGGCTGTCGCGGAGCGCACCCCGGCTGATCCGCGCCGGTCCGGACAGGTTGGCCGCGACCAGGCCGCCGATCGTCGGCTCCGCGTCGTCGTTGCCGAGAAGATGGCGCAGGTCTGGCGGCTCGAAGGGTAGCGCCTGTCCCTCGGCATCGAGGGCGTCGACGACCTCGCCGACCGGTGTGCCCGCGAGGGCGCGAATGACCAGTTCGCTCGGCCGATACAAAGGAATCCCGCGGAGCTGCCGTAGGCGCAGCGTCCGTCCGGCCTGCACCGGCCGCCCGAAACCTTCCAAGCTGCCGCCGCCCACGAGCTCCAGGCTCACGGCGTCGGTGGCGGCAGCCTTGACGGCTTCGGCGACACCGGCTTCGTCGGCAGGCGTGAGGTCGTTCACGGCGTCACGCCGCCCGCCCGAGTGGCGCGGACGGGCCGTCGTCGAGCGGGAAAACTTTTCCGACGTTCAGCTGCCAGGCCGGGTCGAACGCGCGTTTGATCGCCATCTGCAGATCGAGTTCGTGCTCGTCGAACTGGTACGCCATCAGCTCACGCTTCTCGATTCCGACACCGTGCTCGCCGGAGAGACACCCACCGACGTCGACGCACAGCTTGAGGATGTCGGCGCCGCAGCGCTCGGCCTTCTCCAACTCTCCCGGCGCGTTGGCGTCGTAGAGGATCAACGGGTGCAGGTTGCCGTCGCCTGCGTGGAAGATGTTGGCGATCTGGAAGCCGTAGGTGCGAGAGATTTCCCCGATTCTGTGCAGGGTCTCCGGCAGTGCCGACGTCGGGATCGTGCCGTCGATGCAGATGTAATCCGGGGAGATACGGCCGACGGCGCCGAACGCCGACTTCCGCCCCTGCCAGATGGCGGCGGCCTCCTGAGCGTTCGCGGCAACACGCAGATAGCGCGGGTCGTGGTCCCTGGCGATCGCCTCGATCCGCCCGAGCAGCGTGTCGATCTCGTCGTCGGCGCCCTCCACCTCGACGATCAGGACCGCTTCGACGTCGAGCGGGTAGCCGGCCTTGACGAAGGCTTCGACGGCATGAATCGCCGGCTTGTCCATGAATTCGAGGGCGACCGGGATGATCCCCGAGCCGATGATCGCGTCGACGCAGGCGCCGGCCCGCTCGTTGCTGGCGAAGCCGAGCAGCATCGGCCGTGCGCCTTCCGGCGCTTTGAGGATGCGCACGGTCACCTCGGTGACCACGCCAAGCTGTCCCTCCGAACCGCAGAGCAAGCCGAGCAGGTCGAGACCGGCTGCGTCCGCGTGCTTGCCGCCCACGTCCACGATCGCGCCGTCGACGGTCACCAATCGGACGCCAAGCAGATTGTTGGTCGTCACCCCGTATCTCAAACAGTGCGCGCCGCCTGAGTTGTTGGCGACGTTGCCGCCGATCGAGCACGCGAGCTGCGACGACGGGTCGGGCGCGTAGAAGAACTCCTCGTGCTCGACCGCCTGGGTGATCGCGAGATTGGTGACGCCGGCTTCGACCGTCGCCGAACGGCTGTCGAAGTCGACCTCGAGGATCCGTCGCATTTTCATCAGGCCGACCACGACGCCGTCTGCCGTCGGCATCGCCCCACCGGCGAGCGAGGTTCCGGCACCCCGCGCCGTCACCGGGATGTTCTGCTCGTGGCAGTAGCGCATCACCGCGGCAACCTCTTCCGTCGTCGACGGCAGCACGACCGCTAGTGGGATCTGTCGATAGGCCGAGAGGCCGTCCGTTTCGTAGGCGCGGATCTCGTCGTCCGCCGCGATCACGCTTTCCGGTGCGGGGCAAATCCGCCCCAGCGCGTCCACGATCGCTTGGCGACGCTCGATGATCGCTTGGTTCGCCGCCGGCATACGCATCGCGCCACCCTCCCGCATCAATCCACGGATATGGCAGGTGCCGCAGGCGTGGACCAGCGCCTTGACCTATCTCAGACCGAAATATGACTTGCGAGATGTATCGCATCGATATAGGCCACTCACCGGAGGAGCCATGGACGCAAAGATTCTGTGCCTCGGCGTGATCTCGGCTGGTGCTTGTTCGGGCTACGAGCTGAAGAAGACCGTCGAGGAGGATTTCCACCACTTTTACCGGGCCAGCTACGGCTCGATTTACCCGGCATTGGCTGAGCTCGAGCGCTCTGGCCTGGTTGCCGGTGAGGCGATCGAGCAGGCGAAACGTCCCGACAAGAAGGTGTACCGGATCACGGACGCCGGCCGTGCGGCCCTGGCCGATGCGCTGGCGGCGGAAGAGCCGGCGCATACGGCTCGCTCCGAGTTCCTGGTCCTCATGTACTTCGCGCACCTGCTGACGCCCGACCGCGCGGCTCAGGTCATCGACACGATGACCGCGCACTTCGAGCGCGTCATGTTGGCCGACGTCGACGCCTACGAACGGCGCGCCGAGCCACTGACCTCCGGGCAACGGTTCGCCGTCGGCTTCGGTCGAACGGTGTTGAATTCCATCGTCGAGTACCTTCGGCGCGAGCGTGACGGCTTGATCGACGAACTCATCGCTGAACGTGCGGACCAGCCGGCCGAGGATCGCCGGTTGGCCGCGGCGGGAGACTGAACATGCGCTCTTCCGTCGCCATCGCGGCACTGATCGCCTTGGCGCTGATCGGCTGGTTCGCTTCCGGTCAGCCCGCGGTCCGGGCCTTGTTCGGCCCCGCCGAACCGACGGCACAGGTAACCGAAACCGTGGTCGAGCAGCCGATCGAGCGGCGCGCACGGGTCCGCGTCATGCTCAGCGACGCCCAGCCGGTCGCCCGCGAAATCGTCGTCCACGGTCGGACCGAGCCCGATCGCCAGGTGGTGCTGAAGGCCGAAACCTACGGTCGCGTCGCCGAAGTGTTCGTCGACAACGGCTCGATCGTTGCCGCCGGCGACCCGATCGTGAGGCTCGACCCGCGTGAGCGCGAGGCGATGGTCGCTCAAGCACGCGCTCTGGTCCGCCAACGTGAGCTGGAGGACGAGGCTGCGCGGCAGCTCGGCCAGCGGGGCTATCAGGCAGAGAACCGGGTGGCCGAAGTGGCGGCGTTCCTGGAGGCGGCCCGCGCGGAGCTGCGGCAGCGCGAGGTCGAACTCGGTCACACGCAGATCGCGGCGCCCTTCGCCGGCGCCGTCGACGAGCGCTTCGTCGAGGTCGGTGATTTCGTCGACATTGGCGATCCGATCGCTGACCTCATCGAACTCGATCCATTCCTGGTCACTGGGGAAGTTGCGCAGAACCAGCGCGCGCTGCTGTCGATCGGCATGCCGGTCTCGGTCGACCTCGCCGACGGTCGGACGATCGAGGGTCGGCTCCGCTTCGTTGCCAGGAGCGCCGAGGCTGCCACCCGCACCTTCCGCGTCGAAGTCGAAGTGGCCAACGGCGACGGCAGCATCCCGGCCGGGATGAGCGCCACTTCCAAGGTGCGTTTCGCCGAGGTAGCGGCGCACGAGCTCTCCGCGGCCCTGCTCGCACTCGGCACCCACCACGAACTCGGGGTCAAGATCGTCGACGAGCAGGACGTGGTGCGGTTCGCGCCGGTCGATCTGATCCGTGCGGACAGCGACAGCGTTTGGGTCGCCGGCCTGCCCGATCAGGTTCGGGTGATCGTCGTCGGCCAGGGTTTCGTCCAGGATGGTGAGTCGGTCTTGCCCGTCGCCGTCGGTGAAGCGGCGTTGGCTTCGGCAACCGGCACGGCCGAGGCCAGCCGATGACGTCGCTGATCGACGCCAGCTTTGCCCGATCGCGGACCGTCCTGATCGCTTTGCTGTTGATCGTGATCGCCGGGATCAGCGCCTACCGTTCGATCCCCAAGGAATCCAATCCCGATATCCAGATTCCGATTCTCTACGTCTCGATGATCCACGAGGGAATCTCGCCCGAGGATGCCGAGCGGCTGCTGGTCCGGCCGATGGAGATCGAACTCCGGGGCGTGGAAGGCGTCAAGGAGATGCGATCGACTGCCAGCGAAGGCCACGCTTCGGTCGTGCTGGAGTTCGAGGTCGGCGTCGACATCGATACCGCGCTCGCCGAGGTCCGCGCCAAGGTGGACATCGCCAAGGCCGAGCTGCCGAACGAAACCGAGGAGCCGCAAGTCGAGGAGGTGAATGTCGCGCTGTTCCCGGTGCTCGTCGTCACTTTGGCTGGCGACGTGCCCGAGCGGACGCTGGTCCGCGTTGCCGACGACCTCAAGGACCGGATCGAGGGTGTCGCCTCCGTGCTGGAGGTCAACCTGACCGGCAAGCGCGAGGAGGTCGTCGAGGTCGTCATCGATCAGGTGCGGATCGAGTCCTACGGCCTGCGCGCCGACGAGATCATCGACGTGGTCAACCGCAACAACCAGATCATCGCCGCCGGCAATCTCGACACCGGACAAGGCCGGTTCGCGATCAAGGTGCCGGGGCTCTTTCAGGACACCGAAGACATCCTGCGGATGCCGATCAAAGCCGAGGGCGACACGGTCGTCGCCCTGAGCGACGTCGCCAGCGTGCGCCGGACCTTCAAGGATCCGGAGAGCTTCGCGAGGGTGAACGGCCAGCCGGCGTTGGCCCTGGAGGTCACCAAGCGGATCGGCACCAACATCGTCGACACCGTGGCGGCAATCCGCGCCGCCGTAGCTCAGGCCGAGCCCACTTGGCCGCCAGGCATCGAGGTCGCCTTCATCCAGGACGAGTCCAACAACATCCAGGGCATGTTGACGGATCTCCGCAACAACGTGCTCTCGGCGGTCCTGTTGGTGATGATCGTCATCGTCGCGGCGCTCGGCGTCCGCAGCGGGCTGCTGGTCGGTTTCGCGGTGCCGGGCTCGTTCCTCGCCGGCATCCTGGTGCTGTCGATCGTCGGCCTCACGGTCAACATGGTGGTCCTGTTCGCGTTGATCCTCGCCGTCGGCATGCTCGTCGATGGGGCGATCGTCGTCACCGAGCTGGCGGACCGCCGCCTCGCGGAAGGCTACAGCAAGCGCGACGCCTACCGCGAAGCCGCAAAGCGCATGGCCTGGCCGATCACCGCCTCGACCGCGACCACCCTTGCGGCATTCCTGCCGTTGGTGTTCTGGCCCGGCGTGGTCGGTGAGTTCATGAAGTACTTGCCGATCACACTGCTCGCGACGTTGACCGCGTCCTTGCTCATGGCGTTGATCTTCGTGCCCAATCTCGGGGCATTGATCGGTCGCGCGCCGAACCGCACGGCCGGCGATCTCGCAGTCGTCGACGATGCTGCCGGCGACCTCGGGCGGACGCACGGCGTCACTCGTCTCTACATCGGCCTTTTGCGCCGTGCGCTGGCCCATCCCGGCAAGGTGCTGGGGCTCGCAATCGTCATTGCCATAGGAGTCAACGCCGCCTACGCGACGTTCGGTCGTGGCGTCGAGTTCTTTCCGGACGTCGAGCCGGAGCGGGCCCAGGTGCAGGTCCATGCCCGCGGCGACTTGTCGATCTTCGAGCGTGACGAGTTGGTCAGCGAGGTCGAGCAACGGATCCTCGACGTCGATGGAATCGCCGCATTCTACACCAGCACCGCGCTGACGTTCCGGGCGGACGACGTCGACGAGGACGTCATCGGCGTGACCATGCTGGAGCTGGAGCCATGGCGCGAGCGACGGCCCGCACGCGAGATCATCGGGGAGATCGAAGCGCGAACCGCTGATCTTGCCGGCATCCGCATCGAGGTGCGCAAGCCGGAGGAGGGGCCACCGGTCGGCAAACCGGTGCAGATCGAGGTTGCCGGCATCGACGTCGCCGCGATGAACGCCGTCATGGAACGGGTTCGGGAACGCTTCGACGACACCGAGGGGCTGGTCAACGTCAGCGACAGCCGACCGGTGCCGGGTATCGAGTGGCAGTTGGCGGTCGATCGCGAACGGGCAGCGCGATACGGCGCCGACGTGCAGACCGTCGGCCCACTCGTCCAGCTCGTGACGAACGGCATCAAGGTCGGCAGTTACCGCCCCGACGATGCCGACGACGAGATCGACATCCGGGCGCGATTCCCCAAGGTCGACCGAGGGCTGGACCAGCTCGCCAATCTCCGCGTGCCGACGGCGAACGGCTCAGTCCCCCTCGCCAACTTCGTCGCACGGGTGCCGGCACCGAAGGTCACCGAGATCGAACGTAACGACGGTCGCCGTGTCTTCACCGTCGGCGCCGATCTGGCGCCGGGTGTGCTCGCCGACGACAAGGCTCGCGAACTGCGCGTCTGGCTCGACACCGAGGTTTGGCCGGCGGGTATCGACTTCACCTTCCGCGGCGAGGACGAAGAACAAAAGGAGGCGCAAGCCTTTCTGCTGCAAGCCTTTGGTGTCGCCATGTTTTTGATCACGATGATCCTGGTGACGCAGTTCAACAGTTTCTATCAGTCATTCTTGATACTCTCCGCGGTGGTGTTCTCGACAGTAGGGGTGCTGTTGGGCTTGCTCGTCACCGACCAGCCCTTCGGCATCATCATGAGCGGTGTTGGGGTGATCGCGCTGGCCGGCATCGTCGTGAACAACAACATCGTGCTCATCGACACCTACAACGAACTCCGGCGCACGGGCTTGTCGCCCTACGACGCGGTGCTGCGTACCGGCGCGCAGCGCCTACGGCCGGTGCTGTTGACGACCGTGACCACGGTCCTCGGCCTGTTGCCGATGGTGTTGAAGGTCAATCTCGATCTGTTCACGCGCGAGATCACGTTCGGCGGCCCGTCGACCGATTGGTGGGCCCAACTCGCGAGCGCCGTAGCCGGCGGGCTTGCGTTCGCCACCTTGCTGACGCTGGTGTTGACGCCCTGCCTCTTGTACCTGCCGTCGCACTATCGCGACTGGTGGCGCCGGCGGCGCGGCACCGCGACACCCACGGGCACGCCGTTGCGCCCAGCGCCCGCATCGGGCTGGGCGGAAGCCGCGGACTGACGACACCGAGAAATGCCGACCGCGGCCTACGCGCGGACATTTGGTCGGCGATGACGGAATGCGGCTGAGAAGCGCTGCGTGCCGTTCGTCGTCAGGCTTGCGCTGGCAGGACGCGATCCGGTGGACGGTGGCCGTCCGCGAACGTCTTCATGTTGATGAGCACCTTCTCGCCCATGTCGAGCCGGCCTTCGATCGTCGCACTGCCCATGTGCGGCAGCAGGACGACGTTGTCGAGTTCGCGGAGCTTCGGGTTGATGGCTGGTTCGTGTTCGAAGACGTCGAGCCCGGCGCCGCCGAGCTCGTGATTGCGGAGCATCCGTGTCAGCGCCGGTTCGTCGATGACCTCGCCGCGCGAGGTGTTGACGACGTAGGCGTGGTGACGCAGCAGCTTCAGCCGGCGTGCCGACAACAAGTGATAGGTCGCGGGCGTGTGCGGGCAGTTCACACTGACGATGTCCATCCGCGCCAGCATCTGATCGAGGCTTTCCCAATAGGTCGCCTCCAGCTCCTGCTCGATCGACGCGTGAACGCGGTTGCGATTGTGATAGTGGACCGAAAGCCCGAACCCACGTGCGCGGCGGGCGACAGCCGAGCCGATGCGCCCCATGCCGAGGATGCCGAGGCGTTTGCCGTGTATCCGGTGACCGAGCATGGCCGTCGGGCTCCACCCGGTCCAATCGCCGGATCGGGCCAATCGCTCACCGTCGACGACCCGGCGCGCAACGGCGAGGATCAGGGCCATCGTCATGTCGGCCGTGTCTTCGGTCAGCACGCCCGGGGTGTTCGTGACGGTGATGCCGCGCTTGTACGCAGCATCGACGTCGATGTTGTCGACGCCGGTGCCATAGTTGGCGATCAGGCGCAGGTTTTCGCCGGCGTGCGCGAGCACCGCCGCATCGACTCGGTCGGTGACCGTCGGGACGAGAATGTCGGCTGTCTTCACTGCCTCGATCAGTTGAGCCTTGGTCATCGGTTCGTCGGTGTCGTTGAGCCTGGTCTCGAACAGCTCCATCATTCGAGCCTCGATGACCTCGGGCAAACGCCGAGTGACGACGACGAGGGGGCGGGTAAGAGACATGACCTGGCGGCTCCTCGGCGCGAATGATCTTCGACGAAGGGCCTAGCAGACCTCGCCGCAGCGGCCAAGCAGTGGGAAAACACGGCCCGCAGCATTGCCTTCGGCGACGGATCGCGCAAAGGGAGAGTTCGGTTGCAGACACGCAAGTCTGCCAGGGAAAATCGAGGGAGGCGTCAACGCGTGGTTGAACGCTGGGTCTGGGCTGGCGTGCTGGTGGCTTGCGTCGCCGTCGGACCCGTGGCGCTGGCGATGGCAGCGGACGGTCGGGTCAGCGGGCTGCCGGTGCCCAGGTTCGTGTCGATCGGCGTCGAAGTTGCGAACATGCGGGTCGGCCCGCGTCAAAGCTACGATGTCGTCGCCGTCTATCGGCGGCGTGGTTTGCCCCTCAAAGTGGTCGATGAGTTCGACAATTGGCGCGAGGTGGAGGACCACGAAGGCGACCGTGGCTGGATGCACGGGCGCCTATTGTCCGGTCGGCGGACGGTGATGGTCTACCCGGAGGCGATGATCTTGCGCCGCGGTGCCAGCGACGAAGCGCCCGCCATTCTGTTGGCAGAGCCGACGGTCATCGC
The DNA here is from genome assembly GCA_039818825.1 of Pseudomonadota bacterium. Taxonomy (GTDB): domain Bacteria; phylum Pseudomonadota; class Alphaproteobacteria; order Geminicoccales; family Geminicoccaceae; genus JBCBTD01. Next base: position 68,303 of record JBCBTD010000012.1, read on the forward strand.
CGATTTGTTGCGATGCGAGGCGAAATGGTGCTTCGTCGAAATCGACGGGCGACGAGGTTGGATGCCTGAGGAGAGCTTGTGGGGCATTCTGCCGTCAGCGGAGTGAAGGGGGTCGGACGCGCGCCGAACAGGCGGCGAGGTACCTGGATGCTCGACGTGGTTCTGCTCGGCGGTGTCGTCGTCGTCAGTGCGGTGCCACTGGCGCGTGTCTGGCCGATCGCCGATCTGCCGGCCGTGTTCGTGATCCAGGCAACGGCGGCTTTGCTGGTGGCGTTCCTCTTCGCCTTCGTGCTCGGTCATCCGAAGCGCGCCGTATCTGCCGCGATCCTCGCGATTCTCGGGACTTGGATCGTCACCGGTCCGCGCGCGGCACCGCCGGTAGCGGCCGCGGCGGTCCCGTCGCTGCGGGTCCTGTTCGCCAACCTGCACGGTCCGAGCGGTGCGCCGACCTTGGATGAACTCCGGGCTCCGCTTGCCGAGTTCGATGCCGACGTGCTGATGGTGGCAGAGGTGGGGCCGGCGCTACGCCCCGCCGTCGCGTGGAACGCGCTGGGGTATCCGCATCGAGTGGACTGCGATGGCCAGCTGTACTGCGAGACGGTCATCCTATCGCGAAAGCCGTTGACCGACGTCACCTATGCGGTCGATCCGGAGCATGGCGGTAAGGTCTTCGGCGCGGACGTCAGTGTTGCCGGAACGCCGGTCACGTTGGCGCTGACGCATCTGCTGCGGCCGGTGCCGCCCGGTGGCGTGACACGACAGCGAGTGCAGGCCCGCTTCATCGGTGACCAACTCTCGGGCCAACCGCGCGCACTGTTGGCCGGCGACTTCAACGCCGTGCCCTGGGGCGGTCTCGCGCACGTGCTCGAACGACGCTCGGGGCTCCGTTACGTCAACGTGCTCGGCGGCACATGGCCGACTTGGCTTCCGGCGCTGTTGCGCTTGCCGCTCGACAACGTGCTCGTTGGCTGTGGCTTGCACGTCACGTCGATCCGCCACGCCGCGTTCCCGCGGTCCGATCACTTGGCGGTCATTGCTGACGTCGCCGTCGACGACGGCTCGGCGTGCGATGCTTCGGTCAGCGGGGCGGGCGAAGCCGTACGATGACCTCGACCCGGTCGACCTCGTAGCCGGCCGGCGCCGGCGGCAGATCGTCGAGCGTTACCCGGTCGCCCGGGATGTCCAACACGAGCCCACTCTCCGGTTCGAAGAAGTGGTGATGGTGGGTGGTGTTGGTGTCGAAGTAGGAGCGATCGGAGTCGACCGGCACCTCTCGAAGGAGCCCGGCATCGGTGAACTGGTGCAGTGTGTTGTAGATCGTCGCGAGCGACACCTGGATGTTCTCGGCGCGGGCTTCCTGGAACAGCACCTCGGCGGTGACGTGCCGATCGCCTCCGGCGAACAGCAGGCGCGCCAGGGCCAAACGCTGCCGCGTTGGCCGCAGACCGGCGGCCTTGAGATGCTGGATCTCTTCGCAGAACGTCTTCATCGGCCACTCTCGATTTCGCGTGCCGGTATGGCACGACGGACAATCCGTACGAAAGTGGTCCGCTTTCCCCGGGCTGTCAACGCGATCAGTGTCCGGTGCAAATCCGCTGGACGAGTTGCCGCACGGTCGGGACGAAGCCGTTGGCGTAGAATGGGTCCTGACGAAACTTGAAAACGTTGTGCCCGGCAAACATCAGATTGCGGTCGAGATCGCCGCCATGGCTGATTTCCTGCAGCGTCTTTTGGATGCAGAACGACCGCGGATCCGGCAGCCGGCTGGTGGTGTTCGTCTCGTTGGTCGCCCAGTTGGAGAAGCGACACTGCGAGAGGCAGCCCATGCAGTCGGCCTGATCGCGCTTGATCTGCCGCGCGTCGGCCGGTGTGACGAACACCAGGGTGTCGTCAGGCGTCCGCATCATCGTGGTGTAGCCCAGCTCGGCCCAGTCCGCCGCACGGGCGGCGTCATCCGACGTCACGAACACTTGGGTGCCGCGCGCGTTCAGGACGAGCGGTGTCTCGAAACCCGGTTCCGATTCTGACTTGAACGCCACCTGGCGTTCGCTGCGCTCGACCAAGTCTTGGATGAACGCATTGTGCACCGCTGAGGAGTAGAACCCAGTCGGGCTGAAACGCTGAAGCAGCACGTCGCCGGGCTGCAGCTCGACCAGACGGGACTTCCACGTCTCGGGAATCGGACTCTCTTGGGTGAGGAGTGGTCGCGTCCCGAACTGGAAGGCCATCGGACCGAGTTCCTCGTTGTCGATCCAATCGACCCAGTCGCGCAGCCACCAGACGCCGCCGGCCATGACGATCGGTGTCCGGTCCAACCCGACGCTGCGCATCATCTTCCTGAGTTCCAGCACGCGCGGGTAGGGGTCCTCGGGTTGGCCTGGGTCTTCGGTGTTCGACAAGCCGTTGTGACCGCCGGCACGCCAAGGGTCCTCGTAAACGACGGATCCGAGCCAGTCGGACATGCGGTGGTAGGCGCGCTTCCAAAGGGCGCGGAAGGCGCGCGCCGAGGACACGATCGGGTGGTAATGGACCCCGTACTGCCCGGCGATCTCCGCCAGACGGTACGGCATGCCAGCACCGCAAGTGATCCCGTGGATCAGCCCCTTCGCCTGTTCCAAAACGCCGTGCAGCACACGTTCGCAGCCCGCCATTTCCCAGAGCACGTTCATGTGCACCCGGCCCTGGCCGCCGCTGACGTCGTGGGCGATCCGCGCTTGGCTGAGGCCGCCCTGGATCGAGTGCGCCATGAGCTCTTCGTGGCGTTCGAGCCGCGTTCGGCCACGGTACTGCAGCGGAATCAAGCGGCCGAGCTCGTCGACGAAATCGGCATTGACCCCGGAGAACGTTCCGACACCGCCGGCCGCAGCCCAGGCGCCGGCGCTCGTTCCATTGCTGACGGCCACACCTTTTCCGCCCTCGATCAAGGGCAGGACGTCGGCGCCGGAGATGCGTAGAGCCTGCAAGACGTTCATGGCGGCACTCCTCACGCTCGCGCCGGCCCCAGCGGGGCGCCGGCGCGAGCTCTGCTCAGCTGGCGCGGCGTCGACGGCGACCACCATCGCCCTGTCGGTCTTCGCCGCCATCGCCATTGCTCGGCGCCGGCCCCCGTTTCGGGGTGACCTCCAGTTCCTCGCCAGTGGTCTGATCGACGGCGCGCATGCTCAGCTTGACCTTGCCGCGGTCGTCGATAGCCAGGATCTTGACCTTCACCATGTCGCCTTCGTTGATGACGTCGGTGACCTTACCGACCCGCTCGTTCGCGAGTTCGGAGATGTGGCAAAGCCCGTCCTGGCTGCCGAGGAAGTTGACGAACGCGCCGAAGTCGACCACGCGGACGACCTTGCCCTCGTAGATCTTCCCCACTTCCGGCGTTGCCGTCAGCCCCTCGATCCAGCGCACCGCCTTCTTCGCGGCCTCACCGTCGGTGGCGGCGACCTTGACGGTGCCGTCATCGGCAATGTCGACCTTGGCGCCGGTGGTTTCGGTGATCTCGCGGATCATCTTACCGCCCGGGCCGATCACCGCGCCGATTTTCTCGGTCGGGATCTTCAAGGTCGTCACGCGCGGTACGGTCTCCCGCATCTCAGGCCGGGCATCGCCAAGCGCGCGGCCCATCTCGTTCAGGATGTGCAGCCGCCCGTCGCGCGCCTGGTCGAGGGCGATCTGCATGATCTCCTCTGTAATCCCGGCGATTTTGATGTCCATCTGAAGCGACGTGACGCCTTCGGTGGTGCCCGCCACTTTGAAATCCATGTCGCCCAGATGGTCCTCGTCGCCGATGATGTCGGAGAGGACGGCGAACCGTTCGCCCTCCAGGATCAGACCCATGGCGATGCCGGCGACGGGCCGTTGCAGCGGCACCCCGGCGTCCATCAGTGCCAAGGATGCGCCACAGACCGTGGCCATCGACGACGACCCGTTGGATTCGGTCACCTCCGACACCACCCGCAGCGTGTAGGGGAAGGCATCCTTGGGCGGCAGCACCGGGCGTGTCGCTCGCCAAGCGAGCTTGCCGTGGCCGACCTCGCGCCGTCCGGGCGAACCGACCCGACCGGTTTCGCCTACCGAGTAGGGCGGGAAATTGTAGTGGAGCATGAACCGCTCGCTGTAGTCGCCCTCGAGCGCGTCGATCCGCTGCTCGTCCTGGCCAGTGCCCAAAGTGGCAACCACGAGCGCCTGGGTCTCGCCGCGGGTGAACACGGCGCTGCCGTGGACGCGCGGCAGCAACCCGACCTCGGCAAGAATCGGCCGAACGGTCTTGGTGTCGCGACCGTCGATCCGCTCGCCGGTGTCGAGGATGGCGCCGCGAACGATCTCCTGCTCGAGCTTCTTCAGCACGGAATCGACGGCGCGTGCTTGCGCGTCGTCGGTGGCGTGCCGCTCCCGAGCCATCGCCTTGGCGGCTGCTACCTTCTCCTGGCGGGCCTGCTTCTGCGCCTCGCCGTAGGCCGCGCGTAGATCGGCCTCGACCAACCCGCGCACTGCTGCTGTCAACTCGCCATGGTCGACTTCGGCCAGCTCGAACATCGGCTTCGCCGCGAGTTCGGCGAGCGCGATGAT
>JBCBTD010000013.1:0-71362 GCA_039818825.1 Pseudomonadota bacterium
AGCGCAATGACGATCAGTACGCTTTACGCCCTCATCCTCACGGTCGTGGTCGGTCACATGAGCCTCGAAGAAGTCGCCAACGCCCGCGACACGGCGCTGTCTGCCGCCGGACGAGCACTGCTCGGTCCGCTTGGCCACTTCGCGATCGTTCTCGCCGCGCTGTTGGCGGCCAGCTCGGCGATCAACGCGTCCTTCTACAGCACCGGACGGATGGCCTACGTCGTCGCCAAGACGGGCCAGCTACCGCGCGAACTGAAGCGCAGGATCCGTGGCGAGCACGGCGAGGGAACGTTGATCTGCGCTGCTCTGGCGCTGCTGACTGCGAACTTCGTGCCGCTCGAATCGATCGCGACGATGGGGAGCGCCGGGTTCTTGATCCTGTTCCTCGCGGTGAACCTCGCCAACGTCCGCCTGGCGCGAGAGACCCGCAGCAAGGCCTGGCTTTCGGCCCTAGCGGCGCTCAGCACCGCCTTCGCTCTGGTCGTCCTCTGCGTCGAGGTCGACGAGAACCCGGCAACACGCAACCATCTCTGGATCCTGGTGGGCATGATCGGTGCAGCGCTCGCCATCGAGGTCGTCTACCGGCGCGTCAGCGGCCGCAGCGGGAGGCAGCGGCGGCGCAGTAGCCCGGGCCGATGACGGCACGATCTCTCCGGGCCTCGCCTTGGCCGGCCGACGCGCGTACTCTGCGGCGGCTGTTCTCTAGGGAAGATCGTGATGGCTTCGATCGTCGACGGTTCGCTCTCCGGGACGACTGCGCCGGTGGGGCTTGGAACACCGTTCGGGCGGCGTGGGCTGCTGCTCGTGGCTTGTGTCGTCGCGGCGATGGCTGCGGCGGTCGTCGGCGATCCGTCGATGATGCAGGCCGACGATCCGGAGCTTGCGTGGCTCTTGCGCGGCATGGCCGTGATCAAGCTGATGATGACGGCGCTCGCCCTGGCACTCGTCTGGTGGCGGTTCGGACGCCCCACCCCGCCGGCCTTCGCCGTCGGCTATGGTCTCGTTTTGGTCCTGATGTGCACCGCGACCGTGTTGGTGTGGCAACTGAGCTTCCTCGCCTACGTCTCGCCGCTCTTCCACGGCGGCTTGATCACGCTTGGACTTCTGGCGCTCAAGGACGATCGCGGGCCGGTCGCCGGGGCGCTCCGCCGCTGATCCATGCGCCTGACCCGCCGTTGGCGGCGCCGGCTGAGCCGGATCGCGGCCGTCGCCGTTGTCGGTCCGCTGCTGCTGATCCTTGGCCTGACCGTCGTCTATCGGATCGTCCAACCGCCGATCACGCCGCTGCAGGTGATCCGCCTCGTGCAGGGCTACGGGTTCGAGCGCGATCTGGAGCCGCTCGACGCGATCAGCCCGCACCTCGCGCGCGCCGTCATCGCCGCCGAAGACAACCGGTTCTGCGAGCATGGCGGGATCGACTGGCCGGCGTTCCGGGAACAGTGGGCGCGCTGGCAAGACGGCGAGCGTCCACGCGGTGCAAGCACCATCTCGATGCAGACCACCAAGAACCTGTTCCTCTGGCCCGGCCGCGACCCGGTTCGCAAGGGTTTGGAGCTGCTGATCACGCCCGCGGTCGACGCGCTCATGCCCAAGCGCCGCATCCTCGCCCTCTACCTGAATCAGGTCGAGCTGGCGCCCGGCGTCTACGGTGCCGAGGCGGCGGCACGCCACCACTTCGCCAAGAGCGCGAGCGAACTCGGTCCTGGCGAAGCGGCCAGGCTGGCCGTGCTGCTGCCTGCCCCACTCAGCTACACCGTCAACGAGCGGCACGTGCGGCGACGGGCGGAGCGCATCCAACGTCGGGTGCTGCAACTCGGTCCGCTGCTCGACTGCGCACCCGCACTCCGAGGGTGACGACGATCGGCGATGCCGATGGCTTTCGCCCAAGGCTCGTGAACAGAGCCGATCGGGGAGAGCGCAAGATGCACCAGACCCTGCTGGCCGCCACCAGCGCAGTTGCCGCGCTGGTGGCGGCACAGACCAACCATGCCGCCGCCTGCTCCGCGGAGGATTGGCGGGCCTGCCAGGGCAAGCCGTGGGTGGTCGGCGACAGCGTGGACACGCCAATCGGCGAGAGGTGGTGGCCGAGCGCGCTTTGGGGCGAGGGCGATCAGGCGGGAGCGGCCAACTGGTACACTCGACCCGAGGTGATCGAGCGTGCACTCGCGGCAGCCGATGGCGACGGTAAAGTCTACCGGCTCGGCCACGAGTACGACAGCGAGATGCCGCTCTTCGGTAGCCGCGTCTTCGCAGTGCGGGCGCCCGGCTGGCGGCGCGTTTGGCACGAACCACGTCATCTGGCACGACGCGTTTCTCGCGACAGAGATCGGCCAGGTCGGCACGCAATTCGACGGGCAGGGCCATATCGGCGTGCTGATCGGCGACACGACCGACAAGACGCAGATGGTCTTCTACAACGGCTCTACGGAGGCTGACGGCGGCGGCCCCTGCGGTCTGAACGCACTCGGTACCGAACACCTTCACCCGATCGTCGCACGCGGCGTTCTGCTCGACATCGCAGGCGCGGGCGGCGTCGAGATGGTGGACGCCGGCGGCGAGATCACCATGGCCGACTTCGCTTTCGCCCCCGGTGACGTCGTGATCTTCCAGACCGGCTGGGACTCGCTCTGGAAGGTCGACGACGAGCGCTACAATGCGGGTGAGCCGGGCATCGGCGCCGAGGTCGCCTTGTGGCTGAGCGACGAGGTCCAGGCCAGCATCGTCGGCGCCACCGGATCGATCGACGCGCCCGTTGCCATCGAGTAGTCGAACGCCGGTTGCCGGCCGCGCCAGAGGGCGCGACGGCGCGGCCAACGTGCGGCTGGATGACCGACAACCCAGGCGCTAGAACCTCCGCCAACGGCGCGGAACGCCGTCTGCGCTGAGGACGGGAAGACGAGACGCGATGATGACCGATACCGCGGAGATCGACCGCCGCACCGGCTTGGCAACGCCCACCGAGCTCACCACCAAGCTCATCGACCGGTGGGGATGGTTCGTCGGCCTCGGGCTGTTGCTGGTCGTCCTCGGCACCGTCGGCCTCGGCATGACCGGGGTACTGACGATCGTTACCGTGATCTGGTTCGGCTTGCTGCTGGTCGTGGGCGGCGTCGCGCAATTGATCCACGCCTTCCGCTGCCAGGGCTGGCGCAGTACGCTCGCCAACGGCGCGATCGCGGTGTTGTACCTCGCCGCTGGCGTCGTCCTCCTGATCGACCCGGTGATGGCGTCTGCCAGCCTGACCTTGGTTCTGGGCGCGCTTATCCTCGCTGCCGGCGCGGTCCGCATCGGCATCGCCGTCCAGCACTGGCGTGATCCGGGTTGGGTTTGGCTCCTCGTTTCCGGCGGTGTCGGCGTCGTGCTCGGCCTCGTCATCCTCTCCGCACTCCACGAGGGTGCGCTCTGGATCATCGGCCTGATGATCGCGATCGAGCTCATCATGGACGGCTGGGGCATGGTGATCATGGGCCTGGCGCTGCGTCGCTGGGGGAAGCTGGAAGAAACGCTGACCAGCTGAGCACCGGCCGAGGGAGAACCGAGCGTGCCCCAGCGTCCGTCGCTGCTGCTCTTCGACGTGTTCGGCACGGTGGTCGACTGGCGCTCCAGCCTGATCCGTCAGATCCCCGGCCAACTGGCCGCCCACGGCGTCATCGCCGACCCGGCCGTGATCGCCGACCGTTGGCGCCAGCTCTACCAGCCCTCGATGCAGGCGATCCGCTCCGGCGCCCGGCCCTGGGTGCCGCTCGACGACTTGCACCGCGAGAGCCTCGACGTCGTGCTCACCGACCTCGGCTGCGAGGCGCTGCCGGCGGATGCCCGCGATGCGCTGAACCGGGTGTGGCACCGGCTGGACGGCTGGGCGGACGCCGCACCCGGCCTACGCGAGCTGCGGCGCTTCGGCTATTGCTGCGCACTCTCCAACGGTAATCTGCGGATGATGGCGGCGATTGCCCGTCACGCCGGTTTGAGTTGGGACCAGATTCTCGGCGCCGAGTGGTCGAAAGCCTACAAGCCGACCCCACGGGTCTACCTCGATGCGACCGCCGCGTTCGCCGTGGAACCGGCGTCGACGATCATGGTCGCGGCCCACAACAGCGACCTCGACGCCGCCCGCGCGCTCGGTTTTCAGACCGCCTTCGTTCGCCGGCCGACCGAGCACGGCCCAGACCAGACCACCGACCTCGATCCGACGACCTTGCCCGACTACGTCGCCGACGATCTCGTCGATCTCGCCAACGAACTCGGTCGCGTCCACGGCTGAACCGCGGTCAACCGACCAGGAACATGCCGAACGCGGCAACGACGCCGCCGACGAGCACGACGATGGCACCGATCCGTGCCAGCCGGCGTCCACCCGGCGGCAGCGGCAGCACCCCCGCCGCGAGGTAAAGTGCGACGGTGACGAGTGCCACGAGCTGGAAGATCTGATCGTCGGTCATCGGGCGCGCCGTGGTCGTTTGCGCAGCACCTTGCTTGCCTCAGCGCTCGAGGTCCGCAGCGAGCCGGTCGACCGCGGTCGCGAAGCGCAGATCGCGCTCGGTCAGCCGCTGGCCGGCTTCGCCGGTGAACACGCGGATCGTCACCGTGGTCCAATCCTGGATCAACGCCGGATGATGATCCTGTTCGTCGGCCAGCGTCGCCACGGCCCGGGCGAAGTCCGCCGCAGCAGCGAAGCTGGAGAGGGAGACCGCGCGCACCAACTCGACACGAAGCCCGGCGACAGCACCGCCGGCGGCGCTTACTTCCAACGTCCAAGCAGGAATGCCGTCGAGGCCAGTGGCGAGGGCCGAAGCGTCCAACGGCGGTAGTCCGGCCGCTTTGGGGCGGCGCGGCTCGGCGACGGTCAAGCCGAGCGACGTCGAGATGGCCGTTTCGACGTCGCCATCTCCCGGATGCGCCACGGCCTGGAGCCCGAGATCTGCGAGCCAAGGGGTCGGTCGGGATGCCAGCAGGGCTGCTGCCGGCCGGGCGCGAAGTGCGGCGGTCACACCGCCGTCGGGCTCGGCCAACGGCGCGACGAACGGTCGAAGCGCGGGCGCGAATGCGCGCCTGGCAACCACGAGGGCCTCGGTTGCGGCCGCGCCGAGCGCACCATCGATGGCGAGCAGCATGAACGTTCTCCCAGGCGGTGTGTCGCGCCCATCCTCTGTCAGGTGGGGCGTCACGAGCCGCTGCCAAGCGTTACCGTTCGTTACCGGAACGGCGTCACGGCGACGTTGCCCGGTTACGCGCCGCCGGCACCATGCGCCCATCATCCAACGATGGAGACGACGATGCGCAAGACGATACTGGTCCTCACGGCACTCGGGCTCGTGGTGGGCGTCGCCGCGGTGGCCACCGCTGACTCGCGCGGCTGGGGCCGAGGCGGCCCGGGCGGCGAAAGCCGGCTCGACCGGATGTTCGAGAGCTTCGACACCAACGGCGACGGTCGGCTGACGCAGAGCGAAGTCGACGGCTACCGGACAGAGCGCCATGCCACGTTCGATACCGACGGTGACGGCACCCTGACCCTGGAAGAGTTCACCGTGATGTGGACCGACGCCACCCAGCGGCCGATGACGCGTCGCTTCCAACGGCTGGACGCCGACGCGAACGGCTTCATCACCATCGAAGAGTTCAACGAGCCCTTCGCCCGGTTCGTCAGCCGAGCCGGCGGCGATGCAGAGACCGGCGTGACGCGTGACGATCTGGAGGAGCGGTTCGAGAAGCGCCGCGGCTACGGCCGCGACGGTCGGCGCATGGGCTCCGATACGGACGCGGACGGCTAGCGCTTGCCTGCGGGCGCGCCTATCTCGTCTGCGTGATGAGCGCGCCCACCTCCCCTTTGCAGCAGCGTTCGGGATCGACGGCGTTCGGTCCCGCGGCCACGTTGCCGAGACTGGAGACGCCCGGCTTCGCGCTGTACGTGCACTGGCCCTTCTGCCGCGCCAAATGCCCGTACTGTGACTTCAACAGTCACGTGCGTGACACGGTCGATCAGGGGCGCTGGCGCCGCGCGCTGTTGCGCGATCTCGATCACGTGGCCGATCGCGTCGGCCGGCGGCCGCTCCGCTCGATCTTCTTCGGTGGCGGCACGCCGTCGTTGATGCCGCCCGCGACGGTGGCGGCCTTGATCGACCGTGCCACCCAACGCTTCGGCCTCGAGCCGGACGTCGAGGTCACGCTCGAAGCTAACCCGACGTCGGTCGAGGCCGACGCGTTCCAAGGCTTCCGCAGCGCCGGGATCAACCGGGTCTCACTCGGTGTCCAGGCGCTGGACGATACCGATCTCGAGGCCCTTGGCCGTGAGCACGATGCTGCCGAAGCCCTTGCTGCCGTAGCACTCGCCGCCCGGATCTTCCCACGTTTCAGCTTCGATCTGATCTACGCCCGCCCGGATCAGACGGTGGCAGCGTGGCAGCACGAGCTGCGGCGCGCGCTGGACCATGTCGGCGACCATCTGTCCGTCTACCAGCTCACCCTCGAACCCGGCACCCGGTTCCACGCGCTCGCCGGCCGCGGCCTGCTCCGCCTGCCGCCCGACGACCATCAGGCGGAGCTCTACGCCGCCGCCGGCGAGATGCTGGAGGCGGCCGGCCTGCCGGCGTACGAGGTGTCGAACCACGCCGCGCCCGGAGGCGAGAGCCGGCACAACCTGGTCTATTGGCGGTCCGGCGCTTTCGCCGGCGTCGGACCTGGTGCACATGGCCGGCTCGACCTTGCCGAGGGTCGGGTCGGGACCGCCAGCGAGCCGGTGCCCGAGCGCTGGCTCGAGCGCGTCGAAGACATCGGCCATGGCCTCGTCGAGATCGAACGAATCGACCGATCGGCGCAGATCGCCGAGCTGGTCATGATGGGCTTGCGCCTCAGCGAGGGCGTGTCCCTGACGCGCCTCGGAGAACTGGCGAAGGGCGATTGGCGATCGGCGCTCGACGCCGGTGGTCTCCGACGGGCACTGGACGACGGCCGCGCGACCTTGCGGCGCGGCCGTCTCGTGGCCACAGACGCCGGCCGGCTGGTGCTCGACGGTCTCGTTGCCGACCTGGTCCGCTGAACGCCTACGCTGAGCTGCGGCCCCGCCGCGGTGCGCGTTTCGAGGGAGTGCCAACCTTGCGCATGTTGAGCCTGTTGCTGCTGGCCGCCGGGCTACCGGCCGCCGCACAAGAGACCGTGCGGATCGCGACCTACAACGTGAGCCTCGCGCGCGAGGCGCCCGGCGCACTGGTCACCGAGCTGGAGGGCACGCCCAGCGACCAAGCTATCGCCGTGCTCGGCGTCCTCCGAACCGTCCGCCCCGACATCGTGCTTCTGAACGAGGTCGACTACGACGAAGCTGGCCGCGCCGTTCGCGCGCTGCAGGCGCTGTTGGCGGCACCGACAGGACCCGGCTCGCCGCTCGACCTGCCACATGCCTTCTCCGGCCCGGTCAACACCGGCGTCGACAGCGGCCTCGATCTCGACGGTGACGGACGCCTCGGCGGACCCGGCGACGCCTGGGGCTACGGCGTGTTTCCTGGCCAGTACGGCATGGTGGTGCTGTCACGCTGGCCGATCGAGCGTGACGACGTCCGCAGCTTCCGCCTGCTCCGCTGGGCCGACCTTCCCGATGCGCTGCTGCCGGAGGATTTCTACGGCGAGACGGCGCCCCAGCTCCGGTTGTCGTCCAAAGCCCACTGGGACGTGCCCATCGTCCTCGGCGACGGTCGGCGGCTACACGCCCTGGCCAGTCACCCGACGCCGCCGGTGTTCGACGGTCCGGAGGATCGCAACGGCCGGCGCAACGCCGACGAGATCCGCTTCTGGTCGATCTACCTGGAGGGCGACGCAACCCTCCCGGTGGACGACATGGGAACCGTCGGCGGCCTTCCCGAAGACGCGGCGGCCGTGATCCTCGGTGACCTGAACGCCGATCCGGCCGACGGCGATGGCCACCGCGCGGCGATCGGCGGCCTGCTCGATCACCCGCGGCTGCAAGACCCGCGGCCCGCAAGCGACGGTGCCGCGGCCGCAGCGGTCAGTTCCGGCGGGGCGAACGCCGACCACCATGGCGACCCTCGTCTCGACACCGCCGACTTCCGCGACGCGCCTGGACCGGGCAACCTGCGCGTCGACTACGTGCTACCCACGTCAGGCTTGCATGTGACGGACAGCGGGGTTTTTTGGCCCGCGCCGGGCGAGCCTGGCGCCGAGCTGGTCGCCGGGCGCCGCGCTTCCGACCATCATCTCGTCTGGGTCGATCTGACCCTGGAGTAGCAGAACCCTTGGATCTCGATCACGTATTCGTCTTCGTCGAGCCGGGCGGCGGCGCGGCTGCGGCCAAGCTCGACGCTGCAGGCTTGGTTGCGAACTTCAGCCGCAAACATGTCGGTCAGGGTACCGAGAACCGCTGCTACGTCTTCGACAACGCGTATCTGGAACTGTTGTGGGTCACCGACCCCGAGGTGCTTGGCTCCGCTACGTTCTACCGCACCCAGCTCTTCCAGCGGAGCCGTTGGAAGAGCAACGGCGCCTCACCCTTCGGCGTCGGCGTGCGCAACGCTACGCCGCTGCCCTTTCCGTGCTGGCTTTGGCAAACCCCTTATCTCCCGCCGGGACTCCTGTTGGAGGTGGCCAAGGTCTCCGCCGAGCCACGGAACCCGTTCCTCTTCCGCTTTCCAGGTGCCCAGCGGCCCGATCACTGGCACGACGGTCGCGGCGGTGAACGCCAGCGCGCCGCCGGGCTCGCCGAAATCGCCGAACTGCGCCTCGACGCCTTGCCGGACGGCGAGGCGACCGAGCACGTGGTGATCGATCCAGGGCTACGTCCCCACCATGCCGAGTTGCACCTCTCCCGCGTCGACGGCGGGCCGCCACGGCGCCTCGCCTTGCCCGCCTTCGATTGGCTCGCCTGAACCGCCGACCCCTGCTAGCGTAACCGGTCGCTGAGTGGAGGTCAGGATGTCGCTCGTCGTGCGCTTGAACCCGCGGGACAACGTGGTCGTCGCCCGCGAACGGCTCGATCCCGGGACCCGCGTGGTCGCTGAGGGCTTGACGGTCGGCCAGGCGGTTCCCCGCGGCCACAAGCTGGCGACGACGTCCATCGGCGTCGGCGAAGCGGTGCGCAAGTACGACCAGATCATCGGCTTCGCCAGCGAACCGATCGCCGCCGGCGGCCACATCCACGTCCACAACTGTGTGATGGGCGACTTCGAGCGCGACCATGCCGTGGCCAGCGCCGCGCCGGAGACGGCGTTCGTCGTTCCGGCCGAGCGGGCATCGTTCCAGGGCTTCGCGAGGGCCAATGGCCGGGTCGGCACCCGCAACTTCATCGGCATCCTGAGTTCGGTCAACTGCTCCGCCAGCGTCTCGAAGTTCGTGGCGCAGCGCTTCTCGAAGGACGAACTGGCGCTGTTCCCGAACGTCGACGGCATCGTCGCCCTGACCCACGGCACCGGCTGCGGGATGGCGGACACCGGCGACGGGTTCCGCGCCTTGCAGCGCACGCTCTGGGGCTACGCGCGCCACCCGAACTTCGCAGGAATCGTGATGATCGGCCTCGGCTGTGAGGTCAATCAGATCGATTTCCTGCTGGATGCCTATCAGATCGAGAAGGGTCCGCGCTTTCGGACCATGACGCTGCAAGGTGCCGGCGGCACCCGCAAGACGATCGAAAAAGCATCGGACCTGATCCGCGAGATGCTGCCGCTGGCCAACGAGGCCACACGCACGCCCTGCTCGGCGGAGCACCTGTCGTTGGCGCTGCAATGCGGCGGCTCCGACGCCTATTCGGGGATCACCGCCAACCCGGCGCTGGGCGCCTGCGCCGACCTGCTGGTCCGCCACGGCGGCACGGCGATCCTCGCGGAAACGCCGGAGATCTATGGCGCGGAACATCTCTTGACGCGCCGAGCGGTCTCGCCCGAGGTCGCCGAGAAGCTGCTTCAGCGCATCCGCTGGTGGGAAGACTACACCAAGCGCAACGGCGGCGAGATGAACAACAACCCGTCGCCCGGCAACAAAGCCGGCGGGCTGACGACCATCCTGGAGAAGTCGCTCGGTGCCGCAGCAAAAGGCGGCACCACCGCGCTCACCGGGGTCTACGAGTACGCCGAACCGGTCACGACGCCGGGCTTCGTCTTCATGGACAGCCCGGGCTACGACCCGGCGTCGGTCACCGGGCAGGTGGCTTCCGGCGCCAACGTCGTCGCCTTCACCACCGGCCGCGGGTCGTGCTTCGGCTTCAAACCTGCCCCGTCCATCAAGATCGCGACCAACTCACCCATGTACGAGCACATGATCGAAGACATGGACATCAACGCCGGCGCGGTGTTGGACGGAGGGATGTCGATCGAAGCCATGGGCCGACACATGTTCGATCACGTGCTGCGCGTGGCATCGGGAGAACCGACCAAGAGCGAGGCCCTGGGGCTTGGCGATCACGAGTTCGTCCCCTGGCAGATCGGCGCGGTGATGTAGTCGAACCGAGGACCAGGCCCCCTCGGAGCTCAGCGGGGCCGGAAAGCAAGAAGGAGCAAACGCCGATGAGCGTTGAAGTCGAACGAAAGGTCAGGGTGCCGGCGAGCGTCGAAACGGTGTGGCAAGCGATCGGCGATTTCGGTGCGCTGGCCGATTGGCACCCGGGGGTCGCCACCTGTGACGTCGAGCGCAACGGCGCGCTGGTCCATCGCCATCTGCGGACGGTCGACGGCGGCGAAATCTTGGAGCGCGAGGTCGGCGAGCACGCCGAGGACCACAGCTACACCTACGAGATTCTGTCCTCGCCCCTGCCGGTGAGCCAGTACCGCGCGATCCTCCGCGTCCTCCCGGACGGCAACGGCGCCAAGATCATCTGGTCGAGCGAGTTCGAAGCTGCAGCGGGCACGACACCGCAGGACGCGGCCCACGTCGTCGCCGGGATCTACGACGCCGGCCTGGACGCGCTGGCCAAGCGCTTCGCCTGAGCCGCCCGATGCCGCGTGCGGACGTGGAGATCGTCTACGTCCGCCATGGCGAGACCTTGTGGAACCGCCAGCGGCGGATGCAGGGCCACAAGGATTCGCCGCTCACCGTGACCGGTCTCCGCCAAGCGGCGTTCGTCGGCCGTCTCGTGAAAACGAGGTTCGGGGCCGAGCTAGGCGACTATGGCTGGCGCGCCAGCCCGCTCGGTCGCGCCTGGCAGACCGCCGTCATCGCTGCCGAGACCGCAGGCATCGACCCGACGCTGATCGAGCGCGACGATCAGCTCAAAGAGATGACCTGGGGCGACTGGGACGGCTTGACCGCCGCCGAGATCGAGGCGCGCGACCCGCAGCTTTGGGCCGCCCGGATCGCCGACCGCTGGACCGTCTCGCCGCCGGGCGGCGGCGAGACCCAGGCAGCCATCCTTGCCCGAGCCGCCGGCTGGTTGGCCGGTTTGCCTCAGGCCACCCGGCTCGTCACGGTGGCCCATGGCGCGCTCGGTCGGGCGCTCCGTTGTGCCTATCTCGGCCTCCCACCTGCCGACATGCTGACGATGGAAGAGCCGCACGACGCGATCTTCTGGCTGAAGGACGGCAACGTCAGCAAGCTGGAGGCGTGACCGACGCATCGGCTTCCGGCCTCAGTCCTGCAAGCTCGGCAAAGCGGCGGCCTCGCTCTTCGAAGTCGGTGAACCGGCCGTAGCTCGGCGCCGCCGGCGACAACAAAACGACGCCGCCCGGCGGCGTCAGCTCCGCCGCTCGCTCGACGGCATCGGCGAGGTCCACCGCGTCGATCACCTCGATGCCGATGACGGCACGCGCCAGCTGGGCGCCGAGCGACGGGCCGTTGTCGGGCAGGGTCACGACACGCGCGTCGCGATCGGCGATGGCGGCGGCCAGGGGCGCCATGTCCTGGCCACGATCCTGGCCGCCGAGCAGCAGGGTCACCGCGCGGCCAGGGAACGCCTGGAGTGCCGCCGCCGCACTTTCCGGCGTGGTCGAGATGCTGTCGTCGACCCAGGTGAGGCCGCCACGCTCACCGACCACCTGCAAACGGTGGGCGAGACCGGTGAAGCTGCGCGCCCGTGGCAACAGCGTCGCCGCCGGCACGCCGATCGCATCGAGGGCCTCGAGGGCGGCTGCGAGGTTGATCAGGTTGTGGTCGCCGGGCAGTCGCCATCCGGCCGCCTCGAACACGCGCTCGTGGTCACGGTAGAGAGCCGGTCCGGTCGCAAGCCAACCGTCACACGTCTGATACCACCTGGCCCGGGGCCAGCCATCGAGCAGCTCGACCGTTCGCGCATCGCCGGCGTTCAGCACGGCCAAAGGCGCTCGATCGACCAGGCGGAGTTTGTCCGCGAAGTAGCGCTCGCGCGAACCGTGCCAGTCGAGATGCTCGGGAAAGAGGTTGGTCAGCACCGCCACGCCCGGAGCGAACTGAAGGTCGGCGCACTGGTAGCTCGAAAGCTCCAGGACGATCGGTGCCGCGCCCGGCGGTGTGGCGATCAGCGGGCGGCCGACATTGCCGGCCAGCACGACATCGGGCTCGATGCCCGCCCAGAGATGCGCGATCAGGCTGGCCGTGGTGCTCTTGCCCTTGGTGCCCGTCACCGCCAGCACGAACCGCCCCGGATGGGCCTCCAACCAGAGGTTGGTCGACGACGTCAGCAGCGTGCCGGCATCCAGGGCAGCCTGGGCCTCGGGGCGGTAGAGGCTGATGCCCGGCGATTTGACGACCACGTCGAACGCCCCGTCGACCAGAGCCTTGCGGCCGACGTCGCCGCTCAAGCACGGCAGACCATCGACGTCCGCGGCCGGCCCGTCGACGACCACCGTAGGCGTCAGGGACGGCCAGCGGTCGGCGAGGAACGAGCGGGTCGCCCGCCCTTCGCGGCCGAAGCCCCAAAGCGCAAGGCGCGTCGTCGCATCGATCGCCGCGAGGCCGCTCAAGCGCGCAACACCGCGTCCAATTCCGGTGGGACGGCATGCGGTCCCGACGGTTCCTGGGCGCTGCGGAAGTAGCGAAGCAGCTCTGCCCGCCGCGGCGCCAGCATCGGATCGAGCGCTCGCACCACCGCCCCGTTCAGCCACTCCGGCCGGGTCGCCAGCAGCGCCAGCGCAGCCGCGGCCTCACCCGTCTCGCCGACGCACTCGAATGGTTTGTGCCCCTGCAGCCCAGCGAGTTCGGCGAAGCCGTCGATTTGTGCGGGATCGTCCAGGAGATCGCCGCCGACCATCGCCAGCAGCCGGTCACGCTCCACGAACGGCGCGAGCACCAAGAAGACGAAGCGGCATTTGGGACAGTCTCGACACCAACGACCGGCCGGACCCTCGCCGTTCAGATGGAAGTTGCGGTTGCAGCTCGAAAACGCCGCGTCATAGCGGTCGACCGCGGCGAAGCGGTGCGCGATCGCCAGCTCGGACCAAGGCCGTAGGAGCGAGAAAAAGCTCAGGTCCGGGCTCACCGCACGTACGAGCTCGGCGCGAAGATCGCTCTCGAAGGCGAAAGACTTGCTCCACTGGTGGTTCACCGCGAGCCCGGCAGCCTCGAGATTGCCCACGTCCGCCGAGCGTTCGTTGGACATGACCACCCGGTCGAAACCATGCCAGGCGGCAGTGACCAGCGCCGCAAGGCTGACGATCGCCGTGATCGGCACGTGACCGTTCCAGGCACCTCGCGCGTTGAGTTCGAACAAGAGCGGGTCGAGCTGGCGGCGGATGGTCAGGGATGCCAATCCGCTGGCGGCGATGGTCGCGATGATCGGCCCGCGCGGGTTGACCGCAAAGGGGGTCACGGGCTCGCCCGCGGCGCGCAGCGCCTCCAACGTGACGAGGCTGTCCTTGCCGCCACCGATCGGCACCAGCGAACGCCGTGGCAGCGACAGGTCCACGGGCTCCAGCCGCGTGGCTGCCGCTTGGGGTTGCAGCCGGTCGCGCAGATCGAGCCCGTTGCGGTGGGCGAACTCGCCGAGCCCAAAAAGGTAGACGTGCTCGACGAAGGCGGCCGCAGCGGGATCGAGGCCGGTCGGCCGCAGGTCGAGGCCGCGCGGGATCAACGCCTTGTAGTAGCTGACGCCGGCGACGGCATGGAGATAGGCCAGCAACCGCCGCACCACGACAAGCTGGGAGTCGTCGAGACCGACCGGCGGCGCGCCCAGCGAGAGCCGCTCGACGAAGCGGAGGTCGTCGATGGCGTATTCGAGCGCGACCTCTCCGGTCGCCGCGTCCAGGTTGGCGCTCGTGCAAACGAATGGCCCCTCGGGCGTCGGCAGCTCGTTCGTCACGCGAACGCCTCCGCCGCCAACCGATCGATCATCGCCGCATGGAAAGCCGGCGGGCGTCCGTCCACCGAGCGCGACGGGGTCGCCGTGATGCCGTCCACGGCACCCGCCTCGACGATGGCATCGAGCAGGCGGTCGTGCGTCCGGCCATCGACGCGGTGACCGAGAGCCAGGGCCAAGGCGGCGCCCGCCCAGTTGGAGACGCCGGCCACGATCAACGCGTCGGCGGCGACCCGACAGGCGACGCGCGCGCCCTCGGCGACGTCGGCCGCGACGACATCGGCCGGCAGCGAGCCCATGCCGAGCTCGTTGCCACCGTCACCGATTCCGATCAGGAAGCTCGGGGACACGAACAAGCGATGCAGCTCCGCAGTATGGGCGCCGATGTCCTCACCGCGAAAGTTGTACGGGCGCCCGTCGGCGCCGGGTCCGCAGCGCTCGATCGCAACCACGTGATCCGGCGGTTGGGCGGCTCGGGTTCGGACGAGTTCGTCGATGGGAACGCCGCCGACGAAGCCCTCGACGGCAGCAATGTCCAGCGGCACCGCCGATGCCAACCCGGCACCAGTGATCGCAGCGGCGACGACCGGCGCACAAGGCGCATCGGTTGCCATCCGAACGTCGACGCCGCGTGCGACCAAGGCGGCTGCGATCAACGCCGCGCCGATCGGACCGTCGGTCTCGGCTGCCGGCGGCGCGGCGCGCGGGATGAAGAAGCCCGTGATGATCGTCGCGCGCTTCGCCGACCGGAGCGACGTGGCGGCCCGCGCCAAACCGCCGGCCGCCCCTGCTGCCAAGGCGCCGATGTTCCTGCCGACGTCCTCGGCCATCAGTCGTTCGAGGTGATCGGCCCGTTCCCGGCTGACGAAGCTGGACGACAACTGACGGCGCTCCTTAGGAGGTCTTGAGGTTAGCCTACGGCGTGTAGCTCGCCAAGTTCGCGCGGCAGCGTACCAAGCTGTGCGCAGGATCACATCGCCCACCGTTACAGTGCGACTTGATGTATCCTGCAAGTTCGGTGTATGTTGACGCCAAGCAGAGGGTGGTGAGATGGTTTTCTGGGTCGTCGCCAAGACGCCAGCGGTCGTGCGACCGCCGGTTCGTTACGGTCCGTTCGAAACACGCGAACAAGCAGTGGCAGCACTACAACGACTGACGGCGAAGCTGATGGGTGAAGCTTCGCCGCAGTATGCGGTCGTCTGCGACTACGCTTGACGGTCGGCACATCAGCGGGGTGACGCCGCGATCGGCTGGGCGTAACGCGGCTCCATGTCCCACGGGAACAGAATCCAGGTGTCCTGCGACACCTCGGTGATGAACGTGTCGACCACGCTGCGTCCGGCGGGCTTCGCATACACCGTCGCGAAGTGAGCGTCGGGCAGCATTTCGCGAACGATACGACCGGTCTGGCCGGTATCGACGAGGTCGTCGATGATCAGCCACCCGCGCCCACGGCCGTCGATGTCCTTGAGCACGTTGGGCTCGCGCTGCGCCTCGTGATCGTAGCTGGCGATGCACACCGTATCGATCAGACGCACGTCGAGTTCGCGTGAAACGATGTGTGCCGGCACCAGGCCGCCCCTGGCGATGGCGACGATTCCGGACCACGGCCCGTGCGCGGCAAGCCGCCAGGACAACGCTTTGGCGTCGCGGTGAAGTTCTTCCCAAGAGACCGGGAAATAACGCCGTTCGCTCTCGCTCACCCGCCCCTCCGCCAACTCGCTGGAGCCGGGCTTTAGGGGTGCCACTGCCGGCGGTCAAGCTGGCTCCCGTCGACAGCCCCGCAGCTTGCGCTTACCATCGGCAGCGTGGAGGGGGGCGGCTCATGCTCGACGACGATCTTCCCGCAAAGCGACCCGTTGGCCCGTCTTTGGGCGGCAGCCTCGCCGGCATCTCCGTCGGCGATCTCGAAGCCTACATCCAACGGCTCGAGGACGAGATCCGCCGCGTGCAGGCCGAACTCGACCGTCACTCGGCCCACCGGGCCGCGGCCGAAGCGTTGTTCAAGCCGCGCGGCCCTCAGGACGAGGCGTGACCGTCCGCTACTGCTGCATCTGCGGCTCGCCCACCAGCCGTCAGGTGCCGGCGGGCGACGACCATGATCGCGAGGTTTGCACAGCGTGCGGGCACGTCCACTACGAGAACCCCAAAGTCGTGGTCGGCGCCGTCTGCGCCCGCGGCGACCGGATCCTGCTCTGCCGACGGGCGATCGAGCCGCGGCGCGGCTTTTGGACGATCCCCGCGGGCTACATGGAGCTTGCAGAAACGCCGGAAGAGGGGGCGATCCGCGAGGCGCACGAGGAAGCCGAAGCGACCATCGACATTCTGGGATTGCTCGCCGTCTACAGCATCAAGCGGATCGATCAGGTCCAGCTGTTCTATGCCGCCACCTTGCGCTCGGACCGGATCGCGGCTGGCCTGGAAACGCTGGAGGTCGCGATGGTGCCGTGGTCAGGAATTCCTTGGGACGACCTTGCCTTCCCGAGCGTCCACTGGGTATTGGCGGAAGCTCGGCAGCGCGGCATCGCCGATCCTGCACGGACACCGGTGTTGGCAGACCTGCCCGCCGGCCCACGTGGGTGAGGCGACCGTCGTTGCTAGTCACACGTTCCTTCGTTTACATGCGCGCGCGCGGGGCGTAGCTCAGCCTGGTAGAGCGCCAGCTTTGGGAGCTGGATGTCGCGTGTTCGAATCACGCCGCCCCGACCATGAAGACGACCGGAGCAGCACCGTGGCGACGCCCGTGCTGTACGTCGGGAATCGTGCGACCTCGTCCTGGTCGCTCAGGGCGTGGCTGGCACTCCACTTGGCCGAGCAGCCACTCGACGTCGTCGAGATCGACCTGTTCGCACCTGACCGGGTTCGGCGGATCGAAGCCGTCAGCCCGTCTGGCAAGCTCCCGGTGCTGGCCCAAGGCGATTTCGTGATCTGGGACAGCATGGCGATCATGGAATGGGCCGCCGAGCTGATGCCCGGCCTCTGGCCGACGGACGCCCGGCAGCGAGCAGTCGCGCGGTCGGTGGTCGCCGAGATCCACGGCGGCTTGGCATCACTGCGCTCGACCCTGCCGATGGACTGGTTCGCCACCTACACCGTGGCCAACCGGCTGCCCGCGAACACCGCAGACGACATCGATCGTGTGCTGGCCAGCTGCCAAGCGCTGCTGACGGCGGGCAGCGCGTCGCCCTTCCTGTTCGGTGACACGCCGACGCTTGCGGACGTCGCGCTGGTGCCGATCGCCAGCCGCCTCCGCACCTACGGGTTGATGCCGGACGAAGCGCCGCTCGGGGATTACCTCGAACGGCTGCTCGGAACGGCTTCACTCGACGAGTGGTTTCTCGACACCGAGCCGCGCCCAGCACTCCCGGTAGCGCCGGCGGTGACGTTGGCGGGTCTCGACGGCTCGCCGGTTCGCGGCTCGACGGCCTCGCCAAAGGCCGGAACGCGCGCGCCCGCGCCGGCTGCGCCCGACCAGGAGGCCGCCGACGCCACGCACCGGACATCCGCAGGACCAAAAAAGTTGGAAGACGTGGTCGCACGTGCGCGGTTCAAGGGCCCGTCGCCCAGCCACGACCAGCGGCCAGCCCCGCGGACGCCCCGGGCACCGGACGACCGCGCGTTGCTGCGCCGGCCCGCCCCGTCGACGGAGATCGAGGTCGAGCCGGCGTCGAACGACGCCCCGACCGCGCGTAGCCCACGCGGCGACGACCAGCCCGGCCTGCCTTGGCTGCGTCGCTGGAGCGGCAGAGCGCCGAGCGTCGACAGCGGCCGCCGCCGCCCGCCGCGCCGCGACAAGTAGCGCGAAAAAGCGCAACATTTCTGTCACACTGACAACCTAAACTCATCACGCGGTGGGGGCGCGTGCGCGCCTTACGACCGCCGAGGCCGAGCGCGACCATGCCCATCGAACACAGCGTCAAATCCTTCGACACCGATCTCGATGCGTTGGTGAACACCATCGTCGAGATGGGCGGCGTTGCCGAGAGTCAGGTGACTTGGGCCCTGGCGGCGCTCACCGAGCGCGACTTGATCGCCGGCCAGCGGGCGATCGACAGCGATGCGCGGCTCGACGAGTTGGAGGAACGTGTGGATCAGATGGCGGTGCGGCTGTTCGCCTTGCGGCAGCCGATGGCCATCGACCTCCGGCTCGTCGCGATGTCGCTGAAGATCTCCAACGACCTGGAGCGAGTCGGCGACTACTCGGTGAACGTCGCCAAGCGCGCCCGGCGGTTGGCCGACGCGCCGCCGGCACCCGCGATCCGCTCGCTGGGGCGGTTGGGCCGGCTTTGCCAGGACATGCTCAGCGACGTCATCGACGCCTACATCCAACGCGACGCCCGGAAAGCGATGGCCGTCTGGCACCGCGATACCGAGGTCGACGCCTTCTACGACAGCGTGTTCCGCGAGCTCCTCACCTACGTCCTCGAAGACCCGCGGACCACGTCGGCTTCGATCGATCTGATGTTCGTGGCGAAGCACTTGGAGCGGATCGGCGACCACAGCACCAACATCGCCGAGCGCCTGCACTACGTGATCCACGGTGACCGCATCAACCGGCCACGGAGCGAGTTGCCTTGAAGCCTTACGTGCTGATCGTCGAGGACGAGCCGCCGATCCAGGACTTGCTCGCCTACAACCTGCAGACCCACGGTTTCGAGGTCGGCCAAGCCTACGACGGTGAGGACGCGTTGGTCGTGATCGCCGAGCGCCTCCCCGACCTGTTGATCCTCGACTGGATGTTGCCGCACCTCTCCGGCATCGAGGTGTGCCGCCGCCTCCGCCGCAAGCCTGAGACGCAGCGGCTGCCGATCATCATGCTGACCGCCCGCGCCGAGGAGCCCGATCGCCTGCGGGGCCTGGAGACCGGCGCCGACGACTTCATCGTCAAGCCGTTCTCCGTCGCCGAAGTCGTGGCTCGCTCCCGCGCCGTCCTGCGCCGGAGCCGGCCGGCTCTGGAAGAACCGGAGTTGCGTGTCGGCGAGCTGTTGATGGACCTCAACAGCCACCGCGTGTTCCGCAGCCAGCGGCAGATCCACCTGAGCCCGACCGAGTTCCGCCTGCTGCGCCACCTGATGGAAAACCCGGGCCGGGTCTTCAGCCGGGCGCAATTGCTCGACGCCGTTTGGGGCATCAATCAGGAGGTCGAGCTGCGCACGGTGGACGCCACGGTCCGCCGTTTGCGCCGGGCGCTCAACGGTCAGGGCGAACGGGACCTGATGCGCACCGTCCGCGCCGAGGGCTATGCCCTGGATGCCCCCGCAACGGTCAACGGCGAGCCCGCCTGAACCGAGCGGCAGATCACCGCACGCAGCAATCGAATCCCGAGCGACGAGGCGCTAGCGCACGTACCAGGCCGGCGCCTCGGCCCGCAATGCGGTGCCGGCCATGGCCGCGCGCAACAGCCCGCGGACCTCCGCGAGCCCGTGGCTGACCAGGCCAAGCTCGCGCAGAAAGCGCAAGTACGGCGCTGGCGCGTCGGGATAGTGCACGAGTTCCACCGTGGCTCCGGTCGGCGCACCCACTGCTTCGGTCGCGGCTGCGACGGCATCGACGAACCCGCCCAGATCGTCGACGAGACCGTTGGCGTGGGCTTCGCGCCCGAGCCAAACGCGTCCGCCGGCGAGCCCGCGGACGGTATCGACAGGGAGGTCGCGACCGGCCGCGACACGCTCCAGAAACTGCCCGTAGGCGACGTCGACGAAGGCGTCCACCCGCGCCAAGTCAGCCGCGGTCCAAGGCTCGACCAGCGAGGTGAGCGTTCCGGAACCGCCTTGTCGGACGATCGTGACGTCCACGCCGAGCCGCTCCAACAGCCCCGCCAAGGCCGGCTTGCCGGCGATCACGCCGATCGAGCCGGTGAGCGTCATCGCCGACGCCATGATCCGGCTCGCGTCCATGCTGATCCAGTAGCCGCCCGAAGCCGCGACGTCCGCCATCGAGACGACGACCGGGATGCCAGCGCTTCGCGCCTGACGGACCGCCGCGGCAATGGTCTCGGATGCCACCGCCGAACCGCCCGGCGAGTTGACCCGCAGCAGCACCGCGTCGACGTCGTCCCGGCGCGCCGCATCGATCGCGGCAGCCACGCTGTCACCGGCGATCTGCCGGTCGCCGAACGGGTCGTCGCTCTTGCCGCGGAAGATCGGACCCACGGCATGGACGAACCCGATCGTCGCCTCGGCGGCAGGCGTGTCGGCCAACGGGACGTCCACGTAACGGTCGAGGTCGAAGTTCCCGACCTCGCCGACGCGATCCTCGACCAACTCGCGCAACCGGGCGGCGTGTGCGACCTCGTCGATCAGACCGCGCTCGCGCGCCGCTTCGGCGGAGAGCGGCCCCGCCGCCACCGCCGCTTCGACCTCGCTGACGGCAAGACCTCGGCCGCGGGCGATGCCGGTGACCAGCTCGTCGAAGAGCCCTTCGAGCAGTCGTCGCGTCGTTGCCGCCGATTCTGGTGACGGTGCCGTGCGGCTGACCGACTCCAACGCGGATTTGAACGCCTCGCGCTGCACCACTTGGAAATCGACGTCGTAGTCGTCGAGCAGCCGCCGAACGAACACCTGCTCGCTCTGCAAACCGACGATCGCGACGCTACCGACGGGCTGCACCTGGACGTGCTCGAACGCGGCAGCGAGATAGGTTCCGACCAGCCCACCATCCAGCTCGCCAAGGCTGTCGGCGTACACGGCCGTCAGCTTGCCAGCGTCGCGGAGTGCGGCAATCGCGGTATGGAGTTCCTCGGCCGCGGTCGCGCTGAAGCCCGTGCCGTCGACACGGGCGACCACACCGGCAACCCGCGGATCGCGCTTGGCGCGATCGAGTGCGACGAGCACCTCGGGCAGCGAGGGGCGAGCGCCGATCCCCAATGCCGCGATCGAGCGGAAGCCGGACGGCTTCTCTGGCACGCCGCCGCGCCAGTCGGCCACGAGGACGACCTGGTCCGGCATGGTCGCATCGGAACGGACGAGGCCGGAGAACCAATAGGCGGCACCAAGGCCGCCGGCGACCATCAGCACCGCTACGAAACCGATCGCCGCCAGGAGGCGGACGGTCCAACGGAGCAGGAAGCGGACCACCTCAGACGGCTCCCGGAACGGCTTCGGCCACCCGGCGCGCCCGCTCGCTGACGGTCTTCAGCTGCCCGCACGCGGCGAAGATGTCGCGGCCGCGGGGCGTGCGCACCGGCGACGCAAAACCCGCCGCTTCGACGATCTGGGCGAACGCTTCGATGCGCGGCCACGGCGAGCAGACGTAGGCCGAGCCTGGCCAGGGGTTGAACGGGATGAGATTGACCTTGGCCGGGAAGCCGCGCAGCAGCCGCACCAGCACTCGCGCGTCGGCATCCGTGTCGTTGATGCCGTCCAGCATCACGTACTCGAAGGTGATCGGCCGTCCGTCGTGGGGATAGGCGCGGCAGGCGGCGAGCAGATCGGCGATGTTCCATTTGCGATTGATCGGGACCAAGACGTCGCGCAACGGATCGCGCACGGCGTGCAAGGAGATGGCGAGCTTGCAGCGGAGGTCATGGCCGGCTTCGCCGATGCGCGGTACGACGCCGGAGGTCGACAAG
This sequence comes from Pseudomonadota bacterium, assembly GCA_039818825.1. Classification (GTDB taxonomy): domain Bacteria; phylum Pseudomonadota; class Alphaproteobacteria; order Geminicoccales; family Geminicoccaceae; genus JBCBTD01. Next base: position 21,768 of record JBCBTD010000013.1, read on the forward strand.
GTGATCTTGCGCCGCGAAATGGCTATGCCCTCGCCGTCCATGGCGATCTTGAGCGCGGCTTTGACGTTGTCGTAGTTGAACAGCGGTTCGCCCATGCCCATGACGACGATGTTGGTGAGCCGCCGGGCTCGCCGCTCGTCCCAGTCGCCGAGTGTGTCGCGGGCGATCCTGATCTGTTCGACGATCTCGCCCGCCGTGAGGTTGCGAACCAGCTTCATGGTCCCGGTGTGGCAGAACGTGCAGCTCAGCGTGCATCCCACCTGGGTGGAGATGCAAAGGGCGCCCCGGTCGGGCTCCGGGATGTAGACCGCCTCGACCTCGCGTCCATCGACGAGCCGCACCAGCCACTTGATGGTGCCGTCGTCGGACCGCTGCTCGGTGGCCACGGTCGGGCGTTGCCACGGCAGAAGTTCGGCCAGCCGGACCCGCAGCTCCGCCGGCAGGTCGGTCATGGCGTCGTAGGCGGGGGCACCCCGGCGATAGAGCCACCCCCAAAGCTGGAACGTCCGCATCCGGAGTTGCCGGTCGGGAACGCCCGCCGCTCGGAGATGGCCCTCGAGCGTCTCCCGGTCGAGCCCGACCGGACCGTCGGCCGTGGGTCCGCGCGCGCTCACGAACAGGTCCGGGTAAGCGCCTCGGCGGCGGCGGTGAAGCCGAGCAGCGAGTAAGTGTCCTCGGACCAGGTATCGAGTGTCGACGTGCCGCGAACGGTCAGATTGATGCCCGACCGCATCGCACCGATCAGCGCCTCGTCGTCGGCGGCGCCACGACTCCAGGCATATTCGCCTTGGGTAAAGAACTGGAACGTTCGGTTGCCGTCGACGACCACCCGGACCTCGCTGCCCTCCTTGTAGGCGTAGCCCGGCTGGACGCTGACTTCGCCTGGGCCCGCACGACCGGCGACCCGGGTGACCAGCATGGCCGGGTCACCGCGCCGGTTGTAGTTGCCGTCCTGGTTGGTCGGCTCGGTGGCGATGAAGCAGAGCTTGCGGTCGCCGTCTTCGTAGGTGAACAGGCTCCAGTCGCGATAGGCGGCGACGAACTGCTGCTGGGCGACGGCCGGCCACGTCGTGAGCAAGAGAACGAGCGAGAGCAAGGCAAGGTGCAGACGCAGCAGCATGGGTGTCGGGCGCTCGGTCATGATTTGGGATGCCTGAATAGTAGAGAGCGGAACGGCGCGCGTGAAGCATCCGACGACGCCGCACGCAAGGCTCCAAGACCGCGCGGGGCAGCCCGTGTCAGGGACGCCGCAGCCGCGGCCCGCCGTGGACGTGTACGGGCGCAGCCGCCGTCGGTCCACCGGCGCGGACCGGGCGTTCGGCAAAACGCCCGAGCGACAGCATCCGGTCGTACATCACGATCGCCGCGGCAACCCCGAGATTGACGCAGAACCGGGTCGGAATCCGGACCACGTGATCGCAACGCGCGACCATGGCCGGGCTCAGGCTACCTCGCTCCGGGCCGAGCACGTAGGCGGCGCTGCGGGGATGGCGAAAGCTCGGCAGATCGATCGCCTCGTCGACGAGTTCGACGCCGACCAACCGGCAGCTGCGCGGCAATTGGAGATCGGCGACCGCCGGGTAAGCGTAGAGCGGCAGTTGCGCCTCGGCACGGGTGGTGTCGGACTTGGCTTCGGCGACGTTCCACGCCGCGTCGATCATGAAGACGAAGCTCGCGCCGAACGCGTGGGCGGTCCGCACCAACGTGCCCAGGTTCATGGGCTTGCTGATCGCCTCTGCGCCGACCGCGAAATAGCCGCGTTGCATGGGTTCCTGCATGGACCGGTTCTTGCCACCGGCGACGCCTTCGGCCAAGCATTCCAACTCGGAGCGAAGGAGAGGGCCGATGCGCGCCGTCGTCTGCACCCGTCTCGACGGGCCCGACGCCCTGGTGATCGACGACGTTGAGGAGCCGACGCCGAGCCTCGGAGAGGTGACGGTCCGCGTCGAGGCGGCCGCCCTGAATTTCGCCGACCTGTTGATGAGCCGCGGCCAGTATCAGGAAAAGCCGACGCTGCCGTTCGTTCCGGGCTTCGAGGTCGCGGGCAGGATCGAGCAGGTTTGCCCCGGCGTCACCGAATTGGCGGTCGGTGATCGCATCATGGGCGTGGTCGACCACGGCGCCTTCGCCGAGGTGGCGCGGGTGCGCGCGGTGGACGCGGTGCCGATCGGCGAGACCATGGACGCGGGCGCTGCTGCCGGTTTCCCGATCGCCTACGGTACCGCGCACGGCGCTCTGGCGTGGCGCGCGAACCTGCAGGAGGGCGAGACGCTTCTGGTCCACGGGGCCGCTGGCGGCGTCGGCCTGACCGCCGTCGAGATCGGCCGCGCCATGGGCGCCCGTGTGATCGCGACGGCCCGCGGCGCCGACCGGCTCGCGGTCGCCAAGGCGCGCGGCGCCGAAGCGATCATCGATAGCACCGCCGAGGACGTCCGCGAGCGGGTGATGGATCTGACCGACGGGCGCGGCGTCGACGTCTGCTTCGACCCGGTCGGCGGCGACCTCGGCAGCACCAGCCTGCGCTGCCTGGCGTGGTCCGGTCGCTATCTGGTGATCGGCTTCGCCAAGGGCGACGTCCCGGACATCAAGCCGAACCATTTGTTGGTGAAGAACACTGCGGCGATCGGCTTTTATTGGGGCAGCTACCGCCAACACGACCCCGCACGGCTTCGCGCTAGTCTGCACACCTTGCTCGAGTGGCACGGCCGGGATGCACTGCAGCCGCTGGTCGGCGGCCGCTACCCGTTGGCGGATTTCCGCCCGGCCCTGGCGACACTGGAAAGCCGCCGCAGTACCGGCAAGGTGGTCTTGGAGATCGCCAAAGAATGAGCCCTGGCCCGTAGCCCTCTACCCATCGATCAGCTAAGGGTCCTCGTCGACGATCAGGAGAAGAACGTCCATGGCCGCAGCACCTGTGGTTCTCGTCATCCTCGATGGCTGGGGGTATCGCGAAGACCCGGCAGACAACGCCGTTGTCCAAGGCAACACTCCGCGGTTCGATGCCATCTGGCGCGATTGCCCACACACACTGCTGCGCACCGACGGGCCGAACGTCGGCCTCCCGGAGGGCCAGTTCGGCAATTCCGAAGTCGGTCACATGAATCTCGGCGCCGGCCGGATCGTGCTCCAGGATCTGCCACGGATCGACACGGGGTTGGCCGACGGCAAGGTGCGGACCCTGCCGCCGTTCCGTCGCTTCGTCGATCGCCTGCGCGACGCCGACGGCCGCTGCCATCTGCTGGGGCTGATGTCGCCAGGCGGCGTCCATTCCCACCAAAAGCAGCTCGCAGCACTCGCCAACGGACTGGCGGCGGAAGGCGTCGAGGTGGTCGTCCACGCCTTTACCGACGGCCGCGACACGCCGCCCAAGGCTGGTGCGGACTACATGCGGACGTTCCTCGACGATGTTGCGGATGCGCCGGGCATCACCGTCGGGACGGTGATCGGCCGGTACTTCGCAATGGATCGCGACAAGCGGTGGGAGCGCGTCGAACGGGCGTTCCGAGCGATCGTGTTCGGCGAGGGGCAGAGCGCAACCGACCCGGTCGCGGCGATCGAAGCGGCCCACGGACGCGACGAGGGCGACGAGTTCATCCAGCCGACGGTCGTCGACGGCTACGAGGGCATGGCACGCGCCGACGGCGTGCTCGCCGGCAACTTCCGCTCCGATCGCATCCGCGAAATCCTGCTGGCGCTCTACGATCCGGCGTTCGACGGTTTCGACCGGGGTGACCATGCGATCGATCGCCCGGCCCTGTCGCTGGTCGAGTACGGCGCCGGCCTCGAGCGGTTCATGGAGCCGTTGTTCGGCCAGGAGCGGCTGGACGACATCCTCGGCGCGATCCTGGCTGCAGCCGGCAAGACCCAGCTGCGGCTGGCCGAAACCGAAAAGTATCCCCACGTCACGTTCTTCTTCAACGGCGGCGTCGAGACGCCGATGGCTGGCGAGGACCGGAGCCTCGTGCCCTCGCCCAAGGTGGCGACGTACGACCTGCAGCCGGAGATGTCGGCGCCGGAAGTAGGCCGGCGGTTGGTCGAAGCGATCGGCAGCGGCAAGTACGACTTCATCCTCTGCAACTTCGCCAATCCGGACATGGTCGGGCACACCGGCTCGCTGCCTGCGGCAACGGTGGCGGTCGAGACGGTGGACGGGCAGCTCGGTGCGGCACTCGACCGCGCCATCGAAGTCGGCGGCACCGTCCTGGTCACCGCCGACCACGGCAACTGCGAGATCATGCGCGACCCGAACACCGGCGGCCCGCACACGGCCCACACCCTCAGCCCGGTACCCTGCGTGCTGGTCAACGGGCCGGCTGATGCGACGTTGCGAACCGGTCGCCTGGCCGACGTTGCGCCGACGATCCTGGCCCTCATCGGCCTGCCGCAACCGACGGCGATGACGGGACGCTCACTGCTCGACGATGCGGCCGACTGAAGCCCTTCTCTTTGCGGCAACGGCGGCGCTCGTGATCACGTTCCCGTCCGCAGCCTCAACTCAAACGCGTGCCGATCTGGCGGGTTTCGCGCACGCGTGGCATACGGGTAGTGTCACGACCGCCCGCCGGGTGCTGGCGCTGCGTCAGCTCGCGGCGGTACCGCCGACCCGGCCAGGCCAGCGCCGATGGCCCGTCGAGGGCCGCATCGTTGGCCGGTTCGGCGACCGCGACGGCCCGATCCGGCTGCCCGGCATCCGCTTGGCGGTGCCGTCGCCGGCAGTGGTCAGAGCGCCGGCGACGGGGACGGTGGCTTTCGCCGACGACTTGCCCGGAATCGGGCTCGTCTTGATCATCGACCACGGTGATGAATATCATTCCGTTCTTGGGGGTCTCGATGCCATCGACGTCGCTGCAGGAACGGCCGTCGTTGCCGGCGAGCGAGTTGGGCGGCTGATCGGCGAGGAACGGTCGAATGACGTCATGATCGAGTTGCGCCGCGAGGGTCGACCGGTCGATCCCCTGCCGTGGCTGGAAACGAATCGTCTTGGAGACGGAGAGTGATGACCAAGCGCCTGGCAGGTCTCGGGGTGACCGCCCTCGTCGCGGCAGCCGCCTTCTCGGTCGGTTACGGCGCCGGTCCACTGTTTGCGCAGGGTGACCAGAGCACGTTCCGATCGCTGAAGCTGTTCGGCGACGTGTTCGAGCGGGTTCGCGCCGACTACGTCGAGGACGTTGCCGACGACGAGCTCATCTCGGCGGCGATCACCGGCATGCTGAGCTCGCTCGATCCGCATTCGAGCTATCTCGACCCTGAGCGGTTCCAGGACATGCAAGTCCAGACCAAGGGCGAGTTCGGCGGGCTCGGCATCGAAGTCACCATGGAGAACGGCCTCGTCAAAGTCGTCTCGCCGATCGACGAGACACCGGCGTTCCGCGCCGGGATCGAGGCGGGCGATCTGATCACCCACATCGACGGCGAGCAGGTCATGGGCCTGACCCTGAGCGAAGCGGTCGAGAAGATGCGTGGTCCGGTCGACAGCGACATCGCATTGACCATCATGCGCGAAGGCTCCGACGACCCGTTCGACGTCGAGTTGACCCGCGCCGTCATCAAGATTTCGCCGGTGCGCTCTCGCGTCGAACGCGACGTGGGCTACATCCGAGTGACGACCTTCAACGAGCAGACCGAAATGGCCGTCGAGGAGGCGTTGGTCGACCTCGAGGCGAGCCACGGCTCGTCGCTTTTGGGGGTCGTGCTCGATCTGCGCAACAACCCCGGCGGGCTGCTCGACCAGGCGGTGAGCGTAACCGATCTGTTCCTCGACCAGGGCGAGATCGTCTCGACCCGTGGCCGCAAGACGGAAACCGCGCAGCGTTTCAACGCCAGGACCGGCGATATCGCCGAGGGGTTGCCGATGGTGGTCCTGATCAACGGCGGCTCTGCGTCCGCGTCCGAGATCGTAGCCGGGGCGCTCCAGGATCACCGCCGTGCGATCGTGATGGGCACGCAGTCCTTCGGCAAAGGCTCGGTGCAGACGATCATGCCGGTCGGCGGCCAGGGAGCGATCCGGCTGACGACGGCGCGCTACTACACCCCCTCGGGGACCTCGATCCAGGCCACGGGCATCGTTCCCAACATCGAGGTCAAGCAAGCGACTCTCGACGTCGACGAGACGGCGCGCGGCCGCCGCGAGGCGGATCTGCGCGGCCGGCTGGACAACGATCAAGGCAACGGTTCCGACGAGGCACGGAGCGACCTCGCCGAGGCGGACTACCAGCTGGCACGGGCCATCGATCTGCTGCGTGGGGTGTCCCTGTTCAACCAGGCCGCCGCCGCAGCGCCGGCCAGCAACTGAGCCGGACCAGGGTGCTGCCTGGAGCTTGGCGCGGTCGGGCCGCCGGCGCTGCGTTCGTCGCTGCGTTGCTGTTGGCCGGTACGGCCACACTGACCGCACTCACCGCGGATGCGCCGGCTCCACCGTCGGTGGTGGTCGTCGTGCCCGAGCCGCCTGTCGTGCAAGAAGCGGCGGCCGACCGCCTCCACCCGGACACGGCTGAGGAAACTGTCGCCGGCGCGACGCCCGCGGTCGAGGAAGCGCGGCAACCGACGATCACACTCCCCACGGCCCCGACGCCTGGCGTCGAGCCTCCGATTGCAGAGGCGTCGACAGCAGAAGCTTCGGTGCCGAGGCTGGTGGTGGTCGCCACCGGCGTCGCCTGGAACGAGTCGCTCGCGGCGACGGCCGACGCGGCGCTGCCGAAGGCGGTTGCCTTCGCCCTTCCTTACGATCTGCCCCGCGCGGCTGACAGCGCTGACCTATGGCTGGACGCCGGCCGCGAGGTCCTCGTTCGGGCGGCCGTCGTCGAGGGCGTGACCGTAGCCGAGGCGACGGCCGTCGGCCTCGATGATGATTCGGCTCTGCAGGGCACGCGCCTTCGCCAGCAGCTTGCCAGCCATCCGAACGCCGTCGGCCTCGTCGTTGCTGAACCGGCCGCGGCCGCCGAACTCGACGGTGCCCTCGAAATCCTCCGGGGCGACGGCCGGTGGGCGGTGCTGGAGGCGGCACGGGGACCCGCTCCCGTACCGGCGGCGTGGCGGATCGATGCGGCGACACTGAACGAGGACGGCTTCGAGCGCGCTCTCAGCGCGCTGGTCGAGACCGCCCATCGCGCCCCACCTGCCGTCGCGCTGATCGAGGTCTATCCCGGGCTGGTCGACGATCTCGCAAACTGGCTCGATGCCGCCACCGCCGAAGGGATCACGCTGGCCTCCGTCGGGACGCTTCGGACGACGTCACCGTGAGCGAGACCGCCCTCAGCCATGACACGCCGCCGCCCGGCTACCGCGCCAATGCGGGCGTGATGCTGATCGACCGACGCGGGCTGGTGTTCGCCGGCCAGCGGGCGGACCGGCGTGATCCGGCGTGGCAGATGCCCCAAGGCGGTATCGACAAGGACGAGCTGCCGGTCGCCGCAGCACTGCGCGAGCTGCGCGAGGAGACGGGCGTACGGACGGGCCTCGTCCAGGTCATCGGCGAAACGCCGCACTGGCTCGTCTACGACCTCCCGGCCGAAGCAGCGGCACGGCGTTGGCGGGGACGCTACCGCGGCCAGGCCCAGAAATGGGTCGCAGCGCGGTTCCTCGGCGAGGATGGTGACGTCGACCTGCGCCAGGACCACGTCGAATTCGACGACTGGTGCTGGATGCGCGCCGACGAGCTCGAAGCGTTGGTAATCGGGTTCAAGCGACCGATCTACCGCGCCGTGTTCGACGCATTCGCCGCCCACCTCGCTCGCTGAGGCGGCGGCCCCGCCGACAGGCCACCGGTACGAGCGGCACGAACGTCAACCGACCTTCTGGATCATGCGACCGAGCGGCGCGCCGCCGAAAATGTGCATGTGGAAGTGCGGCACTTCCTGGTTGCCGTCCACACCGGTGTTGGCGAGCACACGGTAGCCGCGCTCGTCGAGCCCAAGCTCGCGGGCGATCATGTTGACGGCGCGAAAGAACGCGGTGACCGTCTCGTCGTCGGCATCGCGGGCGAAATCGGCGAACGACACGTAGGCGCCCTTGGGGATCACCAGAACGTGCACCGGCGCCATCGGGTTGATGTCGTGGAAGGCCAGGACGAACTCGTCCTCGTAAACCTTCTTGCAGGGGATCTCGCCCCTCAGGATCTTGGCGAAAACGTTCTGGTCGTCATAGGCCACGGCCTTGCTCCTGGCGCTGCTCGGGTCCAAGACAGCGGCTGTCCCCCCCATGTCAAGCGCAGGACGGAGGAGGCTTCCATGAGCCTGGCGGTGGCGGTCCAAATGGACCCCGTCTCGACGATCAACCCCGACGCGGACAGCAGCTTCGTCCTGGCGTTGGAGGCTCAACGGCGCGGCCACGCTCTCTTCCACTACCTACCGACCGACCTGACCTACCGCGGAGGTCGGGTCCTGGCGCGGGTTCGCCCGCTGCAGGTCGAAAGGCGGCCGCGAGACTTCGCGACACTGGGCGCACCTGAGGTCCTCGACCTCGCCGGCGTCGACGTGGTGTTGATGCGCCAGGACCCGCCGTTCGATCTACAGTACATCGGCTGCACCCACCTGCTCGACCGCATCCACCCGGAGACCCTGGTCGTCAACGACCCGACCTCGGTCAGGAACGCGCCCGAGAAGCTGTTCGTCACCCATTTCCACGAGCTGATGCCGCCGACCCTGATCACCCGCGACGTCGACGAGATCAGGGCGTTCCGGGCCGAGCAAGGCGACATCATCGTCAAGCCGCTCTATGGCAATGGCGGCGCCGGCGTGTTCCATCTGAAGCCCGACGACACCAATCTCGCGAGCCTGTTGGAGATGCTGCTCCAGGCCACCCGCGAGCCGCTGATGATCCAGCGCTACCTGCCGGCCATCCGCGAGGGCGACAAGCGGATCATCCTCATCGACGGCCAAGCGAAAGGCGCGCTGAACCGGGTGCCGGCGGGGGACGAGACCCGCGCCAACCTCCACGTCGGCGGTCGCGCCGAACCTGTACCTCTGACCAAGCGCGATCACGAGATCTGCGAAGCGATCGGCGAGGCGCTGCACCGTCAGGGACTGATCTTCGTCGGCATCGACGTGATCGGCGGCTACCTCACCGAGATCAACGTGACGAGCCCGACCGGCCTCCAGGAGATCAACCACTTCGACGGCGTGAGCCTGGAGAGCGACATCTGGGACGTGATCGAGCGCCGCCACGGCGAGACGCGCGGCAGCATGCCGGTTTGAGAGGCTGCTGAAGACAAGCCTGCCCCCACTCGAGACGAGAGCGAGCTTACGCCGAGCGGGTCCCGTCGCCGCCCAGCGGCGACGGCTTCAGCAGCCGGCTCTTTGTCGGACCGGTCTCAGTGGAACCGTGACCACGCGCGGCCGAAGCCTGCGGCGATGTCGTTCCACGCGCTCTCGAAGTTCGTTCGCGCCTTGTCCCAATCAGCAACGGAGCTCTTCACCAGCGCATCCATGCGCGCCTGCCCGTCGGCCAGATAGGCCTGCATGTCGCTGACCTGCTTTTCGTAGCGGGCTTTGGCTTCGTCGCTGGCAGCGATCATCTCGTTTTGGGTTTTGGTGATCTGTTCGTTCCATTCGTCGAGCTTCTTCTTGAGATTGTCGACGTAGTGGTCACGTGTGTCCATGGATCTCCCCCCGAGTTCGGCGGCTCGAGCAGGCTCGCAGCGCACCGTTGAAGTTGAGAGTAGGGTGGATGATCGCCGTATTTCAAGCCGGTTCGGGAACGAAGGCGCGTCGAACCTGCAAGCAGGCCTCGGCCCGCTCTCGGCTTTCTGAGCCGAGGATGGTCGGGGCCTGGTCTTCAGCGCCCCTGCGGCCGCCAATTCACCGGATCTAATCGGCTCGGCGGCAACGCCCAAGCCGCTCGGCACGCTCGCAAACGCCGGCGTCCGACATCGGTACGTCCCAAGCCGGCCGATTGGCCTCATGGTGGGCGTCTGCCCGGCTGATGCCGATGTCCTTGAGCAGACGATCGTCCAGACCGCGCAACTGACGACGCTCGCTGAACACCGTCAACATCAGCTCGGCGCGGCTCAAGGCGTCGCCCAACGCCCGCCAAAGGTCTGCGAGGCGGCGCCGCGGCGCCGAATGGGCTGGAAAGCTGGTGGGACGGATCATGGGTGCTCTCCTCACGTCACGAACCCAAGGTATGCATTCGACACTCATCACGACAACGAATGATCGTGATCTAAATAATCTTGTATGCTAATGATAGGCGATCGCGCACGAAAAAGCCCCACGCCAACGGCGCGGGGCTTTCCCGATCGAACGAGCGTCGCTGGTCGTCAGGCGGCGTGCGCCACCAGCACCTTCTCCAGCTTCACGGTCGCCTGTTCCTCGTCGGTGCGGTCGATCGCCGCAACCTCGCGGGCCAGCCGCTCGAGCGCCGCGCGGTACATCTGCCGTTCGCTGTAGGACTGCTCCTGGTCCTCTGCCTTGTGCAGCTCGCGCACCACCTCGGCGATCGCCACCGGATCGCCCGAGTTGATCTTCGCTTCGTACTCCTGCGCGCGCCGGCTCCACATGACCGAGCGCCGCGGCCGGATCTTCGTCTTCAGGGTCTCCAGCGCCGAATGGATCTTCTCCTTCGACGACAGCTTGCGCATGCCCGATTTCGCGACCTTGTCGACCGGCACCCGGAGGATCAAACGGTCCTGCTCGAAGGAGACGACGTACATCTCGAGGTCGATGCCTGCGATCGTCTCTTTTTCGACCGCTGTGATCCGGCCCACACCGTGGGACGGATAAACGATGTAGTCACCTGCAGCGAACGCCAGTTTCTTGGTCATACAGACTCCATTCCCAGTCAGCCCGATCAGGAATGGCGAGACGCGGCGCAAAGCGAGGGCTGCGAGCCGTTACCGACTCACCCGAACCTCGATCATGCTCATTACCCTAGGAACCGATGACGGTCCGCCATGGGGTCAGGTGCGACTCGTCACCCTCGCTCGATCGGCAACCACTCAAGGACCGTGAACCTACCACGAAATCGTCAACAAAGCCACACAAACTGTCCTAAAAGGGTCAGTTGCCCTCGCCACCCGCCGGGTCGAAGAACTTCTCGAACTTGCCCGATACGCCCTGATAGGTCTCGGCGTCGGTCGGCGCGTCACCTTTCCGGGTGATGTTCGGCCAAGCGCCCATGCCGTACTTCCGATTGAGCTCTAGCCACTTCTCGGCTTCGGGCTCAGTATCGGGCAGAATCGCCTCAGCTGGGCATTCCGGCTCGCAGACGCCACAGTCGATGCACTCGTCCGGGTTGATCACCAGCATGTTGGCCCCCTCGTAAAAACAGTCGACGGGGCAGACCTCGACGCAATCCATGTACTTGCAGCGAATGCACGCTTCGGTGACGACGTAGGTCATGCGGCGCTGTCCCTTCTCACGATATGCCCGTGGGATGTATCCCCAGGCGCAGGCGGTGTGAAGGCGACCGAAAGGCTCGTGGCTGCGGCGTCGGCGCGCGGTCAGCGGCGCCCGAACAAGCGTTCGAGGTCGCTTCGATCCAAGCGGATCCAAGTCGGCCGGCCATGGTTGCATTGCCCGCTGTTGGGCGTGCGCTCCATGGTCCGCAGCAACGCGTCCATCTCCTCACGCTGCAAGCGCCGACCGGAGCGAACGCTGCCATGGCAGGCGATCCGCGCGCACAGCCGGTGCAGACGTTCGACGATGGCGGTGCTCTCGCTGTCCTCGGCGAGGTCGTTGGCAACGTCGCGCAGCAGTGCCTCGGCATCGGCATGCGCCAGCGGCGCCGGCAGGGCGCGAACCAAGACGGCGGCCCGGCCGAACCGCTCCAGCTCGAGGCCGAGCCGGGCAAGGGTCGGCACCGCATCGACCAGCCGCTCGACGTCCTCGGCCGCGATCTCGACCACCACCGGCAACAACAGCGCCTGGCTGGCGACGCCGTCCTCGAGTTCGGCCTTCAGCCGCTCGTAGACGATGCGCTCGTGCGCCGCGTGCATGTCCACGAGGACGACACCGTCCTCGGCCTCGGCGACGATGTAGGTGCCGTGGAGCTGCGCCCGCGCCGCGCCAAGCGGACCCTCCGCACTGGTCCCGGTCAGCGCCGGTGCCTCGACCACAGGCTCCGCCACAGGCCCTGGAGGCGCCGCCGGGGCAAAGGGTGCTCGATCCTCGGCGAGGCCGATGCTCGTGGTCGTCGGCCGGCTCGGCCAAGCGCTGCCGCGCGCCGGTTCCGCTCGCCAAGCGCCGAGGGCCGCCTGGCTGACCGTCGCGGCCGTCCGTTGACCCTCGGCGTTCAGCCCGCGCTTCAGCGCGCCCACCACGAGACCACGAACACCACCCGGGTCGCGGAAACGGACCTCGGCCTTCGCCGGATGGACGTTGACGTCGACCGCCGCCGGCGCGACATCGAGCCACAACACGGCGACAGGCTGCCGATCGTGGAACACCAGGTCCTGATACGCCGCTCGAAGGGCTCCGTGCAGCAAGCGATCGGCGACCGGGCGACCGTTGACGACGAACCACTGCTGGCGAGCCGTCCGCGCCGATGCCGTCGGCAGGGCACACAGCGCGAACAATGCCACGTCGTCACGGGCGGCTTCGATCACCACGGCATCGTGGAGCGGCGCACCGACGATCGCCTGGGCACGGTCCTGGCGTGAGCCGGCTGGCGGCACGTCGAGCAGGGTGCGCCCGTCATGGCCGACGCTCAACGCGACGCCAGGATGGGCCAGGGCCAAACGCCGGGCGACATCGAGCGATGCCTGCACTTCAGCGCGGTCAGAGCGGAGGAATTTGAGCCGCGCCGGGGTCGCGACGAACAAGTCCTCGACGCGAACGTCGGTGCCGACACTGCCGGCGGCGGGACGGACCGGCCCGATCGAGCCGCCGTCGACACGGAGGCTCCAGCCATGCTCGGCGTCGGCGGTTCGGGTGGTGACCGACAGCCGACTGACCGCGGCGATCGACGGCAATGCTTCGCCACGGAAACCGAGGAAACGCAACTGCAACAGATCGTCGTCGGGCAGCTTCGACGTGGCGTGACGAGCGACGGCAAGCGCCAGCGCCTCGTCGGTCATGCCGTCGCCGTCGTCGACCACGCGGATGAGGCTCCGGCCGGCATCGGCCAAGTCGACCGTCACACGTCCGGCGCCAGCGTCGACGGCGTTCTCGACCAATTCCTTCACGACCGCCGCCGGCCGTTCGACCACCTCGCCCGCGGCGATGCGATCGACGAGAACCGGTGGCAGAACGCGGATCGTCGCCAATGCCGGCGGCGGCTAGCCGTCGAGGCCTTGGGGATCGCCGACGACGACGACGAGGAGGTCGTCGGGGTCGAGCAACTCCCGCGTCACGCGCTTCACGTCTTCGAGCGTGACCGCATCGATCAGCGTGTTCCGTCGTTCGAGATAGTCGACGTCGAGGCCGAGCACCGCCATGCCGCGTAGCATGCCGGCCACCTGGGCGTTACTGGTGAGCCGCAAGGGGAACGACCCGGTGAGGAACGTGCGTGCGCCCTCCAGATCGTCCTCGGTGACGTCGCCAGCAGCGAGGCGGGCGACCTCCTGACGGATCAGACGCACGCTCTCGGCAACATCCTCGTTGTTGGTCGCGACCCCACCGGTCCAGAGCGGGCTCAGATCGGTCGGCAGCAGGTAGCTGTAGGCTGAGTAGGCGAGACCACGCTTCTCCCGGATTTCCTTCAAGAGCCGCGACTGGAAGCCACCACCACCGAGAATGTAGTTGGCAACGTGGGCGGCGTAGTAGTCGGGATCGGTCCGGCTGACGCCGCCCTGCCCGAACATGACCACGCTCTGCGGCACTGGTTGCGAAACCACGACCGTGGAGCCCAGCACCGGCGTCACCGGCTCGGCCCCCGAGGTCGGCCCCTCGGCCGGGAGGTCGCCGAACACGTCGTCCAACACAGTCGCGAGCTCGTCGGCGGTGATGTCGCCGGCGACGCCGATGCGCAGCTTGTCGCGCGTCAGCTGGCGGTCGACGAAGCCGACGAGGTCGTCCCGACCGAGCGCCGCGACGGTCGCCAACGAGCCTCGGTCGCTGACGCCGTAGCTGTGATCCGGAAAGGCCGTGGCGAAGAAGGTCTCGCGGGCGACGGTGCCGGGATCGGTCGAGCGGCGGTTGATCACCGCCATGACCTGCGCCCGGACCCGCTCGATCGGTTCGGCGTCGAAACGCACTTCGGTCAGCGCCAACCGCGTGAGGTCGAAAGCGAGCTCCTTGTTGACGGTCAACGTCCGCAGATCGCCAACGAAGGCGTCACGGTCGGCGTTGAAGCTGAGCTGGATGGCGTTGTCCTCGAGCGCGGTCCGGAAGGCCAGGCTGTCGAGCTCGCCGGCGCCCTCATCGAGCAGCGCCGCGGTCATTTGCGCCAGACCGGCCTGCTCGGCGGTCTCGAATTGGGTCCCGCCTTTGAAGGCGAACGACATGGCGATCAGTGGGACGCTCGGTTCGTGCAGCAGATAGGCCTCGATGCCGAGATCGCTGACCACCCGTTCGACGTTGGCCGCCGCCGTGGCGGGCGCTGCGGCCAGAAGGAGCGCACCGCTCACCAGGGCGCCCATGAGGATCGTGCGCATCGGCTCACCCGGTCTCCCCTTCCTGCGGTGGCGTCTGCAGCCACCCGGTCACCGACCGCTCCGGCAACAGCACGTCGCGCGCCGCCTGATTGACCTGATCCGTGGTCAGCAGACCGATTCGCTCCGGCCACTGCTCCACATCGTCGATCGTGAGGCCGGTGGTCAGCGCCGAACCGATGATCCGCGCGGCACCAGACAGGCTGTCCTGAGCATAGACCGCCTCGGCCTGCATCCGCCGTTTGGCACGCTCGACCTCGTCGTCGGTCAAGCCGTCGCGAAGCGCTTCCGCCAACACCTCGTCGAGCGCCGCTTCCAGCTCGGCCAGGCTCACCCCCTGCCGCGGCGTCGCGTAGACGCGAAAGCTCGTGTCGTCCAATGCCGTCCCTCGATAAAACGCGCCGGCGTTCGACGCCAGCGCCCGCTCGACCACCAACTCGCGGTAAAGCCTGCTGGTCGAGCCGCTGCCCAGCACCTCGGCGAAGAGGTCGAGCGCATGGGCCTTCTCCCAGCCGGCAAGTCGCTGGCTCGGCGCAAGATAGGCGCGGCTCAAGCTCGGCTGGCGCACCTGCGGGTCCTCGAGCACGATCCGGCGGGCAACCGCGGCGGGCGGCTCCTTGAGGCGTTCGCGCGTACGGACGTCGCGCGCCGGGATCTTGCCGTAGGTGGCTTCCGCGAGCGGCCGCACTTCCTCGGCATCGATGTCACCGACGACGATCAGAACGGCGTTGTTGGGCGCATACCACGCGTCATAGAAAGCTTCGGCGTCGGCGCGATCGTAGGTCTCCATCTCGTGGAACCAGCCGATCACCGGATCGCCATAGGGGTGATTGAGGTAGAGCGCTGCGCTCATCTGCTCAGCGAGCCGGGCCGACGGGTTGTTGTCGACCACCGAGCGGCGCTCCTCGAGCACGACGTCGCGCTCCGGTAGCACCAGATCGTCGGTCAAGCGGAGATGAGCCATGCGGTCGGCCTCCATCTCCATCACCAGACCCAGCCGGTCGCGGGCGATGTTTTGGAAGTAGGCGGTGAAATCGGCCGAGGTCATGGCGTTCTCGGTCCCGCCGTTGCGCGCCACCAGCCGCGAAAACTCACCCGGCTCCCGATTGTCGGTGCCCTTGAACATCAGGTGTTCGACGAAGTGCGGCAGGCCTGACTTGCCTTGCGGGCTGTCGGCGCTGCCGACACGGTACCAGACCCAGTGGCTGACGACCGGCGCGCGCCGGTTGGTCACGACCACCACGTCCATGCCGTTGTCGAGGGTGAAGCGCTCGGGCGAGAACATCTTCGCCGCGCTGGGCGATGTCAGCGCGGCACCGGCGAGGGCGGTGGCGAGGAGCAGCGAGGTCAAGCGCATCAGCCGCCTCCGGTCGGGGGCAAGGGTTGGGACGAGAGGCGAACGCTGCGAACGTTGATGCCGGCCGCAGCTAGCCGTTCGGCCTCGGCCCTGGCGTCGAGCGGGTCACGCTCGGCCCGCTCCAGCCGCCGCCTCTGGAAATCCAAGATGAACCAGAAACGTCCCGTATCCAGTCCTGCCTGCCCAACGGTTTCTTCGGCGACGATGTTGCGGATGTCCGGCTCCACCGGTCCCGCGGCGGCGACCAGCGCCTGCTGGCCCGGGGTCGGTGGCGCGCTCGGGATCGCCTCGCCGGTCAGGGCCACCTGCGCCTGCTCGCGGGTGGTTGCTTCGAGCGCCGGAGGCGCACCGGGTTCCGGGGGCCTCAGGCGGAAGTCGGGAGGCAGCACGAGCGGCGGCCGCTGGACGACCTGGAACTCGTCCGGAGACCGCCGGCCCAGCCCCAACGCGTCGCCAACGCTCTCGCCGCCGCAGCCCGTCAACGCGAAGGCGGACAGGACCACGACGACAGCGACGAAGCGACGCGGGCGGCGGACGTAGAACATGGTCCCGCTCATGTAGAGGTCACCCGCGGAGGCCACAAGCCATCGAGCACCAGCAGGGCGGCGCCGACGACGATCGCACTGTCGGCGACGTTGAACGCCGGCCAGTGCCAGCCGGCCGCGTGGAAGTCGAGGAAATCGACCACCGCGCCGTGCAGGACCCGATCGATGGCGTTGCCGAGCGCGCCAGCGATGACCAGCACCAGCCCCCAGCGCTGCGCCGGCCCGTGCTCGCCCGTGGCCAACCACCACGCCAACGCAGCCGCGACCGCGCCGGCGAGGGCCGTCAGCAGCCAGCGCTGCAGCTCGCCGTCATTGCCCTGGAACAGCCCGAAGCTGACGCCCTGGTTCCAGACCAGAACCAGGTTGAAGAACGACGCCACCTCACGCGGTACGAGACCGGCGCCGTGCGACCAGAGGACCAGCCACTTGGTCGCCTGGTCGACGACGAGGATCGCGACGACCGCCGCCAAGGAACGCACCACCGAACCGCTGCTCAGGCGACGGCGCGGTGTTCCGCCACCGCGTCCGCGCAACGCGCGCACAAGCCGTCGCCGTCGACGCTCGGGAAGCACTGCCAGCAGCGCGCGCACTTCTCGCCGCTCGCGAGGCCGGGCACGACCGCGACGCCGGCCACGTCCTCCAGGCGAAACGCGTCCGGCGGTGCCGGGTCAACGCTCAGCGTGATGCCGCTGGTGATGCAGAGTTCGGCGAAGTTGACGCTTTGCAGAAGGTCGCGGTCGCCCTCGTCGACGTGGACCAGCGGCGCCGCCTCCAACGACGAGCCGATACGCTTGTCGCGCCGCTCGATCTCCAAGGCACCGGTGACCACCCGCCGGATCTCGCGGAGGCGTTGCCAACAGCCGGCCACGGCGTCGTCCAGCCAGGCCGCGGGTACCGCACGGAAGTCCTGGAGGTGGATGCTGGCGGCGTCGACGCCGTGGCGGGCCCGCCACGCCTCCTCGGTGGTGAAAACGAGCACCGGCGCCAGCCACCGGACCAGGGTGTCGAACAGCACGTCGAGCACCGTCCTGGCAGCACGCCGCCGCAGGCTCGACGGCGGATCGCAGTAGAGGACGTCCTTCCTGACGTCGAAGTAGAACGCGGAAAGCTCGACCGCGCAGAAGTCGTGCAGAGCGCCGTACAGGCGGTCGAAATCGAAGGCGCCGTTGGCCTCGCGAACCTGGCGGTCGAGCCGGACCAGCTCGCCGAGTACCCAACGCTCCAGCTCCGGCATGTCGGCCGGGTCGACCCGCTCCGTGGCGCCGAACCCGGCGAGATTGCCAAGCAGGTAGCGAAGCGTGTTGCGTAGCCGTCGATAGGCGTCGGCCTGGCGCTTGAGGATTTCGTCGCCGATCCGGACGTCCTCGGTGAAGTCCGCGGACACCACCCACAAGCGGACGATGTCGGCACCGTAGGACTTGAGCAGGTCCTGGACCTCGACGCCGTTGCCGAGCGACTTCGACATCTTGCGCCCCTCGGCATCGACGACGAAGCCGTGGGTGAGAACGGCATCGAACGGTGCGCGACCGCGGGTGCCGCAGCTCTCCAAAAGGCTGGACTGGAACCAACCGCGGTGTTGATCCGAGCCCTCCAGATAGAGCGATGCTGGCCAGCGCAGCTCGGACCGCTGTTCCAGCACGGTTGCGTGGGTCGAACCGCTGTCGAACCAGACGTCGAGAATGTCGTCGATCTTCTCGTAGTCGGCGGCAGCGTAGGCGTTGCCTAGGAAGTCCTGCGGGTCGCGGCTCCACCAGGCGTCGGCCCCTTCCTCGCGAAAGGCTTGGGCGATCCGCGCCGCGACCTCGGCGTCGCGCAGCACGTCGCCGGTTCCCTTGTGGACGAACACCGCAATCGGCACGCCCCAGGCGCGCTGACGGCTGACGCACCAGTCGGGCCGGCTCTCGACCATGCCGCGCAGGCGATTGGCGCCCGCAGCTGGAACGAACCGGGTCGCCGCTATGGCGTCCAAGGCGGTCCGGCGCAGGCCATGGTCGTCGTCCATGGCGATGAACCACTGGGGTGTCGCACGGAAGATCACCGGTGCCTTGGAGCGCCAACTGTGCGGGTAGCTGTGGACCAGCTTGCCGCGGGCCAACAGCGCGCCGGCGTCGACCAGTGCCTGGATCACCGGCTCGTGCGCCTCGAACACGTGCAGCCCCTCGAATCCGGGCACTGCAGTCGTGTAGTGCCCGGCTTCGTCGACGGTGTCCGGCACCTCCAGGCCGTGCAGCGCGCCGAGTTCGAAGTCGTCCGCGCCGTGGCTCGGGGCGATGTGCACGAGTCCGGTGCCCTGCTCGGTAGTGACGAAGCCGCCGGCAAGCAGGGGAACGCCGTACTCGTAGCCCTTGCCCCGGAGCGGGTGGGCGACGACCGTGCCCGCGAGATCGCGCCCAGCAAAGGTGGCGACGGTAGTTGTTGCCGTGATTCCGGCCGCGTCACAAACGTCGTCGACCAGCGCATCGGCGAGCACCAGCCGCTCACCGACGCTGGCGTGGCTGCCTTCGGCGACTCCAGACACTTCGACCAGCCGGTACGCGAGCGCATCGCCATAGGCCACCGCGCGGTTTGCCGGCATCGTCCAGGGCGTGGTCGTCCAAATGACCACCGCTGCTCCCGCCAGCACCGGGTTGGCAGTCTCGACCACTGGAAATCGAACCCAGATGGTGTGCGAGCTGTGGTCATGATACTCGACCTCGGCCTCGGCCAAGGCGGTCTTCTCGACCACGGACCACATGACCGACTTGTGCCCACGATAAAGCCGGCCACTCATCAAGAACTTGGCCAGCTCCTCGAAAATGCCGGCCTCGGCGGCGAAGCTCATCGTCGTGTAGGGAGCGGCCCAGTCGCCGAGGACGCCTAGCCGTTGGAACTCGGTCATTTGTACGCGGATCCACTTCTCGGCGTACTCGCGGCACTGGCGGCGGAAGGCGACGATCGGAACCTGGTCTTTGTCTTTCCCTTTGGCGCGGTACTGCTGCTCGATGTTCCACTCGATCGGCAGACCATGGCAGTCCCAGCCGGGAACGTAGGCCGCGTCTTTGCCGAGCATCTGTTGGCTGCGGTTGACGACGTCCTTCAGGATCTTGTTGAGCGCCGTGCCCATGTGCAGATGGCCGTTGGCGTAGGGCGGGCCGTCGTGCAGCACGAACCGCTCCCGGTCGGCCGACGCTTCGCGCAGGCGCCGATACAGGTCCTGCTCCGTCCAGCTCGCCAGAATCTCCGGCTCGCGCTGCGGCAGGTTCGCCTTCATCGCGAACGTGGTTTTCGGCAGGGCAACGGTCGCGCGAAGGTCCTGGGTCATCGGCCTGGTTCGAGCATGGGCGGGGAAGATCGGACGGCAGTGCCGGGCCGGGCAGCGAGCAGCCGGCGGGCATCGGCGCAGTCCCGCGTCATTTGTGCCTTCAAGCCCTCGACGTCGTCAAAGTTTCTTTCGTTGCGAAGGAACGCCTCGAAAGCCACGCGTACACGAAGGCCGTAGAGGTCCACCTCGCGGTCGAACAGATGGATCTCCAAGCGCAGGTCCTGGCCATTGAACACCGGTCGCCAGCCGAGGCTCAGCGCGCCATCGGCCCAGATCCCGTCGGGCAGGCGCAGGCGAGCCGCGTAGACGCCCGTGCGCGGCAGGAGGATGCGGCGACCGATGGCCCGAAGGTTGGCGGTCGCAAAGCCGAGCGTCCGGCCGATCCGATCGCCACGGACGACCACCGCGTCGAGCTGGTAGGGCCGGCCGAGCAAGCGCCCAGCGGTCCCAAGATCGCCGTCTGCGAGAGCTTGGCGAATGCGGGTCGAGCTCGCCGCGGCACCGTCGACGTCGACCGCGTCGAGCGCCTCGACGCCGAAGCCGAAGCGCGCCCCGAACAGTCTGAGGCCGTCGGCGTCGCCCTGACGCCGGTGCCCGAAGCGGAACGAGCGGCCGGTGACGACGTGGCGCACACCGAGCCCGCGGGCGAGCACCTCGTCGACGAAAGCCTCGGCCGACATCTGCCGCAAGCGCTCGTCGAACCGCAGCACGTGGAGCCGTTCGACGCCGAGATCCCGCAGCCGCTCCATGCGCATACGAAAGCCG
Organism: Pseudomonadota bacterium; assembly: GCA_039818825.1. GTDB lineage: Bacteria > Pseudomonadota > Alphaproteobacteria > Geminicoccales > Geminicoccaceae > JBCBTD01. The sequence goes on from JBCBTD010000013.1 coordinate 42,263, forward strand.
CCAAGCCGCTCCGGCGCCCCGATCGGGTCGAAAAACTCGCGGGGGTGCGGACGAAAGGTGACGACGCCCAAAGGCGCAGACAGCCGCCCCGCGGCGGCCTGAGCCGCGCCGATCACGGCCTGGTGACCCCGGTGGACACCGTCGAAGTTGCCGAGCGCAACCGCGGCCCCACGCGATCCCGACGGCAGTGCCCGATGCCCCCGCACGATCAACATGGCGCCCACCTGCCACGCCCACCCCGGGGTGTCAAAGGCGGCCGGGCACGCCCTCCCTAAGCCTCAACCACCCACCGGGGGGATGCGCGAACGCCCGCGCGAGACCGGCTCCGTCGACGAGGGCGCGGCCGTCGGCGTCGGGCGAGAGCGGGGCGGGCCGTCGGTCGGCGTGGGCCTACTGCCGCCGGCGGTCATCGCCAGTAGCCGACGAACCCGCTCGTCGGTCGGCGGGTGGGTGCGGAACAGGTTGTCGGCGTTGATACCGGCGAGCGGATTGATGATGAACATGTGGGCGGTCGCCGGGTTGCGCTCTGCTTCCGGCATCATCACACCACGGCCGGCACGCCCACCGGTGTGAGCGATCGCCTCGATTCGCCGGAGCGCCCCGGCGAGCGCTGCCGGATCGCCGCAAATCTCGGCGCCGACGCGGTCGGCTTCGTATTCGCGCGCTCGGCTGATCGCCATCTGGACGATCGTCGCCGCCAAGGGCGCCAAGATCATGATGAGGATCGCCAGCAGCGGGTTCGGCCGCTCGCCACCACGGCCAGCGCCGAAAAACAGCGCGAACTGGCTGAGGAAGCCGATGGCGCCGGCGATCGTGGCGGTCACCGTCATGGTCAAGGTATCGCGGTTCTTGATGTGCGCGAGCTCGTGCGCCATCACGCCGGCGACTTCGTCGGCCGGCGCCGAGCGCATCAGGCCGGTCGTGATCGCCACCGCAGCGTTTTCCGGGCTGCGGCCGGTGGCGAAGGCGTTGGGCTGCGCCTGATCGATGACGTAAACCTTGGGCACCGGCAGGTCCGCCTGCCAAGCTAGCCGCTCGACCATCTTGTAGAGTTCTGGCACGTCGCGCGGGCCGGCTTCGCGGGCGCCGTGCATGCGCAGCACCATCTTGTCCGAGTTCCAATAGGCGAAGACGTTCATGCCTGCGGCGACGGCCAGCGCGATCAGCATGCCGCCTTCGCCGGCCAATGCGTAACCGACCGCGAGAAACAGCGCGGTCATCGCGGCCAACAACACGCCGGTGCGCATCATGTTCATGGTGCCGGTGCCCTCAGCTCAAGCGCATTGGGCAGGTGGGCAGGAAACTGCGAGCCGTCAATGCCCGGCACGCGCGGCCGCAGCCAGCCCGTCGATCGAGCGGTGGTGTCGTCGGACGCGAGCCATCCTTGCGATGTCATGATAGTGACGACGACAGACGCGTGACACGCCGCCTGCCGGAGGGAGACCGTTCGATGCTGTACGCCCGTTCGGGGTTCAGCGCCCCGCCTGCCTCCGAGCAGGAAGTGAAGATCACCGACGACGAGGCCCTGGAGCTGCACCTGCGCGGCCGCCCGGGCAAGCTCGAGGTGACGCCGACGAAATCTCTGGCCACCTCGCGCGACCTCTCGCTCGCCTATTCGCCAGGCGTGGCGGTGCCGTGCCTGCGCATCGCCGACGATGCCGCCGCTGCCTACGACTACACGGCCAAGGGCAACCTCGTCGCGGTGATCTCCAACGGCACGGCGGTCCTGGGGCTCGGCAACATCGGCGCGCTGGCGTCCAAGCCGGTGATGGAAGGGAAGGCGGTACTCTTCAAACGCTTCGCCGACATCGACGGCATCGATCTGGAGCTGGCGACCGAGGACATCGATGCGTTCGTCGAAGCGGCGCGCCTCGTCGGGCCGACCTTCGGCGGCATCAACCTCGAGGACATCAAGGCGCCAGAGTGCTTCATCATCGAGCAGCGGCTCAAGGAAGCGCTCGACATCCCGGTGTTCCACGACGACCAACACGGCACCGCAGTCATCGCCGCGGCGGGGCTGGTCAACGCGTTGCACCTCACCGGTCGGCGGATCGAGGACGCCCGGCTCGTGGTCAACGGCGCAGGCTCGGCCTCGATCGCCTGTGTCGAGCTTCTGAAGGCGATGGGCCTGCCCCACGACAACGCGATCCTCTGCGACACGCGCGGCGTCGTCTACGCCGGGCGGGAAGCGGGTATGAACCAGTGGAAGTCGGCGCATGCGGCGAAGACCGACGCACGAACCCTGGAGGAAGCCTTCGAGGGCGCCGACGTCGCCTTCGGGCTCTCCGTCGCCGGCGCGTTCACGCCCGCGATGATCGCCTCGATGGCGGCCAACCCGATCGTCTTCGCGATGGCCAATCCAACACCGGAGATCAGCCCGGAGGAGGTCCATGCGACCCGCGACGACGCGATCGTCGCAACCGGACGGTCCGACTACCCGAACCAGGTCAACAACGTCCTGGGCTTTCCCTACATCTTCCGCGGCGCGCTCGACGTCCGCGCATCGACGATCAACGACACGATGAAGATCGCGGCGGCCAACGCCATCGCCGAGCTGGCGCGAGAGGACGTGCCGGACGAGGTATCCGCCGCCTATCGCGGTCGGCGCCTGCAATACGGCAGCGAGTACATCATCCCAACGCCCTTCGACCCGCGACTGATCGGGACGATCCCCCTGGCCGTGGCAAGGGCGGCCACCGCGAGCGGCGTCGCGCAACGCCCGCTCATCGACGAGAAAGCCTACGAGCTGACGCTCAGGGGCCGGCTCGACCCCACCGCCTCCCGAATGCAGCAGATCATCGACGCCGTCGCGTTCCACCCGCGGCGGATGGTGTTCGCGGAAGGCGAGGAGGAGACCACGATCCGCGCCGCCTTCGCCTGGAGGAAGACGGGTCTCGGCACCCCGATCCTGGTCGGCCGCGAGCGACAGATCGAAACCGCGATGGAGGCGCTCGGTCTCGGGTCCAGCGCCGGCATCGAGATCCGCAACGCCCGGATCCACGACCGCAACGAGGCTTATGCCGACTTCCTTTACGGCCGGATGCAACGGCGAGGCTGGCTGTACCGCGACTGCGTGCGAACGGTGAACCAGGAGCGGAACGTGTTCGGCGCCTGCATGGTGGCGCTCGGCGATGCCGACGCCATGGTCACGGGCCTGACACGAACCTACACGAGCGCGCTCCACGACGTCCTACGCGTGGTCGACCCGGCAGCCGGAGCGCAGCTCTTCGGCCTGTCGATCGTGATCGCCCGCGGCCGCACCGTGTTCCTCGCCGACACCGCCGTCAACGAGCTGCCGACGGCGCCGGTCGCCGCCGACATCGCGATTCAGGCCGCGGCGTTCGTCCGCCGGCTCGGCGTGACGCCCCGGGTCGCCGCGGTCTCGTTCGCCACCTTCGGCAATCGTGAAGTCAACGTCGCCCGCCAACAGACCGACGTCATCGACCAGTTGGCGCGACGCGACGTCGACTTCGAGTTCGATGGTGAGATGGAAGCCGACATCGCCCTCGATGCCGATCTCCTTCGGCACTATCCCTTCACCCGACTGACCGGCCCGGCGAACATCCTGATGATGCCGGCCCTGCATTCGGCCAGCATCGCGTCCAAGCTGCTCCGCCAACTCGGCGGTGGGCAGGTGATCGGGCCGATCCTGATGGGCCTCGACAAGCCCGTGCAGATCGCGCCGATGGACGCGACCGTCTCGGACCTCATCAACCTCGGGGCCATCGGCGCTTTCCAGTCGCTCCGCGGCACCGAGGAGTAAGCGCGCTCGGGAACCTGGAACCCAAGCTGCGGACACGGTAGACTTCGTTCATTCACCGTTAAGAGTGGCGAGGGAGGTTCATCGTGGACGACTACGATCTCGGCGACTACGGCCGCACCGTCACGACCGCTTCACTCGAGGCGCAGCGCCTGTTCGACAAGGGCCTCGTCTGGATGTTCGGCTACAACCACGAAGCGGCGATCATCTGTTTCGAACGGGCGCTGGAACACGATCCGGGTTGCGCCATGGCGCGGTGGGGCATCGCCTATGCCATCGGCCCCAACTACAACAAGCCGTGGGTCAGCTTCGAGCCGGACGAGAAGCCGGCCGCGCTCACCCGCGCCCGCGCGGCACTCGCGGCGGTGGATGATGTTGCCGGCTTGGCGCCGGTCGAGCGAGCACTCCTGGATGCCTTGGCGCACCGCTACCCGGACGGCCCGATCGCCGAGGATTTCGGCCCGTGCCACGATGCGTTCGCGGCTGCGATGCGCGACGTCCATGCACGCTTTCCGGCCGATCTCGATGTCGCCATGGTGTTCGCCGAAGCGCTGATGAACCGCACACCATGGCAGCTCTGGGACCTGCCGACCGGAGAGCCGGCCGCCGGCGCCGACACGCTGGAGGCGCGCGCGGTGCTCGAGGCTGCGTTCGCTACGCTTCCCGGTGCCTGGGATCACCCCGGCCTGCTCCACATGTACATTCACCTGATGGAGATGTCCCCGCACCCGGAAGTCGCCCTGCTCCATGGCGACCGCCTTCACGCTCTGGTTCCCGACGCGGGCCACTTGATCCACATGGCGACGCACATCGACGTTTTGTGCGGCGACTATCAAAACGTGATTGCCCGCAACTCTCAAGGGGTCATCGCGGATCGGAAATTCTTGGAGCGGGAAGGACCCGATCATTTTTACTCGCTGTATCGCTGCCACAATTATCACTTCAAGATCTACGGCGCGATGTTCCTCGGTCAGCCGCAGCCGGCGATGGAAGCCGCCGAGGAGCTGATCGCGACCCTGCCCGAGACGATCCTCCGGCCGCTCGCCGACTGGTTCGAAGGGTTCGTGCCGATGAAGCAGCACGTGCTGGTCCGGTTCGGGATGTGGGAGGCGATCCTCGCCCAGGACCTGCCCGGGGACGAGGACCTCTACGCCGTCACCACAGCGATGCTGCGTTACGCGCGGTGTGTTGCCCTCTCCAACACCGGCGACGTGGCGGGCGCCGAAGCCGAGCGCGACGCGTTCACGGCGGCGTTCGCGCGGGTGCCCGAAAGCCGGATGGTGTTCAACAACACCTGCCGCGACATTCTTCAGGTCGCGGAACAGATGCTGTTGGGCGAACTCGAGTACCGCAAAGGCAACCATGAAGCGGCGTTCGCCCACCTGCGCCGCTCGGTCGAACTCGACGACACGCTTCCCTACGACGAGCCCTGGGCCTGGATGCAGCCGACCCGCCATGCCCTGGGCGCGCTGCTTCTCGAGCAGGGCCGCTACGACGAAGCGGAAGCCGTTTACCGAGCCGATCTCGGGCTCGACAGGACGCTCAGCCGTGCGTGCCAGCATCCGAACAACGTCTGGAGCCTGCACGGCCTCCACGAGTGCCTGGTCCATCGTGGCGAGACCGCCGAGGCACTGCACGTCCGCCAGCAGCTCGACCGGGCGCTGGCCCGCGCCCACGTGCCGGTGCGCGCGTCATGCTTCTGCCGCGGTGCGCTGGCCGCCTGAAGACGCCCGACGGTCAGGCGAGGGGCTCGACCTCGTCGTCGGACCCTAGGACCCGCCCGTCACGTGTTTCGAACGTGCGCGTCGGACCGTTGCGCTTGTAGAGCAGGTCGAGGCCGACGTAGTGGGCGGTTTCGGTCGGCGCGGTGCGCGGCCCGATCTCCAAAAGGCGGGCTGGGCGATCCGCGCGATTTTCGAAGGTGTGGCCGTTGGCGACGCCGGCCTTGAAACCGGCCGAGTCGCCGGCGCGTAGCACCTGCTCGCCGCCATCCTGCTCCACCAACACGACCTCGCCGTCCAGGACGTAGACGAACTCGTCCTCGACCTCGTGCCAGTGCATGAGACTGGTGGCGCCACCCGGAAGCAACTCGACCTCACCGACGCCGATCTGGGTGAGATCCGCCGCATCCGAGAGGCGGGTGCGCCAACACCCGTCGGTACGGGCGCGCAACCGCCCCGGATAGGCTTGGCGCTCGACGCGCGCGGCGGTCATACGATCGACCTTGGGCATTCGACGTCCTCCCGAGTGGCGTCTCTTCGTACCGCGACGACCTTTCGCCGAACGCCGGCAGGCGGACCAGAGGGCACGTCCGCGGACCAGCCATGCCGTCCGATCTGGAACGGAACACGGCCGATCCGACCGCTGCCGACGACCCGCTGCTCATTCGAGTTGCACGATCGCCAGCTGGACCGGCGCGTCGCCGAGCACGGTGGTCGTGTGGCCGGAGCCCGTCGTGTCGCGCATCCACCAGATGCCACCGGGCTCGATCTCGCGAACCTCGCCGTCGCCTGCCTCGACCCGCAACCGGCCGGCCAAGCAAAAGGCGATTTGGTCGTGCGGCGAGGGGTGCTTCGCGCCACCCCAGCCTGCCGGCAGCGTCAAGAACAAGAGCTGCCGCGCAGCTAGGCCCGCGGACAGGAGCAACGGCGGCGCCGGCGGGGCAAAGTCGGCGACGTGGAGGTCGAAGCTCCCATGGTCGAAGTACGAAACGCCAGCCTCGTCCTCGATCAAGCACAAGCAATGCATCGGCGTCGGTTCCCAGACGATCCGGTTTCCAACGTCCGACGAGGCGCCCGAACACCGCCGTCGTCAACCGCCTGTCGGGCAGCGCAGCCACGGCGGTAGGCCCTCGGCGCTGTTGACGCAGCGCTTTCGGAGCGGCTAGGGGGCGGGCAACGTTCTCTAGGAAACCCGGCACCGATGTCGAAACTGATCGTCACCGACCGTGAAGGTCGGACCCACGAGTTGGAAGGCCGCGCCGGCTGGTCGGTCATGGAGCTGATCCGCGACGCCGATCTGCCGATCGAGGCGGCCTGCGGCGGCTGCTGCGCCTGCGCCACGTGTCATGTCTACGTCGCAGCAGAATCGGCCGCGAAGCTACCGACCGTCGGCGACGAAGAAGAACTGATGCTCGACGAGGCTTACGAGGTCCAGGAAACCTCACGGCTCTCGTGTCAGCTCAAGTGGTCGGACGAGCTCGACGGCCTGCAGGTGACCCTGGCACCTGAGTTCTGAGTGACCGCCGGGGCAACGACCAGCGCGGAGCTGCGCCCCGGCGTCGTCGGCTTTCTCCGCGACAACGCCCGGTGGTTGGCCGCCGGCATGCTGCTCGCCTTCGCGTCCAGCTTCGGCCAGACGTTCTTCATCGCGTTGTTCGCAAACGACCTTCGCGCCGAGTTGGGCTTGTCGCACAGCGGCTGGGGCACGCTCTATGCCGTAGCGACCCTAGCCGCTGCCGCGTCGCTCGCCCAACTCGGTCGGCTTGCTGACATCCGCTCGCCCCGATGGCTGGCGGTGCGGGTGCTGTTGGTGCTCGGCGTCTTTGCCGTGACGATGGCGGCGGTGGGCTCGGTCTGGATGCTGGCGCTCGCCGTCTTCGGTCTGAGGCTCGCGGGCCAGGGCTTGCTGAGCCATGTCTCCATGACCATGACTGCGCGCGGTTTCGCGGCCAACCGCGGTCGAGCCATCGGCATCGTCTCCCTCGGCTATCCGCTGGGCGAGGCGATCTTGCCGGTGCTGACCGTCGCAGCGATCCTCGCCTTCGGCTGGCGCGACGCGTGGCTCGGGGTGGCGCTGGTCGTGCTTCTGGTCATCGCCCCCCTCGCGTTCGTCCTGCTGGCCAATCCCCGGCAGCCGCGCTCGACGCCGACCGCAGCAGTGGCCGTCGGCGCACCGGGGCTCCAAGGACGCCACTGGCAACGCGCCGAGGTCGTCCGCCATCCCCTGTTCTGGGCGCTCGTACCCGGACTCTTGGCGCCGCCCCTGATCGGCACGTCGATCCTGTTCCAGGGGATGCATCTGGTGGCGGCGAAAGGCTGGGCGCCCGACCTCTACGCGTTGGCATTTCCGGCCTACGCGGCCGCCTCCGTCGCCGCGTCCCTCGGTTCCGGTTTCCTCGTCGATCGGTTCGGCGCAGCGCGGCTCCTACCGTTCTACCAAATCCCGCTGGCGCTGGGCCTCGTACTCGCCGCGACGCTCACCGACCCTGCCAGCGCCTTCCTCTATCTGGGGCTGATCGGTCTGACGACCGGCGCAGGTTTCACCATCGTCACGGCACTTTGGGCCGAACTCTATGGCACCGACCATCTGGGCGCCGTCCGCGGGCTCACGTCGTCCTTGTTGATCTTCGCCACGGCACTGGGACCGGGGCTGACCGGCACGCTCCTGGACGTCGGCGTCGGCATCGAGCGACAATTCGCCGCGATGGCCACGGTCACCCTGCTGTTCTGCGGCAGCTTCGCGGTGACCGTTCGCGGGCTGCGTCGCCAACCGCGATGACCTGGCGCCGGCCGGCGTTCGGCACGCCGTTGGCGCATGGCTGCGTCGCCGCTCGATGATCGACGCCCTGGTGCTTGTGGGCTACCACGACGCTGGCGGAGGGACGATCGCGGCTGGCGACGTCGGCCTTCGGCCGTCAGTTTTGGGGGGTGAGCGGGCCTGGGCGAGAGCGTCACGTTCGCTGCCGATCGGGAGGAAAACATGCGCTACCTGCACACGATGGTCCGGGTCACCGACCTCGACGCATCGATCGAGTTCTACGGCACGGTGTTCGGCCTGAAGGAAGTCCGCCGGATCGACAACGAGCAAGGTCGGTTCACCCTGGTGTTCCTTGCCGCCGACGAAGACGTGCCGAGCTTCCAGGCAGGCAAGGCGCCGGTCCTGGAACTGACCCACAACTGGGACCCGGAGGAGTATACGGGCGGCCGAAACTTCGGCCACCTGGCCTACGAAGTCGACGACATCTATGCGACCTGCCGGCACCTGATGGACAATGGCATCACCATCAACCGTCCGCCGCGCGACGGCCGCATGGCCTTCATCCGCTCGCCGGACGCCATCTCGATCGAGCTCTTGCAGAAGGGCGACGCCAAAGCTCCGGCCGAGCCTTGGACCTCGATGGGCAACACCGGTAGCTGGTGAGGGAGCGAGACCGCTCGCCCAGGGTGGTCGACCGGGGAACAGGAGCACGACGCGTTGACCAAGACCATGCTCGTGACGGGCGGCAGCCGCGGCATCGGCGCCGCCGTGTGTCGACGTGCGGCCACCGCCGGCTACGACGTCGCCATCAACTTCGCGGGCCGGGCCGATGCCGCGGAGGCGGTGGCCGTCGACGTCCGCGCCGCGGGGCGTCGCGCCTTGGTCGTGAAGGCTGACGTCACCGAGCCCGCGGAACGCACGGCACTGTTCGAGCGCACCGTCACCGAACTCGACGGTCTGGACGTGTTCGTGAACAACGCTGGGATCATCCACGAGGCAGCACCGCTCGCCGAGCTGGACGAGGACGTGATCCGCCGGGTGTTGGACGTCGACCTGACCGCCGCATTGCTGGCGGCGCGGGAGGCCGTGCGCCGAATGTCGCCGGCACGCGGCGGCCGGGGCGGCGTGATCGTCACGACCTCCTCGATCGCCGCCCGGCTCGCCGGCCTGGGCGGCTTCCTACCCTATGCGATGGCGAAGGCCGCGGTCGATGTGATGACCGAAGGTCTCGGGCGCGAAGTTGCTGGCCAAGGTATCCGGGTCTGCCAGGTGCGCCCGGGGTTGATCGCCACGGACATACACGACGACACGGGCGAGACGCGGCGCCTGGAGAAACTCGCCCCCAGCGTGCCGCTCGGCCGCGTCGGCACCGCCGACGAAGTGGCCGCCGCGATCTTGTGGCTCTGTTCCGACGATGCCAGTTACGTCGCCGGCGCAAGCCTCGACGTCTCGGGCGGACGTTGAGCGCCCATCATGAGCGGGGCGCCGGCGTCTGGTCCGTGCGTTCGGCGGCGATCTCGCCGGCACGCCGCGCGAGCTGGTCACGGTGCTCGCTGGCCCATTCGCGCACCAGGGCATAGGCCAGCGCCAGCACCACCGGCCCGAGGAACAAGCCGATGACGCCGGCGAACACCGCGCCGCCGATCAGGCCCATGAGTACCAACGGGAACGGCAGCCGGCTGGAGCGGCCGACGAACACCGCACGAACCAGATTGTCGACGACGCCGACGGGCACGATCCCCCAAACGAACAGGAACACGGCCGCAGCATAGCGACCGTCGGCCACCAGCCAGATCGTCCCGCCCCACATCACCAAAGCGACGCCCAACGGCACGATGGAGACGATCGCAGCGACCACGCCGAGGACCACCGCGAACGGCACACCGGCCAACCAGAAACCGAGGCCGGCGAGCCCGCCCTGGGCCAGCGCCGTGCCGATGATGCCGTAGAGCACGCCGGTCATCGTGCCGTGGGCTTCCTTCAACAGGCGCTCGGCCCGCGAGCCGGCGACCCGCTCGGTCAGTACCCGGACTTCGGCCGCGGCCATCGCCCCGTCGCGGTAGAGGAAAAAGACGACGAGCAGACTGACGCCGACCTGCGCCAACCCCTCGCCCAAGGCACGAGCGACGGTGAGGACGTTGGCGGTGATCGCCCCGGCATAGGGCTCGATCACCGCGCCGAGGTCGTAGCCGGGGCGGGTGACCTCCTGCCAGAGCGCGTCCAGTTGCGGCCCGACCAGCGGCAGGTCCGCCAACCACATCGGCGGCGGTGGCGGGCTGTCGAGCAGTTGTCGTCCCCAGTCGACGAGCACCGGCAGATTGCTCGACAGGGCGAGGCCGGCGAGCGTCAACGGCACCACCAAGGCAACCGCAAGGCTGACCACCAGCACGCCCGACGCCAGCCACCGCCGGCCACCGACCCAACGGAGGACCTGCTCGAAGGCCGGCCAAGTGCAGACCGTGATGACCAAAGCCCAGAGAATGGCTGCGACGAAAGGACGCAGAACGGCAAAGCATGCAGCGCCGAGAAAGGCTACCGCCGCGATACCTGCGATCCATTCGGCACGCCGCACGGATTCCAGCGCCAAGCCGGGCTCCCGAGTAGCCGCTTCGCCGTCTGGCCTAGAGGATGAACTTCGAGAGGTCACCCGTCTCGAGCAGGTCTTTGACCCGTTCGCGAACGTAGGCGCGATCGACGACGATCGCCTCGCCCTCCCGGTCCGACGCGGTGAAGCTGATCTCGTCGACCACCCGCTCCATGACCGTCTGCAGCCGCCGCGCGCCGATGTTCTCGACCCGGCCGTTCACCTGGTGCGCAAGGTCGGCAAGCTCGTCGATGCCGTCGTCGCTGAACGCGACGTCGACACCTTCGGTCGCCAACAGGGCGCGGTACTGCTTGGCCAAACTGGCCTCGGGCTCGACCAGGATCCGCACCAGGTCGTCCTTGGTCAGCGGTTGCAGCTCGACCCGGATCGGCAATCGGCCCTGCAGCTCGGGCAGAAGGTCCGACGGCTTCGCCAGGTGAAATGCGCCGGACGCGATGAACAGGATGTGGTCGGTCTTGACCACACCGTGCTTGGTCGTGACCTGCGTACCTTCGATCAGCGGCAGCAGGTCGCGCTGGACGCCTTCGCGGCTGACGTCGGCGGAGCGGCCCTCGCGGGCGGTGATCTTGTCGATCTCGTCGAGGAAGACGATGCCGTTCTGCTCGGCCGCCTGAACGCCCTCACGGCGCACCACGTCGGCATCGATGAGTTTGTCGCTCTCCTCCAGGATCAGCACGTCGTAGCTCTCGGCGACGGTCATCTTGCGCCGCTTGGTTCGCCCACCGAGCGCCTTGCCGAGCACGTCGGAGAGGTTGACCATGCCCATCTGCGCACCGGGCATCCCTGGTAGCTCGAAGGCTGGCAGGCCCTGCGTGCCGGCTTCCACCTCCAGCTCGATTTCTCGGTCGGCGAGCGAGCCCTCGCGCAGCAGCCGCCGGAACTTCTCGCGGGTGTCGCGGTTCGCCTGGCCACCGACCAACGCGTCGAGCACCCGCTCCTCGGCGTTGAGTTCGGCGTTGGCCTGGACCTCCTTGCGCATCCGCTCGCGCGTCATCTCGAGGCTGACCTCGACCAGGTCGCGGACGATGCTCTCGACATCGCGGCCGACATAGCCGACCTCGGTGAACTTCGTCGCTTCGACCTTGAGGAACGGCGCCTGCGCCAGCCGCGCCAGACGCCGGGAAATCTCGGTCTTGCCGCAACCGGTCGGGCCGATCATCAAGATGTTCTTCGGCTGGACCTCCTCGCGCAGGCCCTCGGTCAACTGCTGGCGGCGCCAGCGATTGCGCAACGCGATGGCGACCGCCCGCTTCGCTTCGCGCTGGCCGATGATGAAGCGGTCGAGCTCGGAGACGATCTCCCGCGGCGTCAGCGCCGTCATGCGGCCTCCAAGGTCTCGACGACCAGATTCTCGTTCGTGAACACACAGATGTCCGCAGCGATCTTCATCGCCCGCCGCGCGATCGTCTCCGCATCGAGCCCCTCGATGTCGACCAGTGCTCGAGCTGCGGCTAGAGCATAGGTGCCGCCCGACCCGATGCCAGCGACGCCGTCCTCCGGTTCCAGGACGTCGCCGGCGCCGGTCAAGATCAGCGTCTCGGCCGGATCGGCAACCAGCATCATCGCTTCCAGACGCCGCAGATAGCGATCGGTGCGCCAATCGGTCGCCAGCTCGACGCAAGCACGCTTGAGCTGGCCCGGATGGCGCTCCAGCTTCGCTTCCAGGCGCTCCAGCAAAGTGAATGCATCGGCGGTCGAGCCAGCGAAACCACACAGGATGTCGGCGCGCACCCGCCGGACCTTGCGGGCGCTCGACTTCATCACGGTGTTTCCGAGACTGACCTGACCATCACCGGCGATGACGACGGTGCCGGCCTTGCGCACCGTCAGGATGGTGGTGCCGTGCATGACGGCACCCGTCCCGACGATGGAGGGCTCTTGGGCCTGCAACAACTGCGCTCCCGAGGCAACTACGGACGAGGGCGCATATGGGACGCGGGTTCAGGCCCTTCAAGCAAACTCAGCCGAGGCCGGTCTGCCGTTGATAGTGCTGCACGGCAGCCACCAGGCTGCGCAGCGCGTGGACGAGGCCCGAGGCGTCCTTCATGCGGAACGCCGTGGCGGCGAGGAAAGCTGCCGTGATCAGGCGGTCGTTGGGGTCGACGGCCCGCGGCTCGTCGTCGACCTCGACCAGAGGCAGATCGTCGAGAAAATCAAGGTCGTGCATCGGCGGCTCCCAGATCGCTGTCCGCCACCGCGGTCAGGTCACGGCGGGCGGCGGTACGGGGTTGACCGCACTCGAATAATGCAACCCGAACACGATAGCAAGATGAGTCTGCAGTAATTCCAAGTACTTGATCGGCGTTCTTCGAGAAATTGTTCGACGTTTCCGTTGAATTTTAGCCAAACGACTTATTCAAATGTCGCGAAATTGCGCAACTACCAACGAAAAGCGGCCCGCGTCGACGGACGCGGGCCGCGGGCCGGCGCAGCGCGATCGGATGATCAGCCGCCGAGCTGGCGCTGCAGGTTCTGGTCCAGCGTGTCCAAGAACTGCCGGGTCGTCAGCCACGGCTGATCGGGGCCGATGAGCAGCGCCAAGTCCTTGGTCATCTTGCCGCTTTCGACGGTGTCGACACAGACCTGCTCCACCGCGTCCGCGAAATCCGCGACATCGGCCGTCCCGTCGATCTTGGCGCGATACTGCAGGCCGCGGGTCCAAGCGAAGATCGAGGCGATCGGGTTGGTCGAGGTCTCGCGACCCTGTTGGTGCTCGCGATAGTGCCGCGTCACCGTACCGTGGGCCGCTTCCGCTTCGACGGTGTCGCCATCGGGCGTCAGCAGCACGGACGTCATCAGCCCGAGCGAGCCGAAACCCTGGGCGACCGTGTCCGACTGCACGTCGCCGTCGTAGTTCTTGCAGGCCCAAACGAACCCGCCGGACCACTTCATCGCACAGGCGACCATGTCGTCGATCAGCCGATGCTCGTAGGTCAGGCCCTTGGCTTGATAAGCGGCCGCAAAGTCCGCATCGAACACTTCCTGAAACAAATCCTTGAAGCGACCATCGTATTTTTTCAGAATCGTGTTCTTGGTCGACAGATACACTGGATAGTTGCGACTGAGCCCGTAGTTGAAGCAGGCCCTGGCGAAGTCGCGAATGCTGTCGTCAAGGTTGTACATACCCATCGCAACGCCACCGCCCGGGAAATCGAAGATCTTCAGCTCGATCGGGGCACTGCCGTCGGCCGGGGTGAAACTCATCGAGAGGGTGCCGGCGCCGGGAACGACGATATCGGTGGCGCGATACTGATCGCCGAAGGCGTGACGGCCGATGACCATCGGTTGCGTCCACCCAGGCACCAGGCGCGGCACGTTCTTGCAAATGATCGGTTCGCGAAACACCGTACCACCGAGGATGTTGCGGATCGTGCCGTTCGGCGAGCGCCACATCTGCTTCAGGCCGAACTCCTCGACCCGCTGCTCGTCGGGGGTGATGGTCGCGCATTTGACCCCGACGTTGTGTTGCTTGATCGCGTTCGCGGCGTCGACCGTCACCTGGTCGTCCGTCGCGTCGCGGTGCTCGACCGACAAATCATAGTAGAGAAGGTCGACGTCGAGATAGGGCAGGATCAGTTTTTCTTTGATGAACGCCCAGATGATCCGGGTCATTTCGTCGCCGTCGATCTCGACGATGGGATTCTTGACTTTGATCTTGGCCATCTGACGCTTCCGAGTTGGGCAAGCGGCGGGCGCCGCTGGCCACCGTGGGGCAAGGATGCAGTTTGGTAGCGAACCGCAGCTGCGACCAAAACACGACGTGAGTAGCGACCCGGTCGCCGCACCGCTGGCCTCAGTCGGCGCGCGTCCAGATCGGATCGGTCAGCCCGGCCACGAACGCGGCGTGCGCGTCCGCTTCGTCGGGCGACGGCGCGTGCGGCCGCGCCGGACGCACTTCGGTCGTCCGCTCGTCGACGACCCGCCGGCGGCGTTCGACGGCAAGGTCGAGCCCGGGCTGCCGGCCGCCGATCAGATGCAGATAGACCTCGGCCAGCAGCTCACAATCGATCAGCGCGCCATGCTTGACCCGCGCCGCCGCATCGACCTCGAAGCGCTTGCACAGTGCGTCCAGGCTCGCCGGCGATCCGGGAAATCGCCGCCGCGCGAGATCCAGGGTGTCGACCGCCCGCGCCAGACCGAAGGCCGGACGCTCGGCACGGCCGAGCTCGAAGTCCAAGAACTTGATGTCGAACGGCGCGTTGTGGATCACCAAGGTGGCGCCGTCGACGAACCGCAGGAACGCGTCGACGATCTCGGCGAACACCGGCTGCTCGCGCAAGAGATCATCGCCCAAGCCGTGGATCGCCTGGGCTTCCGCCGACATCGGTCGCTCCGGGTTGACGTACTGGTGGTAGCTGTTGCCCGTCGGGAGATGATTGAACAGCTCGACACAAGCGATCTCGACGATCCGGTCGCCGCTCGCAGGGTCCAGCCCGGTGGTCTCGGTGTCGAGAACGATCTCGCGCATCAGCGACGGCTCCTTGCGTTTGATCCAGCAAGCCACCGCGCTGGCCACGCCCGCGCCGGCCGCTCGCCCAGGTCGACCAACGCCGCGCGCACGTCGGCGAGCGCGAACGCCAGACCGGCGCCGGTCTGGATCAGCCGGTCCGCCCGCCGGCGCTTCTCCCGATCGGGCACCTGCTTCGCCAGGATGCCAGCAAACCTTGCCGCGGTCATGCCGGGACGCCCCAGCACGCGCTGACGCTGCAACCAACCGGGTGCGGTGACGACCACGGTGGCATCGCAACGCCGTTCGCGGCCAGTCTCGAACAGCAACGGGATGTCCAACAATGCCAACGGGTCGCCGTTCCGGCAGGTACGGGCGAGGAAACCCGCCTCGGCTAGTCGCACCCTCGGGTGGAGGATGTCCTCCAGCCGGCACAGCGCCGCATCGTTGCCCAGGACCGCCGCACCCAAGCGCCGCCGGTCGATCCCCGAGGTACGATCGCCGGTGTCAGGAAACGCGTTCAGCACGGGCGCGACGGCGGCGCCACCCGGCGCCATCAGGTCGTGGACCGCGCGGTCCGCATCGAACACGGGCACGCCGAAGCTCTCGAACAGGCGGGCCGTCGTGGACTTGCCCATCCCGATCGAACCGGTCAGCCCGACGACCAACACGGCGTCAGCGAGCCAGCGCGCCTTGCGTGCGCAAAGCGTCGACCACCGCCAGCAGCGGCAGGCCTTGGACAGCGAAGGCATCACCGGCAACGGCCGCAACGACGTGCGGGCCCAGCCCCTCCAACTGGTAGCCGCCGACACAGCCCAACAGCGCGTCGCCGGCCGCCTCGACGTAGCGCCGAGCGAAGTCCCGGTCGAACGGCCGGAGCGTCACCCGCGGACTCGTCACGTGATGCCAGATGCGGGCGCCATCGCGAAACAGCACGGCAGCCGTGTGCAACCGATGGGTGCGGCCCTGCAACGACGACAGTTGCTCGACGAGCGCATCGGCGCTCTCGGCCTTCTCCAACCAAGCGCCGTCGTCGGTCTCCAAGAGCTGGTCGCCGGCGAGCACAAGTGTCTCGGGCGGCACGCCGAGCGCCACCCGTTCCCCCTTGAGGCTGGCCAACGCGACCGCGGCCTCGGCTCCACCTACGCCATCGACACGCAGGCCCTCTCGGACGAGCGCCTCGTCGACGGGTGCTACCTGAACGCCGACCTCGATGCCGGCCTGCGCCAACAGCCGGGCGCGGGCCGGGCTCGCCGAAGCGAGCACGATCGGCGGCAAGGGCTGCTGCAATCGCGAGCCGCTCACAGCCGCTCCCACCCACGCGGCGTGACGCCGCCCCTCGCAGACCGCGACCGGCATGCCCATTTTCTTAAGGGTTGGGACGTAGGGTCGGCCCTGACCGCCGCTCGTCCCGTGGTCGTGGAGTGTGGGAATGCAACCAAACTCGTCTCCTCCAACGTCGCCTGGCCAGCGCGGTCCCTTGCCCGGCGCCGCCGAGGCGTACGTCAAGGCCGTCGAGCAGGAGGGCCGCCGGATGTACGCCATCCACGCCGAGGACGGCCGGCCGATCGCGCTCGCCGCGACGCGTGAACTCGCTTTCGCCTTCCTTGGCAAGCACGACCTTACCGGCGCCGACGTGCACTGATCGCCGCACCACGCCAAGCTGACCGCAAGCGTCATCGGGGCAGGCGAATCGTGACGGCGAGACCGCCGAGGTCCGAATCGCCGAGCCTGATCGAACCGCCGTGGGCGAGGGCCACGTCGCGGGCGATCGTCAGCCCCATCCCGATACCTCCCGTCCCCAAGCTGCGTGCCGAATCACCCCGGTAGAAAGGCTCGAACACCTTACCTCGGTCCCTCGCCCTGATCCCAGGCCCGTCGTCGACCACGTCGATCGCCACGACGTCGCGATCGAACCAGGCCCGCACCTGGATCGCCGTGGCGAGCTTGGCGGCGTTGTCGACGAGGTTGGTCAGCATCCGCTCCACGGCGAGCGGCCTGACGGTGACCTCGCCGTCCTCGTCGAGCGACACGGTCAAAGGCTGCCGATGCCGGGCAGCGCGGACCCTGAGCCGTTCGAGCAGGGCCGATAGCTTCACCCGCTGCATCGCCTCCTGCCCCTCGCGACGGGCAAAATCGAGATAGGCATCGACCAGCCGTCGCATCTCCTCGACGTCGGCGCGCAGCTCGTCGAGATCGCCGGCAGTCACATCGCCGCTGCGCATCAGCTCGAGCTCCAGATTCATCCGCGTCAGCGGTGTCGAGAGATCGTGGCTGACTGCCGCCAGCATCTCGGTTCGCTGGCTCAAGTGACGGATGATCCGCTGGCGCATCCGATTGAACGCCAACGCCGCCTGGCGGATCTCGATGGCGCCCTCCAGCTTGACGTCGCCCATGTCCCGGCCCTTGCCGAAACTGTCGGCCGCCCGCGCCAGCCGCCGCACCGGGCGAACCTGGCGACCGAGGAAGTAGATCGAAATCAACACCAACAGCGCCGACGTGCTCACCATCCAGGCCATGAAGAGCGTCGTCGTGGAGCTGTCGACCCGCTTGCGCAGGGCGACGACGTGCAGGATGCCGTCGTCGAGGGCGACCGAAATCGCCACCCGCTGACCGTCGTCCACCGTCGTATCGACCCGAAACGGCTGGCCCAGCGACTCCCGGAGACGCGCCGCCAGCAACGCGTCCAGCGGTGCGGGTCCGAAGAAGCGCCGACGGTCGACCTGTTCGCCGAGGCTGCCGCCCGGCTCCAGCGAGGTGGCGAACGAGAAGTAGCGATTGGCCTGCGCCAGCACCTCCTCGCGTGCAGCGGGATCGGTCGTCGCCTCGAGTTGTGCCACCACCGCCGCGACCTCGCCGGCGACCCCGGCGGCGAGCCAGTTGCTGACGCTGTCCCAGTGTCGGTTGAAGAAGACGTTGGTGAGGATCAGCTGCAGCAGCAGCACCGGTAGCACGACGATCAGCAGCGACCGGCCGAACAGCGTCCGCGGCATGAAGCCTGATCGCTGTAGGCGTTTGAAGGCGAGCGGCCAGCGCCGCCAGCGCGTCGGCAGGGCGATCGCCATCTCAGGCCCCGTCCCGCAACGCGTAGCCCCGACCACGCACGGTTACGAGATAGCGAGGCTGCTTGGGGTCCGCCTCGATCTTTCGCCGCAACCGCGCCATGTGGGCGTCGACGGCCCGCTCCGCGCCATTGATGTCCGCCTCCTCGGCGAGGGCAAACCGGTCGTGCGCCTCGCCGGGCGCGCGAGCCAAGGTGGCCAGCAACTGCCGCTCGCCGGAGGTCAGATAGACGGGCACGCCGGCGGCCGTCAGTTCTTGGCGTTTGCGATCGAAGCGGAACCGACCGAACCGCACCTCGTCGGTGGCGGCGATCGGGTCCGTCGCCCGCGACCGTTCGAGAATTCGCTGAACCCGGAGCGCCAGTTCGCGCGGCTCGAACGGCTTGACCAGATAGTCGTCGGCGCCGGCCTCGAGGCCGCGGATCCGGTCGTCGACTTCCTTCCGGGCGGTCAACAGGAGGATCGGCACGTCGCGCTCCTCGCGGACCGCCTCGGTCAGCTCGAAACCGGAGACGTCAGGCAACATGACGTCGAGGATCAGGAGATCGAAGGTGAACCGCGCCAACGCCGACCGCGCGGCGCCCGCGTCTTCCGCGGTCGACACATGGTAACCTTCGCCCTGGAGGAACCGCTGCAGCAGTCCGCACAGACGCACGTCGTCATCGACGACGAGCAGATGTGGTCGTTCGTCGTCGCTCACGTCGTCGCCTCGTCATCCAGAAACGGCCGCACGCGCGGCTCGACGAGGTCGAGCAGCACCGCCTCGAAATCGGCAACGGCGGCGGGCCCGTGGGTCTTGAACACGGCGGCCAGGCGTCGGCGCTGGCCGCGATCGAGTCGTTCGGCGACGTCCTGGCCGCGCGCGGTCAACCGCAGCAGCTTGCGTCGGCGGTCGTTGACCGCGTCTTCGCGCTCGACGAGGCCGGCTACGTCCAGCTGTTGCACGTAGCGTGACACGGTCTGCTTGGGTGCACCGAGCAAGGTCTTGAGGTCCGCCGCTGTGGTGATCATGCCGCTCTTCAGCAAAAGCAGGACGAGCCGATGCACCGGCGCCAAGCCGCGCGGCACGTCCTCGGCGCCAGCGGCCTCGAAGCCCCGCGCCGCGAGGAGCACCAGCGCGATCGACCGATCCAACTCGTCGGGCCGAAGAAACAGCGCTTTTCGGTGCGCCTCAGAGCGTCGGATCTGCATGGCCGCCCCCTCGTTGACACATATTGACCCTGGTGATAGCGCTCGCAATCCTCTCTTTTTCACCCTCTATCGGCGTCGGAGCCCCGAAGATGGCCCTCGTGCCCTATGACGATCGTGATGGCTTCATCTGGCTCGACGGCGACTTCGTGCCCTGGCGGGAGGCCAAACTCCACGTCTTGAGCCACGGCTTGCACTATGCAAGCGCGGTGTTCGAGGGAGAGCGGGCCTATGGCGGGACGGTGTTCAAGCTGACCGAGCATTCCGAACGCTTGGTGGCAAGCGCCCGGCACATGGGCTTCGAGCTGCCGTACGACGCCGCGGCGATCGACGCCGCAACCCGCGCGACGATCGCCAAGCACGGCCTCGGCGACTGCTACGTGCGACCGGTCGCCTGGCGTGGTGGCGAAATGATGGGCGTGTCCGCACAAGCAAGTCGGATTCACGTCGCCATCGCCGCCTGGGAATGGGGCGCCTACTACAACGACCTACGACTGACGCGAGCGATCTACGACCGCCCGTCGCCGCGGAGCGCCCCGGTGCAGAGCAAGGCCGCCGGCCTCTACATGATCTGCACGCTGTCGAAACATGCGGCCGAGGCCAAAGGGTTCGGCGACGCGCTCATGCTCGACCACGAGGGCTACGTCGCCGAGACGACCGGTGCCAACGTGTTTCTGGTCATGGGTGACACCCTGCACACGCCGCTGCCTGATCGGTTTCTCGACGGGATCACCCGCCGCACGGCGATCGGCCTCGCCAAGGCCCGAGGTTTCGCCGTGGTCGAACGACGAATCCTCCCCGACGAGCTGGCTGCTGCGGACGAAGTGTTCGTCACCGGCACGGCGGCCGAGATCACGCCGGTGCGCGCGATCGACGACCTCACCTACCCCGTCGGCCGGGTCACGCGCCAGCTCATGGACGACTTCACCGTCCTGACCCGCGTCCAGCCCGCCGTCGTCGCCGCCTGACCGGCGGGCGATACGCCCCGCCCCATCCGCCCGAGGAGAGGCCCGTTGGCCAGAGCCGTCGCCGTGTTCTGCGGCTCGCGCATCGGTACGCCCGTCGACTATCGCGGGCTCGCCGCCGACTGCGGCGACCGGCTGGCGCGCGCCGGTCTCGTCGTCGTCTACGGCGGCGGCGATGTCGGCTTGATGGGCGCCGTCGCCGACGCGGCGATGGCTGCCGGCGGTGACGTCCGAGGATTCATGCCGGAGCGGCTGCTCGACCGCGAGGTCGGCCACCGCGGCATCACCGATCTGGCGATCACCGCGGACATGTTCGAACGCAAGCGGCGCATGATCGGCGGCGCCGACGCGTTCCTGGCGCTACCCGGCGGGCTCGGCACCCTCGACGAGGTGTTCGACGTCGTCACCCTGAAGCAGCTCGGCTATCACGACAGTCCGATCGTGCTGCTGGAAGCCGATGGCTTCTGGCGCCCGTTCGAATCCCTGGTCGAACACGTGACCAGCCGCGGTTTCGCCGACGCTTCGGTCCGGGCCCTCTACGAAGTGGCGCCGGACCTCGACCACGCTCTGGACGCCCTGTCGCCGAACTGACCGTTTATGCAGTGCCCGACGGAGCTGCGGCAGCGTTCTGTGCCTCCGCCACCCGGCGGCGATACAACGAGACGAAATCGATCGGATCGATCATCAGCGGGGGAAAACCGCCATCGCGCGTGGCGTCGGCAACGACGCGACGGGCAAAGGGGAACAGCAGCCGCGGGCATTCGATCATCAGCACCGGTTGCATCGCTTCGTCCGGGACGTTGGCGATCATGAACAATCCGGCGTATTTGAGCTCGCAGACGAACACCGGCTGACCGGCAGCGCTGGCGTCGACGCTGATCTCCAACTCCACCTCGTAGCGTTCGTCGTCGAGCTTGCGACCCCGGCTGTCGACCTTGATCTTGATCTCCGGTCGCTCGTTCTGCTGCAGGCCTTGGGGTGCCCGCGGATTCTCGAACGACAAATCCTTGACGTACTGGGCGACGATGGAGAGGCGCGGTCCTTGGGCTTCCGGCGCTGCGCCGTCGGTCGAGGCGGCGGCTCCGGATGCGTTGTCGTCTTCGGCCATTGCGATCTCCAATCAGCCCTCGCGGGGCCGGCATGCGTGGGGGTGCGGCCGAGCGGGCCGCAGCGCCGTGTCGTTAAAGCCGCAACACCGGCTGCGGGCAACCGTCCAACGTCGGACGTCTCAGTCCTGGCGATCGCCGTCCCAGCGCCCGCGCGGCGGCGGCATCGGCTGCCCGTCGTCGTCGAGAACGTCGTACTCGGCGTCGATCACGTCCGGCGGTGCCTGGCCACCGCCTGGTCGGGCGCCCGGACCCGCACCTGGCTCCAGACCCTCGACCCGGACGTGGCGCTGCACGCGCTCGTACAACCAACGTCGCGCCGGCGGTATCAACAACAGGCCGCCGAGCAGGTCGGTGAAAAACCCGGGCGTGATCATCAAGAAGCCCGCGGCAACGAGGCACAGGCCATCGAAACCCTCGCGCAGCGGCGCGACACCAGCCTGCAGCCGCTGCCGCGCCCGCGTGGCCAGATCCGTGCCCTGGCGCTTGATGATGGCGCTGCCCACCAAGGCGCTGATGACGCACGCGGCCAAGGTCGGCCACAGGCCGAACAGACGCCCGGCCTGGACGAACAGAGCCACCTCGATCAGGGGGATCACGATGAAGATCCCGAACAGGAGCGCGCCCAGCGGCATCGGAGGTCGGTTTAACTTTCAGCGTTGCACGTTATATCTACGACAGCGCCGCATCCTGGCCAACCATCGCCAGCCCTTCAACGCATCCGAAGTGCGTCACCCCATGTCAAACGGTTTTCCCTTCATCGACATCATCTTCTTCGCGGCCGTGGCGCTTTTCATCGCCGTACGCTTGCGCAGCGTCCTCGGCCGGCGGACCGGCCACGAGCAGCGGCCCACGCCACCGGTCGCGACCAGTGACCGCGACAACGTCGTCAAGCTGCCGGGGCGCGACGAGGCCGCCGACGCGGACTTCGATGACGTCACCAATCCGGAACTCCGCAGCGGGCTGGCAGCGATTCGCGAGCACGATCCGGATTTCGACCTGGACTTCTTTCTGGGCGGTGCGCGCGGCGCGTTCGAGATGATCGTGGGCGCGTTCGCTCGCGGCGATACCGACACCCTACGGCCGTTGCTCGCCGATGAGGTCTATGCCGGCTTCGCCAACGCCATCGAGCAACGCACTGCTGACGGCGAAACGCTCGAAACCGACATCGCCAACTTCAAGCTGGTCGAAGCGACCGAAGCGCGGATGCAAGGCGCGCGCGCGCTGGTGACGGTCCGGTTCGTCACCGAGCAGACCAACGTCACCCGCGACGCCTCGGGCAACGTCGTCGACGGCGACCCGCACAGCCTCAGCGAGATCGTCGACGTGTGGACCTTCGCGCGCGACACGACCTTCGCCGACCCGAACTGGGTGTTGGCGAGCACGAGCGTCGACGCCTGACACGTGGCGACGGCTCATGACCGGCGGGGTTGGCCAAGGCTACTCGCCGTGGCGGCACTCGCCTTCACAGCGGCAGCCTGCCAGACGGCACGCGCGCCGATCAACCCGACCAGTCCCGCTGCCTTGGCCGGCTGGTCCACCGACGACCACGCGGCGGCACTCCAGGCGTTCCTCGTTTCCTGCCCGGTCCTGACACGGCGTGATTCCGGCGGACCATTGGGCGGTATCGCCGGGGCTGGGGACACGCCGGCTTGGCAGCGCGCCTGCCGCGACGCCGCAGCGACATCACCCGGCGGCGCAAGAACGTTCCTGGAGCGTTCGTTCACCATCGTCGCCCAAGAGACGGGCCCAGACGGCGCCACGGGTCTCTTCACCGGCTACTACGAGCCGCTGCTCTACGGCTCCCGCAATCCAAGCGTCCGTTTCCGCTATCCGCTGCATCGTCGCCCCGCGAACCTCGGCCGACGCAAAGGCCATCCGCTGCTGTCGCGGGCGTCGATCGACAGCGGCACGCTGGCACGGGAGCGCCTGGAACTGGCCTGGGTCGACGACCCGGTGGCCAAATTCTTCCTGCAGATCCAGGGCTCGGGTCAGGTCCAACTGGACACCGGCGAGCTGATCCGCGTGGGCTATGCGGACCAGAACGGCCACCCCTATCGCGCCATCGGCCGCGATCTGATCGACTCGGGCGTGATCCCTCGTGAGCAGATGTCGATGCAGGCGATCGATCACTGGCTGCGCACCGCCAATCCCGGCGAAGCCCAGGCGCTGATGCACAAGAACCCGTCCTACGTGTTCTTCCGCGAGCTGGGCCCCGTGGCGACGACGCCCGGACCGATCGGGGCCATGTCCGTCCCGGTCACGCCCGGCCGGTCGCTGGCCGTCGACCGCAGCTACGTGCCGCTTGGCAGTCTGGTGTGGGTCGACACGACGATCCCGACGCCGGCGGGCGAGCGAGCGCTCCGCCGCTTGATGGTCGCTCAGGACGTCGGCGGGGCGATCAAAGGCCCCGTGCGCGGCGACGTGTTCTGGGGTGCTGGCCCTCAAGCCGAGTACGTCGCCGGCCGCATGAAACAGCCCGGACGGCTATGGCGCTTGGTCCCGCGCGGCTGATGACCGAAGCGGTTCAACCCATGCCGACCGCGGACTTGTAGATCTGGAGCAGTTCCTCCTGCTCCATGCGGTCGTGTTCCTGCATCTTCCGTAACTTCAGGAGCTGGCGGATGATCTTGGTGTCGAAACCCGTACCCTTGGCCTCGGCCATCACTTCACGGATCTGTTCGGCGATCGCCTGCTTTTCCTCCTCGAGGTTCTCCAGCCGCTCGACGAGGCTCTTGAGTTGGTCGCCGGAGAAACCGGAATCGGCCATGAGAAGCTCCACTGTTCGCAACGAGGGGGCGCTCTCATAGGCGAAAGCGTCGCCGGCGCCAAGCCGCTCAAGGCGCGGCGTGCAGCCGTTTCACGCCGGTGACGAACCGCTCCAACGTCGGCGAGAGCTCACCGCGCGGGTAAACCGCCTCGACGAGCTGGAAACGCCCGCGGGTGCGGAACGCCTGCCGCAATGCGGCGTCGAGTTCGGCGCGCGTGGTCGCTCTGTAGCCGTCGCCTCCGAGACCGCTGGCCATCTCCGCGAAACGCCACTCGTCCAGATCGTTGAACCGACTTTCGGGCTGGAAGCAGCGCAGCATCTCCCAGCTGCGGTTGTTGAAAACGACGACCACCGGGTCGATGCCGAGACCACGGCAGTTGCCGAGTTCCCAGCCGGTCATCTGAAAGGCGCCATCGCCGACGACGACCAGGCTGCGTTCACCGCTGGCGATCTGCAGCCCGATCCCCGCCGGAACGCCGAACCCCATCCCCGCATAGTAGCCGGGTGCCACCAGGACCGTCGGCGTCAGGTCCATGGCGGTGAACAGGCAATCGCCCATGTCGGCCGCGACCGGAACCGGCCCGTGCTCGGCCAACCGATCGTTCAGGCCGGTGACGATGTCGCGTGGATGGATCGGACGGGCGTCGGCGACGAGCCCACGTGGCGGCACCGGCGCCGGCCGCGCCCGGCTGCCGCGGCTCTCCGGCGCGCGGCTCAAGAGCGCATCGACGAACGCGCCGAGCGGCACCTCTGGATAGACGTGGTGACCGGGATGGACCGCACGGTCGACGGCGCGGATCGTCCGCCGGAGATCGAGATTGCCGGCGGCGACGCCGAAATTGGTATCCGACAGGATGACGCCCAGCAGCAGCAGCGTGTCGGCCTCTTCGACCAGCGCCGTGACGTCAGGATCGCCTGCCACGCCGAGATAGGTCCCCGCCAATGGCGCATCGGCGCTGGCGAGCAGTCCGCGTCCCATGAAAGAGGTCACGACCGGCACGCCCAGCCGGCGGGCCAACTCGCCCACCCGCGCCTCCAGGCCGTAGCGGCGGACCTCGACCCCGACCATCAGCACCGGCCGGCTGGCGCGGGCGAGGCGATCGGCCACTTCGTCAGCACAGGCCGCGACGACGTCGGGATCGGCAAGATGCGGGTGGTCCATGGGCACCGGTTCGACGTCGACCGCGACCATGTCGCGCGGCAGTTCCAGATAGACTGGGCGGGCCTCGTCGCGAGCCGCCGCCAGCACCCGGCCAATCTCGGCGGATGCCGTTCGAGGGTCGTCGAGCCGCGCCTGCGCGCACGTCACCTCGCTGAACACGCGGTACTGGCTGTCCAGGTGTGGGCCCTGATGGTGCAACAGGAGACCTGAGCCGCTTTCCGCACGCGCCGGCGCACCGGAGATCACCACCACCGGCGACTTCTCGGCGTAGGCGCCGGCCACCGCGTTGACGAGGTTGAACGCCCCAGCGCCGTAGGTGACCGCGGCAACGCCGAGGCTCGAGCGGTAGCGCGCCGCCGCATCGGCTGCAAAGCCGACGCCGGGTTCGTGGCTCAGGGTGTGTAGCGGCAGAATGCCGGTTTCTTCGATGATCCGGAAGTAGGGCAAGGCGAAGTCGCCCGGGATGCCGAAGATTTCCCCGGCACCATGGTCTTTCAGCGCGTGCAGCAGAGCCTCGGTCAGGCGCATCACCGTCCCCCTACCAGGCAGCTCGGTCGACGGAACGACCGTCGATCGCCGCTACCGGTTAGATGATGCGCGCGCACGCCCGGGAAAGACCGCGGGTAGGTGAGGCTGTACCTTCACGCCGTTGCCGGCGGCGGTCGCAATCCGGCGGGGAACGGCTTGAAGAGCCTCGCGTTCGGCTTTCGCGTCGTAGAGCGCCGCATCGGCTCTGGCCAGCAAACGATCGGCGGCGCCAACCGTGAACACGTCGTCGAGCGTGGACGCTACGCCGATGCTGCTCTCGACGCGCAGCAACCGGCCGCCGGCGACCACCGGGCGCGCGATCGCCGCATGGAGCCGGCAGACAAGATGTTCGACGTCGGCGGCACTGCGCGACGGCGCCACCAGCACCGCGAATTCGTCGCCGCCCAGCCGCGCGACCAGATCCTCGAAGGTAACCACGCGCATGAGCCGGTCGGCGACGATCTTCAACACCTCGTCGCCGACGGCGTGGCCGAAACGGTCGTTGATCGATTTGAAGCGATCGAGGTCGATCGCCACGACGGAGCTGACAGGTCCGTCGCCGGCAGCGGCGTTCAGCGCATCGCCTACCGCACGGGCGAACTGGCGGCGGTTCGCAAGTCCAGTCAGCGGATCGTGCTCCGCGGCGTGGCGTAGCACGATCTCGGTCTCGGCAATCTGCGCCAAGTCCTCGATCCAGGCGACGTCATGGTCGGTCCAGGCGCGCGGGTGCGGATCGACGACGCAGAACGCCCCGATCACGTGACCGGCCGGTGCTCGCAGAGGAATGCCGAGATAGGCGACCACGCCGAGCTCGTGGATGAGCGGATTGTTCCGGAACCGCTCGGCGATGCGCGCGTCGCCGATGACCAGATTCTCGCCCGAGGTCACGACCAACTCGCAGAAACTGCGACGAGCCGGCGCGTCTCGCCGCGAGCGCCAGGGCTCCGGAAGGCCCAGAGCACTCTTGAAGAACATCCGCTCCCGGTCGACGATCGAGATCAACGCGACCGGAGCACCAACCAGCGTTCGAGCGATCCTCGTCAGGCGATCGAAAGCCGGCTCGGGCGTGGTGTCGAGCAGCGCAGTCCGCGCGACGGCACAGCAACTCGCGGATTTGGTCGTGGTGGCGGACGACCGCGCCGGCGAACCGCGGACCACATCAGGCTCGCTTGCTGGCAATACACCACTCCAAAACCTGTCGCACGACCTGTCGAGTCGAGCGGAAAGGCGACCACGATCAACGAGTACGTGAGGCCTGGCCAGCTCGACCCAAGTCCAGGTTGATGACTCAGGCCAATGTATCGTGCAACGACGCCGGGTCTGCGGCGTCGACGACGTCGCGCGCCAGCGGCAAGCCGAAACCTTGCCGAACGAGAGCACGGAGATCCCTGTCCCGCCGGGCCGCACGCTCGGGCTCGGGACGGAATGGTCCGAGACCGCGCCTACGCGCGTAGCGGACGGCTGCGGCCCGGTCGAGATCGGGCTCTTCCGGCGCCGCTTGGCGCAGCGCCGGCTCGATCAGTTCGGCCGCAACGCCGTCCTGGGTCAGCTCGGCACGCACGCGCCGAGGCGAACGGCCACGGCGCAGCAACGCCCGCGCGCGGGCTTCGGCGAAGGCGCGGTCGTCGACCAAGCCACGCTCGGCGAGAGCGACGACGACACTACGAACGAGCGCATCGAGGCCTTCGAGTTCGCCGGCGGCTTCGCGCCTTGCGCGTCGCCGCAGCACCATCTCCAGCCGCGCCTGTGATGCGGGGTAGCGCGCCAGGTAGTTGAGCGCGCGCCGCTCCAATCGCGCCCGGTCGGGCAGTCCTCCTTCAGGCAGCAAGGCTCAGGTTCGTCCGGTCCGTGATCAGCATGTGTCCTGGTCGGTGGGTGATACAGAAGGGCGGGCGAGTCGCTTCGAGCACGACCTGAGGGGTCACCCCGCACGCCCAGAACACCGGCAGCTCGCCGGGCTCGATCACGGGATCGTCACCGAAGTCGGCGCGACCGACGTCGGCGATGCCGATCGCCTCGGGCAGGCCAAGATGGATCGGCGCGCCGTGGACGGCCGGAAAGCGAGTCGTCACTTGGACCGCCTTGATGGCGTCCGCCGGCCGGAACGGTCGCATCGAGACGACCATCTTACCGGCGAAGCGGCCAGCGGGACTGCAATCGATCGCGGTCCGATACATCGGCACGTTGCGGCCGAGGCGGTGATGGCGGACCTCCAAACCCGCGTCGAGCATCGCCTGCTCGAACGAGAACGAGCAGCCGAGCGCGAACGTCACCAAGTCGTCGCGCCAGTAGGGACGGACGTCGTCGACGTCGGCGACCAACTCGCCCTGCTCGAAGACCCGGTAGCCCGGAACGTCCGTGCGTAGGTCCAAGTCCTCGGCCCAACCCGGCAGCGCCGTAGCACCGGGCTCGCTGGCCACGAGCAGTGGGCAGGGCTTGGGGTTACGCTGGCAGAACAGCAGAAAATCGAACGCCCACTCGCGCGGCAGCATCACCAGATTGGCCTGCACCCGTCCGGGTGCCAGGGTCGCCGTCGGCTTGGCCCAGGCACCGTCACGAATCGCGCGCCGCGCCGACCGGGGATCGAGCAGATCGGGGTGGACGACGTCGGATGTGTCCAAGGCTATGTCCTCCGGCTGTGCCAACAACGCAACATGTGATCCCCAGCATAGCAGAGCTCGCCGAAGTGCGAGATGCTTACGCGAAGGCAGCGGTTGCGATCGCCGGCTCGCCGCCTAAACTATCAAGTCAACTCTCTCGAAGGGCGGCGCCATGTTGGACGGGACCGACGCCAGTTCGAAGACCAAACTCTTCTGCTCTTTTTGCGGCAAAAGTCAGCACGACGTCAAAAAGCTGATCGCCGGCCCAAACGTCTTCATCTGTGACGAGTGTGTCGAGCTGTGTGCGGACATTCTCCGCGACGAGGACAAGAAGGGCCTGAAGACCCAGGCCGCCGGGGTACCGACGCCGTTGGAGATCAAGACGACGCTGGACGACTACGTGATCGGCCAGGCGGGTGCGAAGCGGG
>JBCBTD010000014.1:0-70705 GCA_039818825.1 Pseudomonadota bacterium
GGCTGGGCCCGGCGCAGATCGGCCGGGCACTGGCCCGCCATGGCTCGCCTGCCCGCGCCCTCGACGCCCTCGCCGAACTCGGCCCGGCAGCGCCCCGACTGGCAACGGCCGACGCCGTCGCCGCGGAAGCCGAACTGGTCGCCGGACACGGCGGTCGACTGCTCTACCGCGGCGAGCCCGGCTATCCCGCCCAGCTCGACAGCCTGGACCACGCGCCGTGGATGCTGACGGTCCTCGGCGACCCGGCCTGTCTGGCGGGTCCGTTGGTCGCGATGGTCGGCGCACGCAACGCCTCGGCGGCGGGCCGCAAGATGGCCCGAGACATGGCCCAAGGGCTCGCGGAGGCCGGTATCGGCGTCGTCTCCGGCTTGGCGCGCGGAATCGACACGGCCGCCCACGAGGGCGCCCTCGACGGCGGCGTCACGGTCGCGGTCATCGCCACCGGCATCGACGTCGTCTATCCGCCCGAGAACGAGCGGCTGATGGCGCGGATCGGCGCGGCGGGATGCGTCGTCAGCGAGCGGGCCCTCGGCGGCAGCCCGACGGCCGCGCAGTTCCCGAGGCGCAACCGGCTGGTGGCGGGTCTGGCTCTCGGCGTCGTCGTGGTCGAGGCGGCGACGCGCTCCGGCAGCCTGATCACAGCACGTCTGGCCGGCGACCAGGGCCGCGAGGTGATGGCCGTCCCCGGCAGTCCGATGGACCAGCGCCATCGCGGCACCAACCAACTCCTGCGCGAGGGCGCGCATCTCGTCGAGACCGCGGCGGACGTCGTCGCGGCGTTGGCGCCGTTCGCCGTCGCCGCCCCCTCTCCGCCCCCGGCAGTCCGGTCTCCACGCCCCTCCGAACCGGCACCGTTGGCGCCGGCGAAACCGCCGCCGCTGCCGCCAGGCGGTCTCGAAGCGCTCCTGAAATCGCGACTGACCGTCGAACCGGTCGCGGTTGACGAACTGATTCGCCAATGTCATGCGTCGCCTTCGCAGGTGCAGAAGGCCTTGCTCGAGCTCGAACTGGCCGGCGAAATCGAACGGCACCCAGGCAACCGGGTTTCCCTCGCCGTGGTCTGAGCCCACATCGTCGGCTGTCGTAACCTTCCCTCGAGGGGTGCTCGAGCGCATGAACGTCGTCGTCGTCGAATCGCCGACCAAGGCCAAGACGATCAATAAATATCTCGGCAGTGATTACACCGTGCTCTCAAGTTACGGGCACGTTCGTGATCTACCCGAGAAAGAGGGATCGGTCGATCCCGACGCCGACTTCCGCATGACCTACGAAGTCCTGCCGGACAAAAAGGCGCGGCTGAACGACATCGCCAAGGCGCTGAAGGGTGCCGACCAGCTGTTCCTGGCAACCGACCCCGATCGCGAGGGCGAAGCGATTTCGTGGCATCTGTTGAAAGCGCTGGCCGAGCGTGGGGCCCTGAAAGGCGTCGCGGTGAAGCGGGTCGTCTTCCACGAGGTGACGAAGTCGGCGGTGCTGGCGGCGATGGCTGAACCGCGTGAGCTGTTCGACAACTTGATCGACGCCTACCAAGCGCGCCGCGCACTGGACTATCTGGTGGGCTTCACCTTGTCGCCGGTGCTGTGGCGGAAGTTGCCAGGTGCTCGTTCGGCCGGCCGCGTGCAATCCGTCGCTCTGCGGCTGATCGCCGAGCGCGAGGACGAGATCGAACGGTTCGTTCCGCAGGAGTACTGGACCGTAGAGGCTGACCTGTTGACCACCGCCGACGCGGCGTTCCGGGCGCGGCTGACCCATCTCGACGGCAGGAAGCTCGACAAGTTCAGCTTGGCCGACGCCGCAACGGCAACGGCAGCAAAGGCAAAAGTCGAAGCGGCGAAGCTCGCGGTCGCGTCGGTCGAGAGGAAGCAGGGCTCGCGCAACCCGGCGCCTCCGTTCTCGACCTCCACCCTGCAGCAGGAAGCCTCGCGCAAGCTCGGCTTCGGCGCCGATCGGACGATGCGCACGGCCCAGCGACTGTTCGAGGGTCTCGCCATCGGCGGCGAGACCGTGGGGCTGATCACCTACATGCGGACCGACAGCGTCCAGCTCTCGAAGGACGCGCTCGGCGCTGCCCGCCGGACGATCGCCGCGCAGTTCGGTGATCGCTATCTCCCTGAGCACCCGCGCCAGTTCAAGACCAAGACCAAGAACGCCCAAGAAGCCCACGAAGCCATCCGACCGACCGACCTCGGCCGGACTCCAGATCAGGTGCGCAGCTTTCTCGACGACGATCAGCGCCGGCTCTACGAGCTGATCTGGAAGCGGACGATCGCCAGCCAGATGGCCGCGGCGATCCTCGACCGGGTGGTCGTCACCATCGACGGCGAAGGCGTGGGCCTCAGGGCGACCGGCCAGACCATCGCTTTTCCGGGTTTTCTCGCCGTCTACCGCGAAGGTGTCGACGATGCGCCGGCCGATGGCGCCGACGACGACAACGATCGGTTGTTGCCGCCGATGGCCGCGGGCGAGCCGTCCCACCAAAAGGCGGTCCACGCCGACCAGCACTTCACCGAGCCACCACCGCGCTACACCGAAGCGAGCCTCGTCAAGAAGATGGAGGAACTCGGCATCGGCCGGCCGTCGACCTACGCCAGCGTCATTTCGGTGCTGCAGCACCGCAATTACGTGCGCTTGGACCAGCGACGGTTCGTGCCCGAGGACCGGGGGCGGGTGGTGAGCGCGTTCCTCGCCGAGTTCTTCGAGCGCTACGTCCAGTACGGCTTCACCGCCGAGCTGGAAGACCGGCTCGACGCGGTCGCCGCCGGCGAACTCGACTGGCGCCAGGTGCTGCGCGAGTTCTGGGACCCGTTCTACGCCCAGACCGAAGAGATCAAAGGCAAGCGCAACGCCGAGATCATCGACGCCCTGGACGCGGCACTCGGGCCGCACCTGTTTCCGCCGAAGGAGGACGGCACCGATCCGCGGTCGTGCCCGGCCTGCACCGATGGCCGGTTGAGCCTGAAGTTCGGGCGCTACGGCGGCTTCGTCGGCTGCTCCAACTATCCCGAGTGCCGCTTCACCCGGCAACTCGGTGAGCAGGCGCAAGACGGCGATGCCGCCACGCCCAAGGAGCGCTCGCTGGGTGTCGACCACGAGACGGCCGAGGAGGTGTGGCTCAAGGTCGGCCGGTTCGGTCCCTACATCCAGCGCGGCTCGGGCGACGAGATCAAACGCTCCAGCCTGCCACCCAAGGTGGAAGCCGACGCCGTCGATCTGGAGCTGGCGCTCCAGCTCCTCGCCCTGCCTCGAGAAATCGGCCTCGACCCCGAGAGCAGTGAGCCGATCGTCGCCGGCATCAATCGCTACGGACCGTTCGTCCAGCAGGGCAGGAACTACGTTCGGCTAGATCCCGACGACGACGTGCTGGCCATCGGCATGAACCGTGCGCTGACCCTGCTGGCGGAGAAGACGCCGAAGGGCGGCCGGCGCGGCGGCGGGACGGCGACCGCGGCGAAGGTCGTCGGCGAGCATCCCGACGACGGCAAGCCGATCGAGCTGTTGGCCGGCCGCTACGGGCCGTACCTCCGTTGGAACAAGCTCAACGCCAGCCTGCCCAAGGCTGCGGATCCCGAAACCTTGGCGCTCGACGAGGCGGTCGAGATACTCGCGCAGAAAGCCGCCAAGAACGGCGGCAAAGCGCCGGCCAAGAAGGGACGAGCCACCGGCGGCAAGGGCGGTGGGGCGAAAGCCAAGGCGAAGACCGGCAATGGCAAATCGGCGAAAGCCGCCGACGACGGCGCCAAGCCGGCAAAACCGCGCAACGCGCCAGCGAAAAAGGCACCACGCACCGGCTCCTCGTCGGCCTCGTCCAGCTGACCAGCGCATGGTTCGCCGCCGTCTCGACCGAGAAGCCGTCCTCCGTCACATCAGCGAAAACCCGGGCCTCTCGACCAAGCGCGACATTGCCCGGGCGTTGGGCGTCAAGGGTTCGGATCGGGTCGAGCTGAAGGCGCTGTTGCGCGAGCTGCAGCAAGAGGGGCTGGTCGAACGCGGTCGCGGTCGCCGGATCGTACCCCACGGCGTGTTGCCACGGGTGGTGGTCGCGATGGTGACCGCCGTCGACGAGGACGGCGATCTGGAACTCACCACCACCGGCCACGCCGATGCCCCACCGGTGACGTTGCGACTGGATCTCGGCCAGACCAAGCGTCGACCACCCGGCGTCGGCGATCGACTGTTGGTTCGGACCGATCGCCAGGACGACGGCAGCTACGCCAGCGAGCTGATCCGAGTTCTGCCACGTGAGGGCGGCCGGGTCATCGGCATGGTCGAGGCCGCGGCGGACGGCTACTTGCTCCGGCCCACCAGCCGCAAGAAGCCGGCGATGCGGCTCGACCCGCACCTCCTTGGCGACGCCGCACCGGGCGACCTCGTGGCGGCCGAACCGCTCGGCCCGCAACGCCTGGGCCTAGCTCGCGGCCGGGTAGTCGCCCGCTACGGCGCTGCCGACGATCCGCGGCAGTACAGCCGCCTCGCCGCGGCCGAGCTGGATCTTCCCGAGACGTTCTCCGCGGAGGCGTTGGCATTGGCGGAAGCCGGCCAGGTGCCGGCGCTCGACGGAC
Organism: Pseudomonadota bacterium; assembly: GCA_039818825.1. Classification (GTDB taxonomy): domain Bacteria; phylum Pseudomonadota; class Alphaproteobacteria; order Geminicoccales; family Geminicoccaceae; genus JBCBTD01. Next base: position 4,560 of record JBCBTD010000014.1, read on the forward strand.
GTCTCGACCTCCGTGACGTGCCGCTGGTGACGATCGACGGCGCCGACGCGCGGGATTTCGACGACGCGGTCCATGCCAGCGTCGACGAGCAGGGCGACGGCAGCGGGTTCAGCCTGCTGGTGGCGATTGCCGACGTCGCCCACTACGTCCGCCCCGGCGACGCGCTGGACGCCGCCGCCCGCGAACGCGGCAACTCGGTCTATTTCCCCGACCGGGTCATCCCGATGCTGCCAGAGGCGTTGTCGAACGGCCTTTGCTCGCTCAAGCCCGGCGAGCCACGGGGTTGCCTGGTCGTCGAGATGGTCATCGACGCGCAGGGCAAACTGCTGCGACACCGCTTTGGCCGCGGCCTGATGCGCTCCGCCGCACGGCTCACCTACGAGCAGGTTCAGGCGGCGCTCGACGGCGCGCCGGACGAAACGACCGGGCCGTTGCTGCAACCCGTGCTCCGTCCGCTGCACGGCGCCTGGCAGACGCTCGACGCGGCGCGACGGGCGCGCGGCACGCTCGACCTCGACCTGCCGGAACGCGCGATCGAACTCGGACCCGACGGTGCGCCGACGCACATCGCCACGCGCGAGCGGCTCGACGCGCACCGTATGATCGAGGAGTTCATGGTGCTGGCCAACGTCGCCGCCGCGGAGACGTTGGAGCAGCGTCGGCGAGACGCGTTGTTCCGGATCCACGACCGCCCGGACGCAGCCAAGCTGGAGGCGTTGGCACAATTCCTGGAAGGCCTCGACCTGCCCTGGAAAGCAGCGGGGCTGCGCTCACCCAAGGACTTCCAACGGCTCCTGGAGAAGGTCCGGGAGCACCCCTTGAGCGACGTGATCAGCGGCTACGTGCTGCGCGCCCAGGCCCAGGCGGTCTACAGTCCCGACAATCGCGGGCATTTCGGCCTGCATCTCCGCCACTACGCGCACTTCACCTCACCGATCCGCCGCTACGCCGATCTGATCGTCCACCGGGCGTTGATCGACGCGCTGGACCTCGGCAAGGCCGGCGCCCGGCACGACCACGCTGCCCTCGAAGGTCTGGGCCAAGCCGTTTCGGGCTGCGAACGGCGGGCGATGGAGGCCGAGCGCAAGACGGCCGACCGCTTGGTCGCCCACTACTTGCGCGAGCGGGTCGGCGCCCGGTTCGATGGCCGCATCACCGGCGTCCAGCGCGCCGGCCTGTTCGTCCGTCTGGACACCGTCGGCGCCGACGGCTTCGTCCCGGTGTCGACCTTGGGCGCCGAATTCTTCGTCTTCGACGAAACCCAGCTCGCGTTCTTCGGCGAACGCAGTGGGACGCATTTCGGCGTCGGCGATCGGGTCGAAGTCGAGCTGCGCGACGCCGACAGCCTCACCGGCGGCCTGCTCCTCGGCCTCGTCGAGCATACGCCCATCACCGAGCGACAGCTCAAAGGCCGGCTCGGCCGACGCATCGAAGGTGTCCAACGCCGCCGCGGCCGCCGCCGCTGATCGCTGCGTCCTTACCTACGCATGCCGATCGTGCAAGCAATCAGACGCAAACGGCAGCTTCGGCCGCGAGACTCTTCGAGTTCATTGAGGACGTGCTGGTCTTGGCGGAGTGTAGGGTCCGGTCGTCTCGGTTTCGGTGAGAACGTTGTGGACGTTCACCTTTGGTTGATCTTCCTGGCCACCGTCTTGGGTGTTTCCCTGATTCCCGGACTGAGCACCTTCATTGCATTTGCGCATGGTGCGGCTTTCGGCTGGACCCGCTCGTCGTCGGCGGCACTGGGCAACAACGTATCGTCGACTCTTCAGGCGATTGCCGCGTCAGCGGGTTTGTGTATCGCCATCACGAGCTCGGCGGCACTCTTCCTCGCCATCAAGTACTTTGGTGCATTTTACTTGATTTATTTTGGTTTTTAATTGTGGCGCAACGCAGCGCGCCGGGTTGCTCTCGAAACACGTTCAAATACTCCGGATTAACACTTAGCAAATTTTGTTGTCGAAGACTTCACGGTAGCAATAATTAACCTCATTTTGATTGTATTTCTACAGCGTTTTTACTATAATTTCTATCTGTCGATGGCGATAACTTTGCAAAACTCGCAGTATTGGTAATCATTATCGATGTCGGTGCTTTCACGTTTGCATTTTGTACGTTTTTGTCGACGCATAGATACGAGATTTAGATCTTTCCAATGCCATCATAGAAAATATCTACAAATAACTGTCGGACTACTTGTCGCCAGCGGTGTCGGCCTTGCAGCCTCGAGAAACAGCTGATCCGTCTGCGGGGCGAGTGGCTGCGTCCTCCGCAAAACCGTCGTGCCCAATGCTCGGTCCATGGCGGCGGCGCAGGGCACGGTGACCTTCGTCGGCACCGGCAAGGACAAGGCCTGGTCGGTGTTCGACCGCAATCGCGTCCCTGAGCGCGCGGTGTCGGTGGTTGCTTCGGCACTCGCCCGCACAGAATGGCCGCCGACGCGATCTTGATCGCGCGGCCAACGTGTCGGAACGCCATCGAGTGGCCGGCCCCCCGATCGGCGGTCGAGTACTGCGGGTCGAGACCGGGAACGAACCTGCTCAGGCACGCCGTGCGTCACGAAGAGCTGTACCAGAACCTCGAGGACGGCGTCACTGGTCAGCCGCGGCGCGACGCGGACGGCGAAGTATGGCCGGCCACGTTCGTCGATTGCGGCGAGCAGCGGGAGCCGTCAGCCATGGCGGATCCGCTTCATTGCGACGTCACTGGACCAGACGTCGTCCGGCGGCACTGTCGGGCCAAGCCGCGCCCTCGCGCAGCTGCTCGACGAGGCGCTCCTCCGGCGCGCTGAGCGTGCGGCCGGTGGCCCAGACGACGTGCGGGGTCAACGCATGTGTCGGGTAGAAGGGCCGCGCGGCGAGGCCCTGCGCGAACGGTGTCTCCATCACGAACGGGTCGGTCAGAGCGAGCCCGATGCCGGCCGACACGAAACCGGCGGCCATGAAGCTGTTGCCGGTGGCCACGGCGAGCTCGCGGTGGCCACCGGCCTGGTCGAACAGCCGGTCGAGCGCTAGCCCGATGTTGGAGCTGCGGCTGAAGCTGATGAGTGGCGTGCCCGCCAAATCGCGCGGCCCGACCGCCTCGCGCGTCGCCAACGGATGGTCGGTGGGCATCAGGCAGACCAGCTCCACGGGGCGAAGCGGCGCGCTGTCCAGCGGACCGGTCCACGTGACGTTGTAGACGAGGCCGAGATCCACCTCGCGCGTCAGCACCGCCGCCTTGATCGCCACGGCATCGCGCATTCGTGCGCGCACCTCGGCCGCCGGAAAGTCGTCGCGAAAGCGGCCGACGGCGCGTGGGACCAAACCGAAGGCGAAGCAGGGTGTGGTCGCGAGATCGATCTGGCGGCCCGCCCCGTAGCGGAGTTGGCCACCGAGATCGCGCGCGACCTTCACCTGCTGGAAGATCAGGCCCAGGACCGGCCGCATTTCGTCGAGTTCCGCAGTTGGCGTCAGCGTTCCGCCGGAGCGATCGAAGAGGCGCACCCGAAGGGTCTGCTCGGCAGCGGCGACGCCACGGCTGACGGCTGGCTGCGAGATGCGAAGCAGCCGAGCCGCACCGCTCATCGTGCCTTCCTGAAGGATGGCGTGGAGGAGTTCTAGCTGGCGGAGCGAAACGGACATCTCATAATCTCAGTTTATGGCAGCGGCGCGTCTTGATATTGGACGCATAGCAGCGGCTGCGCCACTCTGTGCGTGATAGGGCCCCGGCAGAGGGTCGGAACAGGGAGGAGACGAACATGACGAGTTTCGACTGGCACGCCCCAGTCACCGCCGTCGCATCTGCTCTGCTGCTGCTCGCAGCGCCCGCGGCGCTGGGACAATCTTCGCCGACGCCGAGCGGCGAAGCTCCGATGCTCGCCGAGCGGGTCGCAGCGGGGGGGCTCGCCCCCCTTGCGGATCGGTTGCCGGAGAGCCCTCGCGTCGTCGACAGCGTGGACGGCATCGGCCGCTATGGCGGGACCTGGCGAACCGGCGCGCGGGAGGCAGCGCCGACCTGGCCGCTCCGCACGATCACCTACGACCACATGACCCACTGGACGCCGGACTGGTCGGGGACGGTGGCCAACATTCCAGAGAGCATCGAGGTCAACGAGGACGCGACCGTCTACACCATCGACCTGCGCGAGGGGATGCGCTGGTCCGACGGCGAAGCCTTCGACGCCGATGATCTGATGTTCGCCTACGAGGTGTGGGGGCACCCAGACCTCGCGGGCTTCCCCGAATGGATGATGAGTACCGAGGGGCCGGGCGTCGTCGAGAAGGTGGACGCGGGCACCGTCACGGTGACCTTCCCGTCGCCGAACGCGACCTTCATGGACGGCATGGCGCAGGTGACGACGGTCATCGGCGGCGACGCCTTCACCAAGTATCCCGCGCACTACATGCGCCGCTTCCATGAAGATCACGCCGAGGGCGACCTCGACGCGCAGGTGGCCGACGCCGGCGTCTCGACCTGGCAGGAGCTCTTCACGCTCCGCTCCGACACACTCTTGAACCCGGACAAGCCGACGCTGAACGCCTGGGTGGTCACCCAACCCCTCGGCGAGGGGTCACGCATCGTCGCCGAGCGGAACCCCTATTACTGGAAGATCGACAGCGCCGGAAACCAGTTGCCCTACATCGACCGGGTCGTGTTCGAGGTGGTGCAGGACCCGCAGGTGCTGCTGCTCAAGGCACTCGCCGGCGAGATCGACATGATCGCTACGCTGATCAACGAGCCCGAGAACAAGGCGGTGCTGTTCGACAACCAGGAGCGCGGCAACTACCGCTTCTTCGACATGACGCCGTCGGACGCGAACCTGCTGAACTTCGCGTTCAACCAGATGCACAAAGACCAGGCGATGCGCGAGCTCCTGCGTGACAAGCAGTTTCGCGCTGCGCTGAGCCATGGAATCGACCGGCAGGAGATCATCGACCTGATCTTCATCGGCCAAGCCATGCCGCTGCAGACGGCGGTGCTGCCCTCCTATCCGCAGCTCCACGACGAGCGGCTGGCGACGCAGTATCTCGAGTACGACCCGGATCTCGCCAACGAAATGCTCGACGAGGCCGGCTACACCGAGCGCGACGCGGAAGGCTTCCGGCTACGGGAGGACGGCGAGCGCTTGGGCTTCGCCATCCTCACCCGCGCGGACAAGGCGTTCATGGCGGACGCCGGGCAGATGATGGTGGAGCACTGGCAAAACCTCGGCGTCGACGTGCGGCTCGATGTGGTCGACCGCAACCTCGTGCGCTCACGCAAGAACGCCAACGACCACGACGTCATCGTCGAGGACTTCCCCGGCGGTGCACGCGACGCGCTGCTGCGCCCGACCCCCTGGGTGCCCATGCACCACAACGCCGCCTACGGCATTCCTTGGTACGACTGGCATCGCGGCGAGGGCGGCGAGGAGCCGCCGGCGAACATCATCCGCCAGTTCGAGCTGTGGGATCAGGTGAATGCCACCGCCGACACCGAGCAGCGGCTCGAGGCAATGCGTCAAATCCTCGAGAACGCCGCCGACGACTTCTACAACATCGGGGTCGCGGTGCCGCTGTCGCAGTACGGGATCGTCTCGAACGCGATGCGCGGCGTGCCGGAGACGATGTCCGGCTCCTACTGGTTCGCGCCTCCGGGGCCGACGAACCCGCCGACCTACTGGTTCGCCGAAAGCGCGAACTGAGCCCAGCGGGCAGGCGCCGTTGCGCCTGCCCGGTCCCACCGCACCCCGTTCGGGGCGACCCGAAGGATCAGGACCATGCTGGCCTATGTGGCGCGTCGGCTGCTCTACATGATCCCGACGCTGTTCCTCATCAGCCTCGTCAGCTTCGCGATCGTGCAGCTGCCGCCGGGTGATTTTCTGGACAGCTACATCTCCACGCTCGAGGCCGCGGGTGGTGACGTCTCCAGCCGCGAGGTCGAGCTGCTGCGGGCGCGCTACGCGCTCGATGGCTCGGTTTTCGAGCAGTACTTCGCCTGGATGGGCAACGTGCTCCAGGGCGACTTCGGCTGGTCGTTCATGTACCAGCGCCCGGTCGAGGACGTCCTCTGGGGCCGGGTCGGCCTGACCTTCCTGATCTCGCTGGCTTCGATGCTGTTCGTCTACGTCGTCGCCTTTCCGATCGGCGTGTACTCGGCGGTGCGGAAGTACTCCGTGGGCGACTACGCCTTCACCTTCCTCGGCTTTCTCGGCCTCGCAGTGCCGAACTTCCTGCTGGCGCTGGTGCTGATGTACGTGTCGCTGACCGTCTTCGGGCAGTCGGTCGGCGGGCTGTTCTCGCCGGAGTTCCAGGATGCGCCCTGGTCCTGGGCGAAGCTCTGGGACCTGCTCGCCCATCTCTGGATCCCGGTGGCCATCATCGGCACGGCCTCGACGGCCGGCCTGATCCGCGTGATGCGCGCGAACCTGCTCGACGAGCTCTCGAAGCCCTATGTCGAAACCGCGCGCGCCAAAGGGCTGTCCGAGCGTCGGCTGCTCCTGAAGTATCCGGTGCGGCTCGCACTCAACCCCTTCGTGAGCCAGGTCGGCTGGGAGTTGCCGGCGCTGATCTCCGGTGCGGCGATCACCTCGATCGTGCTGAACCTGCCCACGACCGGCCCGGTGCTGCTGACCGCCCTCAAGTCGCAGGACATGTACCTCGCCGGCAGCTTCATCCTGATCCTGAGCGTGCTGACGGTGATCGGCACGCTGATCTCGGACTTGCTGCTCGCTTGGCTCGACCCGCGGATCACGTACGAATGAGCGCGCAGCACGAAGCGGCCGCGCGCGACGAACACGATTGGTCGGTCGAGGCCTGGCGGCCAGCACCCGACCAGCGGACCGCCGCCTCGGCGACGGCGAGCCAATGGCGGCTGATGTGGTGGAAGTTCCGCCGCCACCGCCTCGCCATGGTCTCGGGCGTCGTCGTCATCGTGATCTACCTGCTGGCGCTCTTTGCCGACTTCGTCGCGCCCGTCGACCCGAACTTGACCTCGACGCGGCACACCTACGCGCCCCCACAGTCGATCGGGTTGTTCGTCGACGGCGCATGGCTGCCGCACGTCAACGGCTACAAGGTCGAGATCGATCCGATCGCCGTCCGCCGGACCTTCGTCGAGGACCCGGAGAAGATCGTGCCGATCGGCCTCTTCGTCCGCTCCGAACCGTACGAGTTCCTTGGTCTTTTCACGCTCCATACGCGGCTGATCGGCCCGCTGGAGCCCGGCCAGCCCTTCTACCTGCTGGGCGCCGATCGCCTCGGCCGCGACGTGCTCAGCCGAATCCTGCACGGCGCCCGAGTGTCGATGTCGATCGGCCTCGTCGGCGTCGCCGTCAGCCTGGGTCTCGGTGTGCTGCTCGGCGGCATCTCCGGCTATCATGGCGGCTGGGTGGACGACGCCGTCCAGCGGCTGATCGAGCTCTTGAAGGCGATCCCCACCATCCCGCTCTGGATGGGCCTTGCGGCCGCCATTCCCGCCACCTGGTCACCCTTGACGGTCTATTTCGCCATCACCGTGCTGATCTCGTTGATCGGCTGGACGAGCCTCGCGCGCGAGGTGCGGGGCCGCTTCCTCTCCATGAAGAGCGAGGACTTCGTCACCGCTGCCCGGCTCGATCGCGCGTCCGAGCTTCGGGTGATCATGCGGCACATGGCGCCGAGCTTCGTCAGCCACATCATCGCGACCCTGACGCTCGCCATTCCGGCGATGATCCTCGCCGAGACAGCACTCAGCTTCCTCGGCATCGGGTTGCGTGCGCCCGTGGTGAGCTGGGGCGTGCTGCTACAGGAGGCACAGAACGTTCGCGCCGTGGCGACCGCGCCCTGGCTGTTGACACCTGGACTGGCCGTGGTCATCGCGGTGCTGTCACTCAACTTCCTCGGGGACGGTCTACGCGACGCGGCCGATCCCTACGCCGACTGATGATCGACGCGGTGTGTCAGGGCCGGCCGATGCATGACCGCGAGGATGATCCGGTCCTGGAGGTCCGCGGCCTCTCGACGACCTTCGATCTTCGCACCGGCCCACTCCACGCCGTTCGGGACGCCTCCTTCACCGTCCGGCGGGGCCGCACGCTCTGCATCGTCGGCGAGAGCGGGTCGGGCAAGTCGGTCGCCGCGCGGTCGATCCTGCGGATCGTGCCGAGCCCGGGCCGAATCGAGGCGGGCCGCATCCTGCTGCACGGCGTGGACCGGACGACCGATCTCGCGACGCTCGACGCCCGCAGCCCGGCGATGCGTGCGATCCGCGGCGCGCGGATCTCGATGATCTTCCAGGAGCCGATGTCCTCGCTGTCGCCGGTCCACCGGATCGGCAACCAGATCGCCGAATCGCTTCAGCTCCACACCGCGCTCGACAAGCCTGCCCGCCGTGCCCGGGTCATCGAGCTGCTGCGCCAAGTGGAAATCCCCGAGCCCGAGGAGGCCGTCGACCGCTACCCGTTCGAGTATTCCGGCGGCATGCGCCAGCGTGCCATGATCGCGATGGCGCTCGCTTGCGAGCCGGACGTCTTGATCGCCGACGAGCCGACGACGGCGCTCGACGTGACGACCCAGGCCGAAATCCTCGATCTGATCGCGCGTCTCCAGGCCGACCGCGGCATGGGCGTCATGTTCATTACCCACGACATGGGCGTCGTCGCCGAGATCGCCGACGAGGTCTGCGTCATGTTCCGGGGCGAGGTCGTCGAGTCGGGACCGGTCGACGGCATCTTCCACGCCGCCAAGCACCCCTACACGCGGATGCTGATCGGCTCGGCCGCCAAGCTCGAGAACCGTGCCGCCGCCAAGCCGCCTGCGCCGGGCGCGGACGCACCGCCGATCCTGGTGGTGGAATGCCTGTCGAAGCGGTTCCGCGCGAAGAAGGGCCTTTTCGGCCGCCGCGCGGTCGTGACCGATGCGGTGCGAGACGCTTCCTTGACGCTGCGTCGCGGCGAAACGCTGGGCGTGGTCGGCGAGAGCGGATCGGGCAAGACGACGCTCGGGCGAATGGTGCTTCGGGTCATCGAGCCGAGCGGCGGCCGCGCGACCTACTTCGACGCGGCTGGAACTGCAGTCGAGCTGACCGCGCTCGATCGCAAGGGCCTGCGGCGGCTGTACGGCGAGATGCGCATGATCTTCCAGGACCCGATGTCCTCGCTCAACCCGCGCATGACCGTGGAGCAGGTGATCGGCGAGCCGCTCCGCAACGACGGCTGGCGGCAAAGGGCGATCCAGGACCGCGTGGCCGAGCTACTCGACCTCGTCGGCTTGCCCGTCGACGTGATGGAGCGCTATCCCCACGCCTTCTCCGGCGGCCAGCGGCAGCGCATCGGCATCGCCCGTGCGCTCGCGCCGGAGCCACGCCTGATCGTCGCCGACGAAGCGACGAGCGCGCTCGACGTCTCGCTCCGCGCGCAGGTGCTCGATCTGCTGCTCGACATCCAGCGGCGGATGGACCTCTCCTTCCTGTTCATCAGCCATGACATCAGCGTGATCCGCTACTTCTGCGATCGCGTCGCGGTGATGCGTAAGGGCGAAATCGTCGAACTCGGCCCGGTGGACCGCGTCTGCGAGGCGCCAGAGCATCCCTACACCCGCGCGCTGCTCTCCGCCGTGCCGCGGCCCGACCCACGAGCGCGCCGCTTGGGCGCGCGTCACCGCTACGTCGAGGAGGTCGCTTCGTGAACCTGACCCGCAGGCCCCAGAGCGGAAGCGAGAGAGACGAGCGCGCGACACTACTCGTCGTCGGCGACACCAACATCGTCGGCCGAGCCGATGCAGCAGAGGCCTTCGCCGCCGTCCGCGACGTGTTCGACGCCGCCGACGCGGTGGTGGGCCAGATGGAGGGGATGCTGACCGACCCCTCGCCGGAGCCCGAGACGCGGCCCGACATCCCGTTCAAGCCGTGGTGGCGCCATTCTGAGCGTCATGTCGCCGCGGGGCTGCGTCGTGCAGGCTTTTCGGCCGTCGGTGCTGCATCGAACGTCGCCTATCCGAACGCGGCCTGCGTCCACACCGCGGAGGCCTGCGCGGCGGCAGCCCTGCCCTGCGCTGGGGTCGGCAGGAACGAAGCCGAAGCTCGAGCGCCGGCGCTCTTCCAGGTCGGATCGGCGCGCGGGGCACTCCTCTGCTATACTTCCGTCTTCCATCCCAACGTGATGCCGGCGGCCCCCGACAGTCCAGGCTGTGCGACGCTCCGTGCCCACACGGCGTACGTGCCGGGCCGCCGGGCGCTCGAGATGCCGGGCGACCCACCCGACGTGAGCACCTGGGCCGACCCGGCGGCGCTGGAAGCGATGCGGGCCGACATCCGGGCCGCGCGTGAGCGGGCGGACGTGGTGATCCTTTCCTGCCACTGGGGCGTCTCCTCGTCGCCGGTCACCCACGACTACCAGCGCGAGATCGCACGGGCGGCCGCAGCGGCCGGCGCCGACTTGATCTTCGGCCACCATCCGCACGTCATCCATGGCGCCGAGATGCTGGCCGGGCCGCGCGGCGACGTTCCCGTCTTCTACTCTCTCGGCAATTTCGCCTTCGACGGCTGGAAGATGCGCGGGCGCAATCTCGACGGGCTGGCGCTCCGCGTCGCGATCACGGGCGGACGTGTCGCCGGCCTCGACGTGCTGCCCTGCCGCCGCGGCGAGGACAATCTGGTGCGCGTGCTCGACCCGCTGGACGACGATGGCGTCCGGATCATGGCGCGATTGAGGGCACTGACCGAGGCACTCGGCGGGCGCGCTCCGATGCTCGACACGGCGCCTCTGGAGGCTCGCCCATGAGGATTGCGCGGGTCGAGCCGCTACTCCTCGACCGCTATCTGTTCGTCGAGATCGAGACCGAGGACGGTCGTGTCGGCCTTGGCGAATGCGGGGCCTGGGGACATCTCGAGGCCGCGCGGTCCGCCGTCGACAAGTTCGGCGCGTATCTCCAGGGCCAGGACCCCGATCCGATCGAACTGCACTGGAACCGCATGCACCGCTTCGGCTGGTTCCGCGGCGCTGCGGTCTGCGGCGCGATCTCGGCCATCGACATCGCGCTCTGGGACCTCAAGGGCCAGGCACTCGGCCGGCCGATCCACGCCTTGCTCGGCGGACCGACCCGCACCCACACCCGTGTGTATTGCCACGTCAAGGCGGCGACGCGGGAGGAAATGCTGGAGCGCTGCCTTCAACGGAAGGCTCAGGGCTTCAGCGCGATCGGCCACCTCAACCCCTTCCTCGACGAGGACCGCAGCGTTCCCTACGACAAGGGCCACGCTCGTAAGATCGGCGACGCAGTCCGGGTGGTTGCAGAGCTTCGCGAGGCGGTAGGAGCCGACATCGACCTTTGCGTCGAGATCCATCGCCGCTTGACGCCGCCGGAGGCGGTCGCCTTCGCGCGCGAGATCGCGCCCTTCCGGCCGATGTTCTACGAAGACCCGATCGCACCGACCTCGGCGGACGCCATGGCGCGGGTAGCACAGAGCATCGACATCCCGCTGGCCACCGGTGAGCGCCTCGCGACGCTCCACGACTTCCAGGCGCATCTGCTGCGGGGCTGTATGAGCTACGCTCGGGTCTCCGTCTGCCTCTGTGGCGGGATCACGGGCGCGCGCAAGATCGCGGCGCTCTGCGAGGCGTTCGACGTGGGGGTTGTTCCGCACAACCCGCTCTCGCCGGTCTCGTTGGCCGCGTGTTTGCAGCTCGACGCGGCGATCCCCAACTTCACGATTCAGGAGTATCCGACGGTGGGCCTCGCCTTCGAGAGTGCCGAGGAGAACGGCGCGGCAGCCTCCTCCGGGCTCCGAGGCGCGACCTTGGTGACCGAGGTCCCACACCTCACCGATGGTTATGTGCAGGTCCCGACAACGCCGGGCCTCGGCCTCGCGCTCTCTGCGGAGGGCCGGCGCGCGCCGGCGGTGACCAGGCCGGTTCGGATGCGCTCCCACCGCGACGGCTTCGTGGTGGACCAATGACGCGGTGCATGCCGCGACGCTTGGGGCTGGGTGGTTGAGTGAGGGGGACTGGCGCGGATGCGGCGCCGAGCGGACGGGTGGCCATCGGGGCGCTGCTGCGCGCGCCGGGCTTCGGTGCGTTCCTCGCCGGCCGCACGGCGGCGGCTACCGGCACCTGGATGGAACGGCTGGCGCTGGGCTGGATGGTATGGGAGGCCACGGGCTCGACTGGGTGGTTGGGAGCAGTCGCATTTCTCCGGCTCGCACCGACGCTCGTTGCCGGACCCTGGGGCGGCGTCCTGGCGGACCGGGCCGGCGCGGTTCCGGCGTTGGCGCGGGCCGAGTTCGCGCTGGCGGCGATGCTTGCCGCGCTCGCCGCGGCCGCCTGGCTGGGCGACCCGCCGCCGGCAGCGCTGGCGGCAGCTGCGCTGGCGCTCGGAGCCGCCCAGGCGCTCGCCAACGCGCCCGCCAAGGCGGCCGTGGCGCGCCTGTCGCCACCGGAACTCGTCGCGACCGCCATCCCGGTCAACTCCGTCGTTTTCCACGCCGCCGCCTTCGTCGGCCCCGCACTGGCGGGCGTGACGATCGCCGTCGCCGGGCCGGCTCCCGTCTTCCTGGCTGCGGCGCTTGCTTCTGCGGCCTTCGCCATGGTCCTGCGATCCGGCCCGCCGGAACGGCGGGACTCAGCCGACCTACCAGCAGCGAGCTCTGGCTTTCTCGCCGCGTTGCCGCCGGCACTCCACCATCCGATCATCCGCCCTACGCTGATGCTGCACGCAGCCTTCGCCCTACTGCTGCGTCCGATCGTCGATCTCCTGCCCGCCGTCGCCGGTGCGGTCGGGAGCGGCGGGGCGGCAATGCTCGGGCTGCTCACGGGCGCGATGGGGCTCGGCGCGGCGGCGGGCGGGGCGTGGCTCGCCCTGCGCGGCGGCGCTCCCGGGCTCGAGCGCCGCATGCTCGGCGGCGGCGCGGTGGCGATCGCAGCGGCGCTGGCGCTCGCCGCGGCGCAAGAGGCGGCGGTCGCGGCGGCGGCGTTGGCCGTCCTCGGCGCCGCACTGACCGTCCGCGCGGCCGGGGGCACAACGCTGGTACAACTGGCTGTCGCCGACGCCCTTCGGGGCCGCGTCATGGCCGCGTGGGGTGTGACGCTACGCGTCGGCGCAGCGCTCGGCGGCCTCACGCTTGGCCTTGCCGCGGAGGCGTTTGGCCTGCGCGTCGTGCTCGCCGCGGCCGCCGCGCTTGCGGCGACGGCCCTACTTCGAGCCCGAGTCGGCCTTCGCCGCGCTCAGGCCAGAGACCTTTGAGTGGGAGACCTCCATGAGACGGCTTCGCATCGCATCCATCCCGGGTGACGGAATCGGGACTGAGGTGATCCCGGTCGGTCGCCGAGCGGCCGACGCCGCCTCGGCTCGTCGCGGCTTCACGATCGAGTGGGAGGCGTTCGACTGGTCCTGCGCGCGCCACGCCGAGACCGGCCGGATGATGCCCGAGGATGGGATCGAGCGGCTGCAGGGCTTCGACGCAATCTATCTGGGTGCGGTCGGCTGGCCCGGCGTCCCCGACCACGTCTCGCTCTGGGGCTTGCTGATCCCGCTCCGCCGCGCCTTCGATCTCTACGCCAACGTCCGGCCGGTGCGGCTACTGGAGGGCGTGACCTCGCCGCTCGCTGGCCGTGGCCCGCGTGACATCGACTTCGTCGTCGTCCGCGAGAACGTAGAGGGCGAGTACTCCGAGATCGGCGGGCGCATCTTCCAAGGCACCCCGCAGGAGACGGTCGTGCAGGAGTCGGTCTTCACCCGGCGCGGCGTCGACCGGATCATGGATTACGCCTTCGAGCTGGCAAAGACACGCCGCGGCCACGTGACGTCGGCCACGAAGTCCAACGGCATCGTCCATACCATGCCGTTTTGGGACGAGCGCTTCGAGCAGGCGAAAGCGCGCCACTCCGGCGTGGCGACGGCGCAGTTCCACATCGACATCCTGACGGCGCACTTCGTGCTGCATCCCGACTGGTTCGACGTGGTGGTCGGCTCCAACCTGTTCGGCGACATCCTCTCCGACCTCGGTCCTGCGGTTGCGGGCTCGATCGGCATCGCGCCAGCGGCGAACATCGACCCGACACGGACGAACCCGTCGATGTTCGAGCCCGTGCACGGCTCGGCCCCCGACATCGCGGGAAAGGGCGTTGCCAACCCAGTGGCGGCGGTCTGGACCGCAGCGATGATGCTGGAGCATCTCGGCGAGGCCGACGCCGCCCGCGACCTCGAGGCGGCCATCGAGGTGAGCCTCGCCCGGCCCGAAACCCGGACGCGTGACCTCGGCGGAACGGCCGATACGGCCGCTTGCGAGGCCGCGATCCTCGCCGCGCTCGCCTGAGCGGGACGGAGACGCCCGATGCGCATTCTCGAGATTCGCGAGGCGACCAAGCCGATCGCCTCGCCGATTCGCAACGCCTACATCGACTTCTCCCGCATGACGACGAGCCTGGTTGCGGTGATCACCGACGTCGTGCGCGACGGTCGGCGCGTGGTCGGCTACGGCTTCAACTCGAACGGCCGCTACGGCCAGGGCGGGCTGATCCGTGAGCGCTTCCGCAACCGCGTGCTGGAGGCCGACCCGAGAAGCCTCGTGACCGACACCGGCGACAACATCGACCCACGCCGGATCTGGGCCATGATGATGGCGAACGAGAAGCCCGGCGGGCACGGCGAGCGCTCGGTCGCCGTCGGAACGCTCGACATGGCGCTGTGGGACGCGGCGGCCAAGATCGCCGGGAAACCGCTATCGCACATGCTCGCCGAGAAGGCGGGGCGTAAGCCGGACGACCGCGTCTTCGTCTACGCCGCCGGCGGCTATTACTATCCCGGAAAGGACGACGCGGCGCTCCGAGCGGAGATGCGCTCCTACGTCGAGCGCGGCTACACGGTCGTGAAAATGAAGATCGGTGGGGCGCCCATCGACGAGGACCGCCGGCGGATCGAGGCGGTCCTCGCGGAGATCGGCGGCGGGGCCCGGCTCGCAGTCGATGCCAACGGCCGTTTCGATCTCGAGACGGCAACCGCCTATGCGGGCATGCTGCGGGACTATCCGCTGTTTTGGTATGAAGAGCCGGGCGACCCACTCGACTACGCGCTGCAGGCAGCGCTGGCCGAGGTCTATCCGGGTCCGATGGCGACCGGGGAAAACCTGTTCTCCCACCAGGACGCGCGCAATCTGCTTCGCTACGCCGGCCTGCGGTCTGACCGGGACTGGCTGCAATTCGATTGCGCTCTCTCCTATGGCTTCGTCGAATACGAGCGCATGCTCGACGTGATCCGCCGCGCCGGCTGGTCGCCGCGTCGCTGCGTGCCCCATGGTGGCCATCAGATGTCGCTTGCGATCGCCGCCGGGCTCGGGCTCGGCGGCAACGAGAGCTATCCGGACCTGTTCCAGCCCTATGGCGGCTTTCCAGACGGCGTCACGGTCGAGGATGGCCACGTCGCGCTGCCCGAGCTGCCCGGCATCGGCTTCGAAGGTAAGACGGACCTGATCACCGTGATGCACGCTCTCGCCGAGTGATAGGCAAACGCTTGTCTTGCGACTGCTCGGCGCCTCGCTGATCCCCGCGCACCGCAGACATCGCCGACCGGCACGCTTCCATGCCGCGCGGATTCGCCAACGATGAGCGGTCCAGGGTTCGCAGCACTTGGTGTGGTTCGAACCGAAGCCGTGCCACCGTCTTCGAGTTCCACCGTAACGCAGTGGAACGTACTCCGATCGAACGACCGACGTATCGGCACCGCCATCACCAACAGGTCACCCGATCAACCTGTCGAGTGGGCCAGATGATCTCCGAGGCGAAGCCCCCAGGCGTAGATCGTCAGAGCTGGGTTGACCCGGCTGGTGCGCGGAAGAACGCTACCATCGCCGACATAAAGGTTCCCCATGCCGTGAACCTTGCCGGTAGCATCGACGGCGCTACTACGCGGGTCGTCTCCGGTGACCAGGGTGCCGATCGCATGCGCGGTGCCGGCGAGGCCCGCGTACCGTTCGGCGCCGATCAGCCCGGCGCGCAGTAACCGGCCGAGAAAGGTTCGAACGAGCGCGTGATGCTCGTCACGAGACGGCCGGATACGGTCCAGGTCGTAGTCGAGCAACGGCAGCCCGCTGGCGCCGCAGGACATGACACGGTTGTCCGGGCTCGACCCGTCCTCGGTGGTCGCGAAGAAACCGATGGCTCGACTGCCGGCTGCATCATCGACGAATTTGGGTATGGCGGCTGGCAGCTGCGTACCGACGATGTCGCCGTCCATCCATCCGAGGCATTGGATGGTGCTGTGGGGAAAGGCGTCATTGAAGAATATCGTCGTCTTCCGCAACACATCGTGACGTTGGAACGCCGATACCGCGAGAATGGCGGTATTGATGTGGAACTTGAAATTGCTGCCGATGTTGTCTGCGCTTGGTAGCGTCTTGTTCAGCCCGGTCGACGCCAAATGATCCTGCAAGATGCGCGGGGACGTCAGTGCCCCAGCCGCGAGGATCACGGTGGCGCCTGTGTAGACAGAACCGTCTGTACAGCGCACGCCGACGATCTCGGTTGGCGCGCCGTCGGCATGGAGGAAGCCGACGACGGTCTTTTCGGTGAGTAGGGCGAAGTTGGGATCGTCGCTGATCAGATCGAGCAGATTCCATTCCGCGTCGGACTTGTAGCCACAGGCCGACGCGAACCCGTCGAAGTGCTTGACCTCGACCGGGTCGTCGAGGACTTCCTTCTTCAGCCCTAGTGGAAGCGGCTCGGGCCGCCAGGCGGGTTCATCGGCAACGATCCGATCGATCAACGCCTGAAGTTCTGGCTCGTTGTCGAAGTGGTTGACGTGGAGCAGCGCTTCCGCCTCGTCGTAGTAAGGCGCGAGCTCGTCGACACCGAACGGCCACGCCAAACACTGATGTGTTGGGTCTGCAGCGAACTCGTGCGCTGAGAACCGCAGCAACGCCGCACCATACCATTTGGTCTTGCCGCCGACGTTGTAGAATTCGCCAGGGATGAATTCCTTGTTATCCTTGTCGACCCAGTGTTCCTGGTTCTTGAAGCGCCCGGTCTTGAACACCGTCTTGACGTCGAGCGTGCTGCCGTCGCGGGGCAAGTATCCGCCCTTCTCGAGAACGAGAACCCGCTTCCCCGCCTTGACCAAACGGTAGGCCGCGGCCGAACCACCGGCCCCACTGCCAACGATGATGACGTCATACTGCCCGGCCATGGTGTGCGCCTCCCGCCCAGTCGGCCCGTCCGCGACTAGATCGTTCTCATCTCAGCCGCCGGTGGCAAAGCCGGGGTAGCAGGTCATGCCGCCGTCGACGAACAGCGTGATGCCACTGATGTAGTCGGCCATGTCCGAGGCCAGGAACACGGCCACGTTGGCGATGTCTTCGGGCTCGCCGATGCGCTTGTAGGGGACCAGGCTCATCAGGTCGGCGTAAGCCTGTGGCGTCTGCCAGGCGCTCGTGTTGATCGGTGTGCGGATCGCGCCCGGGCCGATCGAATTGACGCGGATACGATGGGGCGCCAGCTCCTGCGCCATGCTCTTCATCATCATGTTGATGCCGCCTTTGGAGGCGGCATAGTTGACGTGGCCGCTCCAGGGAATGACTTCGTGGACCGAGCTCATGCAGATGATCTTGCCGGCAGCAACGGAGACGTTCTTCTGCACGCCGCGTCGCAGGAACTCGCGGACGGCCTGCTGGATGCACAAGAACTGCCCGGTGAGATTGATGCCGATGACGGTGTTCCACTCCGACAAGGTCATCTCGGCCAAGGACGAGTCCCGCTGGAGGCCCGCGTTCGCCACCAGGATGTCCAGGGTGCCGAACGCCTCGATCGCCGTCTTGAACATGGTCTCGACCTCGGCCTCGTTCGACACGTCCGCCTTGATGGCGAGGCCTTTGACGCCCTCAGCTTCGATCGCCTTGACGACCGCGACTGCGGCCTCCTCGTTGACGACGTAGTTGACGACGACGTCGGCGCCGGCGCGTGCCAAGCCGATCGCCACCGCCTGACCGATGCCAGAGTTCGCGCCGGTTACCAGCGCCTTTTGGCCGACCAGCAGTTTCGGGCACGATTTGTAGTCCGGCAGGTCGCGGTTGAACTCTGGCTCTGTCGTGTCGGTCATCGTCTTTTCCTTCCGCGCGATGATCTTGATCCGGAACCGCAAGGTCGTCCCCTAAGGAACACCGTGGCCGTCTCACCGGCGGGACCGCGGGCGACGGCCCTGCCATCCGGAGGAACGACGCCGGTCGCCAGCGAGGGTCCCCGCGTATCGTCGCCAGCACTCGTTCCGCGAAGGCGCGGCGATCCGCCGGCGCTCGCCCTCATGCGACGCCCAGACCTTCGCGAATGGATGCCGAGGCGCTCGGCACGGCGTCGAGGTCGAAAAGAGCGGAGTCCACCCTCAGCGCGAAACTCTCGCCCGGCTGCAGGCTGACGACGGGGCCATGAACTTCCATCTCGATGTATGGATAGGCCGATGCATTGAAGATCTCCAGGACACAGCCGTGTCCGTAGGGCTCCGAGTGGAAAGTCTGCACGAATTTGCGGTACCCGACCAGACCAGCTTCGGGGGTGTCGAGCACCGCCAGAATTCGACCGACGTCCGCATCGACTCCGTACTTGAACTTGACGGCGTCGCGACAGGAGACGACGGCGACGTCGTCGACGAATTGCACGACGTCATCACGAACGGCAGCGGACACGCCTTCGTTGTCGAAGGTCCGCACACCTTGAGGAAAAACCGAGGTCCGACTCGTCGGCATGAACACCGTCGCCGGCCGCAGCATCATGTCGACGTCCCAAGGCGCCCAAGTCACGACCCGATCGGAGGCATTGATCAGCCGGCTCGTGACCGACCACGCGCCGACTGGCGGCCCGAGTTCGACCACGCGCTCGATCCGCACGCCCGTTTCGCGGCAAACTGGGCTCGACATCGTCGCGATGCCGGCCGCCCGGTCGACGGACAGATCATAGATGCCGCTGTCGAGGTCGAGAAACGGGTCGCCGTCGCTCCACCGGTCCTGGGGTGCGAGCCAAGTCTTGTCGCCACCCCACAGCACGAAACCGAACCGTCGCTTCGCTTGGTGGACATCGGCGATGGATGTCAGATCCAGCACACGCCCCTGACAAGCCGGGTTCACGAACGACAGCCCGTAGCCTCGCCACGCGACGCTCATGATCCGGCCGCCGACCTCAGGGACGAGGATGAGCACCAGCGGACCTTGCTCGATCCGGAGCGCACTCCAACCGCAGTAGGCCACGTCGCTGAACGCCGGCATGCCACTGGCGGACCCGCTCCGGACGCTCAAGACGAATCGCCTCTGTTCGGGTCTTCGTCGGTGTCCGATCCGGGCGATGTGCTGACCCCAGCGCTCTCGCCGATCAGCTTCGACACCATGGCGAGCCGCCGAAGATCGCTCTTCTCGACGAAGTAGACCGTCGAGTCCTCCTTGGCGTTGACACGTGCTTCGTTCGAGCCGGGACCGCCGTGGAGCGGCGTGCCGAACCGATCGCCGGGACCGAGCCGGCAGGAGTTCGTCGCCGTCCTTTCGCCGGAAGGGGCGACCATCACGCTGTCGAACGCACCGGAGATCACCACGTAGAGACCGCCGGGGTCGACCCCGGGCTCGACAACCAGGTCACCGCTCATGAAGCGGATGTAGCGGCTGGCGGCCTGCGTCGTGCGCACCTCGGCGATGCTACGACTGATCATCAAGTCGAGCAGCCAGTCCATGGCGACGCGAACACGCGTCGAGAAGCTGGGCAGAAGGCTCAGGTAGAACGTTCGCCAAGCGGCCCATGCAATCAGTCCGGTAATCTTCACGCCCAGGATATCCGCGACGCCGGTACGGCCGCCCAAGGATGCCATGGTTCCGAGCGAGCGATACTCGAACGGCTTTGGTGCTTCGCCCTTCAGATGGCCGAGGACGTTCTGCGCCAGAACCTTCGCTTCCCGAACGGCAAACTGCGCGAGCGGCGGTGCGTAACGGACGTGCGGGTCGGCGGGATCGCCGAGCGGGACAAGAGCATTGTCGCCCAACGCCCAGACGTCATCCACTCCCCGAACCCGGAGGCAGCGATCGACGACGATCTTGCCACGGTTCAATTGAACCTGGAGCGAGCGCATCAACGGTGATGGCGCGTTGCCAATGGCGGCGATGATCGTGCCCGCGTCGATCACGTGGCCACCGTCGGTCTCGACGCCGGCCATCGTCGCGCCCTTGATCCCCGTCTTCAGTCGGATGTCGATACCGCGACCACGGAGCCTGTCAGCCGCGTACCCGGCAAGGTGCTCTGGCAACTCCGGCAGGATTCTCGCGCCGTGCTGGATCAGCACGATCCGGACGTCGCTCCGCCGCAGGTTGCGATAGTATCGCAACGACTTGCGGATCAACTCCTGAACTTCGCCGATGATCTCGACGCCGGTAAAACCGCCGCCGATGATGACGAAAGTCAGGAGGCGTGACTTGTGCGCGGCGTCCGTGCACTCGTCCGCCTCCTCGAGGCACTGAAGAACGTGATTGCGGATGCGGAAGGCATCCATCACGTCCTTCATCACCAGGGCACGATCGGCAAGGCCGGGGGTGCGGCTCAGGTCGACGACCTGACCGAGCGCGATCACCAATTGGTCATAAGGAACGGTCGTGATCTCATCACCGCTACCGGCATTCATGTGAACCGTCTTGGTCGCAAAGTCGACCTTGCGCACTTCGCCGACGCGAACCGAGATGCCGCGCAGGAACGACCGCAACGGGCTCACCGCATCGGCTGGCTGGATGCTGCCACCGGCGACCTCCGAAAGTAGCGGCTGAAACACGAAGAAGTTGTGACGGCTGACCAGTTCGATCTGCACATCGGCGCCCGCGCGACGCTGGAGATGCTTGGCTGCGAAGACGCCGCCGAAGCCACCGCCGAGTATAACGATCCTATGCGACATCGTGTTGTGCATCAGTTCATATCATCATGGCAGTGTGCGAACTGTAGAGACGCGCGACCGTTTGCCAAAGCACGATGTTCTCCATACCAATTTCTACAGCACGCCCTAGAAGCCAAGGTCAATGCTCTTGAGACCTCGTTGGTGAGGGGCGACGGCGGCAACGACGTTCCCGTCAATTCGGTCTGGTTTTGCGAGGTCTGAAGCATGGAGTGGCTGATCAACGATGCGGCACCGATCTTTGCCCGGATCTGTATCGTCGTCATTTTTCCGTTCAGTGCCATCGACAAAATCATCAACTGGCCAAGCGCGTTGCAGCAGGCGAACTCCAGCTTCCTACCCGGCGGCCCCGCGCTGCTGGTGCTGGCGATGATCGTTGAGATCGTCACGCCGATCTGCATCATCTTCAACTGGCAGGCGGGCTGGGCGGCATTCGTGCTCGCGGGCTACTGCGCGGTTACGGCGTTGTTGTATCATAACTTCTGGTCCTATCCGCGGTACTGGGCGTCGGACAGCGAAGGGCATTCGCATGTTTGGGACTTCTTCAAGAACTTCGCCATCGTCGGCGGCTGCCTCTTCATCGTTCTCGGCAGTGATCTCGTGTCGATGGTGGAACGAGACGTGCCGCGCGTTCCCACGTCGACCGAAGACGACTTCGGCGCTCGTCCATCCTAGACGGCACGCCGGAGGGCCGGGCCGCCAAGCGTCGGGCTGTCTGAAACCTCGCCATCGTTCGTTCATGGTGGCATGTTTGTCGTCGGGAGTTTCGCCCCGGATCTGCGGGAGGCTCCGGAGCGAGACTGAAACCGTGGCACGTGTTACGGAAATCGGCATCGTTTATCTCGGAGGCCTGACCCAAGGCCTCGCGCTCGTCAGCTTCCCTGCCGCTGCGACCATCCTTACGGCCGCGCGTGGGTACGGGCTCTCCAGCAGTCAGTATGGCAGCATTTTTCTGCCGCTGTTCGTCGGCGCAGTGCTGGCTTCGCTATTGGCGCCAGTGCTGGCGCGTCATCGCAGCCTGAAGCTGGTTCTCGTCATCGGCTTCGCTGCCAATGGCTGTTCCATGGCGACCTTTGCGTTGAGTGCAGCGCTGACCGGTGCTCCGGCGCTTGCCTATTTGATGGTGCTGGTGGCGACCGGGCTCCTCGGGATCGGCTTCGGCGCCACACTTACCGCGATCAACGCCTTCGCCTCGGAGTTCTTTCCCAACCGCGGAGAAACCGCCGTCACCGCTTTGCACACGCTGCTCGGGACGGGCACGGCCTTGGCGCCGTTGCTGGTCGCGGCGCTGGCCGGCGGCGGTCTGTGGTGGGCGCTGCCGGTGGCGGTTGGAGCGGCTTGTCTCGTACTTGCGCTGCTGGCGGCCACGCAGCCCCTTCGAGTTACGGCCGACAGCGGCCAATCGTCGGCGCTCGGGGTCATGGTGATCGCCCGTGCTTTGCCGAAGCGGATCTGGATCTGGATCGCCTTCGCCCTGCTCTACGGCATCTGCGAAACGCTGTTCGGCAACTGGGGCACCGTCTACCTGCACGAGCAACGGTCGCTTTCGCCCGCCACGGCCAATCTGGCGCTCGCGCTGTTTTGGGCAGCGGTGACCGTGGGGCGATTGCTGGCTGCAGTAGCCTCGACCAGGATCGCGCCATTGACGATCTTCCGCTCGTTGCCGGTGCTGATCGCCATCGCCCTGGTGTCGGTGGCGACTTCGGGCGGAGCAACGTCCGGCGTGCTGGCCTTCGCGCTCGCCGGATTGGCCTGCTCCGCCTGCCTGCCGCTGAGCATCGGTAGCGCCAGCGGGGAGGCGCCGAGGTTCGTCGAGACCATCTCCGGGTGGATGGTTGCCGCCTATATGATGGGCTACGGCATCGGCGCATTCGCCGTCGGCCCGCTGCGAGAACTGGGCGGTCTCGATCTGTCGACGGTTTACTACGGCGCGACCGCGATCGCCGCGGTGATGGTCGGCCTCGCCGTCCTGCTGGCGCGGCAGCCGCGCGAGGCCGCAGTTCCCGGAATCGGAACGACGGGGTGATCATGCGGTCGAACCATGCAAGGTCGAGTGACGTTCCTGTCGCGGACCGGCGTGAGCCAGGATCGGCCCGCCGACTTTTCCGCCTACTGTTGACGGCCGTTCTGCTGACTTGGTCAGTCGCCGCAACCGCCTTCGACAACGCCCCTGTCGATGTCGAGCGAGTGGCGATGATCGGTTTCACCGTCTCCGATATGGATCGATCGGTGGCGTTCTATTCCGATGTCCTCGAATTCCAGAAAGTCGCCGATTTTCGGGTGAACGGACCGTCCTACGACCGTCTGCAAGGCGTGTTCGGCACCAACATGCGCATCGTCCACCTGCGGCTCGGGGAGCAGCTCATCGAGCTGACCCAATACGTTGCGCCACCGGGAGGCCGACCAATCCCGGTTCCGTCGCGAAGCAACGACCTCTGGTTCGAGCACATGGCGATCGTCGTCGGCGACATGGAAAAGGCCTACGAAGCCCTCCAACGGCACCAAGTGCAGCAGATCTCGCCCGAACCCCAGACGATCCCGCCATCGAACGTTCCGGCCGCCGGCATCAAGGCGTTCAAGTTCCGGGACCCGGACAATCACGACCTGGAGCTCATCTGGTTTCCGCCGGGGAAAGGGGCAGAGCGCTGGCAGGAGCCCGGCGACCGCTTGTTCCTCGGCATCTCGCACACGGCGATCACCGTCCGCGACACGGAGGCGAGCCTTGCCTTCTATCGCGACCTCCTCGGCATGAAGGTGACCGGCGGCAGCCTCAACACTGGCGTTACGCAAGAATATCTCGACAGCGTCTTTGGTGCTCGGGTCAAGGTCACGGCAGTGTCACCGCCGACCGCGCCTGCACATGTCGAGTTCCTCGAATACGAGGCGCCGCCGGGCGGTCGACCAATGCCCCTGGATACTGAGGCCAACGACCTTTGGCATTGGCAGACGTCGCTGGTGGTCGAGGACGTACAAGCCGCAGCCGAAACACTGCGCGCCGCCGGTGTCCGGTTCGTCTCGCCCGAGGTGGTTGCCGTGCCAGACCCGGAACTCGGCTTCTCCGAGGCGATCATGGTGTTGGATCCGGACGGCCACGCCATGCGACTGATCGAGCGTTGAGCAAGGTGGTGGGCCGCATTCGAGCCCCAGGACGGGCTCTCCTCACGCCAACGGAAGGATCATTTCCGTGACCATCGTCGACCGGAGCCTGCCCTTCATCGCCCGTTTTTGCCTCATCCTGCTGTTTCCGTTCAGCGCCCTGGACAAGATCATCGATTACGGCGGCGCCGTCGCGCAGGCTGACGCCTCGGGGTTGCCGGTACCAGGTTGGTTGCTGCTGTTTCTCGGCGGCAGCCTCGAAGTGTTCGGCTCGCTGGGCATTTTGTTCAACTACTATGCCCGCCCGCTGGCTCTGTTGTTTTGTTTTTATTGTGTGGCCACGGCGGTGCTGTTTCACGATTTCTGGACTTACCCCTTGGGCAGTGCTGAGTGGCAGGCGAATTTCTGGCCGTTTCTCAAGAACTTCGGGTTGGTGGGTGGATTTCTCTTCGTTGCCGCCAATGCAAAAATGGAACCGCTTGGCCGTGCCTTGACCTTGGCGCCTCGCCCACCGTCATGAGCGTGTATCGCGCCGTCCACGCCGCAATGATTCGAAAACGAGATCGCCATGCGCGGTTGATTAGGGAGGACGCGTAGTGGATCTCGACCCGGTACTCTTGTCGCGGATACAGTTCGCATTCGTCATCACGTTTCACATCATATTTCCAGCTTTCACCATCGGACTGGCGGCGTGGCTCGCGGTAATCGAGGGCATGTCGCTGGCAACGGGCAAGGCCATCTATCGGCGGGTCTTCGACTTCTGGCTCAAGGTGTTTGCGGTCTCGTTCGGCATGGGAGTCGTCTCCGGCATCGTCATGGCGTTCCAGTTCGGCACCAACTGGAGTGTCCTCGCCGAACGCACCGGGTCGATCCAAGGACCCCTGCTCGGCTACGAGGCGTTCACCGCGTTTCTTCTGGAGGCGACGTTCTTCGGCGTCGTCATGTTCGGGCGCAACCGGGTACCGCCGTGGTTCTACCTGCTGTCCTGTTGCATGGTCGCTCTCGGAACGACGGCGTCGTCCTTTTGGATTCTGGCCAACAACAGCTGGATGCAGGTTCCCGTCGGCTACGAGATCGTCGACGGTGAGATCATCCCGAGCGACTGGCTGGAGATCATCGGCGGATACGTCTTCCACATCCGCTGGCTGCACATGTTGCTGGCGGCTTATCTGACGACGGCGATGTGCGTGGCCGCGACCGGCGCCTGGTATCACCTGCGCCAGGTCCACTTGGCCGAAGGCCGCGTGATGCTGCACTGGGGCTTGGCGCTGGGGGCACTGCTGATTCCGTTCCAACTCTTCGTCGGGCATCTCAACGGCGAGTACACGGAAGCGCACCAGCCTTCCAAGTTCACCGCCATCGAAGGGCGGTGGCAAACCGAACGACCTGCCCGCCTGATCCTCTTCGCGTGGCCGGACACGGAGAACGAACGCAATCATTTCGAGATCGCCATACCCGTGATCGGAAGCTTCGTCGACGACGGCAACTTCACCTCGGAAGAGCCCGGAATCGTCACGATCCCGAAGGACGAGCGCCCGCCCTTCTTGGTGCCGTTTTTCGGGTTCCGGATCATGGTCGCGATGGGGCTCGTGATGCTGGCGATCAGCTGGGGCGGCATCCTGCTGCGGCTGTCGGGTCGGCTGGAGACGTCACGCCGGTTTCTGTGGTGTACGTTCCTGTCGTTTCCTTCCGGCTTCATCGCCGTCGTTTCCGGGTGGTACGTTGCGGAGGTCGGCCGGCAGCCGTGGGTCGTCTATGGGTTGCTCAGGACGACTGACGCCCACACCCCGTCATTGACCGCGGCAGACGTGCTGACCTCGCTGATCGGCTATGTCTTCGTCTACACGATCGTTTTTTCTTTCGGCCTCTACTATCTCTATAGGCTGCTTCGCGACGGACCGACCGAGCCGGGCGCCGACATCTACGGGGCCACCGGCAAGCGCCCGCTGGCCGCCGCGGGCTCGGCGGAGACTGCTACCGGAAGCTTGCCGCGAGCGAAGGAGTAGGTCGATGGACGCGTCGTGGTTGGCAAACTACTGGGCCGTACTCATCGCCTTCTCGATCTTGGTCTACGTCCTCCTCGATGGTTTTGATCTTGGTGTCGGCATCTTGTTCGGCACCACGAGCGACGAGGCCTTTCGCGGCCGCATGATGTCGGCGATCGCGCCCGTCTGGGACGGCAACGAGACGTGGCTGATCCTCGTCGGCGCCAGCCTGTTCGGCGCCTTCCCGATGATCTATGCGATCTTTCTGCCGGCCTTTTACCTGCCGGTCGCGCTGTTGCTGTTCGCGCTGATCTTTCGGGGTGTCGCGTTCGAGTTCCGCTACCGAACCGAACGAATGCGGTGGCTGTGGGACTGGGGGTTCTTTCTCGGCTCCGTGGTCGCCGCCTTCGTTCAAGGTGCTGCGATCGGCACGATGGTTCAGGAGCTCCCGGTCGTGGACGGCCAGTACGCCGGGGGTTCCTACGAGTGGGTCAACGCCTTTTCGATCCTCTGCGGCGTCGGTTTGGTCTTCGGCTATGCCTTGCTCGGCGCGTCCTGGTTGATCCTCAAGACCACGGGGAGCCTGCGGGACTGGGCCTACGAACGGGTCGGTTGGCTGCTGATCGGCGTGGCGGCGTTCCTGGTCATCGCCTTCGTCTTTGCGCTCTTCGAACACTTGCGGGTGATGGACCGCTGGTTGGAGAGCCCCTGGTTGGCGGTGTTTCCCACGATCGGCGCCGTCGCTGCGTTCGTTCTCTATCGCGGTTGGCGGCACCGAAGCTCGGACCGGCTGCCCTATGCCATGAGCGCGATCATTTTCATCGCCGCCTTCCTGACCTTGGCGGGGAGTTTCTGGCCGTACATGATTCCGTTCTCGGTGACGATCCAAGATGCCGCCGCACCGCAACAGTCACTGTCGTTCATGTTCTACGGCGCCGGCATCGTCGTCTTCCCCGTCGTGGTGATCTACACCATCGTCGTTTACTGGGTCTTCCGCGGCAAGGTGCGAGAGCATCCCGACTATTCGTGATTCCGGGCAACGCGACGGCACCGGGCGCAGACATCAGGAGGTGCAACCAGCATGGCCTACCAATCGATCAGCAACTACGGGATCATCGGCGACATGCGCAGCGCTGCGCTGGTGAGCATCAACGGCTCGATCGATTGGCTGTGCATGCCTCGATTCGACTCGCCCAGCGTGTTCGCGGCGATCCTCGACGATACCAAAGGCGGCTGTTTCCAGATCTGTCCGGCCGACATCCCGGCTAGCAGGTTCAAGCAGTTCTACTGGCCGGACACCAATGTTCTCGTCACTCGATTTCTCCAGGAGGCGGCCGCGGCGGAGCTCGTCGACTTCATGCCGGTAGGTGATGACTCCGGTTTCGACTCATCTCGCCGCCAGATCATCCGCCGCATCACCGCCGTCCGCGGCCAGATGAAGTTGCGCATGGAATGCCGACCAGCGTTCGACTATGCACGGGAACATCACAAGGTCGTCCTGATCGATGGCGGTGCCGAGTTCAGGTCTCCGACCGCTGGGGTGGGTCTCGCCACCTCGGTACCCCTTCACGTCGAGAACGGCGCAGCCGTAGCCGAGTTCACCCTCGAGGAGGGGGAACGGGCGACGTTCGTGCTTCGCGAACTGGCCGAGAGCGACGCACGCGGAGCCGTGCTGTCGGAGTCCGACACCGAGGCGGCATTTCGCGCAACGGTGACCCACTGGCGCTCGTGGTTGTCGCAAAGCACGTACAAAGGACGCTGGCGGGAGATGGTCGACCGCTCCGCCCTGGCGCTCAAGCTGCTCACCTACGAGCCGACCGGGGCGATCGTCGCGGCGCCGACCTGCAGTCTACCCGAGGGTATCGGCGGCGAACGCAATTGGGACTACCGATACACTTGGCTACGAGATTCCGCGTTCACGGTGTTCTCGCTGCTACGTCTTGGCTTCACCAAAGAAGCCGACGCGTTCGTGAAGTTCATTGACGGTGTGTGCACGCAACCGAACCCCGACGGTTCCTTGCAGATCATGTACGGAATCGACGGCCGCAAGGATCTGTCGGAGCAGGTCCTCGAGCATCTCGACGGCTACATGGGATCGCGGCCCGTCCGCATCGGCAACGGCGCCTACAATCAACTCCAGTTGGACATCTACGGCGAATTTCTCGACGCGGTGTATCTGTTCAACAAACACGCGCACCCGATCGGCCACGAATCCTGGCAAGCCATCAGCCGTTTGGTGGACTGGGTCTGCGACAACTGGCGGAACAAGGACGAAGGCATTTGGGAGGTTCGTGGCGGCCCGCAGGAGTTCGTCTATTCGAAGCTGATGTGCTGGGTGGCGCTCGACCGGGCTCTGAGAATTGCGGACAAGCGCTCGTTTCCGGCCAACCGATCCCGTTGGATCGAGGTACGCGACACGATCTATCGGGAGATCATGGAGAAGGGGTGGAACGAAGAGCTTGGGGCCTTCGTCCAACACTACGGCGGCGATACCCTCGATGCGGCGAACCTGATGCTGGTTCTCACCTACTTTCTGTCACCCACCGACCCGAGAACGATCCGCTCACTCGAGGCGATCCTGCGCTCTCCGGAGAAGGGCGGGCTCGTCTCCAACAGCCTCGTCTATCGCTACAATGTCGAGAAGACCGTCGATGGCCTCCGCGGAGAAGAAGGAACCTTCAACATCTGCACATTCTGGCTCGTCGATGCGCTTGCCCACGTCGGCCGCTTCGATCAACCAAAGCTGGAAGAGGCGCGCTTGATGTTCGAGCGAATGCTCGGCTTTGCCAATCATCTCGGCCTCTATGCCGAGGAGACGGGCCCGAGTGGCGAAGGGCTCGGCAATTTCCCGCAAGCCTTCACTCATCTGGCGCTGATCAGTGCCGCGATGAACCTCGATCGCGCTCTTGGCGGGTCCACTTGACAGGCCGACTTGGGCGACGACACAGAGGTTGATCGATCGGAAGTTCACTCCCAATTCTGATCTTCATCCCATCGCTCTGAGCGTCCAACCTTTGCTTGCACGACGGAATCGGCATCGACTTTCCAAGATGGCTGCAAGCCTTCGATGTGATTGGGCTCGTCTTTGGGAGGTTCGGCGCCAGCCGATTGAGTGCGAACGTTTCCCAGTAGACGCTTGATTGGTGGATCCGCGGTTCGAGGCCGTGCGCGCCCACCGACCCGTTCGACGGCTCAGTGGTAGCCTGACCGACGTTCTCGGCTCCTGCTCGGCGGGAGAGGCTCGATGTCTGGCGTGGCGGGGGTCGAGCTCGGTCCCCCAACGCTCAGCTACTGCTCGAGGCTTCCAACGTGCGCATGACGCCCCGGAGTTCCGCGAGGCCCTTGAGCCGCCCGACGGCCGGGTAGCCTGGTTGTGCGCCGCGGCGCACGTCGTCGAGGATGTCCTGGCCGTGGTCGGGCCGCATGGGGATGGAACTGTCGGCGCGTCCTTCGGCGCGGCGACGGTGTTCCTCCTGCATGAGCGCTTTGACGACGGCGATCATGTCGGTGTCGCCCTCCAGATGCTCGTCTTCGAAGAACGAGCAAGGCGTCCCACACGCCTCGCGACGAACGTTCCTCAGATGCACGAAGTGGATGCGCGGCCCGAGACGATGGGCCATCGCCGGCAGATCGTTGTCTGGGCGTGCGCCGAGCGAGCCCGTGCAAAAGGTGACGCCGTTCGCCCTTCTGTCGACGGCATCGAGGATGGCCTCGTAGTCGGCGGCCGTCGACATCACCCGCGGCAGACCCAGAAGTGGCCACGGCGGATCGTCCGGATGGCAACAGAGCCTGGGGCCCAACCGTTCGGCCGTGGGCACGACCTCACTCAAGAAGTCGACGAAGTGCTGACGCAGGCGATCGCCGCCGATGCCCGCATAGGCCGCGAGTTGCGTCTTCAGGTCCCCCACCGACCAGCTTTCAGCCGCACCCGGAAGCCCAGCGGTCACGTTCCGCGCGAGACGGCTCCGCGCCGCGTCATCCATTCGCTGGAAGCGATCCTGTGCGGCGGCGACCACGTCGGCCGGGAAGTCGGCCGCAGCGCCACCACGCTCGAGGATGTGGATGTCGAAAACGGCGAAGTCCTCGAGATCGAAGCGCATCGCCGTGCCACCGTGGTCGACCGCGTAGGCGAGATCGGTGCGAGTCCAGTCGAGCACCGGCATGAAGTTGTAACAGACTACTTGGATGCCGGCGCCGGCCAGATGCTCGAGACTCTGGCGCCAGTTCGCCAGATGCGCACGCCATGCGCCGGTCTGGGTCTTGATCGCTTCCGAGACCGGGAGGCTTTCGACCACCTCCCAGGCAAGACCGGTCGGGTGGCCGTCCGGCGCTCGGGCAACTTCTCGTTGGCGCTCGGCGATGGCTGCCGGCGTCCACAAAGCGCCGGTGGGCACGTGATGGAGCGCTGTGACGATGCCCTCGGCCCCCGCTTGGCGGGCATCGCCGAGCGTGACTTTGTCGAGCGGACCGAACCAGCGCCACGTCTGCCGCATCGCGCGTCTCCTCAGTCGAAGGTGAGCTGGACTTTCATCGCACGCGCGCGGTCGGCAGCCACTTCGAACGCTTCGAGCGCGTGCTCCAGCTCGAACGTCTGGGAGATGAGCGGGCCGACCTCGATCCGGCGCTCGCGGATGAGCCTCGCGGCCAACGGATACTCGGAGTGGAAGCGCTGGGTGCCGCGGTAGACGATTTCTTTCGAGACCAGCAAGTTCAGCGGAACCGCCGTATCACCGCCGACGCCGACCTGCACGAACGTTCCCCGCGGGCGGACGACATCGAAGCCCGCCTCGATCGCGGCCGGCGCGGACGAGCACTCGAACGCCACGTCGAACGCCCCTTTGTCGGCCGCGTATCGGTCGAGCGCTGCGGCATCGGCGGCCATGTTCGCGGTTTCGTGCGCGCCGAGGGCGGCGCTGGTGCGCAAAGGCGCGTCTTGGACGTCGGTGACCACGATGTACCCGGCACCGGCGAAGCGCAGCACCGCCACCATCAGCGCCCCGATCGGTCCGCTACCGGTGACGAGCACGATCCGTCCAGCGACGTCGCCGGCGTTCCGGAGCGCGTGCAGACAGACGGCTAGGGGCTCAGCGCAGGCCGCCTCGCCCAGCGAGACCGCCGCACCAACCGGCTCGCACTGCACGGCCGGTGCGACGATCCGGTCGCGGAACGCGCCCTGGCTGTGCGGCAGGCGCATGGCGCTGCCGTAGAACCACATGTCGAGACAGTGCTGCTGCAACCCGTCGAGGCAATAGCGGCAGCGGTTGCAGGGCCGGCTCGGGTTGAGCGCCACCCGATCCCCGACGCCAAGACCGTCGACACCAGCGCCCAGCGCCTCGACGGTCCCGGCCACCTCGTGGCCCAAGATGATGGGTTCGCGCACGCGGATCGGTCCGAAACCGCCATCGTGAAAGTAGTGAAGATCAGAGCCGCAGATCCCCCCGGCGCCGACGCGGACCAGAACCTCTCCCGCGCCGGGCTCAGCGAGCGGCGCCTCTTCGATGCGAAGGTCGTGAGCGGCGTGGAGAACACAGGCGCGCGTGGTCATGGATTTCGTTTCCGTCAGTTGCCGAAGACCAGGTTCGGCAGCCAAAGGGAAAGGGCGGGAATGAACGAGACGAGCAGCAACACGACCAGGTTGCTGGCGAGAAACGGCAGCACGGCGCCGATGACCGGGCCCAAGGGCAGCCGCGCGATGTTGGCGCAGACGAAGAGGCAGACGCCCACCGGCGGAGTGGTCAGCCCGATCATCAGGTTGAGCACGCCGAAGGTCGCGAAGTGCACCGGGTCGACGCCGACGGCCACGGCCACGGCCATCAGTGGAGTGAACAGGATGATGAGGGCGGCGATCGTCTCCATGAAGCTGCCGATCACCAAGAGGAGCACGTTCAAGAGGAGGATGATGAGGATCTTGTTGTCGGTCAGCGACAGCACCGCGTCGGCCAGCATCTGTGGGATGCGCTCGGAGGCCAAAATCCATCCGAACACGTTGGCGAAGCCAACGAGCGTCAGGATCGCCGCAGAACTCACAGCGCTGGAGACGAGCACGCGCGGCAGATCCCGCCAGGCGAGGCCGCGGTAAACCAGCCCGCCGACCACCAGCGCATAGAGCGAGGCCACGATCGCCGTCTCCGACGGTGTGGCGATGCCGCTCATGAGGCCGGCGAGGATCAGCACCGTCATGGCGAGGGCCCAGAAGGCACCCGCGAAGGCGCGGACAAGTTCGCCCCAGCCGCGCCATGGCAGATGCGGATAACCGCGACGGCGGGCGATCAGGTAGCAGGTGATCATGAGGCCCAATCCGAGGAGCAGCCCCGGAATGGCACCGGCGAGGAACATGCGGCCGACCGAGACACCGGTGAGCGCACCGACGATGATCATCGGCACGCTCGGCGGGATGATGGGCCCGATGGTCGACGAGGCGGCGGTCACGGCAGCGGAAAAGTCGGCCGGGTAGCCAGCCTTCTTCATGCCGGGGATCAAGACGCCGCCAAGCGACGCGGCGTCGCCCACGGCGGTGCCGGAGACTCCGGCGAAGATCATCGAGCCGGCGATGTTGGTGAGGCCCAGCCCGCCGCGGATCCAACCGACGAGCGCATTGGCGAAGCGGATGATGCGCTCGGTGATGCCGCCACCGTTCATCAGGTTGCCCGCCAGGATGAAGCCTGGGATGCAGAGCAGAACGAAGACGTCGATGCCGGCGAACATCTTCTGCGGGATGACGACCAACGGCATGCCGTTGCCGACGAGATAGGCTGCCGACGCCATGCCGAGAGCGAGCGCCACCGGGACACCCATGACCAAGGTGATGACGAACACCCCGAAGAGGATCGCGACGCCCATGGCTCAGCCGTCCGCCGCGCCGTCGAGCACCGATGGCGCATCACCACGCCAGGCATCGACGGCGCGAACGAAACCGAAGAGCGCGAGCATCGCCATTACCAGCGGCATGGTCGCGAACACCCAGTCCATGCGCCATGCCAGCGCCGGCGACGTCTGGAAGCTGCCGATGGCCATGAACTTCAACGACGGTGGGATCAGGCAAAGGGCGAAGACCGCGACTGCCAGCGCTGTAAGTGTGTCGGTGATCCGGCGCCAGGTCGGCGGCAGCAGGTGGATGGCGAGGTCGACGTTGACGAGGTCGCCGGTCCGCAACGACAGGCCAGCACCGCACGCGACCAGATAGAGAAGGGAGAAGCGGGCCAGCTCTTCGGTCCAGACTGGCGACCAGGGCAGAAAGGTCCTGGCGATCACCTGCAACAGCACCGCCGCAGCCAGCATGAGGAAGGCCACTGCGACGGCGAGCCGTGCGATCTGCTCGACGCGGGCGATCGTTCGGGACATCGGATTTCCTGGAAGCCCCGCCGCCCGCGGCAACGGCGGGGCTCTACGTCACTGTTGTTGCGCGAACAGCTGCTCGACGGTGGGCTTCAGCTCGTCCTTCACGCCCGCCAGCACGGCGTCCTTGGCGTCCGCGGCGAAGGCGGCTTTGTCGACGTCGACGAACGTCATGCCGGCGTTTTCGAGGTCCTGGCGGAGCTGCTGCTCATCCTCGAGGAACAGCTCGCGCTCGTAGGCCTGCGCCCGCTGCGCCGCCTCGATGATCGCCGCTTGCTGCTCGGCGTCGAGCTTCTGGAAGCTCGGCTCGCCGATCGCGAGGTAGATCCAGCTACGGACGTGCTCGGTCAGGTTCACGTGGCTCTGGACCTCGAAGAAGCTCGCGCTCTTGATCAGCGCCAGCGGGTTCTCCTGGGCGTCGATCGTGCCGTTCTGCAGCGCCGTGAAGACTTCCGAGAAGGCCATCGGCGTCGGCTGGGCGCCCGAGGCACGCCAGGTCTCGACGAACAGCGGCACGTTCGGCACGCGCAGTTTGAGACCGTCGAGCTCATCGGGCGAGGTGATCGGTCGGTTGGAGGTGAGGTTGCGTGGACCGCGGGCGAAGTAGGTGAGCGGGCGGATCTGGGCGCGCTCGAGGATCTGCGTCTCGATCTCGCCGCCGATCGCACCACTGGCGACTTCGTCCATCTGCTCCAAGCTGGTGTAGGCATAGGGCACGGCCAGAAGCGCCGCCATCGGCGCCCAGTTCTGCAAGCTCTCGCCCGTGATGGTCATGTCGACCGTGCCGAGCTGCATCCCGTTGATGAGGTCCATCTCCTTGCCCAGGCTTTCGTTCGGAAACACCTGGACCTCGACCGTACCGTCGGTCAGCGTCGCGACCTCCTCGGCGAACTTGAGCGCAGCCTTGTGCCAGGTGTTCTGCTCGTTGGCGAGGTGGCCGAGCTTGAGCGTGACGTCGGCGGCCAGAGCCGCGGTGCAGCCGAGCGCGATGACCGTCACTGCGGTCGCGGCGAGCCTAGAGAACGTCATCATGGGTGCTTCACTCCAGCTTGGGCAAGGCAGCCGCCCTGACGACCGCTTGCGCTTGGCTCGTTGTCTTGGTCTGGCTCAAAACCAGCGGGGTGGGAGCAGACGCCGGCTCGACGAGCTCCGAGTCGTCTCGGCACAGGGTCCGCGGCGCAGTCACGATCTCGGCCAGATGCGCCGCATCGCGGCTTCGGTCTGAACCAGGACGCGGCGATCGACGCGCTGCGGCTCGTCTTGAAGATCATGTCGCCGCCGCTTGAGCCTCCTTCGTTGTCAGTGCCATAGTACCATACTGGTGGTTGCTCAACGCGGCGGTCGGTGGACTTTCGGTCGAGTCCAGGGGGTTGCAGATGAACCGTCGGCTCGACGACCTCGATCGCCTGACCACCACCGTGACACGCCCCGACTATCGTCCGGCAGCGCACGGAACGGGGGTGCTCCATTTCGGCGTCGGGGCGTTCCACCGGGCGCACCAGGCACCCGCGACCGACGACGCCCTGGCACACACGGGTGGCGACTGGCGGATCGAGGGGGTCAGCCTGAAACGTCCGGAAGCCGCCAAGCAGTTGAACCCGCAAAACGGTCTCTACACGCTGCTCGTTCGTGGTCCGGGCGGCACCCGCGCCCGCGTGATCGGCGCCCTCGGCCAAGTCCACACGGCGCCGGAGGCGCCGGAGCGCGTGCTCGACCGCCTGGCCGATCCGGCGGTCCGCGTCGTGAGCCTGACGGTAACGGAGAAGGCCTATGGACTGGATCCAGCGACCGGCGGTCTCGACCTCGATCATCCGGCGATCCGGCACGATCTGGCGACACCCGATCGGCCAGCGGGCGTCGTCGGCTATCTGGTGCAGGGTTTGGGGCGGCGGCGCGCGGCCGGTACACCTCCTTTCACACCGCTCTCGTGCGACAACCTGCGAGAGAACGGCAGCTTGCTGCGCCGGCTCGCGCTTGACTTCGCCGACCGGCTCGATCCCGAACTGCGGCGCTGGATCGAGCGCGACGTGCCCTTCCCCTGCACCATGGTCGATCGGATTACGCCGGCGAGCACCGAGAGAACCCTCGCCGACGCCGCCCGGCTCACGGGTTTCGCCGACCACGCAGCGGTCGAGACCGAGCCGTTCGTCCAGTGGGTCCTCGAGGACCGTTTCGCTTCGGGGCGACCAGCCTGGGAGGCCGGGGGCGCGCTCTTCGTCGACGACGTCCGCCCCTACGAGACGATGAAGCTGCGCATGTTGAACGGTGCGCATTCGCTGATCGCCTATCTCGGCGTGCTCGGCGGGCTCGAGTTCGTCCGGGACGTCATGGCACGACCGGCACTTGCCTCGATCGTCTCACGCCATATGCGCGCCGCAGCGCGGACGTTGGAGTCCGTGCCGGGCGTCGACCTCGAACGCTACGCCAGCGACCTCGCCACACGCTTCGCCAACCCGGCGATCGCGCACCACACGCGACAGATCGCCATGGACGGGACCCAGAAGCTCCCGCAACGGCTGCTGGAGCCGGCATTGGTGGCGGCCGAGGCAGGCAGCCCTCTCGACACCTACGCCGTCGCCGTCGCCGCTTGGATGCGATACGCGTCGGGCCGCGACGATCACGGCCGCTCCATCGACGTGGTCGACCCGCGCGATGACGAGATCAGAACCGCGTTGCGCAGCGGGCCGACCTCGCCTGCGGACATCATCGATTCGCTCGTCAATGGCGTGCCCGGGCTGTTCCCCGAGCGGTTGGCCCGACATCGTGACTGGCGCGAGATGCTGGAGCGCCAGCTTGATCGGCTTTGTTCGCGCGGGGTCATCGGGCTCACCACCTGACCAGCACCTCCTGGATCTCCAACCCTGGATTGCATCGAGGTCGAACCGGCCGCCGATGCTCATGGCGTTGCCGACGCGCTGCGTTGCCGCATCGTGTGCGCTGATGCGCACGTGACATGGCTCCTGGAAGCTGTCAGGGATTCAGGAACCCAACCTACAAGATTTGTCTGCGCGGCCTTGGCTGAGGTGGTTCCCGCTCGAGCAAATGGAGACTTCCATGATCGAGTCGGCTGAATCTGCGGTTTTTGCCTATGACGACGGAAGCAACCGCGAACAGCGCTCACTCGATGCCCTCTACGAGGTGGGCAAGCTGTTGGCTTCACCTGGCGGCACCGAGCGCAAGCTGCTGTCGGTGCTCCGGGTCCTGGCTTCGTTCACCGGCTTGCGGCACGGCGCGGTGGGGCTCACCGAATCGGCTTCGGGCAGCATCGCCGCCAAGTCCGGTGGTGCAGCGACGCTCCGACCGCTGCGGATCATCACCTCGTCCGAGCGGCCCGGCGGTGGATCGATCGATGCGATCCCACCACCGATCGTCACGTCGGTCCTGAAGACGGGCATCGCGGCCGTCATCAAGGACGTGAGAGCGGAACTGGGCGCCGCTGCGTTGCCCGAACCGGTCTCGACCGACGCGACGGCGACGCTCTTGGCGGTGCCGATCCGCGCTGGCGACGTCGTGCCTGCGACCGTCGGCATCGTCGCCGCTTACCGCGTACACCAGCCGAGCGCGAGCCAGGCGCTGGCAGGTGACCTCCGGCTCCTGGAGATGGTGGCGGCACTGCTCGCACAGAGCCTGCGCACGAGCGCACCTGCGGAAGCCGAGAGTGTCGGGGCGGCGCCAAAGCGCGCGGTCCCGCCACAGAGAACCGCTCGCATCGCCGATCGCTTCAGCATCGTCGGCGAAAGCCCCGAGATCCACGCGGTACACGCGCGCATCGGCAAGGTCGCGCCAACGCGGGCAACGGTTCTGCTGCGCGGAGAGAGCGGCACGGGAAAGGAGCTGTTCGCCACGGCGATCCACCGCGCAAGCACCCGGCGCGACAAGCCCTTCGTCAAGGTGAACTGCGCCGCCTTGAGCGAGAGCTTGCTCGAATCGGAACTCTTCGGTCATGAGAAGGGCGCGTTCACAGGCGCGCTGGAGCGCAAGAAGGGCCGCTTCGAGCTGGCCGACGGCGGCACCTTGTTCCTCGACGAGATCGGCGACATCTCGCCCGCGTTCCAGGCCAAGCTCCTGCGTGCGCTCCAGGAAGGCGAGTTCGAGCGGGTTGGCGGCAGCAGCACCATCAGGGTCGACGTTCGCCTGGTCACCGCGACCAACCGCGATCTGGAGGCCGCGGTGCTTCGGGGTCAGTTTCGCGCCGACCTCTATTTCCGCATTTGCGTCGTACCGATCACACTGCCGCCGTTGCGCGAGCGCCGCGGCGACATTCCCCTTCTGGCGCAGGTGTTCCTCGACCGCTTCAACCGTGAGAACGGCGCGAGCCTCAGGTTCAGCGCTGCCGCTCTGGAGCGCCTCCGAGGCTGCACCTTTCCCGGCAACATTCGCGAACTGGAGAACTGCGTCAGTCGCGTCGCCACCCTGGCGTCGGGGCCGGTGATCGATCTCGATGACGTCTCTTGTGTCGGCGATACGTGCTTCTCGGCAAGACTCGGACAGCCGGAACCGACCCGCATCTCTACGGCCGGCTTGTCGGACCGGCCTGCCGCATCCGCGCCTGCGGCCGGAACCGGAGGCGGCGACGACGCGAGCCGCGCCTCGTCGACATCGGAAGTAGCTGCAGCGCCGACGCCACCGGTCGCACGCCCAGCGCCGACGCGCGCCGCGCGCGAGGAGCTCATCGACGCGATGGAGCGGTCCGGCTGGGTGCAGGCCAAGGCCGCGCGCCTCCTCGGCATGACGCCGCGGCAGATCGCCTACGCGCTGAAGAAGCACGGTATCGACGTCCTGAAATTCTGAGGTCTTGTCGCAAGTCCGACGCGTTGTCGGAGGTCGGACAGACGCACGACACGGCGTCTGTCCGGTTTTCATTTGGAAAACAGATAGTTAACCGCTGGCACGGTGCTTGCTGCCTGGATGGCGCAAGCGGATCAACCAGCGGGTCAGCCGATGAACGCCACCGTCATCTCGCTCGACAGCTTGAAGCTAGGCTCGCGCTCCGCATCCAACCGAGCGCGGAGCGGCGGCTGTGCCGCCAAGCGCTGCGGCGCTGCCGGCAGCCCTGACGACATGCCCGCCGCGACCTGGGAAAAGGTCAAGGATCACCCATGCTACTCTGAAGAAGCCCACCATTACTTTGCACGCATGCACGTCGCGGTAGCACCAGCGTGCAACATCCAATGCAATTACTGCAATCGTCGCTACGACTGCGCCAACGAGAGCCGGCCTGGAGTCGTCTCCGAACGACTGACGCCCGAGCAGGCGGCGCGCAAGGTTCTCGCGGTCGCCGCCCAAGTGCCGCAGCTTGCGGTGCTCGGCATCGCCGGTCCGGGCGACAGCGCCTACGACTGGGCGAAAACCAAAGCAACGTTCGAGCTGGTGCGTCGTCGGCTGCCCGACCTCAAGCTTTGCCTGTCGACCAACGGGCTCGCCCTGCCCGAGCACGTCGACGAGCTGGCCGAAATGAACGTCGCCCACGTCACGGTGACGATCAACATGATCGACCCGCAGATCGGCGAGAAGATCTACCCCTGGGTGTTCTGGCGGGGCCGTCGGCGCACCGGGTTGGAGGCGTCACGGATCCTCCACGACCGCCAGATGGAGAGCCTGGAGCGGCTCCAGGAGCGGGGCATGCTGGTCAAGGTCAACTCGGTGCTGATCCCCGGGATCAACGACCACCATCTCGCCGCCGTGAACGCCGCGGTGAAGGCGCGCGGCGCGTTCCTGCACAACATCATGCCGCTGATCTCGGCGCCGGAACATGGCACCGTCTTCGGCTTGGAGGGTCAACGTGGGCCAACCGCTGCCGAGCTCCAGGCCGTGCAGGAAGGGTGTGGCGGCGGGGCCCGGCTCATGCGCCATTGCCGGCAGTGTCGCGCCGACGCGGTGGGCATGCTCGGCGAGGATCGCGGCCAGGAATTCACCATGGACCGCGTGCCGGAGGCGGTCGACTACGACCCGGCGAAGCGTGAGGCCTACCGGACCTGGGTCGAGGACGAGCGCGGCGATCGCCAGGCCGCTGCTGCGGCGGCCGACGACGTGGCCGAAGCCGCGGGACCTGCCGCGGCGCCCCTGCTGGTCGCCGTTTGCACCAAGGGCGGTGGGCGTATCAACCTGCACTTCGGCAAAGCGCGCGAGTTCCAGATCTACGAGGTCGACGCGGCCGGCGTCCGCTTCGTCGGTCACCGCCGTGCCGACAACTACTGCCTCGGCGGCCATGGTGACCCTGACCGCCTGGAGCAGGTGATCGCCGCGCTGGAGGGCGTGCCCGTGATCCTTTGCGAGAAGATCGGCAACCGGCCGCGCCGCGCGCTCGAGGCCGCAGGGATCGAGGCGGTCGAGGACCATGCGCTCGCCTACATCGAGACCGCGGTCGCCGCCGTCTACGCGCGCGGCGCCGACAAGGCGCTGCCCGCCAGCGCCTGAGAACCGCTTCCGAAGGAGAGTGAAGTCATGGCCCTCAAGATCGTCACCTCGCTTTGCACCGTCTGCGGCGCTTGCGAGTTCGAATGCCCCAACGCGGCGATCAGCATCAAGCGTGGCACCTACGTGATCGACCCTGGCCTCTGCAACGAGTGCAAGGGCTTCTACGACGCGCCGCAGTGCGCCGAGGTGTGCCCGGTACCCAACACCTGCGTGCCCGCAACGCCCAAGATGGGCGGCGCCCGTGCCTGAAGCCCGCCCGATCGAGATCTACGAAGCGCCGCGCTTTCCCCCGGGCTGCCGGGTCCGGTCGACCAAGCAAGTGCGCAACGATGGCACGGTGCCCGGCACGGAGATCGGCGCGGTCGTCGTCGGCAAGGGCGAGGTCGGCTACGTGCGCGACGTCGGCGTCTTCCTGCAGCAGTACTACGTCTACGCGGTCGAGTTCCTCGATCGCCAGGCGATCGTCGGCATGCGCGCGCACGAGTTGCAGGCCGACGGCGCTGTGGACATGGCGCCGTGAAAGTCACGATTCGCACGACCGAGCGCGGCCTGGAGGTCTACGTCCCGAAGAAGGACCTCGAGGAGCAGGTGGTCGCCACCGAGAAGCCCGAACTCTGGGGCGGCTGGGCGCGGCTCGCCAATGGCTGGGTACTGTCACTGCCCGACCTCAGCCCGCCGCCACCGATGCCGGTGACGGTCGAGGCCCGTCGGCTGCCGTCCGCCGAAACTTGAACGCCCGGCAGCAGCTCGAACAGGCGCTCCGCGGCGTCGCCGACGGACGCATCGTGCCCTATCTTGGTGCGGCGGTGGCCGGGCTCGGTACGGGCTTGGTACCGGCTTCGCCTGCGGCTCTCGCGGCGGTGATCGAGGCGGCGGTCCGGGTGCCACGACGCGCCTCCGGCAATCTCTGGGCCGCGGCGCAGTTCGTCGAGACCCGTAGGCGCAGGCGAACCGTGGCAGCGCTGGTCGAGCGGGCGTTCGCCGCGCCAACCAACGACAACCCGATCCACGGTTGGCTCGCCAAGGTGCGGCCGCCGTTGGTCGTCGACGCCTGGTACGACACGGGTCTGCTCGACGCGTTCGCCGCATCGTCGGCAGCAGCATTCAACTGGGGCTGGGTGGAAGGGGTGAGCCGCCACGACGCATCGGACGACGCCTGGACACGCGCGTTCGATCGACGAGGTTTCCACCGTCCCAAGGGCCCGGACCCGGCTTGGTCCAGCTTCGTTTACAAGCCGCACGGCTGCGCGCGGGCCGGTTCCAGCTTCCTCCTGTCCGACAGCGACTACGTGCAGGTTCTCACCGAGATCGACATCCAGACGCCGATCCCGGTCGAGGTACGGCAACGGCGGCGCGACCGGGGCTTCCTCTTCCTCGGCACCCGCTTCGACGACCAGCTGCTCCGCATCTTCGCCCGCCAGATCATGAAACGGTCGCGGGGGCCGCACGTTGCCGTGCTGGACGGCCCGTTGACCCGGATGGAGGGGCGGTTCCTCGAAGCGCAGAACATCGAGCGGATCGACCTCGACCTCGTCGACGTCGCGGCGGCGCTCCGCGTCGCGGCTTGAGGCGACGTCGCCTACCGGTGGATTTGTCGGGCTTTGTCGGGTTCGCCACAACGCTTCGGACACCGAGCCGTGACACTCAACTTACTGAAAAACAAAAACAATATTGGAAAAAAGCAGCTTTGGCACGCTCCGTGCTTGGAGGGTTGGGACGACGGCCAAGACGCCCACCACGGCGGCGGTCGAACGAATTCGGAAGGAAAGCTAGATGAGCAAGCTTCGGCAGATCGCGTTCTACGGCAAGGGCGGCATCGGCAAGTCGACCACCTCGCAGAACACGCTCGCAGCCCTCGTCGAACTCGATCAGCGTATCCTCATCGTCGGCTGCGATCCGAAGGCCGACAGCACGCGTCTCATCCTCAACGCCAAGGCCCAAGGCACGGTGCTGCATCTGGCCGCCGAGATGGGCTCGGTCGAAGACCTGGAGCTCGAGGACGTGATGCGTACCGGCTACAAGGGCATTCAATGCGTCGAGTCGGGCGGTCCCGAACCCGGCGTCGGTTGCGCCGGCCGCGGCGTCATCACCGCCATCAACTTCCTGGAGGAGAACGGCGCCTACGACGACGTCGACTACGTCTGCTACGACGTGCTGGGCGATGTCGTTTGCGGTGGCTTCGCGATGCCGATCCGCGAGAACAAGGCGCAAGAGATCTACATCGTCATGTCTGGCGAGATGATGGCGCTCTACGCTGCCAACAACATCTCCAAGGGCATCTTGAAGTACGCCAACTCCGGCGGCGTCCGGCTCGGCGGTCTGATCTGCAACGAGCGGCAAACCGACCGCGAGGTCGAACTCGCGGAGGCGCTGGCCGCGCGGCTCGGCTCCAAGCTCATCCACTTCGTGCCACGGGACAACGTGGTCCAGCACGCCGAGCTGCGCCGGATGACGGTGATGCAGTACGCACCGGAAAGCCAGCAGGCGGCGGAGTACCGCGCTCTGGCCGAGAAGATCCACGCCAACTCCGGTCAAGGCGTCGTGCCGACGCCGATCACCATGGAAGAGCTCGAAGAGATGCTCATGGAATTCGGAGTGATGCAGAGCGAGGAAGATCGGCTCGCAGCACTTGCCGCCGCCGACGCTGCGGCCGCCGCCGAAGCGGTGCCGGCCTGAGCCTCTGGCCTCGGTTTCTCTGCAGGAGAGCGGTCTATGGACTTGGACCAGGAAGCGACGGCGGCGGTGAACGAAGACCTCATCGCCGAGATCCTCGAAGCCTACCCCACGAAGGCGAAGAAGAACCGGCAAAAGCACCTGGGCGTCGCCCAGCCGGCAGCCGACGACGATCCGGCGGCCGGTGCGACCTGCAACATGCCGAAGTCGAACGTGCGCTCGGTCCCCGGCGTCATGACCATCCGCGGTTGCGCCTATGCCGGCAGCAAAGGCGTGGTCTGGGGGCCGATCAAGGACACCGTCCACATCAGCCACGGGCCGGTCGGCTGCGGCCACTACTCCTGGGGCCAGCGGCGCAACTACTACACCGGCACGACCGGCGTCGACAGCTTCGTGACCATGCAGTTCACCACCGACTTCCAGGAGAAAGACATCGTCTTCGGTGGTGACAAGAAGCTGGGGAAGACGATCGACGAGATCACGGCGCTGTTTCCCTTGGCCCAGGGTGTGAGCATCCAATCCGAGTGCCCGATCGGGCTGATCGGCGACGACATCGAGGCGGTGGCACGGCAAAAGAAGGCTGAGACCGG
The DNA here is from genome assembly GCA_039818825.1 of Pseudomonadota bacterium. Classification (GTDB taxonomy): domain Bacteria; phylum Pseudomonadota; class Alphaproteobacteria; order Geminicoccales; family Geminicoccaceae; genus JBCBTD01. The sequence continues at coordinate 47,490 of JBCBTD010000014.1, forward strand.
CAAGCCAGTGATCCCAGTTCGCTGCGAGGGCTTCCGCGGTGTCTCGCAGTCACTTGGCCATCACATCGCCAACGACGCGATCCGCGACTGGGTGCTGGAAGGCGGCGATGAGCCGGCCGGCGCCGTCGAGCCCGGACCCTACGCCATCAACGTGCTGGGCGACTACAACATCGGCGGTGACGCCTGGGCCAGCCGGATGCTCCTGGAGGAAATGGGCCTCGAGGTCGTCGGCAACTGGTCTGGCGACGCCACCTTGGCCGAGGTCGCGCGGGCGCCCAAGGCCAAGCTCAACCTCATCCACTGCTATCGGTCGATGAACTACATCTGCCGGTACATGGAGGAGAAGCACGGCATCCCGTGGATGGAGTACAACTTCTTCGGGCCGAGCCAAATCGCGGCGAGCCTCCGGGCCATCGCCGCCCGGTTCGATGAGACCATCCAGGCCAACGCCGAGGCCGTGATCGCCAAGTATCAGCCGATGGTCGACGGCGTCGTCGCCAAGTACCGGCCGCGGCTCGAAGGCAAGTCCGTCATGCTCTACGTCGGCGGCCTCCGTCCTCGCCACGTCGTCACCGCCTACGAGGATCTGGGCATGGTGATCAGTGGCACGGGCTACGAGTTCGGGCATGGCGACGATTACAAGCGAACCGGCGCCCACGTGCAGCCTGGAACCCTCATCTACGACGACGTCACCGGCTACGAGCTCGAGAAGTTCATCGAGCGGCTACGCCCGGATCTCGTCGGCTCGGGCATCAAAGAAAAGTACCCGGTGCAGAAGATGGGGATCCCGTTCCGGCAGATGCACAGCTGGGACTATTCTGGCCCCTACCATGGCTATGACGGGTTCGCGATCTTCGCGCGCGACATGGACCTAGCCATCAACAACCCCGTTTGGAGCCTCTTCGACGCGCCTTGGACCGAGGCCGCCTGAACCCGCTCCCGCTCGCCGGCGCTGGGCCAAAGGGCCAGCGCCGGCGCCTTCTCCCACTCGAGTGCGCGTTCCTCTCTGCGGACGCCCCGGCGAAGGATGACGACCATGCCGCAGTCCGACGACAAGGTGCTCGACCACGCCAAGCTCTTCCAGGAGCCCGAATACGCGGCGATGCTGGAGAAGAAGCGGCTCGACTACGAGTGCGGCCATCCGGACGACATGGTCCGCGAGATCGCCGACTGGACCAAGACCTGGGACTACCGCGAGCAGAACCTGGCGCGGACGGCGCTGACCGTGAACCCGGCCAAGGCCTGTCAGCCGTTGGGCGCGGTTTTCGCCGCCGCGGGCTATCGCGGGTCGATGAGCTTCGTCCACGGCAGCCAGGGCTGCGTTGCGTACTACCGTTCGCACCTGTCGCGTCACTTCAAGGAGCCGGTCTCGGCCGTGTCGTCGTCGATGACGGAAGATGCCGCGGTCTTCGGTGGGCTCAACAACCTCGTCGACGGGCTCGCCAACACCCACGCGCTCTACGCGCCGGAGATGATCGCCGTCTCGACCACCTGCATGGCGGAGGTCATCGGCGACGATCTGAACTCGTTCATTCAACAAGCCCGGGGTAAAGCGGCGATCCCCGACGAGATGCCCGTGCCGCATGCGCACACACCGGCATTCGTCGGCAGCCATGTCGACGGCTACGACAACATGCAGAAGGGCATCCTCGAGCACTTCTGGGAGAGCGCCGAGCGGAACGCCGGCGACGGTCTGAACATCGTGCCGGGCTTCGACGGCTTCGCCGTCGGCAACATCCGCGAGCTGCGGCGGATGTTGGGCCTGATGGGTGTCGAGGCGACGATCCTCTCCGACGTCTCCGACGTATACGACACGCCGTCGGACGGCGAGTTCCGCATGTATGCGGGCGGCACGACCAAGGACGAAGTCAAAGCAGCACTCGACGCCCGCGCGACCCTGTCGCTTCAGGAGTACTGCTCGCGCAAGACGTTGGACTATTGCAGCAGCAAGGGCCAGGAGACCCGGGCGCTGCACTACCCCTTGGGCGTCGCCGGCACCGACGAACTCTTGATGACGGTCGCCGAGTTCACCGGCAAGCCGATCCCGGAAAGCCTGCGGCTGGAGCGCGGGCGCCTCGTCGACGCCATGGCCGACAGCCAGTCCTGGCTGCACGGCAAGACCTACGCCATCTACGGCGATCCCGACTTCGTCTACGCCATGGCTCGGTTCGTCATGGAGACCGGCGGCGAACCGCGCCACTGCCTCGCCACCAACGGCTCGAAGGCGTGGGGCAAAAAGATGCGGTCGCTGCTCGACGGCTCGCCATTCGGCCAGCAATGCCAAGTGTGGCCGGGCAAGGACCTCTGGGCGATGCGCTCGCTCCTGGTCACCGAGCCGGTCGACCTGCTGATCGGCAATTCCCACGGCAAGTACCTCGAGCGTGACACTGGCACGCCCTTGCTGCGGCTGAACTTTCCGATCTTCGACCGCCATCACCACCACCGGTTCCCGCTGTGGGGCTACCAGGGTGCCTTGAACGCGCTGGTGCAGATCCTCGACAAGATCTTCGACCGGCTCGACGCCGAGACGGGCACCCTCGGCGAGACCGACACCTCGTTCGATCTGACCCGCTGAGCCCCCAGCCGGAGGGTCACGCCATGCGAGAGACGTTGGATGCGCGAGTGCGGGACGTCCTCGTCGAGCCCGCCTGCGCGCAGAACGTAGCGAAGGCGCCGGACGAGCGCGCCAAGGGCTGCACCAAAGCGCTGGTGCCTGGTGCTGCTGCTGGAGGCTGTGCCTTCGACGGTGCCAAGATCGCGCTGCAGCCCATCGTCGACGCTGCGCATCTGGTCCACGGTCCGCTGGCCTGCGAGGGCAACGGTTGGGACAACCGCGGTGCGGCGTCGTCGGGCTCGAAGCTCTATCGCACCGGCTTCACCACTGACCTCAGCGAGCTCGACGTCGTCATGGGCCACGGCGAGCGCAAGCTCTACCGCGCCATCCGCGAGGTCATCGAGACCCACGCCCCACCTGCCGTCTTCGTCTACACCACTTGCGTGCCTGCTCTCGTCGGCGACGACGTCGCCGCCGTCTGCCAGGCGGCGGCCGAGCGCTACGCCACCCCGGTCATCCCGGTCGAAGCACCAGGCTTCGTCGGCTCCAAGAACCTCGGCAACAAGCTCGCCGGCGAGACGTTGCTCAAGCACGTCATCGGCACCGTCGAGCCCGAAGAGCCTGGTCTCACCGACGTCAACATCGTCGGCGAGTTCAATCTCTCGGGCGAGCTTTGGCAGGTGAAGCCGCTGCTCGACCGGCTCGGCATCCGCATCCTCGGCGCCATCACCGGCGACGCACGCTACCGCCAGGTGGCGATGGCGCACCGTGCGCGGGTCACGATGCTGGTCTGCTCGAAAGCGCTGGTCTCACTGGCCCGCAAGCTCGAGGAACGCTGGGACATCCCGTGGTTCGAGGGCTCGTTCTACGGCATCGAAGACACCTCGAACGCGCTGCGAACGCTCTGTGGCATGCTCGTCGAGCGTGGCGCGCCGGGCGACCTCGTCGAACGGGCCGAGGTGCTGATCGCCTACGAGGAGGCGCGCACCTGGGCCGCGCTCGAGCCCTACCGCCCGCGCGTCGCTGGCAAGCGCGTGCTGCTCTACACTGGCGGCCACAAGACCTGGTCGGTGGTTGCTGCCCTGCAGGAGCTGGGCATGGAGGTGGTCGGCACCTCGGTGCGCAAGTCCACCGAAAGCGACAAAGCCCGCATCAAAGAGATCATGGGCGACGACACGCACATGTTCGAGAACATGGCGCCGAAGGACATGTATCGGGCGCTGAAGGCGGCCGAGGCCGACGTCTTGATGTCGGGCGGCCGCAGCCGCTTCGTCGCCCTGAAGTCACGGACGCCCTGGGTCGACGTCAACCAGGAAAAGCACGAGGCCTACGCCGGCTATGTCGGCATGGTCGAGCTGGTGCGGGCCATCGATCGCGCGGTCAACAACCCCATGTGGGCCGACGTCAGGGCACCGGCGCCATGGGACGAAGGCTTCCAGCCGAGATCGGTGTCGGCGGACCCGTTGCACGTCGTCGGCAGCGATCCCTCAGATTTCGAGGACTGCTGAGATGGCGAAGCTGGTCCCGCAGCGCCAGGCGGTCAGCACCAACCCCTTGAAGTCGAGCGCCGCCCTCGGTGCCGCCACGGCCTATCTCGGCGTCGAGGGCGCGATGCCACTCCTGCATGGCGCCCAGGGCTGCACGGCGTTCGCACTGGTTGCCATGGTCCGCCACTACGACGAGCCGATCCCGCTACAGACCACGGCCATGAACGAGCTCTCGACCATTCTCGGCGGCGCCGAGCAGGTCGAGGCGGCGATCGACAACCTTCGGCAGAGATCCTCACCCGCCCTGATCGGCATCGCCTCGACGGCCCTCACCGAGACCCGCGGCGAGGACGTGCCTGGCGAGCTCCGCGACTTGCGGGCGCGGCGGGGTGACCTCGACGACACGGCGATCGTCTACGCCGCCACGCCTGACTTCATCGGCGGGCTGGAGGACGGCTGGGCCTGTGCAGTGACGGCACTGATCGACGAGCTGGTGCCCGCCAGCGACCGGTCGTCCATTGGTCAGGTGAACCTGTTGGCCGCCAGCCACCTGACACCCGCCGACGTGGAAGAGCTGGTGTGGCTGGTCCGTGCGTTCGGGCTCCGGCCGATCATTTTGCCCGACATCTCGACCTCGCTCGACGGCCATGTGGACGAGGCTTGGCGTGGGACTGCCCAGGGCGGCACCACGCTCGCCGACATTCGCCGCATGGGCGAGAGCATGTGCACGCTCGTGGTCGGCGAGAGCCTGCTGCCGGCCGCGGATCGCCTGCGGGCACGCACCGGCGTCCCGGTCCACGGCTTCGCCTCGCTGACCGGCCTGCGAGCGGTGGACGGCTTCGTCGATACCCTGATGACGCTGGCCGAAACCACAGACGCCCCGGCCGAGGTCAAGCGCGCGCGTAGCCGGCTGGTCGACGCGGCGCTGGACGCGCACTTCCACATTGGCGGTCTCAAGGTTGCCATCGGCGCCGACCCGGACCTGCTGTTCGGACTGGGCGATGCGCTGGTCGGCATGGGCGCCGAAGTCGTCGCTGCCGCCTCGACATCATGGTCCAATCCGGTCCTGGCACAACTCGATGCGCCCGAGGTCGCGATCGCCGACCTCGGCGAGCTCGAGCGCCGTGCTGCCGCGGGCGGCGCCGAGATCCTGATCACCCACGCCCATGGCCGCCATGCGGCGCGGCGGCTGGGCCTGCCGCTCGTGCGGGCCGGGTTTCCGATCTTCGATCGCCTCGGCGCGCAGGACGTCTGCCGGGTCGGCTATCGCGGCAGCCGCGCTTTCCTCTTGGAGATCGCCAACGCGGTACAGGCCGAGGCGCACGACCCGCGCCCGGCCGACTTCGGTGCCGCTCCCGTCGCGCAGGAGTTCGAACATGCAAGCCCGTAGACTTGGCCTCGTCGACACGGCAGACGGAACGTCCGACGCGGGTGTCGACCGCAAAGCGCCGACGCTGAAAGTCGCCATCGCCACCAACGACCTCCGCTATCTGGACGCGCATTTCGGCTCGGCCAAACACTTTGCGATGTTCGACGTCGGCGCCGACGGCTGGCGCTTCGTGGAGGTCGTCGCGTTCGACGACGTGACCGGCGAGGCAGGCCGGCACCCCGAAACCGAGGACCGGATCACGCCGAAGGTCGAAGCACTTACCGGCGCGGCGCTGCTGTTCGTCCTGGCGATCGGCGGGCCGGCTGCCGCCAAGGTCGTCCGCGCCGGCATCCACCCGATCAAGGTCAAGGAGCCCGAACCGCTCGGTGCCATCGTCCTGCGCGTCCAGAAGATGCTCAAGGGCAAGCCGCCGCCATGGCTGCGAAAGGTCCTCGGGCGGCCACGCGCGACCCGCGACTTCGTCGACGATGCACAGGAGGCACCTGATACCGAGCTGGCGCGATGACCGCGATCGCCGCCATCGCCACCCGCGGTGGCCACCTCCCGGAGAGCCCGTTCCTGAGGCAACTCGTCCAAGTGATCCGGGCCGACGACAGCTTCGGCAGTTGGGACGGGCTCAGCGACACCGATTTGTTGGCCGACTTCGTCGTGACCAAGGAGGAACGCCGCCAGATCCCGATCATCGGCGAGCCGGATCCCGAGGTCATCTGGCGGATGGAACAGTTCTACGCCGCGATCGGGCTCGTCGTCGGCCGCCGGACCGATTGCATGGCCAGTCCGATGAGCCGGATCACGTGGGAGGGCTTCGGCCGCGTCGTGCTGCTTGCCGGCCAGCTGGTCGTGCTCTCGCGCCACGTCCGCGACGTGCACCGCTTCGGCTTCGAGAGCTTCGCGGCACTCGCGGCCGAAGGCGAGCGCCTCGCCCAAGAGGCAACCGCCATGATCGAGCTGCATCCCGAGGTGGCGCGCGGCGGCTGATCGGCTGTCAGCTTCACCCCATCGAGGAGAACCATCGTGCCGATCACCGCGTCGACCCGCGACGGGCGGAGCTACACGCCCGAGTTTCTGGTCGCCATCGACCCCGCCAAGTGCATCGGCTGCGGCCGCTGCTTCAAGGTCTGCAGCCGCGGCGTCATGCGCCTGGTCGGTGTCGACGAGGACGGTGCCTTCGTCGAGATCGACGATGAGGACGACGACGAAGTCGAGCGCCTGGTCATGACGCTCGCTGACGCCGGCGGCTGCATCGGCTGCGGCGCCTGCGCCCGGGTTTGCGCCAAGGGCTGCCAGCAGTTGGAGCCCGCCGAGTGTGGCTGAGTGGCGACGCGCGGCTCTGTCGCAAAGCTCTCAATGTCGGGAAGTCGCCCGATCCATCAGCTGCCGCGCTCAGGCGTTACCTGTTGAAAAACAACATGAATCCACTCTGGCACACCACTTGCTATCGTTGATTCGTACGCGGCCCACGAAGCCCGCCCATCGCCGAGGAGAGCCGACGAGATGCTGGCACTGACCGAGAGCGCGAGAAACGCCATCAAGACCGCGATCGAAGACGCCGCGGCGCCGGTGGCTGGCCTACGGATCTTGGTGCAGACTGGAGGGTGCGCCGGCCTGCGCTACGGCATGGCACTGGAACACGGACCTGCAGAGGACGACACCACGCTGGAGTTGGACGGCCTGACGGTGCTCGTCGACCCGGTCAGCCGTCCCTTGCTGGAAGGCGTGACGGTCGACTTCGTCTGCAATGTCGATGCATCGGGCTTCGTCTTCGACAACCCGAACGCGAGCGAACGCTGCGACTGCGGCAAGTCGTTTTGCTGAAGGCGCGCGCGATGCCCGACGCCGCGCTTGCGCCCGACCCGGCTGCGGGTGAAGGGCGGCGCCCTCGCCGCCGCCCGCCCTACATCATCCACGACGTGGCACGCCGAGCGCCGGCCCGTCCGCGAGCGACGGTGCCACCCGGTCCGCCGGTCGACCTCTCAGCCGACGAGCTGACCGTGATCGCCGAGGTCGTCGAGCAGATGCGTCCGGTCTTTCAGGCCGATGGTGGGGACGTCGTGTTGGTCGACGTCGTCGGCGGGGTGGTGCAGGTGCGCCTGTCCGGCGTCTGCGCCGACTGCGGTGCTGGTGTACTGACCCTCGCCGGCCTGCAGCAGCGCCTCAACCGAGCACTGGGCCTGCCGCTGCGCGTCCGCCAGGCAGCGATGTCGCCGGGGGCCGAGATATGACCCTGGGTGCGGTCGCCACGGGGTTCGACTTGTCGGCGCCGGCTGCCATCTGTGACACGACCTTGCGCGATGGCGAGCAAGCGGCCGGGATCGCCTTCACCCGCGCCGAAAAGGTGGCCATCGCGCATGCCCTCGACATGGTCGGCGTCACCGAGATCGAGGTCGGCGTTCCGGCGATGGGTGCCGACGAGATTGCCGACATCCGGGCGGTCGCCGAAAGCTTGGTCTACGCCGTGCCCGTGGCTTGGTGCCGGCTCCATCCGGATGATCTGGCCGCCGCGGCGAAGACCGGGTTGCGCCGACTGCACTTGGCCGTGCCGGTCTCCGACCGTCAACTGGCCGCCAAGCTCGGGGTCGACCGGCACTGGGCCCGAAGGGCTGTTGGCCGGCTCGTCGGCGAGGCCTGCCGCCGGGGCTTCGCGGTGTCGCTCGGCGCTGAAGACGCGTCGCGGGCGGATCCCGCGTTCGTCTCGGAGGTCACCCGGATCGCCGCCGACGCTGGCGCCATCCGCTTCCGCATCGCAGACACGCTCGGCGTCCTCGACCCGTTCTCGACCTACGCGCTCGTGAGCGAAGTGCGCGCAGGCTGCTCGCTTCCCTTGGAGATCCACGCCCACAACGATCTCGGGATGGCGACCGCCAACACCCTGGCCGCTGCGGCCGCGGGAGCCCGCTTCCTGAGCGTCACGGTCAACGGTCTGGGCGAGCGGGCGGGAAACGCCGCGCTCGAGGAGGTCGCCGCCGCGATCCACGCGGCCGGCGGCACGACCGGCATCGACCTACCCGGTCTCATGCCGCTCTCCGCCATCGTCGCCGACGCCACGGGTCGCCCCCTACCCGCCGCCAAGCCGATCGTCGGCGAGGGCGTGTTCACCCACGAAGCCGGCATTCACGTCGACGGTCTGTTGAAGGACCCCGCCACCTACGAAGCGTTGCCGCCGACGCTCTTCGGCCGCGCCCACCGCATTGCCATCGGCAAGCACTCCGGAGCGGCCTCGCTCCGTCGTGCACTGGCGGACGCGGGCCTACCTGACGACGTGGCCACGGCCCGACGCATCATGCCGTTGTTGCGCGCCCACGTGTCGGCCGCCAAGCGAGCGCCATCGCCCACCGAGTTGGCACGACTGCATGATGCCGCCTGTAGCACTGCGGCAGCCGTCGCATGAGGAGATCACCGATGTCCGCGTCCTCACCGAACGTCTCAGATGCTACTGCCGACGATCACGGTCCAAAGCTGCACGACCAACTTTACGCGCTGTCGTCAGCCGAAGATTTCTTCGCGTTCTTCCAGATCGACTACGACGAAGGGGTGTTACGAGTGTGCCGTCTGCACATCATGAAACGTATGGGCCAGTACCTGAACGAGTGCGACTTCACCAACTTGCACGACGACGAGATTTACCTCGAGGCACGGCAGCGGCTGGAGCGTGCCTACGCAGACTTCGTCACGTCGACACCGCGCCAGGAGCGGGTGTTCGCGGTGCTGGCGCGCGCTGGCGAAGCGGAACGGCCCGGGTTCGTGAAGCTCGACGAGCTTCGCGGTCCTAGCGCCTGACGTCAGGTTTCCGGGAGACCGCCAGATGGACGCAGTCTTCGATCGAGCGCCAGCGCCGGCAGAACGCACGGGCCGTGGGCTCAACATGGTCGTTTGCATCAAGCAGGTGCCGGACAGTGCGCAGATCCGTGTGCACCCGGTGACCAACACGATCATGCGCCAGGGCGTGCCGACGATCATCAACCCCTACGACCTGTTCGCGCTCGAGGCCGCCATGCGTCTGCGCGATCTCTGTGGCGGGAAGGTGACGGTGCTGACCATGGGCCCACCCATGGCCGAGGATGCCTTGCGCCGAGCGCTGGGCCTTGGCGCGGACGCGGCGGTCCTCATCACCGACCGACGCTTCGCCGGCGCCGACACGCTGGCAACGTCGTACGCGCTCACGTCGGCCCTGGCGAAGCTTGGCGCCGAACAGCCGATCGACGTCGTTTTTACCGGCAAACAGACGATCGACGGCGATACCGCACAGGTCGGCCCCGGCATCGCCCGACGGCTGGGGCTCAACCAGCTGACCTACGTCGCGTCGATCGATCGGCTCGACGTGGCCACGGGCGAGATCGTCGTTCGCCGCCGCGCCGAGGGCGGTCAGCAAGTCCTCAGTTCGCGGCTCCCTTGCCTGCTGACCATCCTCGAAGGCGTCAACGAGATCCGGCGCGGAACGATCGACGACATGCTCCGCGCCGCCCGCACCCCGGTCACCGTCTGGTCGGCTGCCGACGCCGGGGTCGAGGACCTGCAGCTCTGCGGGCTCCGCGGCTCGGCCACCGTCGTCAAACGTGTGTTCGCGCCAACACCGAGAGCCGAGCGCGCCGAGATGCTGGAGACCGACGATCGATCGGCAGGCCAGGTCGCCTCGGCCTTGCTCGATCTGGTCTTCGCTCGACAGCCCAAGCTCGAGGCGGACCTGCTGGCCGCCGCCCGGCAGCAGGAGGATCGGCGATGACCACCAAGCCAGCCGCAGGCGCCCGCCGCAACGAGGTGCTGCCGGAGGCCTATCGCAGCTACCAGCACGTCTGGGTCTTCGTCGAAATGGAGCGCGGCCGTGTCCACCCGGTCGCCTGGGAGCTCCTGGGCGAAGGGCGCAAGCTCGCCGACACGCTCGGCGTCGAGCTCGCGGGTGTCGTTCTGGGGCCGCCCGGCCCGTCGACATCGGCGGCGGCCACGCTGGCGTTCCACCATGGCGCCGACGTCGTCTACGTCGGCGAGGACGAGGTGCTCGGCGACTACCGCAACGAGCCCTACACCCGCGCGCTGACCGAGCTGGTCCTGACGCATCAGCCGGAAATCCTACTGCTCGGCGCGACGACGCTCGGGCGCGATCTGGCGGGCTCGGTTGCGACCACCCTGAAGACGGGGCTCACCGCCGACTCGACCGAACTCGCCATCGACGGCGAGCGCAGCCTGGCGGCGACCCGGCCGACCTTCGGCGGCTCGCTCTTGTGCACCATCCACACGCGCAACGTGCGCCCGCAGATGGCGACGGTACGGCCCCGCGTCATGGCGATGCCCGAGCCCGATCCGTCGCGCACCGGCCGGATCGTTCGCTGCGTGTTGGATCTCCGCGAAGCCGACGTCGTCACCAAGGTCCTCGACTTCGTCGCCGACGCTAGCACCGAGGACGCCAACCTCGCTTTTGCCGACGTCGTCGTCGCCGGCGGCATGGGCCTGCAGTCGGCCGAGAACTTCGTGCACGTTCGCCGCCTGGCCGCGGCACTCGGCGGCGACTGGGGTTGCTCCCGGCCGGTCGTGCAGAAGGGCTGGCTGCCGGCGGAGCGACAGATCGGTCAGACCGGCAGGACGATCCGCCCCAGGCTCTACGTCGCGGCCGGCATTGCCGGCGCCATCCAGCACCGCGTCGGTGTCGAAGGTGCGGATCTGATCGTGGCGATCAACACCGACCCGGCGGCACCGATCTTCGACTTCGCGCACGTGGGTGTCGTCGCCGACGCGCTCCAGGTGCTGCCGGCGCTGGCGGCAGCTGTCGAGCGGCGCGTGGACAGAACGGCCATGGCGATCACCGGGAGAAACTGATGGGCGAACGTTTCGACGCGATCGTGGTCGGGGCCGGCCCTGCTGGCAGTGCTGCGGCCCTGGTCATGGCCGAGGCCGGGCTCCAGGTACTGCAGATCGAGCGGGGCGAAACGGCTGGCGCCAAGAACGTCCAGGGAGCCATCCTCTACGCCGATGCGCTGGAGCGCCTGCTGCCGGATTTTCGTGAGGAAGCGCCCCTGGAGCGCCACGTGGTGGAGCAGCGGGTCTGGCTTCTCGACGAACGCTCGCACACCGGCGCGCAGTACCGCTCGGACGACTTCAACGAGGAGCGACCGAACCGTTACACGATCCTGCGGGCGCAGTTCGACCAGTGGTTCGCCTCGAAGGTCCGCGAAGCCGGTGCTTTGCAGATCAACGAAACGACGGTCACGGGCTTGGTGCGCGACGAGGCCGGCCGGGTGATCGGTGTCGAGACCGACCGCGAGGGGCCGCCGATCATGGCCGACGTGGTGGTGCTCGGCGAAGGCGTGAACGGCATCGTCGCCCAACGCGCAGGCGTTCGCCCCGAGTTGGACCCCAAACACGTCGCACTCGCGGTGAAGGAGACGATTTTCCTCTCCGAGGAGACGGTGCAGGAGCGCTTCAACCTCGCGGGCGAAGACGACGGCGTCGTCATCGAGGTCATGGGATCGGTTTCGTCGGGGATGATCGGCACCGGCTTCATCTACACCAACCGCGAGTCCATCTCGATCGGTGTCGGCTGTCTGCTCTCCGACTTCCAAGAGACGAAGGTGCCCGCCTACGTCCTCCTCGACCGCTTCAAGGCGCACCCGTCGGTGGCACCGCTGATCCGCGGCGGCGAGACCAAGGAGTACGTCGCCCATCTGATCCCCGAGGGCGGTTACGACGCCATCCCGAAGCTGATGGGCGACGGGTGGCTGGTCGTCGGCGACGCCGGCCAGTTCGTGAACGCCGCGCACCGCGAGGGCTCGAACCTGGCGATGACCACCGGCCAGCTCGCGGCTCGGACCGTGGTCGAGCTGAAGCGCCAAGGCCTGCCCTGCACCGAGGCCAATCTCGCCCGCTACCGGCGCTCGCTCGAGGAGTCCTTCGTGATGAAGGACTTGAAGAAGTACCGGCACCTGGCGCCGACCTTGCATCGCAACAAGCACATGCTGACCGCCTACCCGCAGGCGCTTTCCAAGGCGATGCAGACGTTGCTGCGCGTCGACGGGACCGACAAGCGCGCGAAGCAGGCGGAGATGGTCGCCCACGTCCGCGCTGCGCGCGGCGGCTGGTGGAACGTCGCAACCGACGCATTCAAGATGGCGAGGGCCTGGCGATGAGCACGACCACGAACCTGTCGAAGCCGACGCAGCCGATGGAGGAGCGGCTCTACCAGAACCGCTACCTGGTCGACGAAGGGCGCCCGCACGTCCGGATCAACCAGGGCACGAACGCCAGCGAGGCACTCCTGTCGCTGGTGCAGCTTTGCCCCGCCGGCTGCTACCGCGAGGCCGAGCCCGGCCGCGTCGAGGTGGCGCTGGATGGCTGCATGGAGTGCGGCACCTGCCGCATCGTCTGCCAAGGGACCGGCGAGATCGAGTGGCGCTACCCGCGCGGCGGCTTCGGCGTGTCGTTCAAGTTCGGCTGACGCCGTGCGCCGGCTTTTGGCTCTTGCCATCGTCGTCGCTGGCGCGCTCGCGGCGCCATTGGCGCGAGCCGAGCCCGTCGTCTTCGCCGCGGCTTCGACCGCCCGAGCACTGGACGCGGTCATCGCCGCGTCGGGGTTGGGCGCGACCGTCGCCTACGGCCCGTCCGGCACCTTGGCCAGGCAGATTGAGGCCGGTGCCCGGGCCGACCTGTTCCTTTCCGCGAACCCTGATTGGATGGATCACCTCATCGAGACGGGCCTCGTGCGCGCCGCGGACACGCGCGCGCTGCTGTCCAACCGCCTGGTCCTCATCGCCCCCGCCGGTGAGCCCACCACGCCGATCACCGCCGACGCCCTCGCCGAGGCACTGGCGGACGAACGGTTCGCCATGGCCGATCCGGCGACCGCGCCCGTAGGGCGCTACGGCCAGGCGGCGCTGGAGGCGATGGGGCTCTGGGACGTCGTGGCAGCCCGACACGTACCGACGCGGAACACCATCGTGACGGTGGCCATGGTCGGCCGGGGCGAGGCGGTGCTGGGGCTCGCCTACGACAGCGATGCCCTCGGTATGGACACGGTCGAGGTCGTGCATGACGTGGCGCCCGACCTGCATCCGCCGATCCGCTACCCGGTGGCACGCTTGGCAGGTGGTAGCGACCCCGTGGGTACGGATCGCCTGCTCGCGTTCCTCGTCAGCGACGAGGCCAGGGCCGTGTTCGAGCAGCACGGCTTCAGCGTCGTGGACGCAGTGCCTTGAGCTTCGAGACCGGGTTCGGGCTGAGCCCGTTCGAGGCGCGCGCACTGGCCCTGACCCTGCAAACCTCGACCTTGGCGGTTGCCTGTTCGCTGCCGGTTGCGGTGGTCGTGGGCTGGCTCCTGGCGCGGCGCAGTTTCGTCGGCCACGGCCTCCTCAACGCCATCGTCCACCTACCGTTGGTGCTGCCACCGGTCGTGGTCGGCTATCTGCTCCTGGTCCTGCTCGGCCGCAACGGCCCCTTGGGCAGCATCCTCGAGGAGTGGTGGGGGGTGCGACTGGTCTTCTCGACCAGTGGTGTCGTCGTCGCCTGTGCGGTGGTCGGGTTCCCGCTGTTCGTGCGCGCCGTACGCCATGCCGCCGAGGCAACGGATCGCCGGCTGGAGAAGGTGGCACAGAGCCTCGGCGCCAGCGACGCCCGCGTCTTCTTGACGATCACGTTGCCGCTGATGGCGCCCGGCGTCCTCGCCGGCGCCACCCTCGCCTTCGCGCGCGCGGTCGGCGAGTTCGGCGCGACCATCACCTTTGCCGCCAACATTCCGGGCGTGACCCAAACCTTGCCCTTGGCCCTCTACACCGTCGTCCAGTCGCCGGGCGGCGAGGCCGCCGCTGCCCGCCTTTGCGCCTTTTCGATCCTGCTTGCCGGCGCCGCACTCGCCCTCTCCGAGTGGCTGGCCCGGCGGACCCGCCTCGACGCGCCGCGATGATCGAGATCAGAGCCCACAAGGCCTTGGACGGCTTCACCCTCGACGTCGACGTGGCGGTGCCGCTGGCCGGGGGGCTCGGCTTGGTCGGACCCTCGGGCTCCGGCAAGAGCACACTCCTGGCCTGTATTGCCGGTCACACGGCCCTCGACGCCGGTCGGATCATCCTCGGCGACCGGGTGCTGTTCGATGCCGTGGCACGCATCGACACGCCGCCCGCGCGCCGCGGTGTGGGCATCGTTTTTCAGGACTCGCTGCTGTTCCCACATCTGCGGGTCCGCGCCAACTTGCTTTACGGCGCGCGCCGACCGGAGCCTTGGCTGTTCGAGCGACTGGTCGAGGCGTTGGCGCTCGAACCCTTGCTCGACCGTCGTCCGGCGTCGCTCTCGGGCGGCGAGCGCCAGCGCGTAGCACTCGGCCGCGCGCTGCTGGCGCGACCGCGCCTCTTGCTGTTGGACGAGCCCCTGGCTTCGCTCGATCGGGCGCGGGCGGAGGTCGTGCTCAGGCTGCTGGCAGATCTCAGGGACGAACTCGCGATGGACATGATCTACGTGTCGCACGCGCCGGCAGAGATCGCCCAGCTCGCCTCTAGGGTGCTGGTCCTCGACGCCGGCCGAGTGGTCGAGATCAGGACGAGCCCGACCGTTGGCGGCCGCCGCGAAGGCGCGTTCCGGGCAGTTCGCGAGTCGACGACGAGCGCCATAGCACGGCCGCAGCACCGCTCACGTGGCGGTGGCCGTCGTCGCGCGTGGGCGTAGTGCGATAGCGTCACGAACCCGAACGCCGCTCGGGATGGTGAACCAAGCCGGCTCGGACCTCGCGAACACGCAGCGTTCGGGTCGGCACGATGAGGTCGGGGTGCCACAAGCCCTGCCGGCGAAGCCTACCAGCCGCCGGAACCACCGCCGCCACCACCACCGCCGGCGAAGCCACCGCTCCCCGGCGACATCGCGCGCGCGGCGATCCCGCTCCGAATCGCACCATCGAGCGATCCGGTGAAGGGATTGCCCGAATTCGACCCCCAGTCGAACGTCGACCAACCGCTGCCGACGTACCAAATCGGCTGCGGCACGACGGCCAGACCGCCGACCTTGCTCGCGAACCGCTCGGTCCATGCCGTCTGCACGTTCAGCGCCACCGCGTAGGGCAGCAGGTCGGAAAAGTGGCGCGGTGTCAGGTCGGGTGGGTTCTCGAACTTCAAACGATCGGCCTCTGCCACGGTCAGGTAGAGCTTCGTGCCGGCAACCTCGTCCAGAGCTTGCCGTCCCGCTACGGTCGGATGCTGCAAGATCCAAAAAAACACGACGATCATTAGCATCGACGCAATCAACAACCCCAAGGCCACCGGCCCTGCGTCCTGATAGTAGGCATCTGCGGCGAGAAACACGAACACAGAAACAAATGTAACCAGCAAAATCGATAGAGGGACCATTATTAGAAATCGAATTACTCGACTATTACTTACTCCACGGATATGATAGACACTGTACCAAACAGCGAACAGGAGAACCGCGAAACTGGCAACGAAATGGAAAAGATCACTCCAATCTCGCAACCCCAATTCGCCTACGGCAATCCAACCAAAAAGCACCATGATGGCGCCAACCGCCACATAAACGAAGTTGCGCTGGATGTACTCGGAGTAGACTCGTCGATCCACGACCCGCTGCAGCTGCAGACTAGCCGAAGCCAGGAGTCCACGGTTGCGCGACGACAACGACAGCGACATCCGTCCATCGCCAAGCAGGATGTCGAGCACCGCCTGCTCACCTTCGGTGAGTGGGCGCCGCCAAGGCGTCGCGACGGGTAGCAACGGCCGCAACACGAGATGCTTCGGTTGGTCGGGATCGTCCTCGACCACCGCGTGCCCTTTGGCGCAGATGCTGATGATCGCGGCAACGAGGCAGCGCGTGTCGTACCGTCTCCGGTCGAGGAAACGCATGGCATGGGGCGGGAGCGTCGGCGCGTAGACCGGGATCGTCGGCCCCTTCGGCGGGCCGCGGCCGACGATCCACCACACGACCACGAAGTAGACCAACGTCACGCCCAAGGTCGCGACGCCGATGAAAATCGGCCAGGGGTTCCCGAACATCCGTCCCGCCCAGCCTGGCTCCGGCACGAAACCTTTGGGCCAGGAGACGACCACCGTGAAGGCCTCCTCGGGCGCCAACGCCTCGGTGGTGGTGAAGATGGCCTGCCCGTCGGCGCCATGGGTGATGGTCGCGGCGTGACCCTGGGAGCCATCCGCCGTCCCGGTGTAGACGGCGGTGGACTGGATCTTCGCGCCTTCGGGCGGCCAGACCGTCGCCACGGCTTTCTCGGTTTCGAACTCCCACTCGAACCCGACAGCGTTCCAGTAGATCTCGTCGTGGTCCGCGAAATGGCCGACTTGCCGGTCCATCTCGTACTCGAGCGTGAAGGTGTAGAGACCGGGCTGCAGCAGTCGGTCGGGCGAGCCGAGATGAATGTCGGCCTCTGTACCGCCGACATCAGCGCTGTAGTCGACCGGCTGGCCGTTCAACGTCGCATCGAGGACCGTGAAATCCGAGCGCGAACTGCCGTAGCGATGATGACGTATCAAGGGGATCGTGCGGGTGATCCCATGGCGGATGTCGTCATCCGTGACCACTGCGGTGATCGTCTCCTCGACCACGATCTCCCCGGTTTTCTGGACGTGCAAGGACATGGCGTAGTTGGTGTAACGCTCGGCACCCTCCGCAGGCCCGCTCGGCGCGATTGCCGCGGTCTGGCCATCGTCTCCAGAGCTATTGGTCAAGTCGGGCGTCTTGCTCTGCCAATGGAGAGCGAATGCCGCGATCAGCAGCATGAACGCGAGAGCGTAGCCGAACGCCCAGCCCATTTTGTTCATTCGACGATCCTCGAGACGACGCTGCAGCTATCGCTCAACTCTGCGGCTTGAAGTCGACTTGCACCAGCTGCCGCGCGGCATCGGCCTCGCTCGCATCCAACTCGAAGTAATGTGCTTCTTCGAAGTGAAACGCGCCGGCCAAAAGGTTGCTCGGAAAGCTGCGAATCGCGACGTTCATCTCCTTGACCGAGCCGTTGTAGAAACGGCGCGCTGAGTTGACCCGGTTCTCGGTATCCGTCAAATCGTGCTGCAGCTGGAGAAAGTTCTGGTTGGCCTTGAGGTCCGGATAACTCTCGGCCAAAGCAAAGATACCCTGGAGCGCACCGCTCAACGCACTTTCGGCGCCGGCTTGCTCCGCAGGCGCCCCATCGGCGGCGATGGCTCGGTTGCGCGCCTGGACCACCGCTTCGAGCGTTTCGGACTCGTGCGCCGCGTAGCCCTTAACCGTCTCGACGAGATTGGGGACGAGATCGTAACGGCGCTTCATCTGCACCTTGACGTCCGACCACGCCTCTTCGGTCCTGGCACGGTACGACACCAGCCGATTGTAGGTCGCGATCACGTAAATCAGGAGGAGCGCGACGACGCCTATGGCGATCCAAAGCTCCATGTGTGCCCTCACATTTTTTTTCGAGGAAGGAGAAGCGAACCGCGCTCGAACTGTCAACTCGTTCTCCCGTTGAACCAGAGGTTTCAAGCGGTCGCGGCCGCACCGACGACGTTCAGGCGCGCGCCCGCAGGCCCCTCTCGCCCAGCGCTTCCGGCTCGAGCGATCTCGGTCGACGTCCGCGTCCTTGCGAATCGCGGCGTTCAGGCATTTCATCGAAGCGTCGTAGATCGTGAACGAGAGACGTCATGGGCGCCACCAAGATCATGGTGATCCGTCACGCCGAAAAGCCGGCCCATTACGCGGGGCACGCCTATCGTGGCGTGACCCCGGCAGGCCACCGAAGCGACAAGTCTCTCGTCACGCTTGGCTGGGAGCGGGCCGGGGCGCTGGTCACGCTGTTCGCGCCGCCGCACGGCCCTTTGGCCCCGCACCTGGCGACGCCCGAGCACCTGGTCGCCGCCGATCCGGACGAGGAAGCGGAAGACGGCGCCCATCACGGCCACCATGACGAACCGAGCCAGCGGCCGTACCAGACCGTGAGCGGCATCGCGGCGAAGCTGGGCCTGACGATCGACAAAGCCTTCGCCAAGGACGCGTTCGCCGACATGGCCGACGCGGCGCTCGCCAGAAGTGGCGTCGTGCTGATCTCGTGGCAGCACCAGGACATTCCGGACCTCTGCCGGCACGTGCTGAAACAGACGGACACGCCGGCGGACCGCTTCGCACTGCCACCGAAGTGGCACGGCGACCGCTACGACCTCGTCTGGGTGTTCGACCGGCCGAGCGGCGACGGACCGATCACCGGCTTCGTCCAGGTGCCGCAGCTGCTGTTGGCGGGGGATCGGGAGTCGGTGCTGCCGACCGGTTAGCGGCGCGCCCAGAAAGACATCTCACGACCGAGCGCACACGCGGCATGCGCGCCCGATCGGGCAGGCTCAGGCGGGCGTGTACTCCTTCGATTTGAAGGAGAGGTGCGCGACGGCGGCCGGCGCGTCCGAGATTTTGCGGATGTCGGCCCAGGTTTGCTTGTAGTTGGGGATGACCAGCTCGTTGACGCCGGCATTGATGACGTTGCCTTGCGTCCCCGTCGGTGCGCCGAACAGCATGAAGGTCTCCTTCGGTCGCGCCGTCGGCGTCGGGTAGACCATCGCCTGGGTGGCGCCGACGTCGTTGTAGACCTCGACCAGGTCGCCCGCTTTCACCTCCAGCTCGGCCATGTCGTCGGGATGGATCTCCAGGAACGGATAAGGGTAGCGGTCGGCGACGAAGTCGTTGTCCTTGTCGAGGAACCAGTTCTGCCAGTTGATGTTCGAGCGCCCATTGTTGATGAGGTAAGTGTAGCTCGCTTTCTGCTGAGCTTTGCCGGGCGCCTCGAGGCCGCGCCAGGCACCGGCGCAGAACCGCGCCTTGCCGTCGGCGGTGCCGAAAGTGCCATCGACGTAGAGACGCTTGGTACCGACGAGTTGGCCGTTCTCGTAGGCCGTGACCGGCTCCTGGACGCCGTTGTTGCCCATGGCGCGTAGCCGATCGTAGGTCACGATCTCGCCGGTATTGGCGTAGTAACCGTCCATGAAGGCGTCTTCCTCACTGGCCCAGTCGTAGCCCGTGAACTGCTCGGCGTAGGCGTCGCGCCCCGCCTCGCGCAGCACGCGCTCCAGGTTCTGGGCGACGCCAGCAGCAATGAGGCAGTCGGGCATGGCCGAGCCCGGCCCGTCCATGTACTTCTCGACCAGCCGCATCCGCCGCTCGCCGTTCATCGACGTCAGGTTCATCTCGCCAGATTCGACCGCCGGCAGAATGACGTGGGCCTGCTGGCCGATCTGCGAGTGGATGATGTCGACGCAGACCGAGAAGAGACCGCCGGCCGCGATCGCCGCGACGATGGCTTCGACCAGCTCGTCGCGGGTAGCGCCGGCCCGAGCGTCCATCGCCTCCTTCACCATGTTCGTCCGGCGGTTGTAGACGCGCTTGAACTCGGCGGCGTTGAGGGTCGTCTTGTAGTGATCGCAGGCCCAGATGTGGTGGACTTTGCCATGGCCGCGAATCAGCAGGTCGTCGATGTAAGCGGCCGGTCGACCCACCTGGGCGTCCGACGGGCGCATGTAGCCTTCCTGGTGACCACCCAAGCGCACCACACCGCCGCCCGGCCGGCCGATGTTGCCGGTGGCGAGGCCGATGTTCACCAAGGCGCCGATGGTGCGGTAGTTGTCGTTGCCCCAGATGATCCCCTTCTCGTAGGCGGAGACGCAACGCCGCCGGGCGCCGCCCTCCTTGGGCTGGGCGATCCACGCCGCTGCCTTGACGATATCGGCTTCGGGCACGCCGCAAATGGCGGCGCCGTCAGCGAGGGACAGCCGGCACGCCGCCAGCGCCGCATCGAAGCTGCCGAGCGCCGCCGGATAGGCCGGCCCTTCGGGCTGGGCGATACCGTCCTGGAACGTCGAAGCGGCGACGAACGCCTGGTCGAGCCAACCCTGGTCGGCGATGTAGGTGAAGAGCGTGTTGAACAGCGCGAGGTCGGTGCCGGACTGAATCGCCAGATGCAGCACGTTCTCCTTGCCGGCCGCGTCCTCGCAGGCGTTGACGGTGACCGTACGCCGCGGGTCGACGATGACCACCTTGGCGGCGGCATGGGGCTCGCCCGGCAGTTCGGCCTGCTTCTTGGGGATCGTGTCGCCGCGCATGCCCGGAATCATGTGGTTGAGGAACAGGTTGGTCTGCGTCTCCAGCGAGTTCGCCCCGACCATCAAGATCGCGTCGGTCAGCTGATAGTCTTCGTAGCAATAGTTGAGCTCACCGACGCCCATGTCGCGCGTCGAGTGCACTTCCGAATTGTAGGCCGGGCGGTTGTGGATCCGGCAGTTCTTGACCTTCATCGAGCCGAAATAGAGCTTGCCGGTGCCCCACGTGTTCTCGTAGCCGCCGGCCGAGCCGCCGTGGTCGAACATGGAGACGAAAAGATCGTCCTCGTCGTCCTGGTCGATGAAGCGGGCGGTGACGCGCGCGACCAGATCGAGGGCGTCGTCCCAGCTGGTGGGCTGCAAGGTCCCATAGCGCCAGACGAGCGGCTCGGTGAGCCGCTGCTGCTGCGTGCCGGTGATGTCGGAGCGGCGGTTCTCCGCCATCCGCGCACCCCGCACCGAGCCGAGGCCGGAGTTCACGACGCAGTCGATGTCGGGCTTGATGACGAGGTGGACGTCCCGGCCGTCCTGGCGGACCACGTTGTACATCGAGGGCGCGTACCAGGCGTCGGTCTCCTGCGCCTGCTGCTCACCGAGATCGACGCCCGCCCAATTGTCGGCCGGTGCGGTGGCACCCTGGCGGTTTACTGGCCAAGTGTACGCCTTGTAACCGCAACCGACGATGCAGTAATGGCAGGTGACGTTGTGCACCTTGGCGTCGGCAGGAATGATCGGCAGTCGATCGACGTGCCGTTTGTAAGCCATGATTCGCCCCCCTCAGAGCACGTTCGACAGACGGCCGTAGATCAACTCGTCGACGCCCTCGGCGTAGATGTCGCCGGCGTCGTCGACGCGCAGCATGAACTGCGGCAGGTTCTGGGTCGCATGGCCCCAGGTCTGCAGGCCACCGGCCTCGCAATCGAACCGCGAATAGTGCCCGGGGCATTCGAGGATCTTGTCGCCGGCGTTGTATCCCAGCCGCCATCCTTTGTGCGGGCAGAGGACGGAGTAAGCGACGATGTCGCCGTCGGGGCCGACGCCGGTGGCGACGGCCTCGCCGAGCTTCAAGAGAACACCTGGGCTGTCGGCGTCTGGATAGGTGATCTCCAGCGGCTCGTTGGCCGCCAAATCGGCAACGTTGGCGAGGCGATTGGAGGGATAGTCGATGCGGGCCCTGGCCGCTCGGACCGTCGCCGGTGCGCCAACGACCGCACTGGCCGCGGCACCGGCGCTCGCGACCATCCCGCCTCGCAGAAACCGTCGTCGACCGACATCGACGAGCCGCTCGCACTTCATGATCGAGTGCCCCCTGCGTCTTGTTGTTGCATTTACGATAGCAAAGTCGAAGAAATGCAGCAATGTCTCTACGCCACAATGCTGCACTGCGGTAAATATCCGTAGCCACAAATGCGCGGAAAACAGGTAAACGACAGTAGACTATTTTGTATGCGGCGCCCCGATTTCTGAGTCTTCTGACGCGAAACCGGCCGGTCGCCGGGTGCGCGGCGACGATCGCGCGCTGCTCACCGCGCCTGGTGGCAGCTCAGGTCGCGCATGTCCTCGCTGGGACCGCCGCTCTGGGCTTGGCTCGCTGCCTTCGACCCGTGGAGCGAGAACGGTCATCAGTGGCGGACTGCTTGGCCCTTCAAGGCGTCCAGCGCATCAGCGTCCGCAACTCGGTGCGCTGCTCGATCGTCGAGAACCCGGCGCGCTGGAGGGCCGATGTGATCCCCACATAGCCCTCGCCCCAGATCAACGGACGACGCGGGGCTATCGGTGCCGCCTCGACCGCCTGGGCACCACGCTCGGCGGCGAACGCGCAGGCGGCCCGCGCGAGATCGGTCATCAAACCCTGACGGCGCACGTCCTTGCGTAGGAAGAAGCACGAGATAGCCCATGTCTGGTCGAGATCGGTGTCCTGCGCGTTCGGCTTCGCCGAGCGGGCGCCGTTGAAGCGAGGTACGTCGGACCGCGGCGTCACCTGCACCCAACCGACGGCCTCACCGCTGCGGTAGGCGAGCACGCCCGGCGGCGGCCCGACCTCGATCCGGTCACGGAAGGCGCGATGGCGCGCACTGCCGC
This sequence comes from Pseudomonadota bacterium, assembly GCA_039818825.1. Classification (GTDB taxonomy): domain Bacteria; phylum Pseudomonadota; class Alphaproteobacteria; order Geminicoccales; family Geminicoccaceae; genus JBCBTD01. The sequence goes on from JBCBTD010000014.1 coordinate 70,044, forward strand.
TTCCTGCCTTCCAGTCCTTGGCACGCACGCGCCAGTACATGCACCAGCAGTCGCGGGTGACGCCATCGGTGGCGAACAGCGCCTCGAGAGCGCCGAAGCGGTCTGGGGTGAGCGGATGACAGTCGAAATCATCGGTCATGGCGATGTCGAAGCCGTTCGACGAAGCTCGCGTCGTACCTTCAGTGATCCCGCCGAACGGGCGCCTCCACTGCTGGCGCGTCGCCTGCCGCCAGCTCGTCGGTTTGCTTGCCGTAGGTCTTGAAGCGGGCAAGCACCCGAGCCATTTCGGCGTCGTCGAGGAGCACCGGCGTGCCCATCTGGCTGGCGATGAAGAACTGCTCGGCGAGCGTTTCGACTTCGACGGCGCGCCGGAGCGCCTTGTCGAGGCTTTCAGCGAAGACGATCTGACCGTGGTTGGCGAGCAGGCACGCGCTTCGATCCCTCAACGCCTCGAGCATCGCTGCGGACAGGGCAGCGGTGCCGAAGGTGGCGTAAGATGCGCAACGCAGGTCGGCGCCGCCGCCGATGCCGATCATGTAGTGAAAAGCCTGGATGCCTCGGCGTAGACAGGAGAGTGCCGTGGCGTAGGTCGAGTGGGTGTGGACCACGGCCGCGGCCTCCGGACGGTCCTTGAAGATGTCGAGGTGCATGCGCCACTCGCT
>JBCBTD010000015.1:0-70301 GCA_039818825.1 Pseudomonadota bacterium
GTCCACGACAGTTCGAACATCTTCCCGCAAGAGGTCGAGGACGATGATCTGCTTCTTGCGACCGTGGAACCACAGATAGCCGTCAGCGTCGGCGCGCAGGATGTCACCAGTGTCGAACCAACCGTCGCGGAAGACCTTGGCAGTGGCTTCGGGATCGTTCCAATAGCCACGCATCAGGCTGCCGGTCCGGGCGAAGGCGACACCGTCCACACCGGTGGCCACCTCCTGGTTTTCGGCATCGCGCAGCGAGATCTCGAACCCCGGTAGCGGCTGGCCGATGGATCCGGCGACGATCCGGCCGGAGGGCGGGTTCATGGTGGCGAGCCCCAGCTCGGTGCACCCCCACGCCTCGTCGATCTGCACACCCGAAAGCGCAGCAAGCTCGTCCTCCAACTGCGTCGGCACCTTGTCACCGCCCGAGCGCACCAGGCGCAGCGAGGCGAAATCGGCGGCAACCGCGCCCTGGTGGCGGACGACCTGGAACAGCGCCGAGGGATACATGCACAAGACGGTCGGCCGCTCCGCACGCAGCAGCCGCAGGGTCTCGTCGGGTGCGAAGCTGTGCGCCACCAGTAGACGGGCGCCGGCCGACAAGGTGGCCAGCGAGAACAAGAGGCCACCCATATGCGAGAGCGACGACGCCGGCAGCATCGTATCGGCGGACGTCATCTCGAAGCCGGCCGCGACGCTGCCGAAAACGAACCCGAGCGACCGGTGAGTGTGGGTCACCCCCTTGGCCGGCCCCGTGCTACCCGACGTGAAGAGAATGAACGCCGGCCTTTCGGACGGACCGCCGTGCGGCGCGAACGTCGGGTCGCCGGCGGCGGCGAGGCTTTCGAGCGAAGGCCCGCCGGCACGGCCATCGCCACGATGGGTGACGACGCCGAGCGGTAGTGCTCCAGCTTGGGCGCAACGCTCGACGTCGGCGTTCCGTTCGGCGTGGTGGAGGAGCGCCCGGGCGCCCGATTTCTCGAGCGCGTGCTCGATCTCGGTGGGTGTGTAGCGATAGTTCAAGGGAACGGCGACGATGCCGGCGTACAAGCAGGCAAGGTAGTGGACCAGGAGCATGCCACCGTTCGGCATCAGCGATGCGAACCGATCGCCCGGCCGCAGACCGAGCGCGCCATAGGACGACGCCAAGCGCCGGGACAGCGCGTCGAGTTCGGCGTAGCTCCAGCGACCATCGAGTGACACGATCGCGGTCGCATCGGGACGCGTTCGTAGGCCCGCAGCGAGAAGGTCGGCAGGCTCTACCGGTTCATCGAAGCGGGCGCCTCGTAACGTCATCGCGACCGCCCGGCGTCGCCGCGCCGCCGGCGGACGTGGAAAGCGGGAACAGGGTCGGGGTAGGTCGTCACGACGGCGACGGGCTCGACGGCGACGTCGTCGACCAGGCCAAGCTCGACCTCGCGGCAGACCCGCGCGAGCACCAGCGTCGCCTCGGTCAAGGAGAATTGAGCACCGATGCAGACCCGCGGCCCCGCACCGAACGGCAGGTAGGTGAACCGCTCGGGTGCCTTGGCGCCCGGCAGAAACCGGCTGACGTCGAACAGGGTGGGCTCGCGCCAATGCCGCTGGTGGCGTTGCAGCACGTAGGGCGAGATCGACACGAGGTCGCCTTCGGCGACGTCGGCATTGCCGACCCGGTCTGCGGCTTTCGCCTGGCGGACGATCAAGAAGGCCGGTGGAAAGAGCCGCAACGTCTCTTGGACGACGGCTCGTGCGACGGGCAGGCTCTCGGCATGGTCCGGCGCGCCGGTGGGACCGAGGTCGCGGCCCGACGCCTCTTCGGCGATGGCCCGCTGCAGTCCCGGGCTTCGGGCCAGCATGATCAGCGCCCAGAGGATCGTCAGCGCCGTCGTCTCGTGCCCGGCGATGACGAAGGTCGCGAACTGGTCCCGGAGTTCGGTCTCGTCGAAGCCGCGGCCGGTCTCCGGGTCCCGCGCTTCGGCCATCAGGTCGAACAGGTCGCGCGGGTCGCCGTCGGACCGCGGCAACCGCCGCCGCTGCTCGACCATGGCGCGGACGAAGTCCAGCCAACGCCGGCCTTCGATCTTCCGGGCGACGTCCGCGGGTCCGGTGACCCCGGCCGGAAGCAAAAGGTCCGAGGGAAACGGCCGGCCGAGGTCTCGTCCATAGCCCTCGAAGCGGCGCCGGAGCTGCGGACCGCGGCGGTCCATGACGGTCGAGAACATAGCCCGGCCGGCGACCTCCAGGGCGATCCGCTGGATCATCGGCATCAGGTCGTGCGGGCCGACCGCTTCGGCACGAAGCCGGCGGATCTCGTCGTCGAGGACCGTGGCGGTCACCCGTGCGACGATGGCCATGGCGCGCGGCGTGAAGGCCGGTGCCAAGGTCCGCCGTTGGAACTTCCAATCGTCGCCTTCGCTCAGAAACAGACCATTGCCCAGAACCGGGCGGAGGATGCGGAAGGTCGCCGGCGTGCGGGTGTAGTTGGCGGCGTTGTCGACGAGGACATGGCGGATCGAGCCTGGTTCATTCGTGAATATCGACCGCTTGCCGAAGAACGGGGCCTCGAAGCTCATCAGCCGGTAGGCATCGCGGCCGTAAATGCGCAGCGCATTGGCCCTGAGGGCCAACAGGATCTCCGGTCGCCTCAACGGCCCCGGCAACGGGCGCACGCCCGGCGCCTCGAAGGGCGTCAGGGCCGGCGCGGCGTCGGCGGCGATGTCGATGGCGTCGGGCATCGGGAACCTCCGTGGCTACTCACCGAGGTAGTGCGTCCGGGCCGGGATGCACGCGCCTCGTCACTCCGCCGCGGCCTCGGCCTCGCCTTCGGTCTCGATCTGGTTCTGAAGATCAGCCTGCACCGGCACGTCGGTGCCTGCACTCAAGTCGTCGTCGGTCACGTCGTCGACGCCGATGCGTAGTCCTCCGCCGCATCCCGCCGTCAGCAGTAACGCGGCCAGGACGGCCACATGCGCCGCCGTGCGGCTCCAATGACGAACCATGGTGATGTTCCCCAATCGTGCTTCGGCGCCGACCCTAGCCCGTCTCGCGATTCGGCCCAAGACCATCCGCCACCTACTCAGCCCGGTCGCTCGGTGGAGGCGCGCGCGCGCGATGCGAGCAAGCTCGGCAACAGCGCCACCGCCATACATGCGAGCCCAACGAGGTCGGTGACGATACCGGGGTTGATCAGCGACAATGCCGCAGCCAGAAGCAGCAAGCGCCGCCACGCAGCCAGCTCGGCGAAGGCGTAGCCGATGAGGCCCGCGGCGAGGCAAACGACACCGATCATGGCCGTTGCAGCCGTCCCGACGATCGCGATCGGCGAACCGATCATCAAGAGACCCGGTCCGAATACGAACATGAACGGGATGACGTAGCCTGTGGCGCCGAGCTTCAAGGCCTCCACGCTGCTGGTCCACATTCCGCCACGGCTGATAGCCACCGCGGCATAGACCGCGAGCGCCACCGGCGGCGTGATCGCCGAGAGGATCGCGAAGTAGAAGACGAACATGTGCGCCGCTTCGATCGCGACGCCGAGCTGAACCAGTGCCGGCACCAGCAGCGCGACCTGAACGATGTACGCGGGCGCGGTCGGCATCCCCATGCCGAGTACGATGCCCGCGGCCATGGTGAGCAACAGGGCGATGACCAGGGTTTCCCGGGCGGCGGCGATGACCAGGCCGGTGAAATCCAGGCCAAGACCGGTCTGGGTGATGACGCCGATGACGATGCCCGCACAGCCGCAGGCGAGGGCTACGGTCACGGTGTTTCGGGCCCCGGTCACCAGGGCCTCGACGATCATGCCGAGATTGACGAACTGGCGGGTCTCGGCGCGCAACAACGCCGTCGGCACCGCCGAGGCGATCCCACAAAGGGCCGCGAAGGGCGCGGAGTAGCCCGACAGCAGCACACCGATGACGATCGCCAGCGGCAGGAACAGATGACCGCGGGCCCGCAACACGCCGACCAGCGGCGGGCATTCCGAGCGCGGCAGGCCGACCAAGCCTTGGCGCTTGGCCTCGAAGTGCACGGCCATGAACACCGCGAGATAGAAGAGCAGTGCCGGGAGCAGCGCGTAGGTGGCGATCGTCAGATACGAGACACCCAGGAACTCCGCCATGATGAACGCCGCGGCACCCATGATCGGCGGCATGATCTGGCCGCCGGTCGAAGCCACCGATTCGACCGCGCCGGCGAAAGCCGGGCGGTAGCCGATGCGCTGCATCATCGGGATGGTGAACGCGCCGGTGGTCATGACGTTGGCGACGGCGGAGCCGGAGACGGTCCCGAACAAGCCCGAGGTGACGATCGCGACCTTGGCGGGACCACCGGCGGTGTGGCCGGTGAGGCTGAGGGCGAACTCCATGAACAAACGCCCGGTGCCGGTTCGCTCGACCAAGGCGCCGAACAGGATGAACAGCATCACGTAGGTCGCCGAGACGCTGGTCGGAATGCCGAAGATGCCCTCGGTGGAGAGGTACAGCTGCTCCATCATCACCGCGGCGTCGACGTTCGGCCGGGTGAAGCCGTAGACGAGGAACACGAGCGCCGTGACCGGCAGCGCCCAGCCGACGGCGCGGCGCGTCGTCTCCAGGAGCACGACGAACATGACGACGCCCAGCACCCAGTCCGCCGGGCGCAGCGGATCGATGTAGATGAAGCGGTTGTAGATGTAGTCGGTGGAGAGCGCCGGATAGGCACATGCCGCAAGGCCGGCAGCGCCGAGCAGCAAAGCGACGAGGCCCGGTCGGTCGGGCAGCGCCTTACCGGTGGCCGGGAGGATCAGCGCGCCCAGGACCAGCGCGAACCCGAGATGGGTGGCGCGGAACGCCAGCGCGTCGGGCGGGCCGAAGAAGGCGGTCCACAAATGATAGACCGCCATCGCCAAGCCGACGCCGGTGATCGCCCAGCGGACGACCGGCGCGGCCGGGTCGGTGGCGGCAGGCTCGGTGGCGTCCGCCACGCTCGGCGCTGCCGCTCAGTGCGTCACATGGCCCCTTGCTCGGCGTAGAAGCGCTCGGCGCCCGCGTGCAGCGGCACGCCAGTCTCGACGGCCATGCTCGCCGGCGTCGCCGAGCCCGCGGCCTTGGCAATCGCCCCCAGCGTGTCGACGTTGTCGGTGATCTGGGTCAGCAGGCCGTGGACCACGTCGGCGTCCAGATCGCATCGAGCGACGATGTGGGTCGAGTAGCCGATGGTCGGCACGTCGGCGTCCTGACCCGGATAGCTCCCGGCCGGAATCATGATCCGCTGATAGCCTGGGTTGATCGCCTTCATCCGCTCGAGGCCGTCGTCGTCGATCGGCACCAGGCGAATGTCGCGCGCCGACGCCAGGTCCATGATGGCGCCGGCTGGGACCGTCGTGCCGAGGGTGAAGATGTCGGCGTTGCCGTCCTTCATCAACGCCACGCTGTCGGTGTAGGAGCCATAGTTCACGCGGCGCATGTCGTCGTAGGACATGCCATACGCTTCCAGCAGGTGCGCGGTGATCGCCTCGCCGGTGTTGCCGCGGGCTTGAGCGGCGAGCGAAAGGCCGTCGAAATCTGCCGGCGTGGCCGGCCCATCAGCGCTAACGACGACCTGGAAGTACTGTGGATAGAGCGTCGCCACGTTGCAGACGTTGTCGGCCGCTTCACCTTCGAACGCGCCCTTGCCCTCGATCGCTTCGACGGTCGAGACGGAATTGGCGAAGCCGATGTCGGCACGGCCGGTCTGGACGCCCTTGACGTTGGCGATCCCGCCGCCCGGCACGACCTGGACGCCGACGCCGAGGTTCTCTTCGGCGAGGTTCTTGATGGCGCCGCCGAGCGGATACCACGAACCGCCCTGCGGCCCGGTCATGAGCGTGAGCTGATCCGCGGCGACGACTGGCGACGCGGCGAAAAGCATGGCGGCGCACCAAGCGCCGACGTGGATCTTGGACATGGGTGCCTCCCTCGCGGTCACTCCGCGGACCGCTCCGGCAGGACTTAGCATGTTCGGCGTGGGGCGCTATCTTGCAGCGCACAATCGGAACGGACGTTGCATCGGAGTCTCGGCCATGGTCGCACCTGCGCCGCCTACCAAGACGATCGACCTCGCGCTGCAAGGCGGAGGCTCCCACGGCGCGTTGACGTGGGGCGTGCTCGACCGGTTGCTGGAGGACCCGCGGATCGACGTCGGCGCGATCAGTGGCACCAGCGCTGGTGCGATGAATGCCGTGGTCCTCGCCGCCGGACTGCAGCGAGGCGGTCGTGAGGGCGCGCGCACGGGGCTGGACGCATTCTGGAAGCGGGTCAGCGAAGCAGCACGCTTCTCCCCGATCCAGCGGTCGATCTGGAGCCGGCTGACCCACGACTTCAGCCTGGAGAACTCGCCGACCTACCACTGGTTCGAGCACGTCACCCGGCTGTTCTCGCCCTATCAGCTCAATCCTCTGGACATCAATCCGCTACGCGACCTGGTGCGGGAGTGCGTCGACTTCACGGCGGTCAACGCGTGCGAGGACGTCAGGGTCTTCGTCACGGCGACCAACGTGCGCTCGGGCCGGCCGCACATCTTCACGCAGCCGGACCTGTCGGTCGAGACGGTCATGGCGTCGGCGTGCCTGCCGTTCGTTTTCCAGGCAGTGGAGATCGACGGCGAACCCTATTGGGACGGCGGTTACGTCGGCAACCCGGCGCTGTACCCGCTGGTCGACGATCCGCGCTCCCGGGATCTGGTCGTGGTGCAGATCAACCCGCTGCACCGGTACGAGCTGCCGACCACCGGGCGCGCGATCCTCAACCGGCTCAACGAGATCACGTTCAACGCGAGCCTGATCAAGGAGCTGAGGGCGATCGAGCTGCTGCGTCAGCTCATCGAGGCGGAAAACCTGGAGTTGGAACGCTTCCGCGACATGCACGTGCATTTGATCCACGCCCACGAGGACCTCCAGGACCTCGACGCATCGAGCAAGCTCAACGCCGAGTGGTCTTATCTGCTCTACCTCAAGCAGCGTGGGCGCACCTGGGCCGAACGCTTCCTCGACGCGCATTTCGACGATCTCGGCGAGCGCTCGACGTTCGACGTGAACCGCGACGCGGCGGACAGCTTCCGCCCCGTCCACCACCGGCCACGCCGCGCGGCCGGGGCCGACTGAGCGATGTACGGCATCATCGTCGTCCTGCTCGTTCTGGCGCTGTTGATCTATCTGGCCTTCCGCGGCGTCAGCCTGGTCGTGCTCGCGCCGGCCCTCGCCGTCTTGGCGGTGTTCCTGACCTTCGACGGCCCTCTGCTCGCGAGCTACACGCAGATCTTCATGACCGCGACGGGCGGCTTCATCGTCAAGTTCTTCCCGGTGTTCCTGCTCGGCGCGGTCTTCGGCAAGCTGATGGAGGCCTCGGGCAGTGCGGAGGTGATGGCTCATGCCATCATCCGGCGCCTCGGCGAGTCCCGTGCGATCCTCGCGGTGGTGCTGTCCTGCGCCGTGATGACCTACGGCGGCGTCTCGCTGTTCGTCGTCGCGTTCGCCGTCTATCCGATCGCTGCCTCGCTGTTTCGCCGTGCCGACATCCCCAAGCGCCTCGTGCCGGCAACGATCGCACTCGGCGCGTTCAGCTTCACGATGACCGCTCTCCCCGGCACGCCGGCAATCCAGAACGCCATCCCGATGCCGTTCTTCGGCACGACGCCCTTCGCCGCGCCGGGTCTCGGACTCATCACGGCGGCAATCATGTTCCTGTTGGGCATGTGGTGGCTGACGCGACGCGCGCGGGCGCTCGCAGCCGAAGGCTACGGGGACCACGCGGATGCCGAGCCCGCCGCCACCAAGCCGCTGCGCGAACGCGCCGCCGGCGAAGGCTTCGATCTCGTCGAGGTGCCGGTCGAGGACGAGCCACTGGACCGCCCCTCGCCTTTCGTCGCCGTCTTCCCACTGATCCTCGTCGTGGTCCTCAACTTCCTCTTCACCTTCGTCGTGATCCCGAATCTCGACACCTCCTTCCTCGCCGACCCGGCCTTCGGCGAGACCACCGTCGACGACGTTGCGGGGATCTGGGCGGTGATCGCCGCGCTGGTGATGTCGATCGTCGTCGTCATCGCGCTCAACTGGCAAAGGCTGCCGAAAGTCGCAGCGACGATCGACAGCGGCGCCAACGCCTCGCTGCTGCCGATCTTCAACACGGCGAGCCTGGTCGGGTTCGGTGCGGTGATCGCGTCATTGTCGGCTTTCGCGCTGATCCGCGACGCGATCCTCGAGGTCGGCGGCGACAATCCGCTGATTTCGCTCGCGATCGCGACCAACGTGTTGGCAGGAATGACCGGCTCCGCCTCGGGCGGGATGAGCATCGCGCTCTCGACGCTCGGCGACACCTATTTGCGAATGGCCGAGGCACAGGGGATCAGCCCCGACCTCTTGCACCGCGTTGCGGCGGTCGCGACCGGGGGCTTGGATACGCTTCCACACAACGGCGCCGTGATCACGCTGCTGGCGATCTGCGGCTTGACCCACCGCGAGGCGTACGCCGATCTCGCGGTCGTCGCCATGCTCATGCCGTTCGTAGCACTGATCGCCCTGATCACGCTCGGCACGCTGTTCGGCAGCTTCTAGGCGGGCTCAGGCCGAGGCGGCGCCGGTGACGTGAGTCCCGTTGGCGGTGGCGTTCGCGGCGGCCCAGCCGCCCCGCAGCTCCCGCAAGCGCTCGATCAGCTCGTCACAGATGCTGGCATCGTTGGTCAGGTTGAGCTGGGTGATGCGCTGCAGAAAGTAGCGATAGAGTCGGTCGAGGCCCGCCGCGATCTCGCCACCGGCCTCGTTGTCGAGGGCCAGGTGAAGACCCTCGATCACCGCCGCCACTTTCATACTCTGAGCGAGGCGGTCCTCGATTCGACCTTCGACGGCGGCGGTGCGGCTCTCCTCCAGCTTGGCGACCATGCCGTCGTGGAGCTGGACTAGGACGATGCCGGGCTGCGTCGCGGCGGCTTGGCCGTAGGCGCGCATCGCGCGCTCGGTGCGTTGGGGTGCGATCATCTCGCCTCCATGCGGCGTCGGGCGCTCACTCCCGCGCGGTCATCGCATCGGTTTGAGCGCGAACTTGCTTGAGCATGGCGTCAGCAAGTGAAAGAGCGGTTTCCAAACGCGCAAATTTCTCGACGAGAACGAGACGATAGTCCTCAGCACGCGCGTCGATCTTGGCGACGTCCTCGCGCCAGCGTTCGATCTGGCCTTCCGTCGATTCCATGGCCGACGCGATCGAGCCATCGAGCTCGTTCGCGGCCGACTCGACGAGGTTGTGCAAGCGGTCGGCGATGCCTTGGGTCGCGTTGACGGTGATCGGCCCCGTGGGATCACCGGCGCCGACCCAGAACAGCACGAGCCCGTCATAGGCACTGCCTTCGGGAGCGCTGAGGGTGGTGCCGTCGGCTTCCAGGGTCAGGCTGTTCGTGCCGTCGTCGAGCACCCAATCGGCGCCGGACTTCGTGATCGTGAAGCTGTTCGCCGGAAAGGCGTTGCCGTGGCCGAAGATGCTGAGCTGCGGATCGCTGATCTGAGCGTCGAACTCGAAGACGCGCCGCGCCGCCTCAGGATCGGCGAGCAGCTTGGCGTCCAACACGGTGGTGTCGACCTGCATGCGGTTGTCTTCGCCGAGCGTGAGGCCGAGCTGGGCAAGGGTGGAAACGGCCGCCGGGTCGAGCCCCTTCACTGCCGCCGTCGTCTCTGCGGTCACCGATTGGGTGACGGTGCGCAGCAGGCTGTCGCCGAACAAAGGCGAGGCCAAGCGGTCGACTGCGCCGGTATCGGCGACGGCATTCTGCGCGGCGGCGATGTCGCGCATGGCGTTGTAGGCGTCGGCGAAGGCCAGGACCTGATCGCGCGCGGCGGCGAAGCTCGGCTCGACTTCGACGGTCACCGTCGTCCCCGGATCCGCTTGGTAGAGATCGATGGTCAGCCCCTCGAACAGATCCGTGACCGTGTTGGTGGTCCGCTGGACCGGGATGTCGTCGATCAGCAAATGCGCGTTGTCGGCTGCTTCCAGCTGGTTGGCCGGCAGCGCCAGCCCGAGCAGCGCCGTGTTGGCCGCGTTGGCGGCGACGGCCACGGTGTTGCCGGTGCCGGTCACCGTACCCGTCAAGACCAGCCGATGGTCGTTGTCGGCGACCTTGAGGACGGACGCTTTGACGTCCGTCGTCCCGGTCGTCGTGTTGATCGCGTCGCGCAGCTCGTACAGCGTCATGCCGGCGGTGACGGCAACGTCGTCAGTGTCGCCGCCGCCGAGGCCGATCGTCAACGTGTCGGCTTGGAGCCCCGTAGACGCCGGATCGGCGAATGCGTTCGACATGACCTTGTGGGCAGTCGCCAAGCCGCTGATGACCAGATCGAAGGAGCCCGTCGCGGCCCGGTTCGACGCTTGGATCCCCAACAGGCTCGCCGGCGAGGTGGTGGTGTTCGAGCTGAAGAACGCCTCCTTCCGCTCGAACAGGTTGTCCTCGACGCTGCTGAGGCCCGGTGGGTTGCGCAAGCCGTCCAGCGCGCTCTGCATGGCGCGCAGCGCTGACCGGAGATCGCCATAGGCGGCGACCTTGGCTTCGCCCTCGCTGATCCGCTGTTCCAGACGAAGCGCCGGGATCTTCTTCGCGTCGACGAGGGCGTTGGTCAGGGCCTCGGTGTCGATACCGGAGCTGATCGAGCCGACCCGTACCCGATTGGTGTTCGGATCGATGCTCAGGCTGCCGAGGGAGAGCTCCGACATCGCCGATCTCCTATGCGTCGATGAGGGTGGGCGGTGGATCGAAGGTCGGCGCGGTGGCCAAGAACCTGAGGAGGTCGTTCGGCGGGGTCTGCACCAGCACCCGACCACTCCAACGATCGGCGACACGCGTCACGAACCGGCCGGTCGCCTCGTCGTGGAAAGACGTGACTTCGAGGTTCTTGGAACTGGAGAGAGCCTTGGCCACGGCTTCGGCGGCAGCCCTGGGGTCGGTGCCGTCGCCGGCGACGTTCGGCTTCGGCTCGTCGGCAATGATTGCCGGGCGTTCGACGCGGCCCTGTGCAACGAGGGGATCGGAGCGAGTGACCGTGGAAGACGATGGTGAAACGAGTGCGGTCATCTTCGAATTCCCGAGGGAAGCCGGGCGCGACGGTCAACCGCCGCGCCCGTTCGGTTCCCGCTACTACTACTGCAGCAACCGCATCAGGTTCTGCGGCAGCTGGTTGGCCTGGGCGAGCATCGCCGTGGCCGCCTGGGTCATGACCTGGTTCGTCGTGAACTTGGTCATTTCTTCGGCAACGTCGACATCCATCAGGACCGACCGCGCGGCATCGAGGTTCTCGATGGTGGTCGCGAGGTTCTCGCCGATGGCTTCCAGCCGCGACATCGACGCACCGATGTTGGCGCGCTCGGTGTTGAGCGTCTGCATCGCCGTGTCGATCGTGCCGCTGGCCGTCACGGCAGCAGCAGCCGACGTGATCGCCTGACCGTTGACACCGAGCGCTGTCGAGTCGACGTCGGCCAAGTGCACCGTGACCGTATCGTTGGCCGCGTTCTCGCCGACCTGGAAGGTGGCAGCACCCTGGCCAGCCGCGTCGGCCCAGTTCACCGCGAAGGTGTCGTCACCGCCGACCAGCTTGGTCGTCAGATCGAAGTTGTCGAAGTCGAGAGCGACACCCAGCGCGTCGAAGTCGACCGTGCCGGTGTGGGTGGCCGAACTGGCGACCTTGACCGTCTGCGCTTCTTTGCTCGTGTTGTTGGTCGCGGTCATCAGGCCGTTGGCCTTGTCGTAGACGACCTTGAACGCATCGTTGTCGGCGAGGCCACCCGTCGCCCGGACCTTGACGTCTGCGGCGGCGACGCCGGCAGCACCGAAGTCGTTGGCGTAGGTGTCGAAGCCCGTGCCCATCGCACCCGAGACCACGGCGATGCCGTTGAACTTGGTCGACGACGTGATGTAGTCGATCTGGGTGACGAGCGCCTGGAACTCTTTGTCCAGATAGCCGCGCTCGGTATCCGACAACACGTCAGAAAGCGACTGGGTTGCCAGTGATTTCATCCGTAGCAGCGTGTCGCTGATCCGGCTCATGGCACCGTCGGCGATCTGGAGCATGGAGGCAGCCTGGGAGGCGTTGGTGCTGGCCTGCTTGAGCGCGGTGACGTCGGCCTTCAACTTGGTGCCGACGGCCAGGGACGCGGCGTCGTCCGACGCCTTCACGATCCGCGAGCCCGAAGAGAGCTTCGCGATCGACGAGGACTGCATCCGGCTGTTGCGGTCGAGGTAGGACACCGCCGAGTTGGACGCGGCGTTGGTAGCGAACGTGTTGGTCATGGCAGGCCCTTTCCGTCTGGCACGCTACGGGCCCCGTGGCGGCCCCGGCCCTTGCTGGGTCGTCACGACGAGAGAGCCATCGACAAGTGATGATCCGGTTAACGCCTGGAAGGCATGATCCGCGACCGCTGGCGCCCCGGCGCCACGTCGCGCGGCACACGGTCGGCGTGGCTTGTGCGCGCGGTCACAGAACCACCCCGTTACCATGTTAGCGTTCGAGTTGACCTGCACGCAGGTGCGTCCGCACCCGACACCGCGCCATCATCAAAACACAGGAGGGCAGCTCGCATGCAAGCCGTGACATCGACTTCGGTTGGCTGGAACGCCCAGTACTTCGCCGCCGGCGGCGCCCAGAGCATCCCGCTACTCGATCTGCAGCAATCACCGTTGCACGCCGAGTTGGTCGAGCGTGTGCAAGAGTTCAACTACGACGTACCCTTCTGGGCTGGCGGTCTGGTCACCGACTTTGCCGCTCGTTACAGTGGCAGCTTTGATCTCGACAGCGCTCAAACGGTCAATCTGTTCTTACAAACATCGAGCGCAGCCAACATCTACGTTGACGGCAACGCAGTGCTGGAGGTGGTTTGTGACGTGATCGACGGCGGTGCGGGTCCTTGCCCTGCCACCGGCGGTTCCACGTGCTTCTGCAACGGCGAGGACGTCGTCGCCGACGGCGCGATCGAACGAACGGTTTCGGTGGAGCTCGCCGCCGGCACGCATGCGATCGAGGTGGTGTTCCTCGAATACACCAACGGCCGGTTCGATGCGGTGTCGCTGGACTGGTCGGTGGGAACCTCCGAACGGGTGCCGATGATCTTCGATGGTGTCGGCGGCCAAGTTCCGCCTCCGCCCGGACTGGAAGAGGCCAACGCGCCCGCGTTCGCTGCCGCCGCTCTGGCCGGCGCCGACACGGAAGGCGATGGTGAGTGGTCGGAAGTGATGAGCTGGCCAATCATCGCCATTCACTCCATCCTCACACCGGATGGAAAAATCTTCAGCTATGGAACCGATCTCAACGGTCAACAGGGCGCCACCCTCTTTTATGATGTGTGGACCCCTGAAACCGGAACACACAATACACTGACGAAGACGACGGCAACCGACATCTTTTGTTCGGCCCCAGCGATAGTACCAGCGACCGATGAGATCATCATCATCGGCGGCGATGCGCGCCCTCTCGGCCAGGTCAATTCGGGCGTGCCGGACGTCAACACGTTCGACTATCAAACGCAGCAGATCACGCTGTCACCCGATGGCAGCATGAGCTATGCGCGCTGGTACCCGACGGTGGTGACACTGGCCAGCGGCAAGCTGATCGTCTTTGGCGGCAAGGGTGCCAACAACGGTCAGGGCGACGGGTTCAGCGGTCAGGGCATCGGCATGCCCGAGCTCTACACGCCGGGCGCCGGCTGGAAGGAGATGACGGGGGCCGAGAGCAACCTCTTCTCCGAAGACTGGTGGTATCCGCGGGCCTGGCTATTGAGCACCGGCATGATCATGGTCTTCGGCGGCCAGCAACGCGCGGTCGACGCCACCCCGGACGGCATCTTTCTGGTCGACCCCGCCGGCAATGGCAGCATCCAGAAGGTCGGCGACTTCCCGGCTGCGCTCGAGTTCTGGTACTCGACGCCGGCGATCATGTACGCGCCGGATCTGTTCCTGATCCAGGACGATTCCGACGATTGCGGGCTGTGGAAGCTCGACATGACGAGTGGCACGCCGGTGGTCACTCAGGTCGGCAGCCTCGGTGCCAGACGGCTATGGTCCGACATGACGGTGCTCGCCGACGGCACCGTCATGGTCAACGGCGGCAGCCGGTTCGACAACGTGCTGAGCGGCGTCCGCAACGAGGTGGCGATCTGGGATCCGACGACCGACAACGTTACCGTCGGCGCATCCGAAGGGACGCCCAGGCTCTACCACTCGACGTCGATCCTGTTGCACGATGGCCGGGTGCTCTCGGCCGGCGGCGGCGCCCCTGGCCCGCTCTTCAACACCAACGCGGAGATCTATGCGCCGGCCTATCTCTTCAATCCTGACGGCAGTGTCGCCACGCGGCCCGTCATCACCGGCGCGCCGAACCTGATCCAGCCCCGCGGCACGTTCCAGGTCCAGCTCGACGATGCCGCCGACATCAACCGCCTCGTCTTCGTCAAGAACGGCTCGGTCACACACTCCTTGAACATGGAAAGCCGGGCGATCGACCTTCCCTTCACCCGCGCCGGCAACACCCTGACGGTCACCCCGCCGGCCAATTCCAACGTCCTCACCCCCGGCTATTGGATGCTGTTCGCCTGGAACGGCGCCGGCACGCCTTCGATCGCCGCGTCGATCAAGGTCGCCATCGGCGGTGAGCACTACGTCGCGGCACTCGACGCCTATGCCACCAGCAGCGGCGATGCCTCGGAGCTTCCCGACGGCAGCTTCCAGCTGACCCCGGACGCCAACCAGCGGGCCGGCACGGTCATGCTGAACGCCCCCCAGAACATGAGCCAGAGCTTCACCTTCACGTTCGACCTCTTTTTCGGGACGAAGGGCGACGGTGCAGACGGCATCACCTTCGTTCTGCACGCCGACCCTTCGAGCAACGACGCGGTCGGGGCCCGTGCGGGCGCAGGTATCGCCAACGGCTTCGGCATCGACTTCGACACCTTCGACAACCGCGCTGCCCAGGGCGACATCGCCGCCGACCACACGAACTTTTTGGCAACCGACGGGTCCTTCGCCTCGACGCCGTTCGCCCTCCCCGATCTGGAGGACGGCGCTTGGCACAGTGTCGCCGTCGTGTGGGATGCACCGACGCAGACCATGGCCTACAGCATCGACGGTGTCGCCGCCGGCAACCTCAATCGCAACGTCGTCGCCAACGATCTCGGCGGCGCCACCCAGGCCTATCTCGGGTTCGTCGCCACCACGGGCGGCCGTTCCAACGAGCAGCGGGTCCGCTTCGTTTCGCTGCAAGGCGGCAGCCCGGTGCCTGGCGAAAACCCGCCCCCGGGCGGCGGTGCCGGCATCGACTACGCCACCTTCGCGGGTGCAACGGGGCTGTCGCTGAATGGGTCGGCTGCGCTCGCGGGTGACCGACTCCAGCTGACGTCGCTGGCGGGCTCGCAGGCGGGCAGCGCGTTCGTCGATCAGACGATCCCGGTCGCGGCGAACACGTCGTTCAGCACCGCTTTCACCTTCCAGATCACCGGCGACCCCGCCGGCGGCGACGGGATCGCCTTCGTGCTGCAGAACGCGCCTGCGGGCAGTGGCGCTTTGGGCGGTGCGGGGGGCGACGTCGGGCTACGTCCGGCGGTGACGAACTCGCTGGCCGTCGTCTTCGACACCTACAAGAACTGGTGGGATCGCCCCGGCGACAACCGGCTGGTGGTGGTCCCCAACGGCGACGTCCGTAACCCGCTGCTGCATCAGGTGGTGGCGACACCCGACTTCAACGGCGGCGGCATCGTTCACGCTTGGATCGACTACGACGGTGCCAGCGACCAGCTCCAAGTGTTCGTGGCGACCACGCCCACCAAGCCTGGAACGCCGGCCTTGACGCACACGGTGGACTTGGCGGCGCTGTTGGGCGGGCCAGGCCATGCCGGCTTCACCGCCGGAACGGGTGCGGCGGTCAACAGCCACGAAGTCCTGAGCTGGCAGCTGACGACCAGCTGACGCCGCGGCGTCGGCACCGCCTCGTGCCTCACGGGGGCGGCGCAGCGGAACATCCGTTGCGCCGCATCTCGTCGTTGGCTGAGCCGGTCGTCAGTCGCGCTCGAACGACGCCGGCCGGACGAACTCCCAGCTGACGCCGAGGCGTCCGAATTCGGCATACTCCCTTGGCCACGTAGGCGGCGGCGTAGCCGATCGGACCGCGCATACCGAGCAGGCCTTCGAGCTGGGCCCAGAGGTAGCCCGTTTGGATCGGCCGACGCGGCACCGGGCCCACGACGAGCGCGCCGGTCGATCGGGCGGGCGATCAGGTTGCGAGGTCGTCTCCGGCACCCGCACCGCGCGCGATCAGACCCTCGGCCCACGCCCGGGTGATCGACGCCACCAGCTCCAGTGGGTCCGTTTCGGGGGCCACGAGCGCGAAATCGCCGTCGATCTGCAGCGCCGCCACACCGTGGGCGATCCCCCACATCTGCAACGCCAGATCCAGCGTCGGCCGCTCGGTCAAGCCATGTGCGCTGCTGAACGCCTCGGCTTCGATCAACACCTCGCCGAAACAGGCTTCACCGACAGCTTCGGACAGCTCCCGCGGCAATGCCTTGCGGTCACTGCCGAACATCAGACGCAGGACCGCCGGCTCGGCGATCGCAAAGCCGACATAGGCCCGACCCTTCGCCACCATCGCCTCGATGCTGCCGCGCCCCCCGGTCTCGGCGATGGCGGTGTGCATCCGGTCGGTCAAGCGCTCGAACCCACGCGCACGCACCGCGTCGAGCAGCGCGTCCTTGTGGGGAAAATGGCGATAGGGCGCCGCGGTGCTGACGCCAGCGAGACGACTGGCGTCGGCCAGGGTGAAGCCGCTCGGGCCGTGCTCGGCGATCAACGTTTCCGCCGCCTCCAACAACGCGGTCCGAAGGTCACCGTGGTGGTAGCGCCGTTTGGGGCGACGACCCGGCGGCTCGGACATTTTCTCTCCACCTGACCCTGGACGATGTTACGATGCGTCACATATGTTAGCTCGCCTAACATAGGAGGTTTCGTCCGTGCGTCGATCCCTTGCTCGCTTGCTCGTCCTGGCCACCGCCCTCGGGGCAGCGACCGGCGGGATCGCCTGGTTGCACGCGCGCGCCGCCACACCCGAAACCGCCACGGCCGCACCCCTGCCCGTTGCGGTTGCTCCGGTGGTGCTGACGGACCACTTCGTCCGGACGGTCCGCTATACTGGCCGGATCGAAGCGGCCCGCGAGACGACGTTGGCGTTCGAGCAGGGCGGCCTCGTGATCGAGATGCTGGTCGACGAGGGCGACCGGGTCGCCGCCGGCGCACCTCTCGCCCGGCAGGACAGCGAAATCCGGACGTTGGAGCGCCGCCGGCTCGCCGGCGAGCGCGCGGCCACTGCTGCGCAGATCGAACTGGCCCGACGGACCGAAGACCGCCAGCGCGCCCTCTCCGGCCGCGGCTTCAGCGCCGACCAGGCCCATGACGAGGCCCGGTTCCAGCGGATGGCCCTGGAGGCAGAGGCCGAGGCGCTCGATGCCGCCATCGCTCGGCTCGATGCAGAGATCGCCGATGCGATCCTCGCCGCCCCGTTCGCCGGCACCATCGGTGCCCGCCATCTCGACGAAGGCGTGGTCGCTGCGGCCGGTACGCCTGCCCTCGACATCCTCGAGACCAGCCGCCTTCAGGCGCGGATCGGCGTGCCGGCGGCCTTGGCCGGCGCAGTCGCCGTGGGCGAGAACCATCGCGTCGACGTCGATGGCCGGGCGTTCACTGCATCGTTGGCACGCAAGCGTGTCGATCTCGTTGGCGCGACCCGCACGGTCACGTTGATCTTCGATGTGGTCGTGCCGGACGGTGTCGCGCCGCCGGCGCTGGGCGAGCTGGCAGCGCTCGTGCGTACCGAGCACGAGCCGGAAGCGGGCTTCTGGGTGCCACTCGCTGTGCTGGAGGAGGGCGCAAAGGGCCTCTGGCGTGTTCCGATCGTGGTCGAGGACGACTCGGGCTGGCGGCGTCGCGCCGTCGCGGTCGAGATCGTCCATGCCGAGCTGGAGCGCGTGTTCGTTCGCGGCGCCATGCCGTCGGACGCGCACCTGCTCGTTGCCGGCGCTCACCGGGTGCCGAACGGCGCGGCGGTCGAGCCGCTGGAGCAGCTTTCGCCGAACCCGAGCCACGCGCGCACCGCACCCGACCGCCCAGCAGGATGATGGCTCGAGTGGCCGAGCGGGGTGCTTGTTTGGTGCGGTGTGTCCACGACGGTGGACGATGCCCCAGAGGGACGAGTCGATGGTGACGTTGACCTACCGCGACGTCCGGTTGCTGGCGCTGGTGATCGGCTTGGTCATCGCCACCGGCTTCGCGGCGCTGTTGACCATCGGCCGCCAGGAAGACCCGACCATCACCAATCTGTTCGCCACGATCGTCACGCCCTTTCCCGGCGCCGACCCCGAGCGCGTCGAGGCGCTGGTTACCGAGAAGATCGAGGCTGAACTCCGCGAGATCGAGGCCATCGACACGATCAGTTCGACCTCGCGCCAAGGGCTGTCGGTGATCAGCGTCGAACTCTCCTCGTTCCTGGCGGACGCCGCCCTACCCGACGCCTGGGCCGAAATCCGCAACGCCCTGCGGGACGCGGCACGCGAGCTGCCGCCGGGCGTGCCCGAACCCGAGTTCGACGACGATCGGACCGGCGCCTACACGGCGATCCTTGCCGTCCGCGGTGTCGCCGGCGTCGATGTCGCACCGGCCCTGCTCCGGCGGTTGGCGCTCGAACTGCAAGACCGTTTGCGTCAGGTGCCCGAGACCAAGCTCGTCGACACCTACGGCGCCGTCGACGAAGAGATCCTCGTCGCCGTCGACCAGCACCGGCTGGCCGACCTGGCGCTCGACCTCGATGCCGTCGCGGCAGCGATCCGTGCCGCCGACGCCAAAGTCGCGGCGGGCGCCGTCCGCAGCGAGTCGAGCGATCTCTTGATCGAGGTCGCGGGCGAGATCGACGGGTTGGAGCGCATCCGTTCGATCCCGTTGCGCACGGCCACGAGCGGCATCACGGTCCGCGTCGGCGACGTGGCGCAGGTGCAGCGCGCGGCGCGTACGCCGCCATCCAGCCTCGCTTTCGCCGATGGGCGACCGGCCGTCCTGGTCGGCGCGAAGATGGCCGACGACCGCCAGGTCGACGCCTGGAGCGCCAGGTTCCGGGCGGCCGTCGCCGAGGTCGAAGCGAGCCTGCCGGCGGGTGTCGAGATCGCCACCTTGTTCGACCAGAGCCGCTACACCGCCGATCGCTTCCGCACGCTCCTGACGAACATGGGATTGGGCGTCGGCCTGGTGATCGCCGTTCTGGTGGTCACGCTCGGCTGGCGGTCCGCGTTGGTCGTCGCCCTGATCTTGCCGCTGACCGCGCTACTGTCGGTCGCGGTCCTGCAACGCGTCGGCGTCCCACTCCACCAAATGTCGGTCACCGGCTTGATCGTCGCCCTGGGCCTCCTGGTCGATGCGGCCATCGTCATGACCGACGAGATCCGTCGGCGGATCGCCGCCGGCCTGGATCGCACCTTGGCGGTCGGCCGATCGGTCGAACGGCTGGCGGTGCCGCTCCTGGCTTCGACCCTGACCACCATCCTGGCGTTCATGCCGATGGCAGTGCTGCCAGGGCCAGCCGGCGATTTCGTCGGATCGATCGCCACTGCCGTGATCGTCATGCTGACCATGAGCTTGCTGCTGGCCCTGCTCGTCACGCCAGCCCTCGCCGGCCATCTCATGCCTGCCGCCGCAGCGCGACGCGGTTGGTGGGAGGCCGGCATCGACCCCGGCCGCGTCGGCGTCGCGTTTGCCCGGTCGATCCGACTGGCACTGGATCATCCACGGCTCGCCATGGTCGTGGCCTGCGTGCTCCCGGTCATCGGCTTCGGTGCCTTCCCTACTCTGACCGCGCAGTTCTTTCCGGGCGTCGACCGCGACCAATTCTACGTCCAGGTACGGCTCGACGGCACCGCATCGCTCGCCGCTAGCGTCGACGTCGCCTCCCGCGCCGAGGCGCTGCTGCTGCAACAACCGGAAGTCTCCCGGGTGCACTGGGTCGTCGGCGAGAGCGCGCCCGCCTTCTACTACAACATGCAGGCCGACCAGGACGGCGTCGCCCGTTTCGCCGAGGCACTGGTCACGACGTCGTCACCGGCAGCAACGGCCGTCGTCGTGCCGCGGCTGCAGCACCGCTTCGACGAGGCTTTCCCGGGCGCGCAGATCATCGTCCGTGATCTCGTGCAGGGCCCTCCGGTGTCGGCTCCGGTAGAGTTCAGGGTGTACGGTCCCGATCTCGCAGTGCTGCGGACGCTGGGGGAGGAGTTGCGGTCGATCATGTCGGACGTGCCGACCGTCACCCACACCCGTGCGTCCATCACCGGCGGCGTGCCCAAGCTCGTGCTCGACGTCGACGAAACGGCGGCGCGCACGGCGGGCTTGCGGCTGACCGACGTGGCGCGTCAGCTCGATGCGGCGCTCGAGGGCACGACCGGCGGATCGCTCATCGAAGGGAGTGAGGAGCTGCCCGTGCGCGTCCGGCTCCACGCCGAGTCCCGGGACGAGGTCCGTGGCCTTCAGGATCTGGTGCTGATCCCGCCGGTCGCCGATGCGACGACCCGCTTTCCGGGCATGCCCGTCGACGGCGTGGCGCGCTTGGAGGTCCAGCCGAGCGAGGTTGCGATCACCCGACGTAACGGCGAACGGCTGACCACCGTGCAGGGCTACGTCGCCTACGGCGTGCTTCCGGAGGAAGCGCTCGACGAGGTGCGCGCGGCACTGGCCGAGCGCGATTTCGCACTGCCCGAAGGCTATCGGTTGGGGATCGGCGGCGACAGCGACGCGCGCGACGAGACGGTCGGCAATCTAGCATCTTCGGTCGGCTTGATCGTCGCGCTGACGGTGGCGACGATCGTGCTGACCTTTCGCTCCTACAGATTGTCGTTGATCGCCGGTGCCGTTTCGGTCTTGTCGATGGGCTTGTCACTCTTGGCGCTGGCCGTGTTCGGCTACCCGTTCGGGATCCAGGCGCTGATCGGTGTGATCGGCTCGATCGGCGTGTCGATCAACGCGGCGATCATCGTGCTGACCGCATTGCGCGACACGCCGAAAGCTCGGAACGGTGATCGCGACGCCATGGCCGCCGTGGTCGTTCGCTCGTCGCGCCACATCCTGTCGACGACCGTCACCACGTTCGGCGGGTTCTTGCCGTTGATCCTCGCCGGCGGTGGATTTTGGCCGCCTTTCGCCATGGCCATTGCCGGCGGCGTGCTACTGTCGGTGGTGGTGGCGTTCTACTTCACGCCGCCAGCGTTCGCTTTGGTCGCCGGCCGCGCCTCATCGATCGAAGCCGTCAACGCACAGCCTTTGCTTGCAGAAGCCGGGCGAGGTCGACCGATCGACGTCAGATGCGAACGAAGGGATTGAGGAACCGGGTGAAACCACCCGTCAAGCGCAAAGGCGCATCGGTGACGGCGAGACAGATGCACGCCTCGTGCTCACCGGCGACCGGCGTATGGTCGAGATCGCCCTCCGCGATGGCCACGTCACCTCGACGGAAGACACCGGTGTGGTCCGAGAAGGAGCCCTGGAGCACGAGCGTAGCCTCCAACCCCTCGTGGGTGTGCCCAGGCACCGAGGCGCCCGGTTTGATCTTCAACAACCGAGTCACGTAACCCTCGGCCTGAGGCAGCAGTCGAATCTCGGAGACGGGGCCGAGGGCGCGCCACTTCAACCCGTCGAATGACGACCCGATGTGTCGCGCGAGCGGGCCAGGCACGACCGCCTTGCCACAGCGTGCCGCTGCCGCATCGATTCGAATGGCCGGGGGTACGTCCAGCATCGCCAACACCCGGTCGCGCACGTCCGCGCCGACGGCTTCCGGCTCGATCTCGTCCAACAAAGCGCCACCCACGGCTTCCAGCGACCGATGACGTGCGCGCGCTTCGTCGGACATGGCCAAATGCGTCTCGACCAGCAGCACCAACGGCTCGTCGAGTAGGCCCGCAGCGTGCGCGACTGCCAACTCGTCCGTGAGATGATGACCTTCGTTCAATGAAACACCCTCGACCGCTTCCTGAGTTCGACATATCGCGCTCCGTGGCCCAAAACCACCATCTGCCGCTCCCCGCGGCGAAGTGCGCACATCGTCGTCAGCGTCCAACTGCAGACTGTACGCAACGGGAATCGAGTTGGATGACTGCGACTTTGGAGTGATCCGCATCTTCGCGCGGCCCGTACCCGACCCTGTCAACCCATCAGCGGACAAGCCGCCGGGGAGAGTTCGTTTGCACGTTGCCGTCATCGGAACCGGAATCGCGGGCCTGTCCGCAGCCTGGCTGCTCGATCCACATCACCGTCTCACGGTTTATGAAGCACTGCCTCGAGCAGGTGGACACAGCCACACCATCGACGCCCGATTCGGGGACCGAACCGTGCCGGTCGACACCGGCTTCATCGTCTACAACGAGCGGAATTATCCGAATCTGAAAAACCTGTTTCAGACCTTGGACGTCCCTACGGCGGAGTCGAACATGTCGTTCGGCGTCAGCCAGGACGAGGGACGTTTCGAATACGCCAGTACGGCCTGGGCATCGCTCTTCGCGCAGCGGCGGCGCCTCGCCGACCCGCGGCACTGGCGTCTCCTGACGGACATCGTGCGCTTCAACGCTGCGGCCAGGCGGTTCCTCGACGGTGCCGACGACGATCGTCCGCTGGGCGACTGGTTGGCGACGAGGCGCTTCGACGGGGCACTCGCCAAACGCTACGTCCTGCCCATGGCAGCCGCGATCTGGTCAGCTCCGTTGGAAGCGGTCCGGGCGTTCTCTGCACGCAGCTTCCTGACGTTCTTCAGGAATCACGGGCTGCTGACGATCACCGATCAACCACGCTGGCGCACGGTCGTCGGTGGCTCGCGGACCTACGTGACGACGATCCTGTCCCGCTTGCGGGCGGAGATCCGCAGGGCCACGCCAGTCGGTTCGGTTCGCCGCACGGCCGATGGCGTGGCGGTGACGGACAGCATGGGCAACGAGCGCTGCTTCGACGCCGTCATCTTGGCGACCCACGCCGACCAAAGCCGGGAGATCCTGGCCGACCGGGACACCGACGAGGCGGACGTGCTGGCCGGATTCCCGTTCCAGACGAACGAAGCGATCCTGCATAGCGACCCGGCACTGATGCCTCGCCGTCGGCGCGCCTGGGCGAGCTGGAACTTCATGACCGGGGCGAGCACCGATCCGCAGATGCCCGTTTCGCTGACCTACTGGATGAACCTCCTGCAAAACATCGACGAGGCGACACCGCTGTTCGTCAGCCTCAATCCGCTGCGCGAACCCGATCCGGACCTCGTCCACGCGCGCATGTCCTACGCGCACCCGATGTTCGACACCGCAACCGTCCAGAACCAGCAGCGGCTGGCGTCGATCCAGGGGCGAGGCGGCGTGTGGCATGCCGGTGCTTGGTGCGGCTACGGCTTCCACGAGGACGGCCTCACCGCTGCCATGCGGGTCTGCGAAGCAGGCTTCGGCATCCGCGCGCCTTGGCTGGCGCCGGCGACGATGCCCGCGTCCGGCCCGGCCCTCATGGTCGAGGCGGCCGCGGCGAAAGCGGTCTGATGACGGTGGCTCCGGCGACCGCTGCAACACCGCGGAGTGCCATCTACGCCGGACGGGTGATGCACCACCGGCTGCGGCCGTTCCGGCAGCGCTTCACCTATCGGGTGTGGACGCTGTTCGTCGCACTCGACGAATTGGCCGAGCTCGACCGTCGCCTGCGTCTGATGTCGGTCCAGCGGCCGAACCTGATCTCGCTCTACGCGCAGGACCACGGTGCCCGCGATGGCTCGCGGCTCGAGCCTTGGGTCCGGGCCGAGCTGACTACGCGGGGGATCGACCCGGGTGACGGGCGGATTTTCATGCTGGCCTTTCCGCGGCTCCTCGGCTTCGTCTTCAACCCGCTGACCGTCTACTTCGCCTACGACCGGGATCAGCAGCTCGTCGCGCTGCTCTACGAAGTGAAGAACACCTTCGGCGGCCAACACGTCTACGGCTTCCGCGTCGACGGCGCCGAGGGCCGCCTCGCCCACGGCTGTGCCAAAGACTTCTACGTTTCGCCGTTCATCCCGATGGACGCCGCCTACGCGTTCAACGTCCTGCCGCCGGGAGATCGAATCAGTGTCGTCATCAACGAACGCGCCGAGGGCGAACCGCAGCTGATCGCCAGTCTGACCGCCGATCGACGTGAGCTGCAGGACGCCAATCTTGCGCGCGCCCTCTTGGCGCATGGCTTACTCACCGCCAGAGTTGTCGCCGGCATCCACGTGCAAGCGCTGAAGCTCTGGTGGCGCGGTGCCAAGTTCCACGCCCCATCGAGCTACCCTCGGCCCGTGGTCGCCGGAAACACGGCAAAGCGGGGGAACGACGACCGATGACCGATGCCAACGTTGCTCTGAGGTGGGGGCAAGGCGAACGTGACCGCAACTGGAACGGACCGGGCATGCGCGTACTCGACGGCATGGCCCAACGTCTTCAGATCGGCACTTTGGTGATCCGCGCGCCTGACGGCACGGCTCGCCGATTTGGTTCTGGCGCACAACCCAAAGCAGAGTTGAGCGTACACAACCCGCGGTTGGCGTTTCGGATCTTGCGCCGGGGCTCGCTCGGTTTTGCGGAAGGTTTCATCGCCGGCGATCTCGACACACCGGATCTCGAGGCCGTGTTGCGGCTGTTTCTCGTGAACTACGAACGGCTGCGGAAACAATTCGAACCATCGCGGCTGGTCCGCGCGTTGAGCGGCATCTACCACCGCCTTCACCGCAACACCCGACGCGGTAGCCGCCGCAACATCCACGCGCACTACGATCTGGGAAACGCCTTCTACGGCGCTTGGCTAGACCCGAGCATGACCTACTCGTCGGCGATGTTCTCCGACGACGGCGATCTGGAGGTGGCCCAGGCCAGCAAGTACCGGCACTTGGCCGACCTCATGGGGCTCCATGCTGGTCAGCACGTGCTGGAGGTCGGCTGCGGCTGGGGCGGTTTCGCCGTCTACGCGGCGGAGCGTGGTTGCGAGGTGACCGCGCTGACGATTTCCGAAGAACAGCACGCCTACACCAGCGCCCGCGTCGCTGCGGCCGGGCTCGCGGACCGCGTCAACGTGCGCTTTCAGGACTATCGTGACGTCCGTGGCACCTTCGATGCCATCGTTTCGATCGAGATGTTCGAAGCCGTCGGCGAGGCGTTCTGGCCCGTGTTTTTCGACCGACTGCGCAGCTTGCTGCGCGACGATGGCCGGGTCGGCTTGCAAGTGATCACGATCGCCGACGAGTACTTCGACGACTATCGGTGCAGCGTCGACTTCATCCAACGCTACGTGTTTCCCGGAGGCATGTTGCCTTCGCCGTCGCGGCTGCGGACCGAAGCCGAACGTGCGGGGCTGAGCTTCGAGCGGAAAGCCACGTTCGGGCCCGACTACGCGCAAACGCTGCGGCTGTGGACCGAGCGGTTCGCTGCCGCCTGGCCGCGGATCCAGTGCCAGAGCCAACGGTTCGACGAACGGTTCCGGCGGCTCTGGTGCTACTACTTGGCCTACTGCGAGGCGGGGTTCCGGGTCGGCACCACCAACGTCGAGCAAAGCGTCTTCCGCCGTGCGTGAACCGGAGGCAACGCCAAGGCGCCAACTGCCGTTCGGGTTGCTGCTGGCCTATGGCTCGCTGGCGTTGCCTTTGGCCGCTTTGAACCTCCCGCTCTACGTCTTCTTGCCGACCTTCTGGGCGCGCGAGGTCGGCGTCGGCTTCGCCGCGGTCGGCCTCGCCTTGCTGGCGGCGCGGCTGCTCGACACGATCACCGATCCGCTGATCGGCGAGTTCAGTGACCGCACGCGCAGCCGCTACGGCCGACGGCGGCCGTGGGTCGTCGCCGGTGCGCCGATCCTGGCGGTCGGCGTGGTCATGTTGTTCCAACCGCTGCCGGGTTCTACCGGTTTCGATCTCTTTCTGTGGGCAGCCATCGCCTACCTCGGCTGGACCATGGTCACCTTACCCTACACCGCGTGGGGGGCTGAACTCTCGGCCGACTATCACGAGCGCACCCGCATCACCACGGTGCGCGAGGCGTTCGTCATCGCCGGTGTGGCCATCGCCGCATCCTTGCCGGCGCTGCTCGGCGGCGACGCGGCGTTGGGACCGATCCTCGGCGGCATGGCCTGGGGCGTGTTGGTGCTGTTGCCGCTCTGCGTGTTCGTCGTCCTTCGGGTCATTCCCGAACCGCCCGTCGCAACCGGAAACCCGCCACGTTTTCGCCAGGAGCTGAAGCACCTCTGGGCCAATCGGCCCTTCCGCACGCTGGTGTTCGCGTTCCTCTTGAACAGCGCGGCCAACGGCCTGCCGGCGACCCTCTTCCTCCTGTTCGCGGACCTCAGGATCGAGGCCGGCGCTTGGACGGGGTGGCTGCTGCTCGTCTACTTCGTCGCCGGCATCGTCGGCGCGCCCTTGTGGCTGCAGGTCAGCTATCGCATCGGCAAGCACCGCGCCTGGATCGTCTCGATCCTCTGGGCGTGCGTCGTGTTCGCATTCGCACCGTTGCTCGGCCCTGGCGACGTCGGCTGGTTCTTTTTGATCTGCGCGCTGTCGGGCCTGAGCCTCGGCGCCGACCTCGCCCTGCCCGCCGCAATGCAAGCCGACGTGGTCGATCTCGACCGCACCCTTTCGGGGCGTCAGCGCACCGGGTTCTTTTTCGCCGTCTGGAGCATGGCGACGAAGCTGTCGTTGGCGCTCGCCGTCGGCATCGCGTTCCCGATCCTGGGTGCCGTCGGCTTCAGCGCCGATGGGCCCAACGCCCCGGACGCGCTGCTCACACTGGCGCTGCTTTACGGCGCCTTGCCCATTCCCATCAAACTAGCCGCTGCGTGGCTGGTCCGCGATTTCTCCATCGACGCGACCGCGCAGGCCGACCTGCGCGCCCGCCTTCTGCCGGATGCGAAGACAACATGACGAAATCACTTAGAATGACCGGCCTCGCCGCCGGCTTTGGCCTTCTCCTCTTGCTGATGGGATGTGGTGGCATGAAGATCGAAGACTTCGAAGGCCAGGAACCGACATTCGTGCTTGAGGAATATTTTGCCGGCCCGACCAAGGCGTGGGGATGGTTCGAGGACCGCTTTGGCCGTGTGCAGCGCCAATTCGTCGTTGACATGACCGGCACGGTCGAAGGCGACGTGCTGACGCTCGACGAGCATTTCGTCTACGACGACGGTGAGCGGGAGCGGCGGGTTTGGACGTTGAAGATCCTGCCCGACGGCCACTACGAAGGCACCGCCGACGGCGTGCTCGGCACCGCGTCGGGTCGCGTCGTCGGCCCGGCGCTCCACTGGAGCTACGAGTTCGCACTCAAGGTCGGTGAGCGCACCTGGAACGTGCACTTCGACGACTGGATGATCCGGCAGGACGACGACGTCGTGATCAACCGGGCGACCGTCAGCAAATGGGGTTTCACCCTCGGCACGGTCATCCTGTTCTTCAAAAAGCCGGAGGGCTGGCAAGCGAGCGCGGTCGACGCGGCAGCGTCCTAGAACGGTGGCTCGCACGCAGTGCACGTGATCTGCAGCGTCTTCAGGAATGCAATCAGCGCACTCCGTTCGGCCGCCGTGCCGCTCTGATAGGCGCGCCTGGAATGGTCTGCGGCACCACCATGGGCGCCGACCATCTCGTCGAGCGTGCTGACGTCGGCGCGATGCCCGTAGGGAGCCGTCGAGGCCACGCCCCAGAGCGGCGCCGTGCGGAACGTGTCGCGGTCGACGAAACGCTGAGCCAACAGCTCGTTGCCCAGCCGCGGAGTGCGGGCATCGGCGATCCGGTGCCGCTTCAGATCAGAGAACAGTGGTATCAGCCAACGCCCCGATGCGTCGCGTTGCAACGCCGCGGCCCACGGCAGCGCCGCCAGATCGATCGCCAGCAGGTCGGCCACCTCCGCGGCGCGTAGCGTCCCGGCCAAGTGGTCGGGCCCAGGCTCACTGAAGACCAGTTCGTCGAGCGGCAAGGTCGGGCGATGACACGCGGCGCATCCCCACGCATCGAAATGCGCTTCGCCTGCGCTGGCGGCCACTCGCCAAGCAGTGTCGTCGGGCTCGATCTGCTCGGGCGGCGGCAGCGTTGCCTGGAACGCGACCAACGCGGTGACGTCACCCGCATGGATCTCGCTGGCCACACCGTCACCGTCGAAATCGTCCTCACCGGTCCAGCGCGGCCCGAACCGCTCGACGGCCTGAATCCCGTGATGGGCGTTCAGCGCGTTGACCGTGAAATGGCGCAGCGACGGGATGACCGCTTTCTGGCCGAACGGCCTGATCACCAGATCGGCGTCGACGCCATCCAACCCGGCGAGATCGACGACGCCATCGGGCTCGGCCGAGAGCCGACCGAAGTCCACTCCCTTGGTCACCAGGCGGACCGTCACGGCCTGCCCCTCGGCGCGGGCGCGGGCGAGAGCACCGGTGCGAAGCGCCTGCAGCTCACGGGTCATCTCGCGGGCCAAGAGCTCGATCAGGCCGGCACCGAATAGATGGGTGGTGCCACGCTCGTTGGCGAATTGTGGGTCGAGGCTGTCGAAGTCAGCGCTGGTGAACCCCTCGCTGACGAACGCGTTGACGACGAACTCGCCGGCACCGCCGGTCGCCGGATCGTTGTGGCAGCCGGCGCAGGCGCTTGCATCGGGTCCGGCCAACCGCTGGTGCGACTGCTCCGCCGGCCGGCGTCGCTTGGTGGGCACGATGGCTTGGGTGGCCAGCGGGCGGCCCGCGCCCTCCGGCCGCGTGAACTTCGCCTCGAACAGCTGCCGCCCTTGCTCGACCAGTAGCGACGTCGGCACCGCGGCCGCATCATCGCCGAGCGACGGCGGCATCGCCAATTCGCTCCAAGGCAGACGATCGGTGCCGGACGCCTCACCGGTCATCAGCCCGAGAGCTGCCAGGGTGCTCACCAAGGCCAGCGCAACGCACGTCGGAGCTCGGGGCATCACACCAACTCGCTGAGCGACGCGGAGCCGGTGGCCGCCTGCTCGTCGACGTCCCGCAGCGCTGCCAGCGCCGCACCGTCGAGCGCCAACCGGCGGCTGTCCTCCGCGACCCGAACGTCGAGCGTGCCGGCCAAGGCCGGGACCAGCGCCGCTTCCAGACCAGCCGCCAAGCCGGGCCTGATCAGATCGAAGTTCCGAGCACCGGTGCCGGTCAGCACCACCGGCATTGGCGCGAGCAGCGCGAACAGACGGCCGAGACCGAAGCCGAGCGCACGGCCAGCCGCAAGGAAAGCGGCGCGCGCCCGGGGCTCGCCGGAGCGCGCCGCCTCGGCGAGGCCGGCGATGGCCGCAGCCCCAGGGTCCGCGGTCGAGGCAGGATCGACGCCGTCGTGCGCCGCACGCCAGATGGCATAGTCGGCGGCGTAGGCCTCGATGCAGCCGCGCCCGCCGCAACGGCAGGGCGCACCGTACGGCTCGTGGTTCACGTGGCCGAACTCGAAGGCGGAATGGTCGGCGCGGCGCAGCACGCCAGCGTCGCTGACGACCCCCATGCCGACCCCATAGCCGACGAACAGCGCGGCGAACTCGCCGCCGGCCTGCGCCGCGTTGCCGCCGTCCAGAGCGTCGGCCATCGCGTTGGCGTCGTTGCGCAGCAAGACCTTCATGCCCAGCCGCCGGGACAGGCCGTCGCCGAGAGCGATCGGTGTCGGGGCGAGGATCGGGGACCACAACACTTGCTTGCCGTCGCGGTCGACCACCCCTTGCACCGCGACGGCCGTCCGGTCGACCGGCGGCGCGGCCGCCAGCCGCTGGCGCTGGCCGCGCAAGCCTTCGAGCAAAGCGGCCAACAGTGCGTCGGCCGACGTTGCCGGGTCGAGCGCCGGCAGTGAAACCACTTCACGGACCTCGCCGCCATAGTCGACGAGCGCAACCGTCACGCCGTCGACGGCAAGATAGACCGCCTGGACCGCGACCCGCTCCGGATTGAGGCGTAGCGGCATCTGCGGCCGCCCGCGGCTCGGCGCCGCGGCGGCAGCGGCGATCATCGAATCGCTGGCATGGGCCAGCCAGCCTTCCGTCAGCAGTTCCGACGTGATCGCGGACACCGTTGCCGAACTCAGGCCGGACCGGTCGGCCAAGGCAGTGCGCGACAAAGCCCCGTGTCGCCGCACCAAACTGAGCAGGAACCGGCGGTTCTGGAACCTCACCTGATCGGATGCGGCGCGATGCGGCAGCACCGGACCTTGCCTCCCAAGCGGTTGTTCGAATTTGGTTGACACAGCCGCGACGCTGCGTCACGGATTTTTTCAAGTATCGAGAAAAAACACGACGTGGCGTCAACGTCGCCGCTAGTGGTTGAGGTTTGGCACCAAAATCGGGGAGATCAACGTGAACCGATCCATCGTCACCATGGTCGCGCTCGGCGCGGTCGCGGCGTTTGGCGCTGCGCCGGCAACGGCGCAAGACATCACCGTCGGCGTTTCCTGGTCGAACTTCCAGGAGGAGCGCTGGAAGACCGACGAGGCGGCGATCAAGGCCGAACTCGAAGCACTCGGCGCGGCCTACATCTCGGCCGACGCACAGTCCTCGGCGGCGAAGCAGCTCACCGACGTGGAAAGCCTGATCGCCAACGGCGCCGACGCGCTGATCATCCTGGCGCAAGACTCCGACGCCATCGGTCCGGCGGTGCAGAAGGCCGTCGACGAGGGCATCCCGGTGGTGGGCTACGACCGCCTGATCGAGTTTCCCGACGCGTTTTATCTGACGTTCGACAACAAGGAGGTCGGGCGGATGCAGGCGCAGGCCGTCTTCGAGGCCCAGCCTGAGGGCAACTACGTGTTCATCAAAGGCTCCGCCGCCGACCCGAACGCCGACTTCCTGTTCTCGGGACAGATGGAAGTGCTCGCCGACGCGCTCGCGTCCGGTGCCGTCGTCAACGTCGGCGAGGCGTACACCGACGCCTGGCTGCCGGCCAACGCTCAGCGCAACATGGAGCAGTTCCTGACCTCCAACGACAACGACGTCGACGCCGTGGTCGCCAGCAACGACGGGACCGCCGGCGGTGCGGTGGCGGCGCTGGCGGCGCAGGGCCTCGCGGGCAGCGTGCCGGTTTCTGGCCAGGACGGTGACCATGCCGCCCTCAACAGGATCGCCCTGGGTACGCAGACCGTGTCGGTCTGGAAAGACAGTCGCGAGCTCGGTAAAGCAGCGGCGGACATCGCCGTGGCCATGGCCAAGGGTACGGCCATGACCGACATCGACGGGGCCGTCGTGTTCGACGGTGGGCCCAAGGGCGTGTCGATGAACGCGGTGTTTTTGACCCCGTTGCCGATCACGAAGGACAACCTGGACGCCGTCATCGACGCCGGCTGGGTCAGCAAGGCGACCGTCTGTCAGGGCGTCGCCTCGGGCAGCGTCGCCGTCTGCGACTGACCCGATCAACCTGAACCACGGGCGCGCTCCGGCGCGCCCGCAGGCGTCCCGACTTCGCCAGAGAAGACCGGTTCATGAGCGACCTAGCGACCGCTGGCCCCGTGCGTGAGCGCGGCAACGTCAGCCAGCAATTCCTTCGCGCCACCGAACTCGACACCCGCATGCTCGGCATGTTGGCGGCCCTCGCCGTCATCTGGATCGGCTTCGACTTGGCGTCGGGAGGCGTGTTCCTGACACCGCGCAATCTCTGGAACCTGTCGGTGCAGACCGCCTCGATCGCGGTGATGGCCACCGGCATGGTGCTGGTGATCGTCACCCGCAACATCGATTTGTCGGTGGGCTCCGTGCTCGGTTTCATCGGCATGGTGATGGGCGTCACCCAGGCGGAGTTCATCCCGCAGATCCTGGGTTACGACCACCCCCTGACGTGGGTGCTCGTCCTCATGGTCGGGCTCGCCGTCGGCATCACCATCGGTGCGCTGCACGGTTACATCATCGCCTATCTCGGCGTGCCGGCGTTCATCGTCACGCTCGGCGGGCTCTTGGCCTGGCGTGGTGCTGCCTGGTGGGTGACGTCGGGCCGCACGGTCGCGCCGATGGATTCCACTTTTCGGCTGATCGGTGGCGGGCCGATGGGATCGGTGGGTGCCATGGCGAGCTGGGCGGTTGGCGCGCTCGCCTGCGCCGGCGTCCTTTTCGCGCTCGTCAACGGCCGCCGTCAGCGCGTCCGCTACGGCTTCCCGCTCCGACCGATCTGGGCGGAAGGGTTCTTGATGGTGGTCGGCTGCGGCTCCATCCTCGGTGCCATCGCGATCGCCAACAGCTATCCCTGGCCGGTTCGTGTGGCCGAACGCTGGGCCGAGGCCAACGGCGTGCCCATTCCCGAGGGTGGTCTGTACATCGCCCACGGCCTCGCCATCCCAGTGCTGGTCGCCATCGCCGTCGGCGTGGTGATGACCTTCGTGGCCACCCGACTGCGCTTCGGCCGCTACGTCTTCGCGATCGGCGGCAATCCCGAGGCAGCCGAGCTCGCCGGCATCAACACCCGCTGGGTGAAGATGCAGATCTTCATGGTCATGGGCGCGCTGACCGCGATCGCGGCGGCGATCTCGACCGCCCGGCTGAACGCCGCGACCAATGCCCAGGGGACCCTCGACGAGCTCTACGTCATCGCCGCCGCGGTGATCGGCGGCACGTCGCTCGGTGGCGGCGTCGGCACCATCGCTGGCGCGATGCTGGGTGCGCTGGTCATGCAGTCGCTGCAGTCGGGCATGGTGCTCGTCGGCATCGACACACCCCTGCAGAACATCGTCGTCGGCATGGTCTTGGTGTTGGCGGTCTGGGCCGACACGCTCTACCGCTCGCGCGTGAAGTAGGAGACTAGGCGATGGCAAAGCCCCCGCTCGTCGAGATGGAAGACGTTTCCATCGCCTTTGGCGGCATCCGCGCCGTCGACCAGGCAAGCTGCGATTTGCAACCCGGCGAAGTCGTCGGCCTGCTCGGTCACAACGGCGCCGGCAAGTCGACGCTGATCAAGGTGTTGTCAGGCGCCTACAGGCGTGACGGCGGCACGATCCGCATCGACGGTGAAGAGGTGCAGATTGACAATCCCCGCGACGCCAAGCGCCACGGCATCGAGACCATCTATCAAACGCTGGCGTTGGCCGACAACGTCGACGCCGCGGCCAACCTGTTCCTGGGCCGGGAAATCCTGACGCCCTGGGGCACGCTCGATGACGTCGCCATGGAGGCCCAGACCCGTACGGTCATGGGGCGGCTGAACCCCAACTTCCAGCGCTTCAAGGAACCGGTACGATCGCTCTCCGGTGGTCAGCGCCAATCAGTGGCGATCGCGAAAGCGATCCACTTCAACGCCCGGATCTTGATCATGGACGAGCCGACGGCAGCGTTGGGCCCGCAGGAGACCCAGCAAGTCGCTGACCTGATCCATCAGCTCAAGGCCGACGGCATCGGCATCTTCTTGATCAGCCACGACATCCACGACGTCTTCGATCTGGCCGACCGCGTATTCGTGATGAAGAACGGCAAGATGGTCGGTGAGGCCAAGACCACCGACGTGACCAAGGACGAGGTGCTCGGCATGATCATCTTGGGCAAGTGCCCGCCCGGCGCCATCCCTGGACCGGGCGCGCTTGCCGAGGCGGCGTGAGGTAGGGCGATGTATCTGGGAATCGACATCGGGACGTCCGAGGTCAAGACGCTCCTGGTCGACGACGACCAAGCGTCGGTCGCGATGGCCAAAGCCGGCCTCACCGTCGAGCGGCCACGGCCACGCTGGTCGGAACAGGACCCGGACGGTTGGTGGCGCGCCGTCGAAACCTGCCTCGACACCCTGGCCCGCGATCACGGCAGCGCCTTGGGTGCCGTTCGCGGCATCGGGCTCGCAGGGCAGATGCACGGTGCCACGCTCTTGGGCGCCGACGATCGCCCGCTCCGCCCGTGCATCCTCTGGAACGACGGGCGCTCCGCCAAGGAATGCGTGGAGCTCGACGAGGCGGCCGACTTCCGCGGCATCGCCGGCAATCTGGTCATGCCCGGCTTCACTGCGCCGAAGCTTCGTTGGGTCGACAGCCACGAGCCCGAGACCTTCGCCGCCGTCCGACACGTGCTGCTGCCGAAGGACTACGTGCGGTTGCGGCTGACCGGCGAGCACGTCTCGGAGATGTCCGACAGCGCCGGCACCTTGTGGCTCGATCCTGCGGCGCGGGCGTGGTCGGAACCCTTGCTGGCCGCAACGCGGCTGACCGTGGAGCAAATGCCGCGGTTGGTGGAAGGCTCAGCCCCGTCGGGCCAGCTCCGCGCCGACCTCGCCCGCAAGTACGGGATGAGCCAAGCGCCGGTCGTGGCCGGCGGGGCCGGTGACAATGCCGCGAGCGCTTGCGGCATCGGCGCAGTCACGCCGGGCAAGGCGTTCCTGTCCCTCGGCACGTCCGGCGTCCTGTTCGTGACGACCGATCACTTCGCACCGAACGTGGCCGGCGCGGTCCACGCTTTCTGCCACGCCCTGCCTGCGACCTGGCACCAGATGGGTGTCGTCCTTGCGGCCGCCGACAGCCTCAATTGGCTGGCGCGGCTCCTGGAGCGGGAACCGGCCGCCTTGGCCGACGCGCTCGGCAGCGAGGTCGCAGTACCCGGCTCGGTCCTGTTCCTCCCCTACCTCGGGGGCGAGCGGACACCGCACAACGACGCCGACATCCGCGGCGCCTTCGTCGGCATCGGCCACGAGGCGGACCGCGACGTCCTGACCCGCGCGGTGCTCGAAGGTGTCGGCTTCGCTTGTCGTGACGTGTTCGAGGCGCTGCTCGCTGCCGGCAGCGACGCCGAGGTGTTCACCGCCGTCGGCGGCGGTGCCCGTTCGACGCTGTGGCTGCGCTTGTTGGCGACGATCCTCGACCGGCCGGTACAGCGCCCGGCGCACGGCGAGTTCGGCGCAGCGCTCGGCGCGGCGCGGCTGGGTATGGCGGCCGCCGGCAGCACCGCCGACG
Organism: Pseudomonadota bacterium; assembly: GCA_039818825.1. GTDB lineage: Bacteria > Pseudomonadota > Alphaproteobacteria > Geminicoccales > Geminicoccaceae > JBCBTD01. The sequence continues at coordinate 34,877 of JBCBTD010000015.1, forward strand.
ATCTCTTCGGCGAACCGCCGATGTCGGCGACCATCGAGCCGGAGCGGACGCTCACCGCGGCCTATGGTGACGCCTTCGAGCGCTACCGCGCGCTCTATCCCGCCCTTAAGGAAGCCCTGGCATGAGCCGCTTTTTCGGCGACCTGGTGCCTGCCACCTTCGGCGGCGCCGACAGCACCGACCCGATGCGTTTTCGCTACTACGACAAGGACCGGGTCGTCCTCGGCAAGCGCATGGAGGACCATCTCCGCTTCGCCGTCGCCTACTGGCACAGCTTCGTCTGGCCCGGCAACGACCCCTTCGGCGGCGCCACGTTCGAGCGCCCGTGGTTCGGCGAAACCCTGGAGCACGCCAAGCAGAAAGCCGACGTCGCCTTCGAGCTGTTCGACCTCGTCGATGCGCCGTTCTTCTGCTTCCACGATCGCGACGTCGCGCCCGAGGGCACGAGCCTCACCGAGAGCAACCAGAACCTCCGGGCCATCGCCGAAGTCTTCGCCCGCAAGATGGAAACCTCGCCGGTCCGGCTCCTGTGGGGCACCGCGAATCTGTTCTCCAACCGCCGCTACATGGCGGGTGCGGCAACCAACCCCGATCCGGACGTGTTCGCCTACGCCGCCGCCCAGGTGAAGACCTGTATGGACGTCACCAAGGAGCTCGGCGGCGCGAACTACGTGCTGTGGGGTGGCCGCGAGGGCTACGAGACGCTCTTGAACACCAATGTCGGCCAGGAACTCGACCAGCTCGGTCGATTCTTGAACCTGGTCGTCGACTACAAGCACAAGATCGGCTTCGACGGCGCCATCCTGGTCGAGCCGAAGCCACAAGAGCCGACCAAGCATCAGTACGACTTCGACGTCGCCACAGTGTTCGGCTTCCTCCAGCGCCATGGCCTGGAGAACGAGGTCAAGGTCAACATCGAGGTCGGCCACGCCTTCCTCGCCGGTCACAGCTTCGAGCACGAGATAGCGCTCGCCGCAGCACTCGGCATCTTCGGCTCGTGTGACGTCAACCGGAACGACTACCAATCGGGGTGGGACACCGACCAGTTCCCGATCAACGGCCCCGAGCTGGCCCTGGCCATGTACGCAATCCTCGATGCCGGCGGCTTCACCACGGGCGGCCTCAACTTCGACGCCAAGCTGCGCCGCCAATCCCTCGACCCGTCGGACCTCGTCCACGCGCACGTCGGCGGCATGGACGCCTGCGCTCGTGGGCTGTTGACGGCAGCAGCCATGATCGAGGACGGCGAGCTGGGTCGCTTCGTCGCCGACCGCTACGCCGGCTGGCAGACGCCGGAGGCCAGGGCGATGCTTGCTGGCGAGCGCGACCTCGCGGCGATCGCTGCCCGGGTCGAGCGCGACGGGTTGGACCCCCAACCACGCTCCGGCCGGCAGGAGGTCCTGGAAAACCTCGTCAACCGGTTCTGCTGAGGGCGTGGCGTTGGCACTCTCCGTCGCCGGCTCCATGCCCGATGGCGAGCCGGTCCACAGCGTCCGCCTGAGGGCCGACGGGCTGATCGCCGACATCCTCACCTACGGCGCCGTCCTCCAGAGCCTCGGTGTCGAGAGCGTCGGCCGCAATGTCGTCCTCGGCTTCGCCAACGTCGCCGACTACCTCACCGACCGGTCGTGGCAGGGCGCCGTGGTCGGCCGCTGCGCCAACCGCATCACCGGCGGCAGGTTCGACCTCGATGGTCGAACCTGCCAGCTCGACCGCAACGAAGGCCCCAACACCCTGCACGGCGGCGAGCACGGCTTCGGCCGCCGGCTTTGGCAATTGGCCGAGCACGACGACCGCTCGGCCACGCTGACCCTGACCTCGCAGGACGGCGACCACGGCTTTCCGGGCCAGATCGAGGCGCAGTGTCGCTATCGGCTCGAAGCCCCGTCGACCCTGGTCATCGACTTCGAAGCGACGACCGATGCGCCGACCATCGTCGCCTTGGCGCAGCATGCCTACTTCAACCTCGACGGCCACGCCACCATCGACGAGCACCGGCTGAAGGTGGGCGCGGACCATGTCCTGGACGTCGATGCGGCGCAGCTGCCGACCGGCCGCCTGCTCGACGCCGCGGCCGCGGGGCTCGACTTCCGCTCGCCCAGGCTGCTCGACGGCGAGGTGGTCGATCACAACTACTGTCTGGCGCGAGCCGTCCGGGCCGAGCCGGCACCGGCGGCCTCCGTCGAGGCCGGCGGCTTGCGGTTGGATCTGGCGACGACGGCGCCGGGGCTGCAGGTCTACACCGGGCACAAGCTGAAGCACCGGCCGTTCCCGCCGCGCGCGGGCCTCTGCCTCGAGGCCCAGCCCTGGCCCGACGCCATCAACCACCCGGACTTCCCGTCACCAGTGCTGCGGCCGGGCGCGACCTACCGCCAGCGGACGGCCTACCGTTTCACCCGGGCAGCGTCGTGAGGGGAGACCCATGGCCATCGATCTGGAGAGCTTGCCGGCCGCGTTGACGACGTCGCTGCTGAGCGACGCCTTGGACGCCCACGGCCACATGGGTCAGGCCATGCGCCCGTTCGTCCGCCCCCTCGCCGACGACGTCCGCATCAAGGGCCGCGCCCGGACCGGGCTCTACGCGCCGGTGCACCACGTGCCTGCGGGCGACAACCCGTACGCGATCGAGATGGCGCTGATCGACGACCTCCGCCCCGGCGAGGTTGCCATCCTCGCCTGCGACGGCCCGACCGACCGCATCGGCCCCTGGGGCGAGCTCCTGTCGACCGCAGCCCGCGCCCGTGGTGCCGTGGGCTGCATCACCGACGGCCTCGTCCGCGACGTCCGCCAGATTCGCGAGATGCGCTTTCCGGTCTTCGCCGGCGGCATCGGCCCCGTGGACAGCAAGGGCCGCGGCCAGATGATGGCCATGGACGTCCCCGTCCGCTGCGCCGGCGTCCTGGTCCACCCTGGCGACATCGTCGTCGCGGACGTCGACGGCGTCGTTGCCGTTCCCCAGTTCGTCGAGGATGCGGTCTTCGCGACGGCCCTGGCCAAGCTCACGGCAGAGGATCGCACCCGCGAGGAACTGGCCGCAGGCGCGAAGCTTGCCGACGTGTTCGCGAAGTACGGGGTACTCTGACGCCGGCGGTCCAGCCGAGTCGCCAATTGGCTGCTATGGACGGGGAGCGGTCGTCCGAGGCGACGTCGCGAATGTCGGCTATGCTGGACACGACGGCCGTTCGGCTGATCAGCTCTCGGCTTTCCGAGATGCCGTTTCGTAGGCGGCCTTCAGCCTCTCTCTCACCGAACCGGCGAAAGGGGCCTCTCGGTGGTGCACGTGCATCTCACGCAGCTCATGCATGAGTTGGTCCCACATCTCTGGGCCGCCCTTCTCGAGGACTTCCGCTCGCGCGGCCAGCGGGGCCGTCACAGGAAGGTAGCGGCGACCCCACACGGAGAGCTGTGCAAGAACCGGCAGAAGCGACACGCCCATCTCCGTCAGAGAGTAGATCAGCCGCTGCTTGTGTCGCGGATCGGGCGCCTTGCTCAACACGCCGTATCCCACGAGGCGTTCGAGACGATCCGCGAGGAGGTTCGACGCGATACCCTCCTCGGAGCGCGTCAGAAGTTCGCGAAAGTGACGCTTGCCACCGAACATGACGTCCCTGACGACGATCAGGCTCCATTTGTCGCCGAGAATTTCCAGGGAAAGGTTGATCGGACAGCCGGAGCGATGGTCGCCACTGTGCATCATTGCGCTCGGTATCCTGTCTGTATCTTATTCACAACTGGTTGCAAGACGGATATGGTCGGAAGAGATTGCCGAGGAGATCGTCGCAATGACCAAATCCAAGATCCTTGTCGTTCACGGCGCAGGCGAAGGCGCCCATGAGGAGGATGCACCACTCGCAGGCTTCGTTCGAAGCCTCGCCGACGATCCCGCCTCGGTCGCATATCCGGAAATCAAGGGGCTCGAAACGCTCAACTGGTCGCTTGCAGCGACGGAATTGAAAGCTGCAATCACGAACCGAGCCGAAGGCTGCAAGTTGGTCGCACACTCGCTGGGCGGTGCCGCAGTCTTGAAGCTGCTGTCGCAAGGCATCCGGGCGCCGCGCATTGGTGGCCTCTTTTTAATCGCCACGCCGTACAAGTGCAAAGATGGGGAGTGGGGCAGCGATGACTTCGCGCTAGAGAACGACTTTGCCGATCGACTGCCCGACGTCGGCACCATTTACCTGTATCATGGGGGTGACGATGACTGCGTGCCCGTCGACCATGTTGAGCGATACGCCAAGAAACTCAAGCACGCTCAGGTACGTGTCGTCGATGGTCAAGGGCATCAATTCACGTCACGTCGCTTCGACGAGCTTGCAACAGACCTCAGAGTCTGAATCGCCACAAACCGATCAGAAGCAGCGCTTGGCTACCCCCGCGCGATGCCCGTCCCGGGCTCGAAATGGGTCATCCGATCGCCAAGGCTCCAAGTCCCAAACAGGCCGTGGACGGACGTCGAAGCCTTGTCCACAGCGCTGGTGTCGGCGTCTTCGGGATGTACCGCACACGGCATCAAGCAACGACTTCAGGGACGGCCGTCGAACTGGTGATCGGACTCGGACTGCCACCGGACGCGGCGGCGCCAGAACGGCACGGGCCCCCGAAGGGACGCGCGCCGAAGATCGAGGTCGGGGGCCTGCCTAACGACGCCGGCGACGTGCGACGGCCGCCAGGCCGATCAGCCCGGTCGCCAACAGCGGCAGGGCGGCCGGCAACGGAATGACCGCCGTCGGCACGCCGATCTCCAGCGTGATCGTCTCGCCGTTGACCAGTTTCGCGATCGCGGTCGTTCCGGGCGTGATCCCCAACTCAGCGAAGGTCTTGCCGAAGAAGGTCAGTGTGGCATTCAGCTCGGTCGAGCCGTCATAGCCCGGCGGCAGGACGAGTAGGCCCAACCCGGTGCCGAAGGGAAGACCCGTGCCATTGTCTCCCTGGACCAGCCCGCCACCGCCGAAGGTCGGCAGCCAAGTGTCGACGCCGAACAGGTACTGATCGATCTTGGCGTTTCCCACCGGATCGTTGGGGCCCAACACGAACGAGCCATTGGTCGTGCCGCCGGTGACGGTTGGCGCCACGAACCCGGTCGCGCCCTGAACACGGTTCGATGTTCCTAGGCCAGCGACGTTCAGGGACCCGCTGGTCCGGAAGACGACGTTGCCGTCTTCCTCGTTGGCCGTGACCATAACGGCTGCGTCAGCGCCGCTGAGCCCGATGACGAAGCAAACCGATAGCAGTTGGAGAAAAGGAAGCGCCTTGGGCCACGCCGACCACGGTTTCACTTTTTCTGATCCTCCCGAATGATCGAAGCTATGGCATGACGTCGGTACGGAGACAACGGTGACGCTCGTATTGGCCAGCCGCTCTTGCAGAGCCGTCCTATGAACGCATTGAGGCGCGGCCCTCGCCGAACACGGTTCGGGTCTCCCGTACTGCCGTTCGGCCGGGCCCACCGGTATCGGACCGGTCGCCGGTTGCGTTCGCCGAGGCGTACCGACCGGCGGCGTTCAGTTCTGGGGCGCTTCGTACGGGGCTCACGAACGACGCCAATCGATGGCGATGGTGCAACCACGCCGGCCACCACGCTCCATCAGCCGCCCGTCCGCCTCGCTCCGTGGGCTGACCAAGACCTGGTACAAACGCGCGAAGGTCCCGGCGTAGTAGGCGACGAGCGACGGTGCGGCATCGCCCAAGCGCATGATCGGGCCGCCCTCGATGGCGAGCCGCGCCGGCGCCCGCCGCTGGACGACGAACGCGCCGCTGCCGGCGAAGGTCCACGCATGGCGACCGATGGCGGCCAGCAGGCACGCGCTGGAGGCTGCCGGCGGGAGCACCCGCAAGACCGATTGGGCTGGTCGAGGGATGCGATTGGCGAGCAGATAGTCGCCGGTTCGGCGCCCCGCGTCATCGGCGATGGCGACCGCGACCGTTGCGCCGCATTCGGCCCATACCGCCCTGTGCAGGGCTTCGACCTCGCGCTCCTCGACCATCGCCTCGGGGCGTTCGGCGACGTAGGCGCCGAGCCCGGCTCGCTCGGCGACCCGGCGAAGGACCACGTCGTCGGTCGAGCTGCGGAGCGCCTCGAACATCCGGGTGACCGCATTGGGCCCGATGCGCGACTGCCCGGACGGCTCGCCAATCATGCCGAACCGGGGAGCGAAGGCGAGCCATCGTCGGCCGGCGGCCGGCGGGGCGGCTCAGTCGGAGCCGACTGCCATCTCCTTTTCGCGCGAAGCGCTGACCCGCTGGTGCCGGCCATAGTCCGGGTTGTGGCCGCCGCATGCCAGCACCGCTTCCGTTCCGCGAGAATCGACGTCCGCGCTCAACTCCGGCCGGTCACGTTTGAGCGCCGCGATCTGCTCGGCGTCGAGCACCTTGCTCTCGTCGAAGCCCAGGTCGACCTCAGCGGACAGACCATTCATCTTCAGCCGCTCGAGGTCATAGAATTTCTTCGTCCAGGTCGTCTTCAAGAACGCCTTCAGACAACCCAACATGTACTTGCGTTTGTAGCGATCGCGGATCCATGGGTAGGACAAGAACGACTTGAGCATGTAGAAGCGGGCATAGTTGCGCAGGACACCCTTCAGCACCTGCTCGCGGCTCATGGTTTGCGGCTGGATGATCGGTGTCACGAAGTTGTACTTGGCATAGTCCCGCACCTCGACCTTGTCGCCAAGCTCTTCGAATAGCTCGGCAAACGGCCACGGTGTGTACATGTTCCAGTTGGCCATGTCGGGTGCCCAATCCTGGGCGAGCTTGTAGGTCTCCTCGATGGTCTCGGGGGTCTCGTTCTCCAGGCCCATGATGAACTGCGCCTCGGCAACCATGCCGGCGTCTTTCAGGAGCTTGATCGCCAACTTGTTCTGTTCGACCGTCGTCTCCTTGCGGAAACGATCCAGGTTGAGCTGAGCGGCCGCCTCGGTGCCGAGCGACACGTGGACCAAGCCGGCCTCGCGATAGAAGGGAAGCAGATCACGGTCGCGGAGGATGTCGGTGACCCGAGTGTTGATCCCCCACGTCACCGGCAGCTTGCGCGCGATCAGCTCCTCGCACAGGGCGATGAACTTCTTGCGATTGATCGTCGGCTCTTCGTCGGCGAGGATGAAGAAACCGACGTCATGCTGCCGCACCAATACCTCGATCTCATCCACGAACTTCTTCGGATCGCGGGTCCGATAACGCCGCCAGAACTTCCATTGCGAGCAGAACCGGCAAGTGAAGGGGCAGCCACGGGCGAAGTTCGGGACGGCGACGCGGACGTTGAGCGGGACGTAGATGTACTTGTCCCACTCGAGCAACGACCAGTCCGGCGTCAGTGTGTCCAGGTCCTTGATGACCGGATGCGCCGGCGTTGCCACCAGCTGATCGTCTTCCAAGAACGCCAAGCCGCGGATCTCGCGGCGGCGCTCCAGATGCGTGCCGTCCTGGATCGCCTCCAGAAGGGCGACGACGATCTCCTCGCCCTCGCCGCGAACGATGTAGTCGATGGTCGGCGATTCGCTCAGCACCTGACTGTACATGAACGTGGGATGGATGCCGCCTAGCACGGTGATTGCGTTCGGCATCTCACGCTTGGCGATCTCCAAGGTCGATTGCGCCTTGTAGATCATCGGCGTGATCGCCGTCGCCATCACGACGTCCGGCTTGTTGGTGCGAATGATCTCGGCAAGGCGTTCGTCGTCGATGTCGTTGGTCATCGCGTCGACGAAGCGGATGTTCGTGATGCCGGCCGACTTCAGAGCGCCGCCGATGTAAGCCACCCAGCCCGGAGGCCAATTGCCTGCGATCTCGGCGCCGCCGCAGTGGTAGTTGGGCTGGATCATGAGAACACGCATGCGACGCCCCCATCTACTGGAGTGGCTTGATCCGTGAGGCTAACCCGGGGGAGCCTAGGTCCCCATGACGTGGATCAACGCCAATCGATCCGGCCGTTGTCGTTAAGGCTTGCCCGGGCAGGAGCGGCGGGAGTCCGGTTGCCTCGTCGGCTGCGGCCGCAGGATCCGGCTTCAGCGCCCAACGCCACAAAGCGGCATCGGGGATGGGCAGGACCAAAAACCAGTGCTCCAGCACCGCCAAGGCGAGCAGCGTTCCGACCAACGCCAAGCCAGCGGTGCCGAACGGTCCGGGATCGAGGGCCACGGCATGGACGACCATGGCACCGGCGACGACCGTCGCAGCGGTCACCGACAACGGAAAGAACGCATTCAGCGGCGCCTTCCGGAAGTAGCTCTTCAAGAAGTCGAGCTGGGGCGGGAGGAACTCCTCGTTGAGGTTCGGCACCCCCCAGAACACGTTGAGTTTGGCGCTCAACCGCATCAGCCAGAGGACGACGAACGTCCACATCGCCACTTGATTGGGCGACGAGACCGTCGCCGCGAACAGTGCTGCGGCGGTCAGAAAGATAGCCAGTTCATGATAGAGAATGGTCGCCGTGGCCTCGCGAAAGCGCCGCCAACCGGTCGTACCGGGCGTCAGCGGCGTCCGCCGCGGGCCAGCCATGATGCCGGTCAGGAACGCAAGCTCGTGCCAACCCCAAAGCACGATGCCGGCGGTGAACGCTGCGTAGGCGCCCGCGACCGTCGGCTCGTCACGGCTCACCAACACACCGTGGAACGCCATGATCGCCAGGACGGTGGCGATGGCCAGGCTCCAGCGGTGGGTTGCCTGCGGCCAACTGATCACGACCAGGATCGCGCCGGTGCTGAACCACCAGACGAACAAAGCGAAGAGCAGGGGCAGGCCGAAATCGACCACCAAGCGTCGTCCTGTCTACCAGACCGGCTGCAAGCGAACCTGCGCCGGCAGCTCGTTGCGTTTCGGCCGACGGAGGAACAGGCGAAGCAACGTCACGCCGGCGCGAGCGCTGTACGCCATCTTCTTCACCCACCCGACGGCGCCACCTTGGGCCTCGGCAGCGACGATGCCGGCGTTGAAGGTGATCAAACGGTCGAGCCCCGCACGGAACGCCGGTGCCTCCAGATCGAGCGACACCGGGAACACCTGGTGCATGATCTCGGTGGTGATGCGGAAAACCTCGAAATCGTACTCGGTCGGATCGACGCCGAGGCCTTCGTGGAACGCCGGCCGCGCATGGTCCCGTACGTACATCGTCGCGAACACCGCCAGGACGAAGAAGCGGATCCACAGCTTGTTGAAGCCCTGCAACATCGACGGGTTGGCACGCATCAGCAAAGCGAACGCTTCACCGTGCCGGAACTCGTCGTTGCACCACTCCTCGAACCACTTGAAGATCGGATGGAACCGATGGTCTGGGTTGCGCTCAAGGTGACGGTAAATCGTGATGTAACGAGCGTAGCCGATTTTTTCCGAGAGGTATGTCGCGTAAAAAATGAACTTGGGTGAAAAGTACGTATATTGCTTCGCCTTCGTCAAAAAACCAAGATCGACGCCAACGCTGAAATCCTTCAAGGTTTCGTTGATGAAACCAGCATGCCTAGCCTCGTCGCGACTCATGTAAGTGAAAAGCTCGCGAAGCGCCTCGTTTTTGATCTTCTTTTTGATTTCTGCGTAGAGCACGCAGCCGGAAAACTCTGCGGTGACGGAGCTGACCAAGAAGTCCAGAAACTCGCGGCGTAGCTCCGGTGGAAGCTCGGCCAGATCGTCGAACTCGGGTGTCCTGACGAAGTGACCCTTGTTGGGGTCGCTCCGCATCTCCGCGATCAGGGCATCCCAATCCGACTGCACGGCATCAACCGCCATGCTGTCCAGCGCCTTGATGTCGGTCGTGTAGAAGCGCGGGCTGAGGAGTGTGCTCTCCTGAGCTTGGCGGGTGGTCTCGTTGGGCACAGCCGCCTCGGACACGTGGCTCATAGTCTCCTCCCCGACGTGAAGCTGAATTCGAGCAGCTCCATGAATTCGAACCCGCCCGTCAGCCGCGTCCAGAGTTCCTCGGCTCGGGTCGCGCGGACGACGGTCGCTCGTCTTTGCAGCACTGCCCGTTCGCCGAACGGCACCTCGATCGGCTCGCCGAGGACGATCACCTCGTCGCCGGGCCCGATCACCGGATCGCCTCGGAGTTCGACGTGCGCGTGCAAGCTCTCGTGGGTGTGCTCCACCTCGACGGTGCAGGGCACCTCGAAGCGGACTTTGCGAAACCAGGATGGCGCAGTCACGGCGCCTGCACCTCGGCGGTCAACAGCGCCATGAAGGAGGCCGTGTTGGTGGCGCCGAACGGCCCTGCGATTTCGACGACCTCACCGCTGGCAGGATCGGCGAAGGTCAACCGCCCGTCGTCCCACGCCGTCAGTCGGAAGGGCTCGTCGGCACCCACGCCCATCAGCTTGCGCGTGCGGGCGATGCCGCGAACCACCCCGCGGACGAAGCCGTCGCCAGCACCTGGTTCCAGGACGGTGACGACGCCCTCCGACGGCCACTCCCGCACGACGATGCCGCCGTCCGGACGATCGTCGAAGCGGAGCTCACGGACCATGACGGGTTCTGCGACCGGTGCGGCGCGGCGCTCGATCACCCCAACCTTCGCCATGACCACCGCCGCCAGGGCCGCAGCGATCATCAGCCCGACGACGACGAGCGCCTTCACCGGGAACAGGGGCGGTCGAGGACGGACGGTCGTCGACACGGGCGATGGCCTCCCTCGCGGTCGTCAACGGCTGCCAGCAGGCGCCAGTCCAGTTCCGTCGAGCGGCGCGACACGAACCGATGCGCGGGCCGCACCAGCTCGGTCGGCGGCGGCATCCGCGCTCGCCACACCGTGGAAGGCGCTCAGCGCGTCCCCCAACACGCCCGTCGCCTTCTCGACGTCCGGCACCACCCGCAACATGGGCTGCGGCCTGGAGAAATGCCAGCGGCGCACGTTTGGCCATAGGTTCAAGTAAGCGACCTGATCCTTGCCCGTGATCGCCAGCGAGACGTCGCCGACGCCCCCTCCGTAGCGACGGACCGCTGCGTCGCCGATCACCTTGAACGGCAGGTTGGTCGTGATCGGCATGGCGACCCCGGACCGGATCACGACGCGCCGGTTGGTGACGGTGTAGAGCGTGCTGCGCGCATAGGCGTAGGCCAAGGTCAGCAGGATGCCGGTGGCCAGCAGCGGCAGCGGCAGCAACCACACGGTCAACACCAGCGTCTCGTGGACGGTGTAGCCCTGGTCGATCGCCGCCCAGGCGTTCCAGGCGAGCAGCACCGCGAGATAGACCGCGACCTTGTTGACGTGGAAGGCGCGACGGGCAAGGGAGCGCCAGTTCGGCGCGCCCTGCCAGAGAATCCGTTCCCCGGCCGGGAGCCGCTCGGGCAAGCCGGGGACCGGTTCCCACTCGTGCTCGCGCATGGCGGTCAGCCCGCCGCCGCCGAGGCCGTGTCGGCGTACATGGCCCCACCCGCGAAGTAGGCCGAGATCTTGTCCTCTTCGAGTTTGGTCACGACGTCCCGCTTGGCCAGCCCAGGCACCAGTTTGTACTGAGAGGCGTTGATCGCCGGCACGCCGATGGAGCGGGCGTAGCCGTTGATGAAGGTGAAGTTGATCGGCACCAGCACGCTTCGCGCCGGGGCGATGCTCGCGTCGACGTCGACCTCCAGGTACCGGATCAGCGCTTCGGCGATGTCGACCCAGGCATCCTTCACCGTGCCGACGACGACACCATCGCGCGAGATCACCACCATCCCCCGCGGATCGTCGTCGCCCTCTGCAATGAAGTAGCTTGGAATGGCACGCAACGGCTGGATCTTCGGCTTGCCCTCGAAGTTCGTTTCAGGGACGTCCTCGCGTTCGGCGTAGGCTGCCGGTCCCACGCCATCGACCAGCGGATTGCCCGTCGGCTCGAGAGCTGCGCCCTCGAAGGTCGCAACCGGGACCGCCTTCACCTCGCGATCGTCCGGTACGTAGTCGGGCGCCAGTTTGATCTTGCCGCCGTCCAGATGATACGCTTTCGGTTGCGGGACGGTCGGCACCACGATCGAGAGAAAGTCTCCTTCGAGTGGCTCCTTTTCGTAACCTTCGCGCTGATCTTCCCGGCGCAAGTAGTAGATCAAGCCGGCGAAGAACGCCCAAAACAAGTACAGCACGACGAGTGCCACGTCGATGTGGGCAGTGATGGCGCCGGTGGGCATTGTCCGATCTCCTCCAGCAAGGGGTCAGGCCGGAAACTCGTCGAGGCCAAACCCCGTTTTCGGTCGCATTTCCGTACCGTGCGCCGGACGCACCAACGGCCCGATCGCGACCAGGGTCAAGAACAGTAGGAAGATTTCCAGGTGGTAGACGACGGCGTAGCCGGTGGCCGGCTGGTCCAAGGCAACACCGAGCACGCCGCTCTCGGCGAGCGTGCGCACGGCGTCGTTGACGATTCCGCCGATGGCAATGGCGAGGCCGGCCGAGGTTGCTTGCACGGCACCCCAGGCACCCAGCGCCAAGCCGCTGCCGCCTTCGCGGCCGATCGCCATGGCCGCGGTCAACGTCGCCACTGCGAAGAGCCCGCCGCCGCAGCCGATCAAACAGGCGCCGACCCGGAACAACAGTGCCGACTCCAGCGGTGCAGCGAACACCACCGCCGAGAAAGCGGTTACGCCGACGAGCGCGCCGATCGCGGCGAGCCGGAACGGGTTCGCCCCTCGGGTTAGGAACCGCGCCGCGATGGCGAAGCCGACCAGGGCGCCGGCGGCCTGGATGGCGGTCAACGTGCTCGTCGCGCTCACGACCAACCCGAGGATCTCGCCGCCATAGGGCTCCAACAGGATGTCCTGCATGCCGAACGCCGCGGTGCCGAGCCCGACGACCACGAGCAAGCGGGCAGTGCGGCCGCCCTCACCGATGGTCGTCCAAGCTTCCGCAAAGGTCGGCCGGTGGCGCTCGGGTGCGGTGATCTCCGGATTGCGAGCCTCCTGCTTCCAGAGCGCGATCAGGTTCAACACCAGGGTGACCACAGCGGCACCCTGAACCACCTCGATCAGCCGCACCTTGCTGAAATCCGCCAACAACAGGCCCAAGACCGAGGCGCTGACCACCAAGCCGACCAGCAGCATCACGTAGAGCAGTGCCACGACCTTCGGCCGCGCCTCCGCCGGCGCGATGTCGGTTGCGAGGGCGAGGCCGGCCGTCTGCGTCACGTGCAAGCCGGCACCGACCAGGAGGAAGGCCAAACCAGCCCCGAGATACCCGAAGAAGGCCGGGCCGTGGCTGTCGCCGGAGAGGACGATCAGCGCGAACGGCATGATCGCCAAGCCGCCGAACTGCAACAGCGTACCCATCCAGATGTAGGGCACCCGACGCCAGCCAAGCTTCGAGCGGTGGTTGTCCGAACGAAACCCGATGAGCGCACGGAACGGCGCGAACAGCAGAGGCAGCGCCACCATGACCGCTACGAGCGAACTCGGCGTCCCGAGTTCGACGATCATGACACGATTGAGCGTACCGGTGAGCAGGGCGACGGCCAGGCCGACCGAGATCTGGAACAGCGAGAGGCGCAACAGCCGCGACAACGGCAACTGCTCGGTTGCGGCGTCCGCAAACGGCAGCAGCCGGGCGATCAACAGCGCCAGCCCGTGCGGTTCGCTCGAGGGGCGCAGTTCGTTCATGGCGCCAGCAACTCCAGCGCCTGCGAGGTGTAGAAGCCGCTGACCACACGCTCGGACCTGCCGAGCTGCCAGGGACCCGTCTCCGCGTCGGTCGCAAGCCGTTCGCGCAGCGCGCGCTCGGCGACCGGCTCGATGGCCGGCGCCCGGTTGCTCCGGGGGAACAGGCGACCGACAGCGTGCATGACCGTCAGTGGCGCCGTTCGGGGCGCGAAGGTGAACGCCACCGAAGCGTCGGTGGCCGCGGTCAAACGCGCCAGCACCTGGACCATGTCGCCGGCCCGATAGTGGATCAGCGAGTCCATGGCGACCACGTAGTCGAAACGCCCGAGGTCGTCGGCCAGCATGTCGCCAACGGCGAAGTCGATCCGCCCAGCGCCGAGATCGGTCGGCAACCGCTCGATCGCGAGGCTGATCAAGGTCGGTGAGAGATCGATCGCCAGGACATCGGCGCCGCGGCGCGCCGCCTCGACGGCAAGCAGCCCGGTGCCGCACCCGGCGTCGAGCACCCGGCGACCGCGCAGGTCGACCGGCAACCAGGACAGCAGGGTCTGCCGCATCCGGTCGCGTCCCGCCCGGACCGTGGCGCGGATGCCGCTCACCGGGGCGTCGGTCGTCAGACGCGACCACGCCTCGACCGCCGTGCGGTCGAAATAGGTGAGCAGCTCGCTCCGCCGGACCTGGTAGGACGAGGTTGGCATCAGTCGAAACCCAACAGCTCGAAGATGTCCCGGTCCTTCAACGGCTGGGCAAGCTGCGGCTCGGTGCCGGCCCACAGTTTCGCCGCGAGCTTCAGATACTCCTCCTTGACCGGTTCCAGCTCCTCGACGCCCTCCATCTCGAACAGCGTCGACTTTTTGAGGCGCGAGCGGCGGATGACGTCGAGATCGGGGAAATGCGCCATGGTCTCGAGACCGACCGCGGCGTTGAACTTGTCGACTTGATCCGTCGCCGCACTCCGGTTGGCGATCACGCCGCCCAGACGCACGGCGTAGTTCTTCGACTTCGCCTGGATGGCGGCGACGATCCGGTTCATGGCGTAGAGCGAATCGAAGTCGTTGGCGGTGACGATCAGCGCCCGGTCGGCGTGCTGCAAGGGCGCCGCGAAGCCGCCGCAGACCACGTCGCCCAGCACGTCGAAGATGACCACGTCGGTGTCGTCCAGGAGGTGATGCTCCTTCAAGAGCTTCACCGTCTGGCCGACGACGTAGCCACCGCAGCCGGTGCCCGCGGGCGGACCGCCGGCCTCGACACACATGACCCCGTTGTAGCCTTCGTAGACGAAGTCTTCGACCCGCAGCTCTTCGCTGTGGAAGTTGACCTCCTCCAGCACGTCGATGACCGTCGGCACCAGCCGCTTGGTGAGCGTGAAGGTCGAGTCGTGCTTCGGATCGCAGCCGATCTGTAGGACCCGCTTCCCCAGCTTGGAGAATGCGACGGACAGGTTCGACGACGTCGTGCTCTTGCCGATGCCACCCTTGCCGTAGACAGCGAAGACTTTGGCGTTGGTGATGTTGACGCGCGGGTCCATGTGGACTTGTACGCTGCCGTCGCCATCGGCGCGCTTCGGCGTCCGGTCGAGAACGATCGTCATACGTGTACCCCCTCGGTGATACCCTCGACCCGATCTTCGAGCTCCTCGCTGGCTTGCCTGAGGGCTTCCAGCGTGGCGTCGTCGGGGGTCCAGTACTGGCGGTCGTGCGCCTCCAGCAGTCGGTTGGCGACCCGTGCCGACGACTTCGGATTCAACGCTGCCAAGCGGGCGCGCATTTCCGGGTCGAGCACGTAAGTCTGGGTCAGTTGCTGGTAGACCCAGGGCGCCACGGCGCCGGTCGTCGCCGACCAACCCATGGTGTTGGTGACGTGGGCTTCGATCTGGCGCACGCCCTCGTAACCGTGCTCGAGCATGCCCTCGTACCATTTCGGATTGAGCATGCGCGTGCGGGTTTCCAAGGCGACCTGCTCGTCGAGCGTCCGGACCAGCCCCTCGCCGCGCGTCTGGTCGCCCACGTAGACCGGCACAGCTTGGCCCGAAGCCGACTGCACCGCGCGGCCGATGCCACCGAGGGTGTCGAAATAGTGGTCGACGGTGGTAACGCCGAGCTCGACGGATTCGAGGTTCTGGTAGGCGAGGTCGACGTCGCCGAGCACGCTACGCAGCAGCTCGGCCTGTTTCGCCGCCTGCCCGCTGCGGCCATAGGCGAAGCATTTTCGCGCGGTGTACGTCTCGGCCAGTTCGGCTTCGTCTTCCCAGGCGCCGCTGTCGATCAGATGGTTGACGTTGGAGCCATAGGTCCCGTCGGCGTTGCTGAAGACGCGCAGCGCGGCCGTCTCCAAGTCGCAGCCATGGGCGAGCTGATAGGCGCGGGCGTGCTTGCGGACGAAGTTCACCTCGTCCGGCTCGTCGGCGCTGGCGGCCAGGAACGCGGCTTCGGCCAGCAGCTTGGTCTGCAAGGGCAAGAGGTCGCGGAAGATGCCGGAAAGGGTGACCAGCACGTCGATTCGCGGCCGACCCAACTCCGCCTGGGGGATCAGTTCGGCGCCGGACAACCGGCCGTAGCCATCGAAATGCGGGCGGGCGCCGAGTAGCGCCATCGCCTGGGCGATCGGGCCGCCCTCGCTCTTCAAGTTGTCGGTGCCCCAGAGCACGATCGCCACCGTCTCCGGCAGCGCGTTGCCCTCGGCGACGTGACGCTCCAACAGGCGCGCGGCCTGACGCTGGCCATCCGCCAGCGCGAAGGCGCTGGGAATGCGGAACGGATCGAACCCGTGCAGGTTGCGTCCGGTCGGCAGGATGTCCGGGTTACGCACCAGATCGCCGCCGGCCACGGGCTCGACGAAGCCGCCGTCGAGGGCATGGATCAGCCCGCCGAGCTCATGGTCCTCGCGCAACAGCCGGTCGGTGTCGGCCAAGCGCCGGAACAACGCCAAGCTGGCCTCTTCGCCGGCTGGCACCAGCTGGTCCGGTGCGCTCCCGCCGACGAGCTTCGTCAAGTCGTCGCGGGTCGGTACCGCACCCTCGCCGGCTTCGGCGATCGCCTCCAAAAGGTCGACACGCTCTTCGACCGACGGCGTCTCGCCGACGACGTGGAGCCCGTGCGGGATCAGGGTCAGCTCCAGCTCCAGCATCGCGGCATGGAGTTGGACCACGCGGGCCTCGGAATCAGCGTCCCACACCGGCTCGCCGCTGGCCAACTCCAGCTCGGCCGCCTGACTCTGGATCAGCTGCGCGAGGCTGGCTCGTTCGCCAGCATCCGCCGGCAACGCCGTCCGCCAGCGATCGAGCGAAGCCTTGAGGTCGAGGAGCCCCTTGTAAAGGCCCGCGTGCGTCACCGGCGGAGTCAGGTAGGTGACCGTCGTCGCCGCACCGCGACGCTTGGCGAGGGTTCCCTCGGATGGATTGTTCGCCGCGTAGAGGTAGACGTTGGGCAAGTCGCCGATCAGCCGATCCGGCCAGCACTGCGCCGACAGGCCGACCTGCTTGCCGGGCATGAACTCCAAGGCACCGTGCATGCCGAAATGCAGCACCACGTTGGCGGCGAAGTCCTCGCTCAACCAGCGATAGAACGCCGAAAACGCATGGGTCGGTGCGAAGTTGCGCTCGAACAGGAGGCGCATCGGATCGCCTTCGTAACCGAAGGCGGGTTGGACGCCGACGAAGACGTTGCCGAACTGAGCGCCCAGGACGTGGATCGAGGCGCCGTCGGTCTGCTGCCGCCCCGGCGCCGCTCCCCACACCGCTTCTATCTCGGCGAGATATGGCTCGCGGCGAACGTGGTCGTCGACGGCGATCCGGGCGTGAACGTTGGCATCGGCGCCGAAGCGGTGGGCATTGCCGTCCAGGATCGCGGCGCGGAGCGCATCGACGTCGGCCGGCACGTCGACCGTGTAACCGGCTGCGGCCATGGCTTCCAAGGTGTGCTGCAGCGACGCGAAGACGGAGAGATGCGCAGCCGTGCCGACGGAGCCACCGTTGGGCGGGAAGTTGAACAGCACGATCCCGACGCGACGCTCGGCGCGGGCGGTGCGCCGGAGGGCGACGAGCTTCTCGAGCCGCGCGGCCAAACGCTCGGCGCGTTCGCCGTCGACCTGCATCTGTCGCGCATGGCTACCCGTGCCGACGCTGGAGCGACCGCCGAACACGACCGGCCCGGTAGCGCCGTCGAGTTCCGGGATCGCAACCATCATGGTCGCCTCGACCGGCAACAAGCCGCGTTCGTTGACGTGCCACTGCTCCAGATTCTGGAACTCGACGGCCTGGGCAGCGAGATAGGGAACGTCCAGTTCGCACAGCGTCGCGGCAGCCGCTGCGGCGTCGTTGAACGCTGGACCGCCGACCAGCGAGAAGCCCGTGAGCGAGAGGACGGCGTCGACGACCGTTCGACCGTCCTCGGTGAAATAGCGCTCGACTACCGGACGCTGGTCGAGACCGCTGGCAAAGGCCGGGATCACGGCGAGGCCGCGCCGTTCGAGTGCGGCAATGACACCATCGTAGTGGCCGGTGTCGCCGGCGAGCACGTAGGAGCGCATCACCAGGAGGCCGACGGTTCCGCGGCAGGCGCCTGCGGGTCGCGGGAGCCGATCGACACGCTCGGCGAACCGGCCTTTCAGCCGCGGATGATAGACGCCGACATCGGGATACTCCGCCGGGAGCGCGGCCTTGATCTGGCCACGCAGGCCTCGCCGATCGCCGTCGGCGTAGCGGTCGACCAGAAATCGGATCAGGTTCTCGATGTTCTCGTCCGAGCCGGACAGGAAGTACTGCATCGACAAGAAATACGCGCGTACGTCCTGGGCCGTGCCGGGGATGAAGCGCAAGATCTTCGGCAACCGCTTCAGCATGGCCATCTGCTTGGCGCCGGAACTGGCACCGGCCTTCTTGCTGCCGCGGAGGCGCTTGAGGAGCGCCAAAGGACCGCTGTCGGAGCGGTCCATGGCAAACCGACCCATCCGGGTCAGCTTGATGACCTCGCCGGCGGAGATGCACACGACCAGCGCGTCGCAAGCGTCGCGTCGGGCAACCAGATTCGGCAGCACCGCCTGGATGTGGTCGTCCATGAACAGCATCGAGACGAACAGGATGTCGGCACGGTCGATGTCGCTGCGGCAACGCTCCAAAGCCTCTTCGTCGTCGGACCAGTCGGAGGCGGCGTGGAAGCTCAGTTCGAGCCCGGGCAGGATCGGTTGGAGGCGCATGCGGGTGCGTTCGACGGCGCCGGCAAGGTGGCTGTCGAGCGTAATGACGACGACGCGGACGGGCACGCGCCCGGCCACACGGTCAGCGGCCGAAGTGGGCTTTGGCATCGTACAGTGTCTCGACAGTGATGGTGGCGAGCCCACGTTCTTTCGCGTAGCGCTCGGTGTTTCCGCGGGCCCGGTTCCGCACGAAGAACGGTATCTTCCGGAGTTCACGCTCCGCGTTGCTCGACCACGCAACGACAGCGTGGGCATCGTTCGCCGGCGCGCGCGCGGTAGCGGCGTGTCCGAGATGCGAGGCCGGCGCTTCCGGGTGGAACTCGAAGTCGTCCTTGAACATCTGCAAGAGATGCTCTTCCAAACCCATCATCAGGGGTTGCACCCAGGTGTCGAAGAGCACGTTGGCGCCCTCGAAACCCATCTGCGGCGCGTAGCGGGCTGGGAAGTCCTGGACGTGGATCGGTGCCGAGATGACCGCACAAGGAATGCCCAGGCGCTTGGCGACGTGGCGCTCCATTTGCGTGCCGAGCACCAAGTCTGGCTGCAATTCCGCGACCTGCGCCTCGACGTCCAGATAGTCATCGGTGATCAGCGCCTCGATGCCGTACTCGGCGGCAGCCGCGCGCACCTCGCGGGCGAACTCACGGCTGTAAGTGCCGAGGCCGACGACCTCGAAGCCCATCTCGCGTTTGGCGACCCGGGCCGCAGCAATGGCGTGAGTGGCGTCGCCGAACACGAACACACGCTTGCCGGTCAGGTACGTCGAGTCGACCGAACGCGAGTACCAGGGCAGTCGCGACGCCTCATGGTCGAGAACCCGCGCCGCATCGACACCCGCAAGCTCCGCCACTTCGGCGACGAACGCTCGGGTCCCGGTCACGCCGATCGGGACGGTGTTGACGAACGGCTGACCCAAGGTCCGCTGCAACCACTTGGCGGCGGTGTCGGCGATCTCCGGGTAGAGGACGACGTTGAAGTCGGCATCGGCGATGCGGGCGATGTCGGCAGGCCGGGCGCCGGCCGGCGCCACGACGTTGACGTCGATCCCGAGATCGTCGAGCAGACCGCGGATCTCTTTGGTGTCGTCGCGATGCCGAAAGCCCAGCGCGGTCGGCCCCAACAGGTTGCACGAGGGCCGACGCCCGGCCCTTGGAGCCGGGCGCGCCTCGGCCGTGACGAACGCGCGGACCAGTCGATAGAACGTCTCGGCGGCGCCCCAATTCTCCTTGCGTTGATAAGCCGGCAGCTCCAGCGGCACGACCGGCACTGGCAGGTCGAGCGCCAGTGCCAGCCCGCCCGGGTCATCCTGGATCAGTTCCGCAGTGCAGGATGCGCCGACCAAGAGAGCTTCCGGCTCGAACCGCTCGAACGCTTCACGCGCTGAGTTCTTGAAGAGCTCGGCCGTGTCACTGCCGAGGTCGCGGGCCTGGAAGGTCGTGTAGGTGACCGGTGGCCGACGGTCGCGGCGCTCGATCATGGTGAACAGCAGATCAGCGTAGGTGTCGCCCTGCGGAGCGTGGAGAACGTAGTGCACGCCTTCCATCGCGGTCGCGATGCGCATCGCGCCGACATGCGGTGGTCCCTCGTAGGTCCAGACCGTCAGCTGCATGTCCTCAGACCTCCAACCGCGTACGCCGGTCGAGCGGCCGAGCGAAGAGTTCGGCGAGGTCGCCTGCTTGATCGAAACCCTGGATCGGGGTGAACAACAGCTCAATCGACCATTTCGTCGTCAGCCCCTGGGCCTCCAGCGGATTGGCAAGGCCCAACCCGCAGACGACGAGGTCCGGACGGGCGGCCAAGCACCGATCGAGCTGGCGCTCCACGTCCTGACCCTCACTGAGCGCCGTGGCCTCGGGCAGGCGATCGAGCTCCATCGCAAGGTGCTCGCGGTGCAGGTACGGCGAGCCAACCTCGACCAGGTCCATGCCAAGCTCGCGCGCCGCGAAGCGTGCCAGCGGAACCTCCAACTGGCTGTCGGGGAAGAAGAAGATCCGCTTGCCGACCAGCGCTGGACGATGACGCGCGATCGAACGGAGCGCGCGCTCCATGCCGGCGCGGGTCACACGACGCACCTGTGAGTTCGGCACGGCGAAAGCATCGCTTGCCGCCTCGAACCATGCCGCCGTGCCCTCGCCACCCAGTGGAAAGGGCGCCACGATGCGTTGGGCACCGCACTTTTCCAGCGCGCGCGCGGTCTCGGCGAGGAACGGCTGCGCCAGGAGATAGCGGGTGCCCGGCCCGATCGGCGGCAGATCGTCGGACCGACGCGCCGGCAGGAACTGGACCGACGCGATCCCGAGCTCGGCGAACGTGCGCCGGAACTGGTCTTCGACGACGTCGGCAAGCGCGCCAACCACGAGGAGTTCCGGTTCGCTGCCGTTGCTGGTCGGCGCGGCGCGGACGAGCGCCGCCAAGCACTGGTCCTCGCCTTGCGTGAAGGTCGTCTCGATGCCGCTGCCCGAATAGCTCAACACCCGACAGCGCTGGGCGAAGGTCTGGGACAGGCGCTCGGCCGCACGCGGCAGGTCGAGCTTGATGACTTCGGACGGGCACGAGCCGACGAGAAACAGAAGCCGGATGTCGGGGCGACGCTCCAGCAACCTAGTCACCACGCGGTCAAGTTCGTCGTCGAGATCAGCCATCCCAGCCAGATCGCGTTCTTCCATGATCGCCGTCGCGAAACGTGGTTCGGCGAAGATCATCACGCCGGCCGCGGACTGGATCAGATGAGCGCAGGTTCGCGATCCGACGACGAGGAAGAAGGCGTCCTGGATCTTGCGGTGCAGCCAGACGATGCTGGTCAACCCGCAGAACACCTCGTGTTGGCCGCGTTCGTAGCGGACGGCAGGCTCCGCACAGCCGAACGCGGCGGCCGTCAAGACGCGGCTCCGATTGCGCCGTCGAGCGCACCCTGCAGTCGTGCGGCGCGCAACTTCAACAAGAACTGCGTGGCGTTGATCGCATAGGTCGCATAGGCCGCGAGCGCGAGCAGCATCAGGCCTTGGGCATCGGCCCAGCCACCGAAAAGCGCGGCTAGGTAGGCCGTGTGGAGTGCCAGCACGAGCATGCTGAACACGTCCTCCCAGAAGAACGCCGGTGCGAACAACCAGCGCCCGAACACCACCTTCTCCCAGATCGAACCGGTGACCATGATCGCGTACAGGACCAAGGTCTTGAACACGATCGACGCCGTGGCCGCTGCGTACCCCTCGCCCGTGGCGAGGAAGCGCAACACCAGCACCAAGCTGACCAGGAACACCAGGAACTGGAACGGCGCCAACACACCCTGGACGACGGTCCAAGGCGACGCGTCGCGCCTCGCTTTTTCCGCCGGTGTGTAGAGTGATCGGATGGGCTGAGGTCGCTTTCCGCGACGGTGCACGACACGCCTCCCCGTCCATAGATGGACACGCACGGATCGAGCCTAGGCACCGACCCGCCAAGCTGTCAATTTCGCTAAACGTCAGGTCAGCCTGACAGCCAAGCATCTGCTGGGCTTCAGTCCGCGTAGCGGACCAATGTCGCTGTCAGTTATACCTTACGTCAGTCTGGATTGACAACACAGGCGAACGACGTTCCAATCGATCGTTGCCGAGGCGTGACGTCGGCGCAGCAACCCTGCCGGAAGCGGATTTGGACGTGCATTCCGTGGTTTCGACCGGAAGTTCTGCTCAGGCTCGCAACGGAATCCTGTCCCGCGGCGCTCCCGGGGTCGTGCATCCGCCCTATGGTCGGCTTGAGGCCATCGGATTTGGCGATCATCTTGTCCCTCTTCGCTGGCAGGGACGGGGCACCATGGCGGGGATGCGGCGCTACACGTCGTCGATCGTCGGACCGATACCGGCGAGACGGTCCTTTGGCACCCTCAACGGCACCACCGAGGTTGCCGCCGAGCCGCCTGGAGCGGCGACGGCAATCGTCGCCCGCACGTTGGCCGAAACGGTGATCCCCAATCTCATGGACAACTTCGGCGCCGAAGCGCGCCGGCCGGCGCAGGCGGTTTCCGACACGACCGTCGTCGCCTTCGTCGACCATCTCATGAGTGACGAGGGCGAAAGTGCCTTCGGAATCGTTCGGGAGCTCATGGACCAGGGGGCGACGACCGAGTCTCTCTGCATCCGGCTGTTCGAGCCTGCGGCCCATCGTCTCGGCCGCCTGTGGGAATCGGATCAAGCCGACTTCGTTGCGGTCACCATCGCTGCCGGGCGCATTCAACAGGTGTTGCATCGGTGCGAGCGCTTGGAGCCTCCCACCGCTGCCAGCGACCGACAGCCGCACGCGTTGCTGCTCCCGGCGCCCGGCGACCAGCACGGGCTCGGTGTCGCGGTGGTGGCGAGTTTTCTGGCGCGAGCCGGCTGGAACGTCACGATCGGCGCGGTGTCGTCACCCGCCGAAGTTGCGAAGCTGGTTCACGAGCAGTGGTTCGCGATCGCCGGCTTTTCGCTCGGCGCCGAACGCGACGTCGAGCTCCTTCGTGCGACGATCGAAGCGGCGCGCGAGACGTCGTGTAATCCGAAGATCGGCATCCTGGTCGGCGGACCGGTGGTCGCCGGCAACGCTACCCTCGCGGCCACCGTCGGTGCGGATGGCACGGCCGCCGATGGCCTTGCGGCAGTCCGTATCGCTGCCCGCTGGGCAACCCAACACTGACGAGCCAACGACCAGGGAGTGACGACGCCTCTAGTTTCGTGCCTGATGGAGGGTTCGAGTTCCCGTGAAGCACTTCCGTACCCCGAGAGATGGCTTGGGGTCGCTCGAGGCCGAGGTCGCGTCATCGGTGGTTGCCGCCGCCGGCGACATCGCGCTCGTCATCGATGGCGAAGGGGTGATCCGCGATCTCGCGTTCGACACGGAGGAGCCCGCCTTCGAGGGCTGCCGTGGTTGGCTCGGACGTCGATGGACCGAAACCGTGACCGTCGAGAGCCGGCCGAAGCTGCTAGCGCTCATGCAGGACGCCGCGGCCAAAGCCGAGCCGCACTGGCGTCAAGTCAACCACCCCGCCGCCGGTGGCCCAGACGTGCCCATCCTCTACGTGGCGGTCGACCTCGGCCAAAAGGGGCGGTTGGTCGCCATTGGCCGGAGTCTGAAGGCCGTCGCGTCGCTGCAACAGCGCCTGGTCGATGCCCAGCAGGCGATGGAGCGCGACTACGCGCGCCTCCGTCACGCCGAGACCCGCTATCGGTTGCTGTTCCAGATGTCGGGCGAGGCTCTCCTGGTCATCGACGCCGCGAGCAACCGGATCGTCGACTCCAATCCGACCGCAGAACGGCTGCACGGCTCTCCGGCGTCGGGCCTGGGGGGGCGGCCATTTCCGGAGGGCTTCGACGACGACAGCACCAAGGTGCTGCGAACGCTGCTGGCCAATGTCCGAGCAACGGGCCGGTCCGACGAAGGCCGGGCCATCTGGTCGGACGGCGGTGGCGAGGTGATCGTGTCGGCGGCACTCTTCCGGCTCGACAGCGCATCCTTGTTCCTCGTCCGGATGGCGCCGACGGAGACCGGTGGCGGCGCGCCGGCGTTGGCGCCGCTCAAGGCAAAGCTCTTGCGGATCCTGGAATTGGGCCCCGACGGCTTCGTGCTGACCAGCACCGACGGACGGGTTCTCGCCGCCAACGCGGCGTTCCTCGACCTCGCACAGCTCACCACCGAAGAGCAAGCCCGAGGCGAACCGCTCGATCGGTGGCTCGGTCGCCGTGGTGTCGACGTCGACGTGCTGGTCGCCAACCTCAAAGAACGCGGCACCGTGCGGCTCTTCTCGACCCGCTTGCACGGCGAGTTCGGCAGCGCGATCGACGTCGAAGTGTCGGCGGTCTCGTTGATCGACGGCGGCCCACCCTGTTTCGGCTTCGCCATCCGCAACGTCGGCCGCCGGCTCACACCAGAGGCCCGAAAGGTCGAGCTTCCGCACTCCGTGGAACAGCTTACCGAACTGGTCGGGCGTGTCTCGTTGAAGGACCTCGTCCGCGAGACGACCGACATGATCGAGCGTTTGTACATCGAGGCCGCTCTGGAGATGACCAACGACAACCGCGCCTCGGCAGCCGAAATGCTCGGCCTGAGCCGCCAGAGCCTGTACGTGAAGCTCCGGCGGTACGGGCTGATGGAGGCGACGACCGAGGACAGCGCTGGTGAGGGCTGAGCTGGTCGACACCTCCTGGCCGGCCCCCGCCGCAGTCGCCGAACTGCTCAAGCCGATCACCTGGTTCGCACCGATGTGGGCGTTCGGTTGCGGCGTCGTCTCGGCCGGCGTGCCGCTGGGCGAGCGGTGGACCGCTCTGGCGTTCGGTATCCTGCTTGCGGGACCGATGGTTTGTGGGACCAGCCAGGCGGTCAACGACTGGTACGACCGCCACGTCGACGCGATCAACGAGCCGGGCCGGCCAATCCCATCGGGTCGCATCCCCGGCCGTTGGGGATTGCTCATCGCGATCGTCTGGACCGCTTTGTCGCTCCTGGTCGCCACGACCCTTGGCGCCTGGGGTTTCGGCGCCGCGGTCATCGCCCTGCTGCTCGCTTGGGCCTACAGCGCACCGCCTTTGAGGCTCAAGCGTAACGGCTGGTGGGGCAACAGCGCGGTGGCGATTTGCTATGAAGGAGTACCGTGGTTCACCGGCGCGGCGGTGATGCTGGCTGGACTGCCACCTTGGCCGGTCGTAGCAGCCGCTCTGCTCTACAGCTTCGGCGCCCACGGCATCATGACGCTCAACGACTTCAAGTCGATCGACGGTGACCGCCGTACCGGGATCGGCTCGCTGCCGGCGCGGCTCGGACCCGAGCGAGCCGGGCGTGTCGCCTGCGTGATGATGGCGGTGCCGCAGCTCGTCGTCGTGGCGCTGTTGGTCGCCTGGGGCTTCCCGCTCCACGCCTTGGTCGTGGCTGCGGTCGTTGCGGTGCAGGTCGCGCTCATGTTCCGCCTGCTGCAGGCACCGCGCGAGCGGGCACCGTGGTACAACGCCACCGGAACCAGCCTCTACGTCAGCGGCATGATGGCGACGGCGCTGGCGCTCGGCGCGGGCGCCGGCAGTTGAGCGCGGCGCATCCACTGGGCTGGGTCGGGATCGTCCGCCTCGGGCTGGTCCAGCTGGCGCTCGGCGGGATCGTCGTCCTGACGACGTCAGCGTTCAACCGGATCATGGTCGTCGAGCTGGCGTTCGCAGCGATAGTA
The DNA here is from genome assembly GCA_039818825.1 of Pseudomonadota bacterium. Taxonomy (GTDB): domain Bacteria; phylum Pseudomonadota; class Alphaproteobacteria; order Geminicoccales; family Geminicoccaceae; genus JBCBTD01. The sequence continues at coordinate 60,776 of JBCBTD010000015.1, forward strand.
CCAGGTGCGCTGGTCACGCTCCGCGAGCTCATCCAACTTTCCCGCCCGCGCTTCGGCTATGGCTCCGATAGGGGCGGCCGACGAACGCCATGGATCGTCGGTGGCATCGCTACCATGGCGCTGGGTGTCGTCCTGGCGGCGCTCGCGATTGCCTGGGCCGAACGAGCCACGGGTTCGGGGTTGGCGCTGGCCGTCGTCGGGTATCTGTTGATCGGCCTTGGCGGCGCCTCGGCGGGCACGTCCGTGTTGGCGCTGCTCGCGACCCACGTCATGCCGGAACGGCGGGCCGCCGCAGCGACCATCGTTTGGGTGATGCTGATCTTCGGCTTTGTCGTGACGGCGGCAAGTGCCGGCGCGATGCTCGACCCCTACTCCTCGAGCCGTCTCGTCGCGGTGACCACGGTCATCGCGGTCGCGGCGGTGTTGTTGAGCGTGGCGGCGATGTGGCGGCTGGAAGGCACGCCTCGGGTGCCGGTCGCAGAGGCCGGGACAGCGACGTTCGCGGGCGCGCTTCGCGACGTGCTGACCGAACCCCGAGCGTTTCGGTTCACGATCTTCGTCTTCGTCTCGATGCTGGCTTACAGCACGCAGGATCTGATCCTGGAGCCCTATGCCGGGCTGGTCTTCGGCCTGACCCCAGGCGAATCGACGAGCTTGACGTCGAACCAGCACGGCGGCGTGCTCGTCGGCATGTTGACGGTCGCTCTCCTCGGCTCTCGTTTCGGCAAGGGCAAGGACAGCTGGTTGCGACGGACGGCAGCGGTCGGTTGCATCGGTTCAGCCCTGGTGCTGATCACCTTGGCAGCCGGCGGCTTCGAAGGCGTTGGTTGGCCGATCGAGCGCGCCGTCTTCGTGCTCGGCTTCGCCAACGGCGTGTTCGCGGTCGCGGCGATCGGTTCGATGATGAGCCTCGCCGGCGCCGGCCAGAAGCAACGCGAAGGTACCCGCATGGGTGTCTGGGGGGCGGCCCAGGCGGTATCGCTGGCCATCGGCGGGTTTCTCGGGACGGTTGCGGTCGACGTCCTGCGGGCCGTGTTCGGCGCGCCGGTGCCGGCCTATGCGTCCGTCTTCGTGGCCGAAGCGCTCTTGTTCCTGGTGGCTGCGTGGCTCGCCCTTTGGGTCGGCCGGGCTGCGATCACTCCTGTGACGACGCCGCCGGGCGGCGACGTTGCCACGGCAACCATCGCGCGATGAGGACAACCATGATGAGCGAAACCTTCGACGTCATCGTGGTCGGCGGCGGCCCTGCGGGCGCCACGGCTGCCTGCGAGGCCGCATTGGCGGGCCGCAGCGTCCTGCTTCTCGACCGCGCGGGCCGGATCAAGCCGTGCGGCGGGGCGATCCCGCCGAGGGCCATTCAGGAGTTCGCGATTCCCGATGACCTGCTGGTCGCCAAGATCAGCACCGCGCGGATCGTCTCGCCGACGGCGCAAGCGGTGGACATTCCGATCGAAGGCGGCTTCGTCGGGATGGTCGACCGTGCCGTCTTCGATGAATGGTTGCGCGAACGCGCGGCTGGTGTCGGCGCCCAACGAATGACTGGAACCTTCGAACGCCTGGAACGGGATGACGACGGCACCGCGGTCGTCGTCTACCATCCCGGTCAAGGCCACAACGACCATCCGCTCGAGCGGGTGCGCGGCCGCGTCGTCGTCGGTGCCGATGGCGCCAATTCGGCGGTCGCGCGCCAGGCCGTCGCCAACGGCGATCGCACACCGTTCGTCTTCGCCTATCACGAGATACTGGAAGCACCGCGCAACGGCCTGAGCGACTACGACCCGACGCGCTGCGACGTCGTCTACCGCGGCGATCTGTCTCCCGACTTCTACGGCTGGGTGTTCCCGCATGGCGACACCGTGAGCGTCGGCACGGGCAGTGCCAACAAGGGCTTCTCGCTCCGCGCCGCGGTCGGCCGGCTCCGTGACGCCGCAGGCTTGGGCGACGCGGCCCTGGTGCGCCACGAAGGCGCCCCCATTCCGCTGAAACCGCTCAGCCGCTGGGACAACGGCCGCGACGTGGTCCTCGCCGGCGACGCCGCAGGGGTCGTCGCACCGGCTTCCGGCGAAGGCATCTTCTACGCGATGCTTGGCGGCCGCCTCGCGGCCGAGGCGGCAGACACCTGCCTCTCGACCAACGACGGCCGCGCCCTTGCCCGGGCCCGCAAGCGGTTCATGTCGACCCACGGCGGTGTCTTCTGGATCCTCGGGATGATGCAGCACTACTGGTACGTCAACGACGACCGTCGCGAACGCTTCGTTGCGATCTGCCGCGACAAGGACGTCCAGGAACTGACCTTCGACGCCTACATGAACAAGGAGTTGGTCAAGGCGAAACCGCTCGCCCACGTGCGGATCTTTTTCAAGAACGTCGCCCATCTGACCGGCTTGGTGCCGGCTCGCGCCGCGGCACCGACACCCTGACGCGCGCGTAGCCCATGGCGTCGGACCGACATCGCTCGTAGTTACTCGACGTCACCGCTGCGGCTGGCGCATTTTTGGACGACGCGGGAGCACCGGGCGATCGAACCGAAGCCCCAGCCGGCGCGGTTCTCGCTCCTGACCTCGACGATGCGGCCGCCCGCGAGTTCGACGTCGAACACGCAAGCGCGTTGGATGGCCGCCGCGGAAGGTCTCGGCGTGGCGAGGCGACGTCCATAGGCATCGACCGCTTGGGCCGAGGCGTAGCGCCGGACCTCCGTTCCAGGGCGGTCGCCGGGGACGATCTCGAACGGCTCACCGATGCAAGCGGCGAGGACCGCCTCCGGCTGGCCGATCAGCCGCGCCTTCGCCATGCGCACGGTTTGCAGATGTGGCGCGCCGCAGGCCACGACGAGGCCCGCAGCCAGGATCGGCAGCGCCGAGCGCATTCCCCGACCGGCGCTCATCGCCGCCGCTCCATCACCTGCCGCCGCGCGGCCGCCATGCGCAGACCGGCAGTGAGGTTGAGCGTGAGCAGAACGACGTTGGCGCCGCCCGCGATCAGTTCCAATCCCTGGACGACGTAGAAGGCATCGTCCAAGGCACCGGCGCTGGCCTTGGCTGCGAGAAACAGGGCTGCCGGCACGAGCACGAACAAGCCGTTGGCGGCGGCGAAAGCCATTCGCCTGCTCTTGCGCCGCACGACGGCCGACGCCGGCGCGGTGCCGAGAGCCCGGCCCGTGAGGCCCGCAAAGGCCAGCGCCGGCACCAGCACGAGGAACCCCCAGGGGATCACGGTCTTGACGGCGATGACCGCAGCTCGATCGCCGAAGCTCTCGACCACCACGGTCGCCGACCAGAACGAAGCGATGATCAAGAGGGCAACGACGCCGGCAGCCGCGTGGAAGCGACGAAGCCGGCGCCGGCGCCCCGCGGCGCGCGCCTCCGTGCGCTGAGCAAAGGCGGCAGCAGACCAGGCTGGACTCATCATCATCCGTCTCCATTTTAGATAGTATGCTATATAATATTGCATAGCATGCTGTACAACACATCTCGATCGGGCGATGTTCGAGAAGTCCGAATCAGCGGGATACCTGACCAACCACATGGCGCGGCTGTTTGCTCAAGGCTTGGCAGACCGCATCAAGCCGCTTGGCCTGTTACCCGGTCAGTTCCCGGCGCTGCTCGAACTCTGGAGCGAAGACGGCCTGACGCAGAAGGAGCTCGTTGCCCGGCTCGACATCGAACAAGCGACGATGGCCAACACCCTCGCGCGAATGGAACGAGACGGCCTCGTCGAACGAAGGCCGCACCCGACCGATGGTCGCGCCCAACGCGTTTGGCTGTCCCCGCGGGCCAAAGCTCTGGAAGCGCCAGCGATCGCCGCTGCAGATGCACAGAATGCCGCCGCGCTCCGGCCCCTCTCCGGAGCAGAGCGCGCAACGCTCGTCGATTTGATGCAGCGGGTCATCACCAGCCTGCGTGAAACCGGGAACCCGTGACACCGCACCGCTGAACGGCCGCGCCAGGAACGCCGCCATCAGCGACACCTCGCGCGAACCGCGGGCCATGCAACTGCGATCAACTTACAGTAGATTCTACTTCTGCGCGAGGCGATGCTGTGTTCCCATTCACAGCCATCGGGAGCCTCGCCATGGAACCTGGACGCTGGGTACTCATCGTTCTGACCTTCGCCATCGCCGGCTTGGTCGCTGCCGCGGCATCCGCCCAAACCGTCGAGGGTCGGGCTCGAGTCATCGACGGTGACACTTTGGAGGTGGCCGGCGAACGGATCCGCATCGAGGGCTTGCATGCGCCGGAGTTGACGGAGCCGGCCGGTGAGGTCGCTAGGGCATTCGTCGAGCAACTCGTCCGAGACGAGACCGTTCGGTGCGTCTCGGATGGCCAAAGATCCTACCGTAGGTTGGTCGCTCGCTGTTTCGTCCACGGCAGCGAGGACGTTGCCGCGGCGCTGGTCAGCGCAGGTCTCGGCCGCGACTGCACACGCTACAGCGGCGGCCGCTACGCCGGTCTGGAGACGAGCGCCGGCCGCGCGTTGCCGCTGCCGAGCTATTGCAGGCGCTAGCCGTCGCCGTTCGCGGGCTCTGAGCTCAGAACGCACCCGACCGACCACCCGCAGACGAAGCGATGCCGCCGCCAGACGAGCGGCGGCGGCACGCCTTCGACACCCGACGCGTGTCAAGCGGCGCGAATCTCGTCGAGGAATCCATGTACCCGGGCTCTGAGCTGGGCAGCCTGCTCACTCAGTTCCCGCGATGCACCGCTCATGCTGACTCGGCCCGCATTGGTCCCACCGTCACCCGCACCGCGGATCGTCTCGACCACGTCTTCGGTGCCTTGCGCCGCTTCCTGCGCGTTCCGCGCAATGGCTGCGGTCGTGGCCGTCTGCTCTTCGACGGCACCGGCGATCGTCGTCGCTATCTCGTCGATTCTGGACATCACACCGTTGATCTGCCCGATCATTTGCACGGTCTGGTCGCTGCCTCGGCGAATGCCTTCGATCTTGCCGGAAATCTCCGCCGTGGCTTGGCCCGTCCGAGCGGCGAGCGCCTTCACCTCGTGCGCGACCACCGCGAAGCCGCGACCCATGTCCCCGGCTCTGGCGGCCTCGATGGTGGCGTTGAGCGCGAGCAGGTTGGTCTGGGCGGCGATATCGGTGATCAGATCGACGATGCCGGTGATCTGTTGAGCGGTTTCGTTCAGGTCGACGACGACCCTGGACGCTGCGTCGACGGTGCGGACCGCTTCGTCGGCAACGTCGCGCGAGTTGCCGGCCTGATGGGAGATGTCGCTCACCGACGCCGACATTTGTTCGGCGGCCGCCGCCACCGCCTGGACATTGCTCGATGCCTGGCCGGCGGCAGAAACCATCGAGCCTGCGGCAGCATCGAGCTGCTCGGTCGCGTTGCCGACCATGCCGAGAGCGTTGCGCACCTCATGATCGAAGCGGGCTATGGCGTCGTCCATGTGTTTGACGCGCTCGGCCCGCTCCGTCTCCAGGCGCCGGCGTTCGACCGCGTTGTCCTTGAACACCTGGACGGCTCGGGACATGTCGCCGAGCTCGTCGTCGAGGTCTCCGCAAGGCACCTCCGTTTCCAGCCGGTCGTGGGCCAAAGCATCCATTGCCTCGGTCATTTTGCCCATCGGTTCGGCGATGCTGCGGGCGAGTGCCCGAGACATGACGATGCCGAGTGCGAGGCTCGCCGAGGCGACGAGGAGCGCGACGACGAGCGCCGTCCACACGCCCGCGACCGCACGCGGGCCGAGCAAGTCTTGCTCGTTCTTCACGTCCAACTTGACCGATTCGACCAGGTCGGCGATGCGAGGACCGATGATGTCCAGACCCTGATCGACGATCGCGTCCTCGCGCTCGACGATCGCAGCCATCTGCTCCAGCGTATCCCTGTAGGCTACGATCCCGTCGATCGCCTGGCTCGCGAGATCGCGGGCTTCAACGCTTCCGAGCCCGGCCAACAACCCACGAGACGCCTCCAGCGCGTCGGCGCTGAGGTCTTGGGCCAGGCGCACGATCGCCGGCTGCCGATAGGTCAAGTACTTCTGCACCGCAAGTCGCGTCTCCAAGAGGGTCGCGAGCGCGGCGACGACACCGGAGGCGGCGGTCATATCGCCGGCGCCGACTTGCATGATCCCCTTGAGCGCGTCCGTGACATCACCGCCGAGTGCCACCAGTTCGCCTTCGAGGCGCAAGTCATCCTTGCGAAGGACGACCAACTCGGCGAACGCCGTGCCGTAGCGGGCGACGCTCTCGTCGATCTCGTCGACCGCTTTCGCCCGTTCGGGATCGCCGATCTCCGCTTGCGCCCTGGCGACGAACTCGCGGGTCTTCGCCAATCGCTCTTGGACCGTCGCGGCAGCGCCGTCGTTGCCGGCGATCACGAAACTCTTCACGCCGACCCTCGCCTCGAGCATGTTGGCCTGGAGACGACCGATCAGATTGGTGTCGCGAGCGATCGCTCTGTAATCTTGGAAGGTGGTGAGGGCGCTGACGAGGCCGAGGCTCGCGGCCAAGGCGGTCATCGTCAACAGCGTGAGCACCGCACCGAACCCGATCGTCAGCCGTTGTGCGATGCGCCATCGCGCTAAATTGCGGTTCATGACTTGCACCTTTCATGAAAGTGTTATGTTGTCGGCGAGCACCGACGCGGCCACGTTGCTGCCGATCGGTAAACGATCGCTTAGTGAACACTAAGTGAACAAATGCGGAAACCAGACACTAAAACTCGCGCACAGCTTGCGGCTAAACGTGCACGAACAGCGCTGGACGAGGGCCGGGCGGCTTTGGCGGGTTGCCGCACTCGGATGATCGTGGTTTAGCCGCTTGCGAAACCATCGACAGGCGTACGCGAGATGCGTCCCGCCCGTCGAAAGACTTGGACCGACGAAGACGCGGATGCCCTTGGCCGACCCATCGCCCCGCGTCTCCGCCGCGTCATCGCCCAAGCCGCCCGCCCGTTCCTGGCTGCACCGCACCGGCTATCGGGTCCGCAACGTCGTCTGGCTGCTGGCGCGGCCGGTGCGCCGCGCTCGGCGCGAGCGTGTTCTGGTCATCCAACCCTATCGGGGATTCGGCTCGTCGACGCGGCTCTTCCTCATGGGGCGGGTGTTGCGGCAGCCGGGAACCGTCGTGGTTCGCGACCGCTTTGCCCGCGACCTGCTCGACGTCGGCCGCCGGCTGTTCCGTCGCGGCGTGCCGGGCATGATCGTCGACGCCCGCTTGGGCGACGCCGGTGCCGAAGGGGTGACCGACCGCGACGGCTATTTCTGCATCGATTTGGCGTCGACGTGCAGCGAACCGGCTGGGCAGCCCGGATGGCAGAGCGTCCAGCTTTCGTTGCGCGCGGAAGCGAGCACCCGCGCGGTGGCGCGCGTCTACGTCCACGCACCGTCGTGTCGCTGCCTGGTGATCAGCGACATCGACGACACCGTGGTGGAGACGGGCGTCGCCAACCGTCTGGTGATGCTGTGGCGACTGTTCTTCACCGGCCCGGCCAGCCGCTTGCCCGTGCCGGGGCTGGCGGCGCTGCTCCGCGGCCTGCATCGCGGTCCGGAGGGCACCGACCGCAATCCGCTGGTGTTCGTCTCGCGGGCACCTTGGACGATCTACGAGACGTTGGACGCGTTCTTCCGTCTGCAGCGCCTGCCACGCGATGCCATACTGTTTCTGCGCGAATGGGGTGTCCGCTGGTATCACCCCTTCGCCAGGCACGACCCGGAACACAAAACCGAGCTGATCCGCCAGCTGCTGCGGGTGGCGACCGATCCACCGGTGGTCCTGATCGGCGACAGTGGCCAGCGGGATGCGGAGATCTACGCCGGCATCGTCGCCGAATTCCCTGGGCGTGTCGCCGCCGTCCTGATCCGCGATCTTGCACGGTCGTCCGACCGGCAGCGCGCCATCCGCTCGCTGGACGACCAACTGGCACTCGCTGGTACCAAGTTGGTGCTCACCAGTTCGAGCACGGCAATGGCCGATGCAGCGTTCGAACTCGGCCTAGTCCCAGCGGCGACGGTCGAGCAGGTCCGCGCGTCTCTCGCCTGAGCCACCGTCACCTTGCTGGCCCGGCCCCTCGGCACCATGTCCCGACGACGCAAGTGGGAGACGAGGGATGTGGCGATGGTCACGGGCCGGGCTCGGCAGGTTGCTGCTCGTCGCGGCGGTGGGCGTGGCGGCGGTGCAGCCGGCCCGTGCGGAAGACCGGTTTCGAGTAGAAACGGTCGCGACCGGGCTGGAGCACCCGTGGAGCCTGGCGTTCCTGCCGAACGGCGACGCCCTGGTGACGGAACGCCCTGGCCGACTCCGGCGCCTGACGACCGAGCAGCAGCTCGGCACGCCGATCGGGGGGCTACCGGACGACCTCGTCGCCACAGGTCAGGGCGGGTTGTTGGACGTGGCGGTCGATCCTGACCACGTGCGCAACGGGCTCATCTACCTCTCCTACAGTGCCCGCGGCGACGGCGGCATGACCACCCGCGTCGTCCGTGGTCGCCTCGACGACGCGACCCTGACCGACCTTCGGACTCTGCTCACCGTCGAGCCGTTCGTCCGCGGCGGCCGCCATTTCGGGTCACGCTTGGCGTTCGGGGCCGACGGCATGCTCTACGTGACGGTCGGCGACCGCGGCCAGCGGACCCCGGCCCAGGATCGATCCACGCTCATCGGCAGCGTCGTCCGCATCATGCCTGATGGCAGCGTGCCGCCGGACAACCCCTTCGTCGACGACGCCGCGGCCCGTCCCGAGCTGTTCGCGTTCGGCACCCGGAACGCGCAAGGGCTCGCCGTCGATCCGGCCACCGGACGACTGTGGGCGCACGAGCACGGCCCCCGCGGTGGCGACGAGGTCAACCTCGTGGCGAGCGGTGCCAATTACGGCTGGCCGACGGTCACGTTCGGCACGGGATACGACCTGCAGCCGATCGGCGTCGGGACGTGGCAGGCGGGGACGACTCAACCGCTACACGTCTGGGTGCCGTCGATCGCGCCTTCGGGTCTGGCCGTCTATCGCGGTACGGCCTTCCCGGACTGGGAGGGCGACCTGCTGGTCGGCGCACTGCGCGACCAGATGCTGGTGCGCTTGGACGTTGAAGGTGAAGAGATCGTTGGCGAAGAGCGCCTGCTGCAGAACGAGTTGGGGCGCATTCGCGACGTCCGCGTCGGCCCGGATGACTACGTCTACCTGCTCACCGACGAGGCCGACGGCGGGGTCTTTCGTCTCGTGCCGACCGACTGACCGGCACCCGGCAAAGCACTCAGTTCAAGCAACCGCGCCACCCTCCAGAATGGAGGTGTAGATGCGAGCGCGGGCGCCTATCCGTTCGCCGCGCGGCGTTCCTGTCGGATCGCCCGAATCGGTGAACGTCACGTCGCGGTTGATGATCAACCGTGCCTGGACGTAGTCCCGCTTGGTCCCGTCGAAGTACTTCGCCAAGGTGTTGCCGGGTCGGAACCGCCCCTCACGCATCCCGATGACCGCGATCGTCGCAGCCACGTCAGGGTCGGTTGCGCGCTCCGGAGAACGCTCCAAGTCGACACCGGTGACATCGGCGAACTTCTGGTAGTTGGCGCGACC